>DASXJR010000056.1:0-86735 GCA_036497285.1 Jatrophihabitans sp.
GACCGATCTCGTCATGCCCGGGCCGAGCACGCCGTGGGCGGACGGCAAGCTCGTCGCCGCAGTCCGCGCGGGTGAAGTGCCAGAAACCGTGATCGACACGAAGCTGCGCCGGTTGCTGCTGCTCGCCGGACGGGTGGGCGCGCTCGAGGCGGCACCGGTGCGGGAACGAAGGGCGAGCGCCATCGACGCAGCGCCGCTGCTGCGTCATGCGGCCGCCGCCGGCATGGTCCTCGTCCGCAACGATGGCGTGCTCCCGCTGGAGGTCAGCACGCTGCGTCGGGTGGCCGTGCTCGGCCCGGCTGCCCGGCACATCCGGGTGCAGGGCGGCGGCAGTGCGTGGGTGTCGCCGCCGTACACCGTGTCCCCGGTCGACGGGCTGACGGCCGCGTGCGGCGACGCCGTCGAGATCGTGACCACGGACGGCGCGGTGATCGACGAGCGGCTGCGCGCGTTCACCGGCGCGCAGGCGGTCGACCCCGTCGACGGCTCGCCCGGGGTCCGGGTGCGGTTGCGTGCCGCGGACGGAGCGGTGTTCCGCGACGAGCACCGCGACTCGGGCAAGTTGTTGTGGATGCAGCACGCGGACGTCGCCGACATCGCCGAGGTCGAGGCTGCCTGCGTGTTCACCGCTCCCGAGGACGGCGACTACCACCTCGGCTTCGCCGCCGCGGGAGATGCGGTCGCTCACCTCGACGGCGTCGAGTTCTTCGCCGGGGCGGTCATCGCCAGCTCGGACAACCATCTGGCCGCGCTGCTGGCGCCGCGCGAGATCGTGCAGCCCGTGCCGATGAAGGCCGGCGAGCAGGTGCGGCTGGAGGTGCGCTTGAAGCCCGGTGGGATGTCGCGGCAGATCGCGATGCTGACCCTGGGTGCGCTGCCGAGGCGCCGGTCGGACGACGACGAAATCGCGCACGCGGGAGCGCTCGCAAGAGAAGCCGACGTCGCCGTGGTCGTCGTCGGTACCACCGAGCAGATCGAGAGCGAGGGCTTCGACCGCGAATCGCTCGCGCTGCCCGGGCGGCAGGACGATCTCGTCCGGGCCGTGGCCGCAGCCAATCCCCGCACGGTCGTCGTGGTCAACAGCGGGGCACCGGTCGAGTTGCCCTGGCTGGACGAGGTGGGCGCGGTGTTGCTGACGTGGTTCCCTGGACAGGAGGCCGGCAACGCGCTGGCCGACGTTCTCACCGGCGCGGTCGAGCCGGGCGGACGGATGCCGACGAGCTGGCCGGGTGCAGCCACCGACGAGCCGGTGCTCTCACCCGTCCCCGAGGGCGGCCGGCTTCGCTACGCGGAGGGCGTGCACATCGGCTACCGGGGCTGGCTGCGCGCCGGTCTCGAGCCGGCCCTGCCGTTCGGCTCCGGCCTGGGCTACGCGACGTGGCGCTTCGACGACCTGGCGCTCGAGCCCATCCGGACGGGCGGACTGCGCGCGCGAGTCACGCTGACCAACACCGGTGAGCGGGCCGGCACACAGCTCGTGCAGCTCTACCTGAGCCGGCCGGTGTCGGCGGTCGAACGTCCGCACCGCTGGCTGGCCGGCTTCGCCCGGGTGCACGCCGACGCCGGCCGCGCCGCCGTTGCCGAGATCGCGGTCGAGCGCAGCCGGTTCGCGCACTGGTCGGTCACAGAGCACGACTGGGCGTGGGAACCCGGACGGTTCGAGGTGCATGTAGGCGCGAGCGTGCTCGACACGCCGCTTCAGGGCTGCTGGGAGATCGAGTGCGCTGATCAGGCCGGGCGATAGAGGTCGGCCTCGAACCGGTACGCGTCGGCGCGGTAAGACATTGTGCCGGCGAGGATCACCGCGCCGTAGACGTCGTAGGTGACCTCGTCGCCGATCAGGATCGGCGCGCCGTGGTTGATCTCGAGCAGCGTCGCGGTCGTCTCGTCGCACGCGTCGGCGCGCACGGTGTACGAACTGCGTGCGATCCGCACGTCCGAGATCTGCTCGATCGTGTCGTAGAGCGAGCGGTCGGTCATGTCGGTGGCCGCGAGCTCGGGAACCCGGGCCAGCACGACCACGCTGGTGTCGACGCAGACCGGGACGGCGTCCATGGTGCGCAGCCGGCGCAGTTCGACGACCTTCGCGGCCGGCGCGACGTGCAGTCGCCGCGCCTCCTCGAATCCGGCCGGGCGCACGGTCTGGCTCAGTACGCGCGCGCCGGGGGTCAGCCCGCGCGAGCGCGCCATCTCGGAGAAGCTCTGCAACGTGCTCGGCGGTTCGCCGACCGCCTGCCGCGGCACGAACCAGCCACGTTGAGCCGAGCGGTCCAACTGGCCTTCTTCGGCGAGGCGGGCCAGCGCCTGGCGCAAGGTGGCCCGGCTGACCCCGACGGAGATCGCCAGGTCGCGCTCTCCGGGCAGCCGGGTCCCGGGCGGGAACGTGCGTCGACGCAAGGAATCGCTGAGCTTCCGGTACGCCTCCCCCACCGCGGTGGCAGGCTCCGCCTCGCGGGTCGTCATGCGCCGAAAATACCAGCGACCGCCCGTCGCAGGGCGTCAAACGCTGTAAAGCCGTGGCTGGATCTGGTCCAGTGTCTGGACTAACTGGTCTAGTTCTGCCTACACTCGCGCCAACGATTGCCGAAGAGACGGAGAACGGAACATGTTGCGACGCAGGCCCTCAGTGCTCGCAAGCATCGTCGGATGCGCGGCCGCCACGAGCATCGCACTGTCGGGATGCACGCCGGGTGCCTCCTCGAGTGGCACCGCGAACAACGCGGCGCCCACCGGCGCGGTGTCGACCAACGCCGCCAAGCTCGGCAGCGTCACCCTCAACGTCCTCGACTACTTCAGCGGCGGGGTCGACAACGCCTGGATGAAGCAGGTCGTCGCCGCGTTCGAGAAGAAGTACCCGAACATCACGATCAAGCGGACCTCGATGTCCTGGGGCGACGTGATGCAGGCGCTGCCGCTGAAGCTCCGCTCGAACACGCCGCCGGACATCGTCCCGGCGAACAACGGGTGGCAATCGCTCGGCACGCTCGTCCAGGGCGGCCTCGTGCTGAACCTGGACCACTACGCCCAGGCTTACAACTGGAAGGCCAAGGTGCCTGCGTCGATCCTGGCCGAGCACGAGTTCTCCACCGACGGCAAGACCATGGGAACCGGGTCGGTATACGGCATGCCGGTCGCCCGCGCCTCGATGATCGAGGTGTACTACAACCGCGCGTTGCTGCACCGCCTGGGCGGTGACGTCCCGAAGACCTACAAGGACTTCGTGGCCGACCTGGCGAAGGCGAAGGCCGGCGGGGTCACGCCGATCGCGATGGGCAACGTGGAGCAGGTCGGGGTGACCACTCCGCTCTACAGCGTGATGAACGCGCTCGGCGACCAGAAGACCATCGCGAACCTGATCTACTCGCACGGTTCGGCGAGCCTGTCCAACTCGAAGTCCGGTTTCCCGCAGGCCGTCAGCGCTCTGTCGGACTGGGCGAAGAAGGGCTACTTCACCAACGACTTCGGTGCCGTGCCCGGTGCTGACGCCGCGCAGGCCTTCGTCGACGGCAAGGCGCTGTTCCACTTCGACTACTCGGGTTCGCTGCCGCTCAAGCCGGGCCAGAGCAAGCAGTTCGGGTCGTTCGTCATGCCGCGCAACGACGGCAAGCCCGCGGTCGCGACGATGTCCTCCGCGACCAACTTCTCGGTCTCGGCCAAGTGCCCGCACCCGGACGCCGCCGCGGCGTTCCTCGACTTCGCCGCCAGCCCCGCCGCCGCGCAGATGGCGACGAACCTCGGGACGGACCCCATGCTCGACCCGAACGTGAAGGCCAGCGGTTCCGACCCGCTGTTCGCCGACGACGTCGCGAACGCCAACGCGATCACCTCGCACGACTCGTCCGTCCCGTACCTCGACTGGGCCACGCCCACTTTGCTCCAGACCATCGAGGTGAAGATGCAGGACCTTCTCGCGGGTAAGACCGATGTGTCAGGCGTCGTCTCCGCAGCCAAGGCCGACGACGACAAGTTCCGGAAGACGATCTCCTGACCTGATACAGGCCATGAGGAGACCGGCATGAGCCTCACTCTCAATAGAGAGCAGGACAAGACCCCGAGCCCGGCGGCGCCCCCACGCCGCCGGGTCCGGAAGCCGCTGGTCGCCGGACGTCGGCGGCCCTGGCTGGGCTTGGCCTATCTCGCACCCGGGCTGATCATCTACGCGCTCGTCGTGCTCGTCCCGGTCGGACAGGGTATCTGGCTCTCGTTCTTCCATTGGAACGGGGTCACCCCGGCGACCTGGGCGGGTCTGGCGAACTACACCGGATTCTTCAAGGACCCCACGCTGCGGGCCGCGGGTGAGCACACCTTGGTGTTCATCGTGTTCTTCTCGCTGCTCCCGATCGTGCTGGGGCTGCTCACCGCGGCCCTGACCACGAGCCGTCGGGTGCGGGCCGGCGGGCTGCTCCGGGCGGTCGTGTTCATTCCGCAGACGCTGACTCCGGCGGTCGTCGCCGTGGTGTGGAAGCGCATCTACGCACCGGACGGCCCGATCAACGACGTCCTCAAGGCGGTCGGGCTGGGCCACCTCGCCAAGGGCTGGCTCGGCGAGTACACGTGGGCGTTGCCCGCCCTCGGTCTGATCGGGACGTGGGGCGCGTTCGGGCTGTGCGCCTTGATGTTCATCGCCGGCATGCAGTCGATCCCCGCCGAGCTCTACGACGCGGCGCGGGTGGACGGCGCCGGGCCGGTGCGCGAGTTCTTCACCGTGACGCTGCCCGGCCTGCGCGGACCGCTCGCCGTGGTGCTCACGTTGACGCTGGTCGGCGCGATCAGGGTCTTCGACATCGTCTGGCTCACCACGCGCGGCGGCCCGGGAACCTCGACGGTGACCCCGACGATCGTGTTGTACGAGCGTGCTTTCGCAAACCCGGACATCGGTTCGGCCGCGGCGATCGGCGTGATCCTTTCCGTGCTCGCCCTGCTGATCACGCTTGTGATCGTCAAGGTCTCCGGGGAGCGTGACCGGTGATCTCGAACCGCGAACGCATCGCCAACTACGTCGTCCTAGCCTTCGTCGCGTTCGGCGTGCTGTTCCCTCTCGGCTGGGTGCTGCTGCAGGCGCTGAGCCCGAACTCGACCGGCGCCATCGACGCCGGTCACCTGAGCTGGTCGAACTTCAGCGCCGCGTGGACCCAGGCCGGCTTCAGTCAGTACCTGAAGTCCAGCTTGATCATCACAGGCAGCGTGGTCGCGCTCGGCACGCTCATCGCGATCCTCAGCGGCTACGCCTTCGGCGTGCTCGGCGTGTTCGGCCAGCGCTTCCTGTTCCCGCTGGTGTTGCTCGGCCTGATGCTCCCGATGGAAGCGTTCATCGTGCCGCTGTACTACGACTTCCAGGACTACGGCATCACCGACACCTACCGCGGAATCATCCTCGCCCACATCGGGATGGGCGCGAGCTTCGGCGCATTCTGGATGAGCACGGCGTTCCGGTCGGTGCCGCGATCGGTCGCCGAGTCCGCGGAGATGGACGGCGCCAACTCCTGGTCGGCGCTGTGGCGCATCTACCTGCCCATCGCCCGGCCGCAGGTGATCACGCTCGTGCTGCTCAGTTTCCTGTGGACCTGGAACGACTACTTCCTGGCGCTGATCCTCGTCTCCGATCCTGCACACCAGCCGCTCACGCTGGGCCTCGGCGCCTTCTCCGGCCGGTACTTGGTACACATCAATCTGCTCTCCGCGGCCGCCATCATGATCTCCGCGCCGGTCGTCGTGCTCTGCCTCATCTTCCAGCGCCACTTCATCCGCGGAATCCTGTCCGGAGCGGTCAAGGAGTAGCGAATTCGCACCGGCGACGGTGCGAGAGCGGCGCGCGGGTCTGCAAGGATGAAAACCCGACGACCGCAGGAGGCATCGCACATGACCGACAGCGCCACTGGCCCGGCCGTACCGCCGGAACTGGCAGTCGGCCGCCAGGCACCCGACCGCAACCTCGCGCTCGAACTCGTCCGGGTGACCGAGGCCGCAGCGATGGCCGCCGGACGATGGGTCGGCCGGGGTGACAAGAACGGCGGGGACGGCGCCGCGGTCGACGCGATGCGCGCGTTGATAGGCACCGTGTCGATGCGTGGCGTGGTCGTGATCGGCGAGGGCGAGAAGGACCAGGCGCCGATGTTGTACAACGGCGAGGACGTCGGCGACGGCACCGGCCCGCTGTGCGACGTCGCGGTCGACCCGATCGACGGCACGACGCTGATGGCCAAGGGCATGCCCAACTCCGTCGCGGTGATCGCGGTCGCCGAGCGCGGCGCCATGTTCGACCCGTCCGCCGTCTTCTACATGGACAAGATCGCCACCGGTTCCGACGCCGCGGATGTCATCGACATCAACGCACCCGTCGGTGACAACATCCGCCGGGTGGCCAAGGCCAAGCACGGCAACCCCGAGGACGTCACGGTCTGCATCCTCGACCGGCCACGGCACGAGCAGTTGGTGCAGGAGGTTCGTGACGCCGGCGCGCGGATCCGGTTCATCAGCGACGGCGATGTCGCGGGGGCGATCTCGGCCGCGCGACCCGGCACCGGCGTCGATCTGTTGCTCGGCATCGGCGGCACGCCGGAAGGGATCATCGCCGCCGCCGCGTTGCGCTGCATGGGTGGCGCGATGCAGGCGAAGCTCTGGCCACGAGACGACGAGGAGCGCCAGAAGGCCATCGACGCCGGCCACGACCTCGATCGTGTGTTGGTGACCGACGATCTTGTCCGCGGCGACGACATCTTCTTCTGCGCCACCGGCATCACCGACGGCGAACTGCTGCGCGGCGTGCGCTACTACGCAGACTCGGTGCACACCGAGTCGATCGTCATGCGGTCGAAATCCGGCACGATCCGGTTGCTCGATTCACTACACCAACTCGGCAAGCTGCGTGCATACTCCGCAGTGGACTTCGACAGGCACTCGTGATGGGGAGCGGGACATGCTGGTAGTGACCACGGATGCGATCACCGGTTGGGAAGTGCAGCGTGTGTGCGGCGAGGTGTTCGGTATCGCGCTGCGGGCGCGGCCGACACAGGGCGCCGAGGGTGAGACGGCGCTCGCCGACAGCCGCAACGAAGTGATCTCGCGCATGCTCGAGCACGCCCGCACCAAGGGCGGCAACGCCGTCGTCGGGTTGCGCTTCGACAGCACAGACCTCGGCTCGGACGGCGCGGAGCTGTGCGCCTACGGCACGGCCGTGGTCGCTGTCCCGGTCGACGAGGGCGCGCGCCAGACCGCGACCTCGCTGGGCTACGGACAGCCGCCCAACGAGCAGGCCCAGCAGCAGTACGACCAGAACCAGCAGTACGCACAGCAGTACCAGCAGTATCCGGGCTACGGACAGCAGCAGTACGACCCCAACCAGCAGTACTACGGCCAGCAACAGGGCCAGCCCTACTACGGGCAGCAGCAGGGCCAGCCGTACTACGGCCAGCAGCAGCCGGGCCAGCCGGGCTACCAGCAGTACCCGCAGCAGCAATATCCGCAGCAGCAGCAGTAATCCTCGTCCTAATCGGCGGCCGCCCCGAGGCCATAGGCTCGGGACATGAGGTTCACCCCACGAAACTGCTCCGCAAAGAACACTCCGCACTTTCGCAGGGACCCCGGATGAGCATCGAATACCGCATCGAGAAGGACTCTATGGGCGAGGTCCGGGTGCCTGCCTCCGCGAAGTGGCGCGCCCAGACCCAGCGCGCCGTCGAGAACTTCCCGATCTCGGGCCGGCCCATCGAACGCGAGCTCATCGGCGCGCTCGCCGCGATCAAGGGCGCCTCGGCCGCGCTGCGCGGCAACAAAGGCATGCTCGACCCTGCGAAGGCCGAGGCGATTCACGCCGCGGCGGCCGAGGTCGCGCGCGGCGATTGGGACGCCGAGTTCCCGATCGATGTCTTCCAGACCGGCTCGGGCACCTCGTCCAACATGAACACCAATGAGGTGCTCGCGACGCTCGCCGGTGAAAAGCTCAGCGCGGCTGGTCCGGTTTCTGTCCACCCGAACGACGACGTCAACGACCCGTTCTCCTCGAACGACCAGTTTCCCGCCGCGATCCACATCGCCGCCACTCGCGCGATCTCGGTCGACCTGATCCCCGCGCTCGGCCGGCTCGCCGGGGCGCTCGAGGCCAAGGCCGGCGAGTTCGCCACGGTGGTGAAGTCCGGCCGCACCCACCTGATGGACGCCACGCCGGTCACCCTGGGGCAGGAGTTCGCTGGCTACGCGGCCCAGGTGCGGTACGGAGTCGACCGGTTGCAGGCGGTGTTGCCGCGTGTGGGCGAACTGCCGCTCGGCGGTACCGCGGTCGGCACCGGCATCAATGCGCCGGTCGGGCTCGCCGGAGAGGTCATCGCGAAGCTCGCCGCGGACATGGACCTGCCGCTGATCGAGGCGCGCGACCACTTCGAGGCGCAGGGGTCGCGCGACGCCTTGGTCGAGGCGAGCGGAGTGTTGCGCACGATCGCGGTGGGCCTGAACAAGATCAGCAACGACATCCGCTGGATGGGTTCGGGCCCGCGCACCGGCCTGCAAGAGATCTTCCTGCCCGATCTGCAGCCGGGATCGTCGATCATGCCGGGCAAGGTCAACCCGGTGCTGTGCGAGGCGGTGTGCCAGGTGGTGGCACAGGTCGTCGGCAACGACGCCGCGGTCGCGTGGGGCGGTGCGGCAGGCAACTTCGAGCTGAACGTGATGCTGCCGGTGATCGCGCGCAACCTGCTCGAGTCCGTCCGGCTGCTGGCCAACGTGTCGCGGGTGTTCGCCGATCGGTGCGTCGCGGGAATCACCGCCAACGAGGAACGCTGCCGCGAGTACGCCGAGTCGTCGCCGTCGATCGTGACGCCGCTGAACCACTACGTGGGCTACGACGAGGCGGCGAAGATCGCCAAGCAGGCGCTGGCGGAGCGCAAGACGATCCGCGAGGTCGTCATCGAGCGCGGGCACGTGCCCGGCACGCTGTCCGAGGACAAACTGGACGAGGTGCTCGACGTCCTGTCCATGACGCGACCGAAGGCGTAGCCCACCCGACGGCCCGGGCGACGTGACTTGATCGACACCGAGTTGCGGCCATATGTGACGGAAAAGTCGGCGATGATCAAGCACAGCCGCGGCGCGTCGCGTGCGATGCTGAGGGCGTGGCTGCGGTCTACCCCGAGATCGACGACAAGCTGCGCGGCTGGATAACCGCTCAGCCGATGTTCTTCGTCGCGACCGCACCGCTCGCGGCCGACGGCCACGTGAACGTGTCGCCGAAGGGCATGGACGGCACGTTCGCCGTGCTCGGCCCGCGGCAGGTAGGTTACCTCGACTACTTCGGTAGCGGCATCGAGACCGTCGCCCACCTGCGTGAGAACGGCAGGATCGTGGTCATGTTCTGCGCGTTCGAGGGCGCACCGAAGATCGTCCGGCTGCATGGGCGTGGCCGCGCACTACGTCCGGACGAGCACGGCTTCGACGAGTTGCGCGCGGGGTTCGCGAAGACGCGCGACAAAGGAGTGCGCTCGATCGTTGTCGTCGATCTCGAGCGGATCAGTGACTCGTGTGGTTGGGCCGTGCCGCTGATGTCGCACGTCGCCGACCGCGACACGCTCGACCTGTCGCAGGAACGGCGCGCGCCCGAGTACTTCGTCGGGTATGCCGCGGCGAAGAACGCCGCGAGCATCGACGGCCTGCCGGGTATCTAGCGGCGGGCAAGCTTCCAGGCGGCGGGGAACAGCAGCGCCGCGGCAACGAGCTTGATCACGTCCCACACCAGGAACGGCGTCACGCCGTACTCGATGGCCTTCGCCGAACCGACGTGCAGGTCGTGGGCAAGCCACACAGTGCCCACCGTCAGCACGATGACCTCGCCCATGGCCATCAATCCGATCGCGGACAGCACGGAGCGGTCGTTGCCGCGACGAGCCAACTCACCGACGACGCCGGCGGCAAGCACGAACCCGATGATGTAGCCGAATGACGCGCCGCCCCAGCCGCTCTCGTGGTGGGCGAACCACGGCACACCGGCGACGCCCGCGAGCAGGTACAGCCCGATCGACAGCAAACCGCGCACCGAGCCGAGCGCCGCGCCGGTGACCAGCACGGCCAGCGTCTGCAGCGTGAACGGGACGGGCGAGATCGCCGAGATCGTGAACGACCCCTGGGCGGCCAATCCGGTGAGCCCGGCACCGGCCAGGACGAGGACCGCGTCGCGCACCCACGTTCCGGGGACCAGGTCGGCGAGGACGATGCGCTGGCGAATGGCGGGGACGGTGCTCATAGCGAGAGAGGCTATCGGGCGCCCCGCGAGCGGGCGCGCCGGTGTGACTTACGCAGCGGCACGTCAGCTCGCGGCGCGCTTCAGCCCTCTACCGCTCTCGCTACGCACCGCGAGCGGCAGCGAGACGATGAACCGTGAACCCTTGCCGAGATCGGAGTCGACACTGACGTCACCGCCGTGCCGCTCGACGATGCTCTTGACGATCGCCAGCCCCAGGCCGTTGCCGCTGATCGAGTGCGCACGCGCGGTGGAGGCGCGGAAGAACCGGGTGAACAGATGCTGGACCTCGTCGGCCGGGATTCCGATGCCGGTGTCGGCCACGACGACGCGCAACGTCGCGCCTCTCACGCTGACGTCGATGTCGATCCGTCCGCCGGGCGGCGTGTACTTCGAGGCGTTGCTGAGCAGGTTCACGAGCACCCGGTCGAGCTGATCGAAGTCGCCGCGCACCACCGCCTGCTCGATCGGCAGATTCACCGCCAGCTGCTGACAGCGCTCGACCAGTTCCGGCCGAACGGTGTCGATCGCGGAGGACACGGTCGCGGCGATGTCCACGTCGTCCGAACCGGACGCGTTCCCCTCCTCGACGGAATCGAGGCGCACCAGCACGAGCAGGTTGTCGACGAGACCGCCGAGCCGCTCGGTGTTGCGGATGGCGACACCGAGCATGCCTTGTTGGCCGTCGGTGAGCGACTCGCCACCCAAGAGCTCGAGATAACCGTGGATGCTGGTGAGCGGGGTGCGCAGCTCGTGCGAGATGGTGCCAACGAGGTCGGTACGGATCCGGTCGAGCTCCCGCAGCCTTGCGGTCGCGGCCCGCTGCTGCTCGAGGGCATCGAGCAGCGCCCGCTCGGACTCCTTGATCGTGTGGATGTCCTGGATCTGCTTGATGACCTTCGAGGCCTTGCCGTCGGCGTCACGCACGACCGCGTAGCTGACCTCGACCCACACCGCACGGCCGGACGGGCGCATGAATCGTTTGCGCAGGGTGCGGGCCCGCGCGTCGTCGCGAAGGTCCGGTTGCAGCGCGGCGTCCTCGGGATGGGTGACGTCGACGACACGCACGCCGACCAGCTCCTCGGGTCGGCGGCCCAGGATCGCGGCGAACGCGGGATTCACCCGCTCGAACTGTTCCTCGGCGTCGTCCTCGACCGAGATCAGCGCCATGCCGATCGGCGCGCCCTCGAACGCTTCGCGGAAGGTCGCGTCGCTCATTGTGAGCGCGGAATGCATCTGCTGGCGTTCACGCTCGCGCTGACGCTGCTCGGCCATGTCGCGCGCGACCACGAGGACGAGCTGATCGCCGTCCGGGCCGGCCAGCGGCAGCGCGGTGAAGTCGTACCAGCGGCCGTCGGCGAGATCCCACTGCACATTGACCGGCTCGGTGCGGGCCCGTTCGAACAGCTCGCGAGCGCGGGTGCGGTCGGCCTCGACGAAGAACTCCTCGACCGGCGTGCCGCGGAAGCGGCCCGGCTCGGCACCGATCTTCGCCAGCCAGTGGCCGCCGATCGTGACGCAGCGCAGGTTGCTGTCGAGCAGACCGACGGTGGTCATCGGCAGGTGCTCGACCAGCAGCCGGTAGATCTCACGCTGCGAGGCCAACGTCTGCATGGTCGCGCGCGAGGCGGTCACGTCGGTACCGATGGCGACGAAGCCCGTGACGGTGCCGGCGGCGTCGCGAATCCCGTTGATCGAGAGCGACACGACGACCCGGCGGCCGTCCTTGGTCACGAGGGTCCAGTCGCGGATCTCGATCTCGCCGCGCAACGCGGCCTGGACGTACACGTCGAACCCGGGCTCGATGCCCACTTCGGCGGCGCGGGCGCGGTTCTCCTCCGGGTCGTGGAAGAGCAGCGGAGTCGTTTTGCCGACGACCTCGTCGGCCCGGTACCCGAGCAGCCGCTCGGCGCCCTGGTTGAACTCGAGGATCGTGCCGTCGCGGTCGCAGGCGACGATCAGGTGCCCGGTGGCGGCACGCAGCACCGCATCGAAGCGCAGTCCGGCCGGCTCGAGCAGGCTGACCATCCGCGCCGACTGCGCGCCCCGCTCGACGAGCGAGCGGATGGTCGGCCCGGTCAGCATCGCCACCGCGCCGGTCAGCGTCGCCCGGCGCAGGTCGTCGGCCACGATCGACTCACCCACGAACAACGGCGGCACGACCATCGCGAGAACGGAGCCGCCGACTGCGATCCACACCTGCTGCCGGGTGCCGTAGAAGCCGAGCCAGATCACGGCGATGACGCACAGGCCGCCGAAGCCGGCCAGGTCGGGGGCGTTGGCTGCGCGCCAGAACCCGCCGACCACGATCAATGCGAACGGCGGGAAGGTCTGCAGTAGCGCGCTGTCCCGAACCCGGCCGGCGATCGCGCTCGCGCAAGCGCTCGCGAACAGGCCGAGTGCCGCGAACGCCCAGGCCGGGTGCAGCACGTCCTCGCTGGACGAGCCGAGCGCCAACTGCACCGCCGCTGCCGCTCCGAGCAGCAGTGTGTACGGGTCGCGGATCACGCGGCCCCACACGTCCAGCCTTGCGCGACCCACGTCACGCCTCCAATTCGGCGACACGGGGACGCCGCCAAACGAAGAATTTACATCGAGTCGAGTCTAAAGCGGAAGGTCCTCCAACATTTCGGTGACCAGAGCAGCGATCGGCGACCGTTCCGACCGGGTCAGCGTCACGTGCGCGAACAGCGGGTGGCCCTGCAGCGCCTCGATCACGGCGGCGATGCCGTCGTGGCGGCCGACCCGCAGGTTGTCACGCTGCGCGACGTCGTGGGTCAGCACGACGCGCGACCCCGCGCCGATGCGCGAGAGCACGGTCAACAGCACGTTGCGTTCGAGCGACTGCGCCTCGTCGACGATCACGAACGAGTCGTGCAGCGAGCGGCCGCGGATGTGGGTCAGCGGCAGCACCTCGAGCATGCCGCGGTCGACGACCTCGTCCATGACGTCGGAGGACACCAGCGCACCGAGGGTGTCGAAGACCGCCTGTGCCCAGGGCGCCATCTTCTCGTTCTCGCTGCCCGGCAGGTAGCCGAGCTCCTGGCCGCCCACGGCGTAGAGCGGACGGAACACGACCACGCGCTTGTGCAGCCGACGCTCCAGCACCGCTTCGAGACCGGCGCACAGCGCGAGCGCCGACTTGCCGGTGCCCGCTCGTCCACCGAGCGAGACGATCCCGATTTCGGGGTCGAGCAGCAGGTCGAGGGCCACCCGCTGCTCGGCAGAACGCCCGCGTAGGCCGAACGCCTCACGGTCGCCGCGCACCAGGCGCACCTTCTTGTCCGGCGTGATCCGCGCGAGCGCCGAGCCGCGCGCCGAATGCAGCACCAGACCGGTGTGGCACGGCTCGGTGGCGACGTCCGCGAAATCGGTCTCGTCGGCCAGGTCGAGCGGGTCGCCGTCGTAGAGCAGGTCGATCGTCTCGGCGCTGACGTCGAGTTCGCACATGCCGGTGGAGCCGGTCGAGTCGGCGACCGGATGCATGTGGTACTCGTCGGCGGGCAGACCGACCGACGCCGCCTTCACCCGCAGCGGCATGTCCTTCGTGACGAGGGTGACGTCGCGGCCTTCTGCGGCGAGGTTGAGCGCGACGGCGAGAATGCGCGAATCGTTGCTGTCCACGCGGAATCCGGCCGGCAGCGTGGACAGGTCGGAGTGGTTGAGCTCGACGTGCAGGGTGCCGCCACCCTCCCCGACCGGGACGGGCGCGTCGAGCCGACCGTGCTTGACCCGCAGATCGTCGAGCACGCGCAGGGTCTGCCGCGCGAACCAGCCCAGTTCCGGGTGGTGCCGCTTGCCCTCCAGCTCGGTGATCACGACCAGCGGGAGAATCACCTCGTGCTCGGCGAATCGGCCCAGTGCGCCGGGGTCGGACAGCAGCACCGAGGTGTCGAGGACGAAGCTACGGACGGCGGGATCGGTCACGAATGGCTCCAGTACGGGAATCGAGCGCGGGTGCGGAACACGTCGCGCGAAGGTGATATCCGGTCGGCCCGCTGGGCGTGCTCGGGACCCGGCCGGTCCCTGTCGCTGGAGCACACCACCGTGTCGGGACCTCCTAGCGGCGGGTCGGGCCCGGCCGCCGCGAACGACGCTACGGGCGCGATCGAGTCCCCCCGTGACGGCGCGCCGAGGATTCACATCCCGGTCATGTTTGCGGTGCTTCCGGCGTCGCAGCCTGCGCCGGGCGGGACGGGTCGGCGCCCCACTGCGACCACGATCCGGGGTACAGCGCGATGTCCGAAACTCCCGCTATGTGCAATGCGAGCAGGTCATGACAAGCGGTGACCCCTGACCCGCAATAGGCCACGAACCGCCCGTCCCCGTAGCGGGCGCGTAGCGCGTCGCCCGGTCGGAACCGGCCCGTGTCGTCGAGGTTGTCCTGCCACGGAGCGCTCCGCGCCCCGGGGATGTGCCCCGGCCGCGGGTCGATCGCCGGGTCGCCGTGTGCGTACCGCTCGGCGGTGCGGGCGTCGAGCAGCTGCGCGCCAGCCAGATCATCGGCCTCGCGGAACCGCTCCGCCGGCCACGGGACGGGCGCGCGCTCGACGGGTGTGGCCCTCGGCGGCTGCGCAGTCAGCTCACCCGGCCAGGCGGCCAGGCCGCCGTCCAGCACCGCGACAGGTTCACCGAGGACGTGCAGCAACCACCACAGCCGGGCCGCGATCGAGCCGCCGGCGTCGTCATAGCCGACGACCGGCGTGCCGGCCGCGATGCCCGCGCGCGCCAGGGCTGCCGCGAAGCGCTCGGGTGTGGGCAGCGGGTGTCGACCGTCCCCGGGGGTGGCGGGGTCGGACAGGTCCTCGTCGACGTCGAGGTACACCGCGCCCGGGATGTGCCCGGCTGCGTAGGCGGCCCGGCCCGCGCCGGGGCGGGCCAGGTACCAGCGCACGTCCACGACCCGGACCTCGGCGAGGTGGTCGGCGAGCCACTCGCCGCTGACCAGTGCGCGCATCTACTTCCCGTACCGACGCTGGCGCGTGCCGTAGTCGCGCAGCGCCCGCATGAAGTCGATCTTGCGGAAGTCGGGCCAGAGCGCGTCGCAGAAGTAGAACTCCGAGTGCGCCGACTGCCAGAGCAGGAACCCGGACAGCCGCTGCTCGCCCGAGGTGCGGATCACGAGGTCCGGATCGGGTTGGCCCTTGGTGTAGAGGTGCTCGGCGATGTGGTCGACGTCGATGACCTCGGCGAGTTCCTCGATGGACGTGCCTGCGGCGGCGTGCTCCTGCAGCAACGAGCGCACCGCGTCGGCGATCTCGCGCCGGCCGCCGTAGCCGACCGCGACGTTGACGGTGAGCCCGTCGCGTTCGGACGTGCGTTCCTCGGCCGCCTTGAGGGCGGCCGCGGTCTCGTTCGGCAGCAGGTCGAGTGATCCCATCACGTGTACGCGCCACGGGGTGCCGTCGGCGGACAGTTCCTCGGCGACGCCGGCGATGATCTGCAGCAGCGGCTCGAGCTCGGTTTGCGGCCGGTTCAGGTTGTCCGTCGACAGCAGCCAGATCGTGACGTGGTCGACGCCGGCTTCACGGCACCAGGTGAGCAGGTTGGCGATGTGCCGCGCGCCCGCGACGTGGCCCTTGCTCACGTCCTCGAAACCGGCGGCGCGGGCCCAGCGGCGGTTACCGTCGATCATGATCGCGACGTGGCGCGGGGTCGGCAGCCCGTTCAGATGCGTACGCAACCGCCGTTCGTAGACGGAGTAAATCGCCTGCCGGACACCCACCGAAGTCACGATAGTCCCGGTCACCGGCGCGACCCTGAGACCGCACCTACGGTCCCGTAGCCTGACCTATATGTCGGTCGTGGACCCCGTCCCGAACCTCGCCTCGACCGTCGCGGAACTCAAGCCGCGACTGCGCGGATTCCTGCACACGTACGCGGCTGCCTTCTCGATCGCGAGCGGTGCGGTGTTGATCGCGGTCGCTGCGGCGCTTCGCGGCGCTACGGCGGCGGCGACCACGTCGATCTACGCGGCGACCGTGACGCTGCTGTTCGGTACGTCCGCGCTCTACCACCGACTGAGCTGGTCCCCCCGCGCACACCGGATCATGAAGCGGCTCGACCATTCGATGATCTTCGTGTTCATCGCGGGCACGTACACGCCGATCGCGGCACTCACCCTGTCTCGCCCGGCCGCGGTCGCGGTGCTGGTGACCGTGTGGACGGGTGCGCTGTTCGGAGTCGCGCTGCAGACCGCCTGGCCGCAGGCCCCGCGCTGGTTGACCGTGCCGTGTTACATCGCGCTCGGCTGGGTGGCCGTGTTCGTCATGCCGCAGTTGCTGCACAACGCGGGCGTGGCGGCGCTGGTACTGATCCTGTTGGGCGGCGCGGTGTACACGATCGGCGGCGTGGTCTACGCACTCAAGCGCCCCAATCCGATCCCCGGGGTGTTCGGCTTCCACGAGGTGTTTCACGCCTGCACGCTGGTCGCCGCGGTGTCGCACTACGTCGCCATCTGGCTCGCCGTCTTCAGCTGAGCCCGCCCCCGACGTCCCGCCCGTCCCTGAACAACCCGCGTGCGCACGTCGTTGTTGCGGTGTAATGTTGTAATCATTGCGAGGTTGTAAGGAGATATGTAATGAGAAACGCAGCAGAATTCCCCGGCGCCGAACGGCGCCATCGCCGCGGTGGCCCGCACGGGCACCGCGGACACGGCGGACGCGGCGGTCGGGGCTTCGGACGTCCCGGCGGCTGGCAGCAGGCCGACCTGCCATCTGCCGAGGACGCCACGGCATGGTTCGCCGGGCGCCTGCCCAGCGATTGGTTCGTCGGGGCACCGGCCGTCACCGTCGACCGCGAAGAGATCATCGTGACCGGCGAACTGCCGCCGCCGGAGGGCGCGGGCGAGGCGGCCGCGGAAGGCCGCATCCAGCGCTTCCGTGAGGACACCCGCGAGACCCGCATGACGATCGCGGACGAGGCGGAGGCCCGCTACGGCCGCAAGGTCGCCTGGGGCGCGTCGATCGGCGAGACCTCGGCGGTGTTCACCCACCTGGCCGTGCCGGTGATGACCCGCCTGCGCCAGGCCGAGCGGCGGGTGCTCGACACCCTGGTCGACTCGGGTGTGGCCCGGTCGCGGTCCGAGGCGCTCGCCTGGTGCGTCACCCTCGTCGGGGAACACACCGACGAGTGGCTGGCCAGTTTGCGCACCGCAATGTCCGAAGTGGACAAATTGCGAGCCGAAGGTCCGACTATCTGAGGCCTCGGCCTGTGTAATTGCTGAACGGGCGGGGAATCGTAACCGCATGCCGACCCCGCTCGTTCTCGACGTCATGCGCACCCCCCGACGTCGGTTCCGCGCCATCGCCGTCATCAGCGCCGGCGCGCTCGGACTGACGCTGGCCGTCAGCGGCGCCAACGACATCGCCACCGGGTCCGCGCCGAGTTCTGGGACCCTGACCACCGCGAGCGGGGCGAAGACGTGGACGGGCGGTCCGTTCGTGGCGCCGAACCCCAGCGGCAACGTCGGCGATCCGGACTGCACCGCGCCGAACTCGTGCGACGACTACGCGCTCACCGTCTCCACACCAGCCGGCACCGGGGACACCAAGAACTTGAAGATCTCGGTCAAGTGGGACAACACCGCGGCGGACTTCGACGTATACGTGCTCAAGGCCGGCGCCATCGTCGCGTCGGCAGCGTCGTCGTCCGACCCGGAGACCGTGGTCATGGCGCCGACCAGCGGTGTCTACACCGTTCGGGTCGTGCCGTTCCTGCCGCTCGGCTCCAGCTACACCGCCACCGCATCATTGGTGACCAAGCCGAACGACGGCGCACCCGGCTCCACCGCGCCCGCCCCGAACTTCACCGATTACGGCGCGCCGTCAACGATGTCCAACGCGCACAGCGCCGGCGAACCCTCGATCGGCTACGACGCCAAGACGGGCTCGAGCTTCTACCAGTCGTACCTGTCGACCTACCGGGTGCGCTTCGACGACTCCGTGACGCCGGCGAGGGCTACCTGGACGGACGTGTCCGCATCGGCGACCAACGGGTGCCCGCAGGGCGGCACGCAGTCGCTCGACCCGATCCTCTACACCGACCGCGCGACCGGCCGCACCTTCGAGTCGCAGTTGTCCGGCGTCGACTCGCTGACCTGCTACACCGACGACCAGGGCAAGACCTGGAGCCCGAGCCAAGGCGGCGGCATCCCGTCCGGCGTCGACCACCAGACCTTCGGTGGCGGCCCGTTCGTGAAGAGCGACCCGCTCAACGTCGCGAATACCTATCCGCGCGCCGTCTACTACTGCAGTCAGGACATCGCGACCGCGTTCTGTGCGCTGTCGCGTAACGGCGGCGTCACCTTCGGCGCAGGCATCCCGGTCTACAGCCTGATGGACTGTGGCGGCCTGCACGGTCACGTCCAGGTCGCTGCGGACGGCACGGTGTACCTGCCGAACAAGAGCTGCGACGGGCACCAGGCGGTGGTGTCCTCGACGGACGACGGGCAGAACTGGACCATCCACCCCGTCCCCAACAGCATCCCGGGCGACAGCGACCCGGCCGCAGCCGTCGGCTCGAACGGCACACTGTATTTCGGTTACGGAAACGGTGATGGCCGAGCGCACGTCGCGGTGAGCCACGACAAGGGCGCGACCTTCAGCCGGGACTTCAATGTCGGCTCGGCGCTCGGCATCAAGAACGTCGTGTTCCCGACGATGATCGCCGGTGACGACAACCGCGCGGCGTTCTCGTTCATCGGCACGACGACGGGCGGCAACTACCAGGACGCGGCGAACTTCCACGGCGTCTGGTACGTCTACACCGCGTTCACCTACGACGGCGGCAAGACCTGGAAGACCGTGAACGACACCCCGCACGACCCGGTGCAGCGCGGTTCGATCTGCACCGCCGGCACCACCTGCGGCAACGACCGGAACCTGCTCGACTTCATCGGCTCGACGATCGATGGCAAGGGCCGGGTCGAGGTGGCGTTCGCCGACGGGTGCACGAAGGCCTGCGTCACCGGCACGAAGAACAACTTCGACGCCTACGCCACGATCGCCAAGCAGACCACCGGGCTGACCCTCTTCAGCAAGTACGATCCGAAGGCAAACCTCACGATCAGCAAGGTGTCCCCGAAGATCGCCCGCAACGGCGCGTCGTCGGTGTCGGCGACCATGCGGAATCTAGGCACCTCCAAGGCGACTGCACCGGTGCGCTTCTTCGTCGACGGCAAGCTGCTCAAGACAACCGTCGGCAAGACCGTTTACGGCGGCGATGCCGTGACGGTGACGGTTCCGTGGAACACCAGTGGCCGCAAGGGCTCACACACCGTCACGGTCGTCGCCGACCCGCTGAACAAGGTGCGCGAGTACAACGAGGCCGACAACAAGCGGGCGACGACAGTCCACCTGCCCTGACTACCGAGAGGTCACTTCGTGATCCGTACGGTCGCGGCTGGTGCCGCCTGCGTTCTCGTAGCCGCCACTGCGGCGTGCAGTTCGTCCGGCGGTGATCCCGACGCCGGCGGGAGCCATGGCGCCGACGTGTCCAACGCGGTGTGCACGAAGGACGCGGCGACGAAGAAGGTTGACCTCCCTGCCGGATTTCCGTCCGGTTTCCCGTTGCCGTCGGGCACGATCGTCTACAAGGTCGACGAGCGCGGTGCCGACGAAGGCATCGTGGTCACCGGAGTGACCTCCACCCCGTTCAAGACCGTGCTCAAATCGCTGCAGAGCGAGCTGCCCGCCAAGGGGTTCCGCGCGGACAACGGCGAGGTCGAGCCGCACGATGCGGAGTCGGACTGGGCGTCGAGTGCGTTCGAGGGCCGGTGGGCGATCCGGGAGATCCCGCAGTGCGACGGTGACACGCTGGTCAACGTCGTCGCGCGTGCTACCTCTTGACGGTCAACTGCCCGGTCAGATCAGCGACGGTCGTGACAGGCAGGTCGCACACCATGCCCCGACAGACGTAGGCGGCGGCGCGGCCGCCGACGAGCGTGCGGCCCGCGAGTAACGGAATGCCGGGCGCGTCCGGATCACCGGCAACGACGACGGCGCCGCCCGGACGAGCTGTCCACGCCGCGGTCTCGAGGTCTTGATCGCCGCCCACGAGCGCCACCTGCAGCGGTCCGTCGACGAGCGCCTCGGCGCTCGCGAGCACCCAGCCGAAGAACCTCGGCTGTTGCACCGCAGGTGTCGCGACGACGCCCAGGACCTGCTCGGCGAACGTGCGGTGAACCGGCGAGCCGGCCAGCGCGGAATAGGTGAGCAGGGCGGCGGCGAGCGCGCTGGAACCCGAGGGCGCTGCGTTGTCGGTGACGTCGCGTGGCCGCCGCACCAGGGTTTCCGCGTCGTCGCCGGTGTCGAAGAAGCCGCCGTCGTCGGCGCGGAACCGGGCGACCGCGACGTCGAGCAGCCGTGCGGTCTCGTCGAGCCAGCGCGCGTCGCCGGTCGCCTGATGCAGCGCAAGGAAGCCTTCGGCCACGTCGCCGTAGTCCTCGGCCACCGCCAGCGCGTCGCCGACGACGCCGTCACGCGACGTGCGCCGCAGCCGTCCGTCGACGACGTGGACGTCGAGGATCAGCTGCGCACAGGCGAGCGCCGCGTCGAGGTAGCGGCGGTCCAGCAACACACCGGCCTCGGCGAGCGCGGCGATGACCAGTCCGTTCCAGGCAGCGACGACCTTGTCGTCGCGGCCGGGTTGCGGACGTGCGGCCCGCACCTGACCCAGCTTCTCCCGAATCGCCTCGTACCACCGGAAATCCTCGGGATCGCGCGGCAGCTGCAGGGTTGACGTGCCGTGCTCGAACGTGCCCGCTGGGGTCACCGTGAACAGCTCCGTCGCCGCATCGGCGTCGGCGCCGAGCGCGTCGGCCAGCTGTGCCGGCGTCCAGACGTAGGTGAGTCCTTCGACGCCGTCCGTGTCGGCGTCGAGGGCAGAGGCGAAACCGCCTTCCGGTGTGCCGAGGTCGCGGAGCAGGAAGTCGGCCGTCTCGCGGGCGACCCGCTCGCCCAGCGCGTCGCCGCGCAACCGCCACCAGTGCAGGTACACGCGCAGCAGCTGGGCATTGTCGTAGAGCATCTTTTCGAAATGCGGAACGACCCACTGCGCGTCGACTGAGTAGCGGGCGAATCCGCCGGCGAGCTGGTCATAGATGCCGCCGCGCGCCATCGCGTCGAGGGTCTGCTCGGTCATGGCGAGCGCGGCCGGGTCGCCGGTGCGCTCGTGGTGACGCAGCAGGAACTCGAGCACCATCGACGGCGGGAACTTCGGGGCCTGTCCGAAGCCGCCGTTGTCGGCGTCGAACTGCTTGACGAGCCCTGCGGCGGCCTCGCCGAGGTCAGCGGCGCCCGGGGCCGGGGCGTCGCCCTTCAAGCCCGGGACGCCGGCGGTGGCCATCGCGTCGGCGATGCGCTGTCCGGCATCGACCACCTCGCTGCGCTTGGCGCGCCACGCTTCGCCCGCGGCTTCGAGCAGCCGCACGAACTGGTCGCGCGGGAAGAAGGTGCCCGCATAGAAGGGCTTGCCGTCCGGGGTCAGCAGGCAGGTCATCGGCCAGCCGCCTTGCCCGGTGAGCGCGACCGTGGCATCCATGTAGACGGCGTCGACGTCGGGGCGTTCTTCGCGGTCGACCTTGACGTTGACGAATCCCGCGTTCATCACCGCCGCAACATCGTCGCGCTCGAACGAGTCATGGGCCATCACGTGGCACCAGTGGCACGCCGCGTAGCCGACGCTCAGCAGGATCGGCACGTCGCGCTCGCGCGCCGCGGCGAAAGCGTCATCGCCCCACTCGTACCAGTCGACCGGATTATCGGCGTGCTGCTGCAGGTACGGGCTCACTGAGCCGCTCAGACGGTTCACCATGACCATGCTGTCAGCCCGGCTCGTGATACACGAAAGTGATACACGAATCGTCTTGTCACTGGTTGCGTGCCTGCCGGGTATCACTGCGCCCGAGACGCCGACTTATGGGGCGTCCGATCGGTTGTCCTGCCACCGGCTGCCGGTGACATGCGCGGGCAGGCGTGTGATCACCTGACTTGCCTAGAAGGCGACGCGTTCGGCGATGGCCTCTACTGCGGGATAGGGAGCGCGGTAAGTCCAGACGGCGTCGCCGAGGATCTCGCCGCCGGGTAACACGATGTTGTAGTAGGAGGCGTCGCCCTTGTAGGGGCAATAGGTCTCGGTCGAGCTTGGCGCCAGCGCGCCGGGCACGACTGAGCTGAGCGGCAAGTAGTACACCGGCGCGTACCCAGCCTCGCGAAGAATGACCGCCTCGCTCGTATCGGCGATGACTGTGTCACCCACGCGGGCAACGACCCTCGTCGTGTCGGCGTCGATCGTGATCTGGTGTTCTGCATCCCGGAACCTTGATCACTCTGGCTTCATTCGTCACCGCTCAACCTCCGTTCTCGTTCGAGCAGTTGACTCCAGCAGGAGCAGCGGAATCTCGCGACCCTCGGCTAGCCGTCGGTACTCGGGATAGTGCGGCCAGAAGCGCTCGGCTACCGCCCACCACCGTTGCTTCTCGTCATCGAAAACCTCACGCGCGTGAAGGTGAACCTTATTGGCGCCGTCCTGGATGAGGACGTCGGGATGAGCGATGAGGTTGCCGTACCAGGACGGGTTCTTGGGCGCTCCCGCCGCCGACGCGACCGCGACGTAGGTGTCGTTGTCCTTGATGCGCATGATCGGGTTCTTTCTGACCTTGCCCGACTTCGCGCCGACGCTCGTCAGGATGACGACCGGTCGATCTTCGAGGGTGTTGCCTTGGGAGCCGTCGGTTGCCTCATAAAGCGCTACCTGGTCGCGGATGCGCTGCACCGGGCTCGGTTCGTACCCACCGGCGAACCAATCGCAAGCAGCAGAGGTCGGGAGATCTCCTGTTGTAGTCATGGCGTCAGATGCTGATGAGGTCGAACTCGTTGCCTTCGGGGTCGGCGAAAGTGATCCACCGTGCTTGGCCGGCGATGGTGTTCACGACCGTGGCGCCGAGCTCGGTCAGCCGTGCGGCTTCGCCGTCGAGGTCGTCGGTTGCGAGGTCTAGGTGGACCCGGTTCTTGACCGCTTTGCCTTCGGGGACTTGATGGAACGCCAGGCGCGGGCCGGCTCTCACCTGGTCGCTCGCGAGGACGACGGCGTCATGAGCGTCCGCGCCCTCGGCGACCTGACGTCCAAGCGTGTCGGCCCAGAACCGTGCGACCTTGGCCGCGTCATGGGCATCGAACGCGACACCAAATAACGCTGTTTTGGTCATTATCGTTTCCTGTTCGGGTGCAAGGTCGCAGTCGTCGGGTTAGACGGCTGTGCGTCCGCCGTCGACGGCGACCGTGGCGCCGGTGATGTACGCGGCGCGGGGTGATGCAAGGAAGGCGATCGTCTCGGCGATCTCTTCGGGTTGCGCGCCGCGGTTGAGCAGCGTCGTCTTGGCGATGGCGTCGGTAGCTTTCGCGCCCTCGGTGTACACAGGTCCGGGTGCGACAGCATTGACCCGAACCCCGTTGGCGCCGTATTCGGCGGCCCATGAACGTGTCATCGCCGCGAGGGCGGCCTTGGTTGCGCTGTACGCGGCCGCTTCGGGCATGCCGATCGTGGCGACCATGCTCGACACGTTAATGATGACGCCGCCTCCGTTGACCGCCATAGTCGGCGCGAGCGCAGCGGTCAACAGATACGCGGAGCGCACGTTGCTGTCGAACAGACGGTCGTAGGCATGCGCATCGAGTTCGCTGCTCGGGCCGAACCACGACGAGCCCGCGTTGTTGACCAGGATGTCGACGTGCCCGACCTCGCTGGCAAGGTGCGTGATGTCAGCAGGATCGCTCAGGTCGGCCGGAACGAATCGGGCCTGCCCGCCGTCACGTTCGATCTGGTCGACGACGTCGGCGCCGCGGCTTCGGTCGCGGCCGTGCACCAGCATGGTGGCTCCGTGCTCTGCGAGCTTGAGGGCTGCGGCTCTGCCGATGCCTGAGGTGGCGCCGGTGACGAGTGCGGTCAGGCCACTGAGCTCGCCGGTGAGTGCGGATGCGGTAGTTGCGGTCATGGGATCACCTGTGTCGTCGTTGTTTAGACGTATTGGTCTAACTAGCTTCGACGCTAGACCGTTCTGTCTAAATAGGCAACCGGTAGCGCGACTTTATTTAGACAGATCAGTCGGTTACCGTGGTGGCGTGACCAAGCCGGAGCAGCGCCGCAGGACGGCGAAGCAGCGCATCCTCGTCGCGGCGGACGACCTGTTCTACAGCGAGGGCATCCGCTCCGTCGGGATTGACCGCGTCATAGCCAAGGCCGGGGTCGCGAAGGGCTCGCTGTACTACTCCTTCGCCGGCAAGGACGACCTTGTCTGTGAATACCTGACCAATCGTCACAGCAAGTGGTCCGAGCGGGTCGCGGCTGGCATCGCGGCGCACACCGATCCTCGCGCGCGGATCCTGGCCGTCTACGACGTACTCGGCGCGCTGTTCGCCGAGCCCACCTACCGAGGCTGCGCGTTCATGAACTCCATCGGCGAGGCCGCGCCGGACAGCGTCGAAGCACAGGCGACGAAGACGTTCCGCACCTGGGTGCACACCCTGTTCCTCGACCTCGCCACCGACGTGGGCGCAGCCGAACCGCAGCAACTGGCCGACGCCCTCGTACTGATCTACGACGGCGCGGTGGCGACCGCGCAAATGGACGCGACACCCGAAGCGGCCAGGACCGCGCGACGACTCGCCGAACTCGTCCTCGACAACGCCAGGCGTGCGTCGGTCGAGGCGACTGTGAAGCGTGAGCGCCTGATTTCGGTGATCGATGAGGACACCACGAGCGGCTAGGACCGCGACGCCGATGTCTCGGTCCATGGTCGGCATCACCCCGTTGCGCGGTCGGGACGGGCAGCTCGACAACGTCCTGGCCAGCCTTACTCGCCTGCGGTCAGGGATCGGGTCGGTGGTGGTGATCGAGGGTGGACCCGGCATCGGCAAGACTCGTCTGCTACGTGAAGCATTCGCGGCGGCAATCGACCTCGGCATTCGCGGCGGCCACGGCATGGCCGATCCCCTGGATCGCGTCGTGCAGCTGGCCCCACTGTTAGAAGCGCTCTTCGAGAACCACCCGCCGCTCTTCGACCACAGACTGCTAAGCGATCAACATGCCGCACCGGAGCAACGATTCTGGCTACTGCAAGACATCGAGGCGCTGCTCGAGCGCGCAGCGATACAGGAGCCACTGCTGTTATGCCTCGACGATCTGCACTGGGCTGACAACGGCACGGCTGCCGCGCTGCGCTTGTTGCCCAAGCGGTTGGCCGGCCTGCCCATTGCGTGGTTGCTCAGCTCCCGTTCGGACCAAGGCTCTCTGCAGATGACCGCAGCCTTGGCCGAACTCCTAGCCGACGGAGCGACGAAGATCGCTCTCGGTGCCCTCAGCGACGACGCAGTCGAAGAAGTTGTGAGCGATCTGCTCTCGGCCACTCCCGACGAAGGTTTGCTTCGCGCCGCCGAGCGCACCCGGGGCAATCCGTTCCTGCTGGTCGAACTAGTACGCGGTTTGGCGGAGGAACGCTTCGTCACGGTGGTGTCCGGACAGGCAAGGCTCACCGAGGACAGGACGCCGACACGCACCAGCGGCGATATGCGCAAGCGTCTGGCGCGACTGAAGACGGTCAGCGAACACGTGGCGGCCGCCGCGTCCTCGCTCGGGCGACGTTTCACGGTCGCCGATCTTGCGATGATGTGCGAACTCAACGTCGGGGAACTTTCCCCCGTCGTTCACGAGCTCATCGATGCGGGCATCCTGGCCGAAAGCGAGGATCGACTGGCGTTCGAGCACGACCTGATCCGCGACGCGGTCCGAGCAACCGTGGCGACCGCAGTGCGACGCGAACTCGATCGGCGCGCCGCCGACGTCTTACTTGCGCGCGGCGCGTTACCCGTCGAGGTCGCGACACAGCTCGCGCGCAGCGCCGAGCCCGGAGACGGGGTAGCGATCGCGACGCTGGCCGCAGCGGCAGACCAGCTGGCCGCGACCGATCCCACGGCGTCCGCCGATCTCGCCGGCCGAGCGCTGCAGTTGACGACGGCCGATGATCCGCGCCGAGGTCCGCTCACCGCGCGGCGGGCAATCTCACTATTCGCCGCCGGGCGCGGCGAGGATGCCAAACAGTTCGCCGATACGGCACTGCGCGGCGTGCTGCCAGCCGAGCAGGAGGCGCAGGTTCGGCTCAGCATCGCCACCATGTTCGTGATCTCGCCCGATGTCCGCGCCGACAGTGCGCGAGCGGCGCTCGCGTTGCCGGAGCTTCCGAACGATCTGCGGGCCTGGCTCGAGGCGCTCGTGCTGCACAGCCTCATGGTGGCCGGCCGTACCGAAGCGGCCGTCGATGCCGCGCCGGCGATCCGCGCCCGCGTCGACAGAAGCACCAGCCGCGAAGCGCGGTTCTGCGTCGATGTCGCCGCGGCCGGCCTCGCCTATCAGGAGTGTCGGTTCAACGACGCGCTACAACATCTCGACACCGCACTACGACTTGGCACGACGGAGGACGTGCGCATCCGGCTGGCGCACTACTTCCGTTGTTGGCCGTTGGCCGCCTTGGATCGATTCGAGGAGCTCAATCGCGTCGCGGACGCCGGAATCGCCGGTGCGCAACGGGACCGACAGCATTGGGCAGTGCACAGCTTCGACACCTGGCGCGGACTGCAGGCACTGCAACACGGTCGACTTTCCGACGCCGCCGACGCGCTCGAGGGCCGGTTCGCACCCGGCGACGCGACACAGATCGTCGGAGCGATCGAAGCCGCCGGCGTCGGCGGCCTCGGCCGGCTCAAGATCCATCTTGGCGACGATCGCGGCGCGCGAACAGTGGCCCAGATTTGCCGCACCATGCTGGACACGACAGCACCCAGCGTGCGATCCCATGCCGCATGGTTCCTCGCCTCTCATGCGATGGCACATGGTGACGCCGTCGAGGCGCATCGCATGCTGTGTGCACTCGGACACGATGAGCGACTGAGTCTGTTCCCTTTGTTCCCGCACGACGTCGCACTCGACGCTGAGCTGGCGCGGATCGCGCTCGCGGTCGAGGATGACGAGTTGGTGCACGCTGTCACGGCGATCGCCGAACGACGCTGCGAACTCAACCCCGGCGTGCGGTCGATCCAGGCAGCGGCGACGCACGTACGCGGACTGATCAAGCAGTCCGAAGCGGAGCTGGCCGACGCGGTCGAGCTGTATGCCGAGGTCGGGCGCCCGCTCGCACGGATGTCCGCGCTTGACGATCTCGGAAACCAGCGGTTGCGAGACGGCGCCCCCGACACGGCCATCGCAGCGTTCGACAGAACACTGGTGCTCGCTCTCGAGGTCGGCGCCAGTTGGGACGCGGCACGCGCGCGAAGCCGACTGCGGGACCTAGGCGTGCGCAGAAGGGTGGTCGGCATCGACTCACCTCGCACCGGTTGGGCCGCACTGACACCAGCGGAGAACGTTGTCGCCGAGCTCGCGACCGCCGGGCGGACCAACCGCGAGATCGCCGAGCAGCTGTTCATCTCGCCGAACACGGTCAGCGCCCACCTTCGTCACATATTCGAGAAGATGGGCGTGCACTCACGCCTAGAGCTAACCCATGCCGCCGCCGAACGAAATACATCTCGCATGACCTGACGATTCGCTGCCGGTGGGCACCCGGCGAGGCTGAGGTTGTAGTCGCCAATCAGCCTCGCGGAGGACACCATGAAACCAAATATCGTGCTCGTTCACGGCGCTTGGGCAGACGGTTCGTGCTGGAGCGACGTGATCCAGCGCCTGCAAGCTGACGGGTATCACGTCATCGCGCCACAGTTCCCGATGTCATCACTCGCCGCAGACGTAGCCCGACTGCGTCAGGTGCTGCAGTTCCAGCCCGGCCCGACTGTCGTTGTCGGAGACTCCTACGGCGGACAGATCATGACCGCGCTCGGTACGGATGCCCCGAACGTCGTCGGCTTGATCTACGTCGCGGCGTTCGGGCTGGATGAGGGCGAGACGCTCGGTGGGCTGCTGTCGCAAGGCCCCGTGACGCCTGCGTTGGTGCATATGTTCATCGACGAGCAGGGCTTCGCATGGTTGGCCGAGGACGACTTCGTCCAGCACTTCGCCGCCGATGTCGAACCAGCGAAGGCGCACGCCATGTACGCGGTTCAACAGGCACTGGCGATGACGGCGTTCAACGACGTCATGGGCACGCCTGCCTGGAAGTCGGTGCCGACCTGGTACCTGGTGGCCAAGGACGACGAGGCTCTCCCCCCGACGCGGAGCGACAGTTCGCGGCTCGGATGGGCGCTACCACCATCGAGGTGCCGGCCAGCCACGTCGCGATGGTGTCGCACCCTCGCGAGGTTGCGGGCCTGATCATCACCGCCGCCGAAACCGTCACCGTCACCGCCTGAAAGCCCGTCCACGGCGCGGTATGCCTGACGAAGGGAAAGTCGATGAACATCACCCGATTCTTGCAACTACGCAAGCTGCGGTTCATTGCCGCGGCTGTCATCGTCGCCGTTGCAACCTTGGTCATCCCGCTCACCCAGATCGCGTCGGCCCGCTCGGCCGACCCGATCGGGGCGAGTGACAACGCCAAGCCCACCATCGTGCTGGTACACGGCGCGTGGGCCGACAGCGGCAGTTGGGAGCGCGTCACCAAACGCCTGCAGGCACACGGCTACACCGTGTATGCACTGCCGAACCCGCTACGAGGCTTGTATGACGACTCTGCATATCTAGCTGACTTCCTGCACACCATCTCAGGTCCGATCGTGCTGGTGGGGCACTCCTACGGCGGGGCCGTCATCACCAACGCCGCGACCGGCGACCCACAGGTCAAAGCGCTCGTCTACGTGGACGCTTTCGCGCCCGCGCAGGGCCAGACCCTCGCGCAGCTGCTCGCTTCCCATCCAGGCTCGTGCGCCGTGCCGGCGAACTTGACCATCGTCCCATTCCGGGGAGCTCCAAGCGGGGTGGGCGACGCCTACATCAAGCAGAGCGTGTTCCGCAGCTGCATGGCCAACGATCTGCCGGCGAGAGAGGCTGGTGCGCTCGGCGTCGTGCAGCGGCCGATCGCGACGATCGCGTTGGGACAGCCGAGCGGCGTTCCGGCGTGGCTGACAATCCCGTCGTGGGCGGTGGTGGGCACCGCCGACCACGCCATCCCGCCAGCCTTGCAGCTAGCGATGGCCAACGCAGCGGGTGCGCACATCTCCACGGTAAACGCGTCGCACCTCTCGATGGTGTCGCATCCGGCCGTCGTGGCCGATGTGATCCTGCACGCCGCGCGGGCCACGTCGTAGGTCCAACAGCGTCAAGCAATCGTAGACAGGACGAACAGATGCCGATTCTCGTCACTGCCGCGACGGGCAGAACCAGCTCCGGAGTTGTCCGTCACCTCCAGGCCGCGGGCCAGGAGGTCCGCGCCCTGGTCCGCGACAGAGATAGAGCAACGACCATGTTCGATGGCTTGCATGGGGTTGAGTTCGTCGGCGGTGCCTTCGACGACGACGACGTCCTCGCCAAGGCACTCGACGGCGTGGACGTAGTCTTCCTGGCTCTGGGCAGTAGCCCCGACCAGGTCCGTCTAGAGAAGGCCATCATCGATGGCGCGGTGCGTGCCGAACTGCCGCACTTGGTCAAGCTGTCGAGCATCGCAACCAGCCACGACTCTGCGCTGTTCGTAGGGCGATTGCACGCCGAGATCCAGGACCACCTCGTTGCTTCAGGGCTGTCCCACACGCTGCTGTATCCATCGAGCTTCGCCAACAATTTGCTCTATACAGCTCAATCTGTTGCGGCCGACAACGTATTGCCCGCCGCTGCGTCCACCGGGCGGATTTCCTACATCGACATTCGCGACCTGTCCGAGGCTGCAGCGCTCGTCCTGCGCGAACCAGCTCTGCACGGCAAGACCTACGACTTGTCCGGTCCCGATGCGTACACCTTCGCCGAGATCGCACAGCTGCTGAGCACGATCCTGGGACACGAAATTACGTTCGTCCCCGCGTCGCCAGACGAACGCCTGGCAGCGATGCTCAAGAGCGGGATCTCGCCATGGTTCGCAGAACTCCTCCTCAGCCTGGAGACAAGTGCCGAAGCCGGCCAGATCGCCACAGTCACCACGACGTTGAACGACCTGCTGAGCCATGAGCCGCGGACCGTCGAGCGATTCCTCATCGAGAACGCGAGCCGTTTCAGGAGTTGAATCCTTGCAAGCCCAGCGAGGCTCAATGCCGAATCTCGAGTGGTGGGTCATGTCCGGCGCGGCTGATTCAAATTCAGGCGTTTACCAAGCCGAGCTTCGCCTCAGCCGACGGTGGCGTTGGTGTTGGCGGTGACCCAGTGCACGAGGGGCACGAGGAGCGCGACCAGTTCCTGTCGGCGTTCGGTGAGGCTGTAGTCGACCCGGGGCGGCACCACGGGATGGGCATCGCGTAGCACGAGTCCGTCGGCCTCCAAGGTGCGCAAGGTCTGGGCGAGCATCCTTTCCCGTGACGCCTTTGACCCACCGCCGTAGCCCACTCCAGCGCATCGTCCCGCCCGACAGCGGCGTACCGGCGTTTGGGATCGGTTGTCTGAGTAGGCGGGTTGACCAAGCAATAGACAACCGGACGCTGGTCATGAGGCAACAAACAGGTCGTTGTCGACTACTACACCACCGCCTTCGCCGGAAATCCGGAACGCGCGTTCGCCGGCTCCCGGGTCAGCACCACGATCGTCGAGAACAGCAGACCCGCCCTGGTGGGTTCGGGGCGTCAGGCCGCGAGTGCGGCGTATCGGCCGTTGCCCTGGATGAGGCTGGTGTGCGTGCCGTTCTCGACCGCGTGTCCGTGATCGAGCACGACGATCTGGTCGGCGTCGCGCACGGTGGACAGTCGGTGCGCGACTGTGATGGTGGTACGGCCTTCGGCGAGGGCGTCGAATGCCTGCTGCACCGCGCGCTCGGTCTGGGTGTCCAGCGCGCTGGTCGCTTCGTCCAGGACCAGGACACGCGGATTGCGCAGCAGCGTGCGGGCGATGGCGATGCGCTGCTTCTCCCCGCCGGAGAAGCGGTGGCCGCGCGAGCCGACCATCGTGTCGTAGCCGTCGGGCAGGCCGGTGATCAGATCGTGGATCCGGGCAGCCCGGGCGGCCTCTTCGATCTCCAGGTCGGAGGCGTCGGGTTTGGCGTAGCGCAGGTTCTCGCGGACGGTCGTGTGCAGCAGATACGTTTCCTGGCTGACCATCCCGACGATCTCGGCCAGGTCGGCGAGTCGCATCCGGCGCAGGTCGACACCGTCGATGGTGATCGAGCCCGCGTCCGGGTCGTACAGGCGCGCGAGAAGCGAGGCAAGGCTCGTCTTGCCCGAACCCGTCTCCCCCACGAGGGCCAGGGTGGTGCCGGCCGGCACGTCGAGGTCGACCTCGGCGACGGCTGGGGATTCGGCCCCGGGATAGGTGAAGCTCACCTGCTCGAAACGGACGTGACCGCTGATGCGGGCCGGGTCGATCTCGACCGGGTCCGGCGGATCGGCGACCTCGACGGGAAGATCGAGGTACTCGAAGATGCGCGCGAACAGCGCGAGTGAACTGATCACGGAAACGCTGGTGCTCAGCAGGCCCATGAGCGGCCGGAACAGACTGTTCTGCAGCGTGGTGAAAGCGATCAGCGTGCCGATGGTCATGCCGCCGCGAGTGGCCGGCAGGCCGGCGCTGAGATAGATCACGGCCGGGATCGCGGCGAAGATGACATTCATCGAGGCCATCCGCCAACGACCGGCCAGCTGTGATCGCAGCTCGAGGTCGATCAGGCGCGACGACGATGCAGTGAACCGGGTGACCAACGACGGCCCCGCGCCCATCACCTTGGCCAGCTGAGCGCCGTTGATCGACAGTCCCTCCTCCACGGCAACATTGAGATCGGCCAGTTCGCGCTGCTGCTCGGTCGTGATGGCCCGGCGCATTCGTGCGACCTTCCGGGTGAAGTAGACGGCCGGGGGCATCACGATCAGGGAAATGAGTGACAGCCGCCAGGACAGCGCGACCATCGCGACCGCAGTGGCGACCGAAGTCGTCAGGTTGGATGCGATGGAGGTCGCGGTCGAGGTAACGACCGATTCCATTCCGCCGATGTCGTTGGTGATCCGTGACTGCACCTCGCCGGTACGGGTCCGGGTGAAGAACGAGATCGACTGGCGCTGCAGGTGCGCGAAGACACTGGTTCGCAGGCCATGCATGACGTGCTGGCCGACTTTGGTGCTGATCCAGGTCTGCAGGACGCCGAAGGCTGAGGTGAGGGCGGCCACGCCGACCATGCCGGCGATCAGCCAGACCAAGAGCTGGACGTTCTGGCTGGGGAGCGCGGTGTCGATGACGGCCCGGAGCAAGAAGGGTGATGCCAGCCCGACAATGGAGGAGGCCACGATGATGGCGATGACGACAGCAAGCTGCGTCCGATACGGGATGAAGAGCTGGCCGATCCGTCGCAGTGAGACCTCGCGGGCCTGGGTCTTCTCGGCGGCGGTCACGGTCAGGCCTTGGTGACGTCGGCCGGTTCGGCCGACGTCACGATCGGTGGATGTGGATGTGGAAGTCATAGGTTCTCGAATCTGTTCGGCGGCCGCTGCACGCGACGGGCGCGGCCATGTCGGAAGTCATATACTGAGGTACCCTCAATATGAGGCTACAACAGGAAGTGCAGGTAGGCTATTCCCGTGGGTCAACAGCAAGCGAGCGACAACCGCGACGACACACTCGTCGAAGCGTTCTGGTCTGTCGCAAGGCAGCTGCGACGAGCCTCTGTGGACGCACTGGCGCAGTGGGACATCTCACCGTCCCAGGCGCGGGCCCTGCGAGTGCTTGCCCATCACGACGGGGCCAGGCTCTCCGAACTGGCCGAACACCTGCACATCGCGGCGCGCTCGGCGACCGAGGTTGTCGACGGACTGGAAGCCAAGGGACTCGTGCAACGGCGGGCGGATCCCCACGACCGTCGCGCGACCCTGGTCGCGCTGACCAGCCGGGGTGCAGAACTGAACGAAGCGGTCGGAACTGCCCGCGGCGCCCAGGCCGAACGTCTCTTCGATCAACTCAGTGCGACCGACCGCGCCCACCTCGGCCGGATCCTCCGCAAACTCACGGTTGAATCACCGGGTGGCGCGCTGTGACGGGTCACTCCTCGCGGGTCACCGTGGCCTCGATCAGGCCGTACGGACGATCGGCGGCGACGAACACCTCGCCGGGATTGTCGAGACCGAACGGGGCGAGATCGACCAGGAAATGGTGCTTGTTCGGTGCCGACAGACTGATCTCGGCAATCTGCGGATGAGCCTCGAGAACGGCCTTGCCCATCTCCCACAGGGTCTGTTGCAGGGCACGCGAGATCACCTGCGCGAATCGCTCGATCAGAAGCCGCCGCACGTCCGTGAAGAGCTCGTCCCACGCCTGCGCCGTGCTCGCATATCGCCACTGCGCCACGAGCGACGTCGCGAGCACCCGGTCGTCCGTCTCGGCCAACGTCGTATAGCCGTCAACCAGGAAGCCACGGAACTGCGACCCGGTCGACTTGAGCAGCACGAGATCGCGAAGGCCGGCGACCACCGACTCCCCGGCCGGCTCGACAGTGATGTGTGCGGTGCGGACCTCGCCACCGCGGCGTACCCAGGTGTGGTCGTGCTCGACGCCGTCCACACGGGCCCGCTCCCAGGCGTACTCGTCGACGTCGACACGGGCCGCGTCAACCGTGGCGATGTCGTGCACGAAGTGCCGCGCGAGAGCGAGTGCGTAATCCTCGATATGCGCGATGCCCTTTTCCTTCGCGAACGCGAAGCAGGTGTTCTTCTGACTGTCGGTGGGCAGCACGTTGCGCTGGTCGCCGACGGTGTGGGCGTCGGTGAAGTTCCCACGAAGCGCGGTGGACACGTTGAGGTCGCGGATCTCGTGGCGGGGCGAGTCCCGGTAGATGCGCACCACCCGGGTTTCGGCTTTGCCGTACTGGTTGGGCCCGAGAACGATGGCCATTCGTCAACTCCCGCGGTAGGTCGAATAGGCGTACGGCGACAGCAGCAACGGGACGTGGTGGTGCTCGTCGGCGGCTGTCACCGAGAAGGTGACCACGATCTCGGGGTAGAACGTCGATCGATCCCCCGCGGCGAAGTACTCGCCGGTGGCGAAGACCAGCCGGTGCGTACCGGTGTGCAGCGCGGCCGGGCCGAAATCGCGCACTCGGCCCTGGTCGTCGGTGTGCGCCTCGCCGAGCACCCCTCCGTCGGCGCGTTCCAGGCGGACCCGCACCCCGGTGGCCGGGCGGCCCAGCGCGGCGTCGAGCACGTGGGTGGTGATGCCGGTCATCAGGGCCCTCCGTCGGTCATCAGGTTCACGAGCCGGATCCGGTTGATCTTGCCGAGTTCGGCGCGGGTGCGCACGCGTTCGGTCGCCGGGTCGTTGCGCAACCGCTGTTCGAGTACGGCCAACAGTTCCGCGCCGCTGCGTCCGCTGGCGCACACCAGATACACGTGTCCGAACCGAGCCTCGTACGCCCGGTTCCCCTCGGCCAGCGCGGCGAGCACCGCGTCGTCGGACGCCAGCACGCCGGCCTGCTCACGCGCGGATGCCGCCGACCCGCTGCGCTCGCCGATGCGCGGGTGGCCGGCCAGTGCCTCGTCCACATCGGCGTCGTCGAGACCGGCGAGTGCGTCGTCGGCCGCGGTGAGCAATGCGTCGGTGGAGCGGTACGGACGTCCCGCGGCGACCGCGCCGGCCCATCGGGTCGACGCGCAACATCCATGCAGCAGGCGTTCTGCCTCCCCATCGGGCAGCGCGTCGAAGCTCGAGATGTCGGTCATCGATCCGCCGGCGAACCGCGCGACCGCAGGGCCAGGAACACGTCGACACAGTCCTCCATCCGCGACAGGTCGCGGCCGGTGAGCTGCTCGACCCGCTCGATGCGATAGCGGACCGTGTTGACGTGCAGATGCAGTTGCTCGGCCGCCTTGCTCCACGACCCCGAACACTGCAGGAAGGTCTCGAGTGTGAGCAGCAGGCCGGAGGCATTGCGGCGGTCGTAGTCCAGCACGGGATCGAGCAGCCGCGAGGCGAAGGTGCGCCGCACCTCGTCCGGCACCGCGGCGAGCAGCAGCACCGAGGAGGTCACCTCCTCGCCGGTCACCACTGAGACCGCGCCTGCGCGCAGCCCGGCAAGCCGGCAGGCGTGCCGCGCCTGTTCCAACGCCCCGGCGAGCGCATCCGAGGCGGACGTGGCGCTGATCCCCACCGCGAACGGCGTGCGTTCCGCGCCGGGCGCCAGACGCTGCACCGCTGATTTGAGCCGTGCGACCTCGTCGGGTGCTGTGGGCAGCAGCGCGATCGCACGTCCGTCGGCTCCTGCACCGACGACCGAGGGGCCGGCCGCGGTGACGTCATCGAGCAGCACCCGGGCGAGGTCGCGAAGGTCCGGCCGTCCCACGATTTCGGCGACGAGCGCGACCAGCGGCGCCGCCGGGTCCATGCCCACCTGCCGCAGCCGCATCCCGATCTCCACCTGGCTGCCGCCCGCCTCCACAAGGGCCAGCGTCTCGTCGAAGATGTGTCGGATCGCCCGCGATCCCTCGTCCTGCCGAGAGCGGTCGAGCGCGGCGATGGTCGCGAACTCGCCGACCAGTTCTGCCGCGTCGGCCGGCCAGTCCGCCGGTTCGCCGTCCACCGCCACGAACCACGACGTGAGCCGGTTCTCCAGCGCGGGGCCCACGGCGAACACCGTGCAGGTGCGGTCCGGGCTCGCAGTTACGACGGACGGGAGCCGTGACGCTGTCAGGTACGCGGCGGTGATCCGGTCGACTTCGTCGGGATCGAACGGGTCGGAGCCGGCGACGATCGGCCGCCCGGTCGGGGTGAGCACGCGGCAGGTGCTGCCGATCTCGCGAGAAGTCCGGGCGGCGAGATCGGCCAGGCTCCGTCCGGCCGCCATCTCGGCCAGCAACTTGCGCTGGCGGCCGAGGCTGGCCGACAACCGCTCGCCGCGCTCCGCCGTCACCGCCGTCACCAAGTACTCGATGATGTCGGCGAACGACACCTCCGTCGACACCTCGATCAACGGCAGGCCGTGGCGACGGCAAGCCGCGACCAGATCGTCCGGGATGAAGCCGAGCAGAGCATCACCGGCGGCCAGCGCCGCCGCCCGGCCGGCCACGAGCGCCCGCACGAACACCTCGCTGTCCACGGGTGAGCGGCGCCAGACGAGGCCGGTGAGGACGAGGTCCTCCCCTGAAAGGTATCGCTGCGGGTGCAGCAGGTCCGTGGCGCAAACTCGGCGCACCTGCCGGTCGAGCGCCTGTTCCGGCTCGTGCAGCAGTGACAACCGCAGCTCGGGAACGGCGAGCAGGTCGCGCAGCAGCACGGGCACCTCCGGCGGGTTGGAGGAATCTACAACAGCCGGGCCTACATTCGCATCTACCTCATCTGTGCTGCCGCTTCTGCATGACCCGGTTCGGCGCGTTCACTACGGGAACCAACACGTCCAGGGGGCGAGATGGAGTTCCTCCGACCCACGAGCTGGGCAGACGCGCTCGCCGCCAAGGCGGCGCAGCCTGATGCCGTGCCCATCGCCGGCGGAACCGACATCATGGTCGAGCTCAATTTCGACAAGCGCCGCCCGCCGGCGCTGCTGGATCTGAACCGGGTCACCGAGCTCACCGACTGGTCGATCGACGACGGACGGGTGCGGCTCGGCGCCGGCGTGAGCTACACCCGGGTGATCGACGAACTCGGCACGGAACTGCCCGGGCTCGCCATGGCGTCGCGAACGATCGGCTCGCCGCAGATCCGCAACCGGGGCACCGTCGGGGGCAATCTCGGCGCCGCCTCACCGGCAGGCGACTCGCACCCGCCGCTGCTCGCGCTCGATGCGGAGGTCGAGGTGGCATCGGTTCGCGGTTCGCGTCGCCTCCCGGCGCTCGACTTCTACACCGGCGTGAAGCGCAACGCCCTCGCCGCCGATGAGTTGATCGCCGCGATCCTGCTCCCCCGAGCACGCGGGCCGCAGCAGTTCTGCAAGATCGGCACCCGCAACGCGATGGTGATCGCTGTGGCCACCTTTGCCCTGGTCCTGCACCCGGAACGAGCTCGCGTCGGCACCGGCATCGGGTCCGCGGCTCCCACGCCGATCCGCGCGCACGACGCCGAGGCGTTCCTCGCCGACGCGTTGACCGCGGACAACCTGTGGGAGTCCCGGCGGGATCTTCCGTCAGCACTCGTGCGCGAGTTCGGCGCGCGGGTGAGTGCGGCGACAGCACCGATCGACGACGTGCGCGGTGCCGCGGCCTATCGGCGGCACGCCATGACCGTGATGGCCAAGCGCGCGCTCGGCTGGGCATGGGACGACTACCGGAAGGTGGCGTGAGCATGCGGATCACCGCGATCGTGAACGGCGAACCGCGCGAGGCGGACGACGTGTGGGAGGGCGAAAGCCTGCTCTACGTGCTGCGCGAGCGGATGGGCCTGCCGGGATCGAAGAACGCCTGTGAGCAAGGCGAATGCGGCTCGTGCACCGTCTACCTGGACGGCGTGCCGGTGTGCGCCTGCCTCGTCGCCGCCGGTCAGGCGCAGGAGCGCACGGTCGTGACGGTCGAGGGCCTCGGCAACCGCGATGCGCTGCACCCGTTGCAGCAGGCCTTCGTCGACGCCGGCGCGGTGCAGTGCGGCTTCTGCACGCCGGGTCTGATCGTCGCGGCGCACGACCTCCTTGGCCGCAACCGAGCGCCGAGCGACCCGGAGATCCGCGAAGCGCTGGCCGGCAATCTGTGCCGCTGCACGGGCTACGAGGCAATCCTCGCCGGCGTACGGCTGGCAGCCGACCGGATGAGCGAGCCCGCGCGGTGACCGCCACCGAACCGTCGCTCGTGATCGAGGGCTGCTCGGTTGTCGCGATGGACTCGGCGCGCACGGAATACGTCGACGGTCATGTCGTGGTGGCGGGCAATCGGATCGTCGCCGTCGGGGACGGCCCGGCACCGGCAATCGGGCCGGCGCGGCGCATCCAGGCCCGCGGTTGCCTGGTCACTCCAGGCCTGATCAACACCCATCACCACCTGTACCAATGGCTGACTCGGGGCCTGGCCGCCGACGCCACACTGTTCGACTGGTTGACCACGCTCTATCCGGTGTGGGCCGGCATCGACGCCGAACTGGTGCACGTCGGCGCCGAGGCCGCGCTCGCTCATCTCGCGCGCAGTGGGTGCACGACCACGACCGATCACCACTACGTGGTGCCGCGCGACGGCGGCGACGTCTTCGAAGCCGAAATCGAAGCCGCCCGCGAGGTCGGGCTGCGTTTCCACCCGGCGCGCGGCTCGATGGACCTCGGCCGGAGCGCGGGCGGGCTCCCCCCGGACGAGCTCGTCGAGGACCGCGACACCGTGCTGGTTGCAACCGAGAACGCCATCGCGCGCTGGCACGACCCGTCCCCCCAGTCGATGCTGCAAATTGCGGTCGCCCCCTGCTCGCCGTTCTCGGTGACCGGCGAGCTGATGCGCGACGCCGCCGAGCTCGCCCGGAGGCACGGCGTGCGGTTGCACACCCACCTCGCCGAGACCAGCGATGAGGACGCGTACTGCCGAGAGCATTTCGGCTGCACCCCGCTCGAGTACGTCGAGCAGCTCGGCTGGCTCGGCCCGGACGTGTGGTTCGCCCACGCCGTGCACCTGGACGACGACGCGGTCAAGCGGGTCGGCGCCGCCCGCACCGGCGTGGCGCACTGCCCCACCTCGAACGCCCGGCTCGGCGCCGGAATCGCCCCGGCGGTGGCGCTGCGGGCTGCCGGCGGCCCTGTCGGCCTCGGTGTGGACGGCGCGGCGAGCAACGAGTCCAGCAGCCTGCTCGAGGACGCCCGGCACGCGCTGCTGTTCGCGCGCGCCACCGGCGGACCGGACGCACTGACCGTCCGCGACGCGCTCGAGATGGCCACCCTGGGCGGCGCGGACACACTCGGGCGCGCGGGCGAGCTCGGAGCGCTCGAGCCGGGCAAGCTCGCCGACCTCGCGATCTGGAACCTCGACGCTCCCGCGTACGCAGGCATCGACGACCCGGTCGCGGCGCTGCTGCTCGGGCCACCGCCGACCGTGGAACTGCTGCTCGTCGACGGCCAACCGGTCGTCGAACGCGGTCGGGTGATCACCGTCGACGAAACTGTCCTCGCGCAGCAGACCGAAGCAGCGCACCGAACCCTGATGAGCAAGGCCGGGTGAGCCCATGACCACAGCACCGACCGATATCGCCACACAGGGCCGCATCGGCGACAGCCCGCTCCGTCCGGACGGCATCGCCAAGGTCACCGGCGAATTCGCCTACTCCAGCGATCTCTGGCACGACGACATGTGCTGGGGTGTCACGCTGCGCAGTCCGCATCCGCACGCGCGGATCCGCTCGGTCGACATCGCCGCGGCCCTCGCCACGGCAGGCGTTTATGCCGTGCTGACCGCGGACGACGTGCCCGGCCGCAACGCGGTCGGCCTCGATCATGCCGACCAGCCGGTCCTCGCCGACGGAGTGGTCCGCTACCAGGGCGAAGCGGTCGCCGTTGTCGCAGCCGACCACCCCGAGACCGCGCGCCGCGCCGCCGACCGGATCGTCGTCGACTACGAACCGCTGCCTGCGGTGACCGACGCCCGGCGGGCCCTCGACCCGTCCGCCCCGAAGGTGCACGAGCAGGGCAACATCGTGCGTCATCTCAAGATCCGCAAGGGGACGGCGGAACCCACTGCGCCGGTCGTGGTGTCGCTCGACTTCGAGGTCGGCATGCAGGACCAGGCGTTCCTCGGACCGGAGTCCGGGCTCGCCGTTCCGGACGGTGTCGGCGGGGTGGATCTCTACGTAGCGACCCAATGGCTGCACGTCGACCAGCGCCAGATCTGTGCGGCCCTCGGCCTGCCGCCGGAGCAGGTCCGGCTCACGCTGGCCGGCGTCGGCGGTGCGTTCGGCGGACGCGAGGACCTGTCGATGCACGTCCACGCCTGCCTGTTGGCGTTGCACACCGGCAAGCCGGTGAAGATGGTCTACAACCGCCAGGAGTCCTTCTTCGGCCATGTGCACCGGCATCCTGCGACAATGCACTACGAATTCGGTGCCGAGCCGGACGGCCGGCTGGTCTACGGCCGCGCCGAGATCGTCTTCGACGGCGGCGCCTACGCCTCCTCGACGGCCGCGGTAGTCGGCAACGGCGGGACGATGGGGCTCGGGCCGTACCGATTCCCGGCGGTACACGTGGACTGCTTCGGGGTGTACACCAACAACCCGCCGTGCGGCGCGATGCGCGGGTTCGGCTGTGTGCAGGCCGCGTATGCGCACGAGGCCCTGATGGACGACCTGGCCGACCGAGTCGGCATCGACCGGGTGGCGATCCGCCGGCTGAACGGGATGCGCGAGGGCGACGAGAACATCACCGGCCAGGTGATCGACTCCGCCGCGCCGGTGGCCGAGCTGATCGAACGCGTCCGAGATCTGCCGATGCCCGCTGAGCCGTCCGTGCACCGCGATCTGCGGGATCTGCCCGGTGGCGTGGGCAACACCACCCACGGCGAGGGCGTGGTCCGCGGCATCGGTTATGCCGTCACGTACAAGAACGTCGGCTTCTCCGAGGGATTCGACGACTACTCCACCGCGCGGGTTCGGCTGGAGGTGGTGGCCGGCGAACCGATAGCCACCGTGCACACCGCGAGCGCCGAGGTGGGGCAGGGCCTGATCACCATCGAGCAGCAGATCGCCCGCACCGAGCTCGGGGTGGAGCGGGTGACCGTGCATCCGAAGGACACGCAGGTCGGTTCCGGCGGATCCACCTCGGCATCGAGGCAGACCTATGTCACCGGCGGCGCGATCAAGGCGGCCTGCGAAGCGGTGCGCGCGGATGTGCTCGCTCGCGCAGCGGCGCGCCTCGGGCCGTCCGTCCAGCATTTGCGGCTGGAGCACGGCAAGGTCATCGACAGCTCCGGCGAGGTGCGTGCCGACCTCGCCGAAGTCCTCGCCGACGACGTCGTCGAGCACACCGTGCAGTGGCGGCACCGGCCGACGCGACCGATCGATCCGGAGACCGGGCAAGGCACCGCGCATGTGCAGTACGCGTTCTCGGCGCACCGGGCAGTGGTCGACGTCGACACCGACCTCGGCCTGGTCAAGGTCGTCGCGCTCGATACCGCGCAGGACGTCGGCAAGGCGCTGAACCCGGCTGCGGTGATCGGTCAGATCCAGGGTGGCGCGGCGCAGGGCATGGGCCTCGCGTTGATGGAGGAGGTCGTCGTGCAGGACGGACGGATCCGCAACCCGTCCTTCACCGACTACCTGATCCCGACCATCCTCGATGTGCCGCCGATGCAGATCGAGGTGCTGGAGTATCCGGATCCGCACGCCCCGTACGGCGTGCGCGGGGTCGGCGAGCCGCCCACCATCTCGTCCGGGCCTGCGGTCGCGGCCGCGATCCGGCAGGCGACGGGGAAGCCGTTGCGACGGGTGCCGGTCCGTCCGGAACACATCACGGGAGCGTGCTGATGCCTCGGATGTTCCTCAACGGCACTGCAATGTCCGGCGGCGCAGACCACCATCTGGTGGGCGGGTCGGAGCTGCTCGGTGCGGCACGAACGGCGCCGCGCTACCGGTTCCATGCCGTCGACGACCACTACCCCGCGCTCGAGGACGTCGGCGTGCGCGGGGTTTCGGTCGTCGGTGAGCTGTATGAGATGAGCTACGAGCAGCTGCGCGACGTGTTGTTGCCCGGCGAGCCGGCCGGGCTCGAACTCGGCATCGTCGAACTCGACGACGGGACGGGCTCGCTGGCGATGGTGCTGCGTCATGAACACGCTGCACTCCCGACCACGGACATCAGTAGTTTCGGATCGTGGCGCGCGTATCGCCTGGCGAGCACGTGACGGTCGACCTGGTGATCCGCACCGACCGCGTCGTGGTCCCCGATGGCGGGGTACACGCCTGCGCGATCGCGGTGACCGACGGTGCGGTCGTGGGGATCCTTCCGCGCGACGCGGCCGTCACGGCTGAGCACGAGATCGAGCTCGCCGACGACGAGGTGCTGCTGCCCGGTCTCGTCGACACCCACGTGCACGTCAACGAACCCGGCCGCACCGACTGGGAGGGGTTCGCGTCCGCCACCGCTGCTGCCGCCGCGGGTGGAGTGACAACGCTGATCGACATGCCGCTGAACAGCATCCCGCCGACCGTCGACGTCGCGGCGCTCTCGGTGAAACGCGCGGCCGCCGCAGCCCAGTGCCACGTCGATGTCGGTTTCTGGGGTGGTGCCGTGCCCGGGAATCGGCCTTCGCTGCGGGCGTTGCACAACGCGGGCGTGTTCGGGTTCAAAGCCTTCCTCGTCGATTCCGGGGTGTCGGAGTTCCCGCCGCTGAGCAGCAGCGACCTCGCGGACGTACTGGCCGACGTCGCGGCGCTCGACGCACTGCTGATCGTCCACGCCGAGGATGCTGACGCCCTGGCCGCCGCGCCCGCTTGTGACGGACGCTCGTACGCGGCCTTTGTCGCGTCCCGGCCTGCCGCCGCCGAGCAGGCCGCCGTGGAACGGCTGATAGCTGCGGCCCGCGTGGCCGGCGCGCGCGTGCACGTGGTGCACCTGTCGAGCCGCGAAGCGCTCGCGGCCGTAAACGCGGCACGCGCCGAGGGCGTCCGGATGACCGCCGAGACCTGCCCGCACTACCTGACCCTCACCGTCACCGACGTGCCGGACGGCGCCACGCAATTCAAGTGCTGCCCGCCGATCCGCGACGCCACGCACCGCGACGCGTTGTGGCGCGGCCTGGCTGACGGTGACATCGACCTGGTCGTGAGCGATCACTCCCCCGCACCGCCCGCGCTCAAAAACCTCGACGACGGCAACTTCGGTACGGCATGGGGTGGCATCGCCTCGGTGCAACTGGGTCTGCCGGTGGTCTGGAGTGCCGCCCGCAGTCACGGGCACAAGCTCGGTGATGTGGTCGGTTGGATGGCCCGCGGGCCGGCGCAACTCGTCGGGCTCACCAGCAAGGGACGCATCGCGCTGGGCGCGGACGCGGACCTGATCGCCTTCGCGCCGGACGAAGCCTTCACCGTCGACCCGACCCGGCTGCAGCACCGACACCCGCTCACTCCGTACGCGGGCCGAGACCTGACCGGCGTCGTCCGCCGCACCTGGTTGCGTGGCCACGAGGTCTATTCGGACACCGGCGGCCTGCTAGGCGAGCCGCGTGGGCGACTGCTGGAACGGGTGGACGGATGAACGCAGAACAGTCCTTCCGCACGCTGCCGGACCTCGCCGTGCGCAGCCTCGGCGGTAGCGTCGTTTGGGCGAACGACGAATCCTTCGCCGAACGGCAGCACTTGATCGTGGACCATCCGCCGCGCTTCGACCCCGCCGCCTTCGGGCCGCGCGGCAAGATCTACGACGGTTGGGAGACCCGGCGACGCCGTGAGTTCGGCCATGACACGGCGATTGTCAGGCTGGGCGTGCCCGGCGTGATCCGCGGTGTCGTCGTCGATACCCGGTGGTTCATCGGCAACTACCCGCCCGAAGCGTCGGTCGAGGCCACAGCACTCGACGGGAACCCCTCCATACCCCGGTTGCTGGACGACGCGGGGTGGACGACGCTTCTCCGCCGCAAAAAGATCCACGGCGATACCGAGAACGCCTTTGCGATCGACTCGTCCGACCGGTGGACGCACGTCCGACTGTCGATCTACCCCGACGGTGGCGTGGCGCGGTTCCGCGTGCACGGTGAACCGATTCCCGACCGATCGACGCTCGGCGGCGTCGATCTCGCCGCCTTGGAGAACGGTGGGCTGGTCGTCGACTGCTCCGACATGTTCTACGGCTCGCCGAACAACCTGATCTCGCCCGGAGTGCCGGCGAGCATGGCGGACGGCTGGGAGACCGCGCGCCGACGCGACTGCGGCAGCGACTGGGTCGTCATCAAGCTCGGCCTGCCCGGCACCAGCAGCGTGGTCGAGCTGGACACGTCGTACTTCGTGCACAACGCACCCGGCTGGGCGAGCGTGCGTGGCTGCGCGCTCGGAGCAGAATCCTCAATCGCAGACGCGGATTGGCGGGAACTGCTGCCGCGGACGAGGTTGCAGCCGGACACCCGCCATCGGTTCCCGGTGACAGGAACGGACGTCCTGACCCACCTCCGTCTGGATATCTATCCCGACGGCGGGATGGCGCGGCTGCGACTGTACGGAAGGCCGGACCGCTGACCCCCGGATGCGAGCCCACGCGGCGGCGGGTGGTCGCGGGCCTCAAGTTTTGCCGGTGACCTCAGCGCGATGGAGCCACGGTTTCTCGGGCAGTGCGCTGGGTCGGCAGGGTCGACCAACCACCCCGCCGCGCTGTCGCATTCGAGGCAGATCTGATCGGCCCAAGACCACAGCGCAAATCAGCCACCGCGGTGAGGCCCCGCGCGCCCGGCGGGTCATCGCGAGGCTGGAGTTGACCGGCGACCACGGCGCGGCGGGACCACGGTTTCTTCGGGCCGGTGGGAACGAAATTCCCGTCGGGGAGGCAGTGCGCTGGGTGTGCAGCAGTACCACCAAACTTCGTCCAGTGCGTTCTCGAGGCAGATCTATTCGGGGCCAAGACCACAGCGCAAATCAGCCACCGCGGTGAGGCCCCGCGCGCCCGGCGGGTCATCGCGAGGCTGGAGTTGACCGGCGACCACGGCGCGGCGGGGCCACGGTTTCTTCGGGCCGGTGGGAACGAAGTTCCCATCGGGGAGGCAGTGCGCTGGGTCTGCACAGTCGATCGCGTAGGACTCGCAGCTGCGCTTTCGAGGCAGATCTGGTCGGGCCAAGACCACAGCGCAAATCAGCCACCGCGGTGAGCACCCAGGCGCCCGGCGGGTCATCGCGAGGCTGGAGTTGACCGGCGACCACGGCGCGGCGGGACCACGGTTTCTTCGGGCCGGTGGGAACGAAGTTCCCGTCGGGCAGGCAGTGCGCTGGGTCGGCAGGATCGGCGCCAAAAAATTTGCCCGGAAATTGTTTTTCGAATTGTGCGGCTGAGGCCCGGAAACTGTCGTACCCGGGTTCTAGTTTCGAGGTATGGGACAGGTCGGGTTCGCCGGGGCGGTCGCCGCGCTGCGCGACGCTGTCGACGGGCTGCTCGGCGCCGCGGACCTCGCGTTGTTGCCGGCCGGCGAGCTGCCCGGCCTGTTCGCCGAGCTGGAGACCGAGCGGCGCCGGCTGGAGGCGGTTGATCACGAGCTGTTGGTTGCCCTGGACGAGCGTGGGATCGCCGGTGAGTACGGCCGCACCAGCACCGCCGATCTGTTGACCGAGCTGTGCCGGGTGGCGCCGGGGGAGGCCAAAGCCCGGCTGCATGCCGCCCGTGATCTCGGGCCGCGCCGGGAGGTCAGTGGTGCCCCGTTGGCGCCGATCTTCGCGCGGGTCGCCGACGCGCAACGCGCCGGCGAGCTGTCGACCGGCCACGCGAAGGTGATCACGCAGACGGTCGCGGCGATCCCGGCCAAGCTCTCCTTCGAGGTGGCCGGGCCGGTCGAGCAGTTCCTGGTCGAGCAAGCCAAGCATCTGGACCCGAAGCAGCTGGCCGCGGCGGCGCAGCGGCTGCTCGCGACGGTGGATCCGGACGGCGCCGCCCCGCGCGAGGAAGAGCAGCAGCGGCGCCGCGGCTTCGACCTGGTTCACAAACCCGACGGACGGTGGCTGGTGGCCGGGCGGGAGGTCACCGACGAGTTCGCCGCGGTGTGGTCCACCCTGCTCGACACCCTGTCCGCTCCGGCACCGGCCGAGGACGGCCTGCCCGATGACCGCACCCCCTCCCAGCGCCGCCACGACGCGATGATCGAGATCGCCCAGCGGCTGCTCCGCTCGGGCACCCTTCCCGACTGCGGCGGCGTCCCGGCGACCATCGCCTTGTCGGTGCGTGCCGAGGACCTCGAGCAACAGTCCGGGGTGGCGCTGAGCGAATCCGGCGCCACCATCGGCATCACCGCCGCGATGCGGCTCGCCGACCAGTGCGAACTGTTCACCACCGTGTTCGACCGGCACGGCGCCATCCTGTGCGCCGGCCGCAGCCAACGCCTCGCCAACCGGGCCCAACGCCGCGCGCTCGCCGCCCGCGACGGCGGCTGCAGCTTCCCCGGCTGCACCCGCCCCGCCTCCTGGTGCCAAGCCCATCATGTGATCGCCTGGATCGACGGCGGCCCCACCGACATCGACAACCTGGCGCTGGTCTGCGGATTCCACCACCGCAGCTTCGAACAGGCCGGGTGGCTCGTGCGCATCATCGACGGCGTGCCGGAATGGCTCCCGCCACCATGGCTCGATCAACAACAAAAACCCCGCCGCAACACCGCCCACCACCTACCCGAATTCACATTCGAACCCGGCACAGACCACGACGCCCGCGACCCATGACCACACCCTGTTGATCGCCGGGACGGGCCGCGGTTACGATTCCGCCGCTGTTGCGCCGTCGTCTCTTTCGGAAGGTCACCCGTGCTGCGAATTTTGCGGAGTTCGTCGCGCGCCGTTGTCGTCCTGACGATCTTCTGCGCCCTGTTCGCCGGACTGGTCGCCATCATTGCGGCGTCGTCGGACGCCGCCAACGGGCACCCGGCGAAACCGAGCGCAACCGCCACCAGGACCCCGGACCGGGCTCGCACGCAGACTTCGACCAGAACCTTGCTCCGGCAGCTCGCCGTCACCAGCGAACACAGCGCCGGCTACGACCGCGACCTGTTCAAGTTGTGGGACTCGCAGGGCGGCGGCTGCGACACCCGCGATCGCGTCCTCATCACCGAGGCGATCACCCGTCCACACGTGTCGAGCAGTTGCGCCTTGACCGACGGCAAGTGGCGCTCCCCGTATGACAGGGTGACGACGACCGATCCGTCCACCTTCGACATCGACCATCTCGTGCCGCTGGCCGAAGCGTGGCAGTCCGGCGCATGGCGCTGGAGTGGGAACACCCGCGAGGCATACGCGAACGACTTGGGGTACGGCCCGGACCTGGTCGCTGTCACCGCGCACTCGAACCGGTCCAAGGGCGACAGCGAACCGTCCGCATGGCTGCCGACGACACGATCATTCGACTGCACCTACGAAGCCTGGTGGGTCGCGGTGAAGTGGCGCTGGCACCTGTCGGTCGATTCGGCGGAGAAGCGGTGGCTGTCGACCCACCTCGCCACATGCGGATGGCCGAGCGTGACGACTCCGTCACGGCCGACCACTACGACAACCGTCAGCGCGGGACTTGGTACTTCAGATGGAGCACCCGGCGACCCTGGATGACGACGTCGGGGTCCAACAGCAGGTGCTGGGCATCGACCCGTCCGAAGTACGGCTTGCCCGAACCGAACACGACGGGCACGACGTCCATCGCCACTTCGTCGATCAGCCCGAGAGCGAATGCTTGCCCGCCGATGTCGCCTGCAGTGACGGCGACATCGTGGTCGCCGGCGAGGTCCTTCGCGGTGGCGATGGCAGTTCCCACGTCGTCGACGAAATGGCAGGACGCCTCGGGATGCCAACCGTCGGGCTTCGGACGATGCGACACCACGACGATGTGGTTGCCCGCGGGCGGCGTGCCTTCCCACCCGTTGGTCAGGTCGAACAGATGCCGGCCCATGACCGTCGCGCCGAGGCGTTCCCACATCGGGCGGACGTAGCCGACCGAAGTCTGGCTGACCTTGAACGGTCCGCCGTCCACGATGTCGGCGTCGCCGTTGAAGTACCAGTCGAACAGCGGACCGACTTCGTCGTTCGCGTCGGCGATGAAGCCGTCGACGGAGACCACCGCATGCATCATGACCGTGCTCATGTTTGGATCATGCCCGCTCGTCCGCCGACTTCGTTGGACGCTCGAGGCGACGCCAGCCGCCCGCTCTGTTGCGCGCCGCGATGGCCCGGATCATGTCGATGATCGCGCTGCGGTTCATGCGGTCACCCTCGTAGATCTGGACGGCTCGTGCAGTTGCATTGCCGTGGCCCTGGTTGATGATGCGCTCAGGGTCGGGGACGGTCGGGTCGTACAGGAACAGGTTGATGTGGTCCTTGGTGGCGAGCAACGCGCACACGTTGCCATCGAGGACGAAGTACGGCTGCACCGACCGCTTGATCGTCTCTTCGATATCCGGATCGGCGACCCGAACCATTTCGCGCACATCATTGCAGATCTCGCGCTGCCACGGCGGAAGCCCGTCGATGTATGCGTCGACGCCCGTGTGACCGCCTCCGGACATGGAGGCAGCCTAAGCCTTCGCCGCGCTCGTCAGGAAAGTTCTGTCCTCGATCAGCGCTGTGCCGACACCATCGCCGCGCGCATCGGGTGTCACGTACAGGTCCTGCAGTTCGGCGACCAAGCCGGACTCCAAGATCCCGGTCGTAGAACGCGCGCGCCAACCGCAACAGCACCGGCACGTCTTCAGGCGCCGCTACTCGGATCTTGATCACGGGCGGGACGATATCTGGACGTCAATCCCGCAGCGCGTCGTGCAGGCGCGCGGCCTGGCGGGTGAGGTGGTCGCGTTCGGCGAGGTTGCCGGCGGCGCGGGCCGCGTCTGCGTACAACCGAGCCGCAAGCGCGCGGTCGCCGGACCGCTCGCGGAGGTAGGCCTCGACCGCCGCGCGCCGAGGCACGCCGGGATCCACCCGGTCGAGAGCGGCGAGCCCGGCCTGCGCCCCGTCCGCTTCACCGACCGCGACGGCACGGTTGAGGCGGACGACCGGGCTGTCGACGAGGCGGACGAGTTCGTCGTACCACTCCACGATCTGCACCCAGTCGGTCTCATCCGTCGTTCGAGCGTCGGCGTGCAGGGCGGCGATCGCCGCCTGCGCCTGGTATTCGCCGAGCCGGTCGCTGCCCAGCGCGGATTGCAGGGTCGCTACGCCCTCGGCGATCAGTTCGGTGTTCCACCGTGACCTGTCCTGCTGGGCCAGCGGGACGAGCGCGCCGTCGGCTGTCGTCCGCGCGGTGCGGCGGGCGTGGTGCAGCAGCATGAGGGCGAGCAGCCCGGACGCCTCCTCGTCGTCGGTCATCGAAGTCACCTGCCGGGTCAGCCGGATCGCCTCCTCGGCAAGGTCCACCTCGCCGGTGTAGCCCTCGTTGAACACCAGGTAGAGCACCCGCAGCACGGTGGCCAGGTCGCCGGGTTCGTCGAGACGCACGCCCGAGACGGTGCGCTTCGCCCGACTGATCCGCTGCGCCATGGTCGCCTCGGGCACGAGGTACGCCTCGGCGATCTGACGCGTGGTCAGACCGCCCACCGCTCGCAGGGTGAGCGCCACCGCCGACGCCGGCGTGAGCGACGGATGGGCGCACAGGAAGTAGAGGCGCAGGGTGTCGCCCGTGTCGTCGGTCGGCCCCGGCGCCGGCTCCGCCGCGACCCGGGCCTCGCGCGCTTGCCGGGAGCTTTCCGCGCGGATCGTGTCGAGGAACCTGCGCCAGGCGACCGTGATCAGCCAGCCCTTCGGATCCGCCGGTGGTTCCTGCGGCCAGGTCGCCAACGCCCGGATCAACGCGTCCTGCACGGCGTCCTCGGCTGTCGCGAAGTCGGCTCCGCGACGGACGAGGACACCCGTGACCGCGGGGATCAGCTCCCGCAGCAGCGCTTCGTTCACTCCGTGACGGTAGGTGCGGCGGTCAGGAACGGACGGAGCTCGAGCCATTCGTGGATCGGCTTGCCGCCCGGGCCGGGCGCGGCCGATAGTTCACCGGCCAGCTCGACGGCGCGCTCGTAGGTGTCGACGTCGATCACCATCCAGCCGGCGATCAGGTCCTTCGTCTCAGCGAACGGCCCGTCGGTGACGGGCGCGCGCCCCTCGCCGTCGTAGCGCACGAACGTTCCCTCGGGCGACAGCGCCTGTCCGTCCACGAACTCGCCGGTGCCCTCCAACTTGGCGGCGAAGTCGTTCATGTACTTGATGTGCGCGTCGACCTCGGCGGGCGTCCACTTGTCCATCGGCTCGAACGCGACGGCGGGAGTCGGGCCACCGCGGTAGTGCTTGAGCAGCAGGTACTTGGCCATGAGAGTTCTCCTTCGGTGTGGCGCGACCATTGTCGTCGCGTTCATCCCGAGGACGGAGCCGGCCACTCGTTCTCGACATCGCCCGGCAAAGAAAATTCCGGACCGTAGCGTGCCCGCCTGCCGGCTACTACCGTCCCGACGAGCACTGACCGACTCCCGGTGATCGTTCGCACGACCGACGAGCGGCCGAAAGGGCGTGCCCGAATACCCTCCCGTGCCGCATACTTCTGCGGGCTCGTCGAATGGCTGGCTCGTCGGGATGTGCTGCGCCTGCGCCACGCGGTGATCAGTTCCGCTGCTGACGCGTCCGCAGGGCGGGAGCACGGCGGATTCGCCCGCCAGCTGCGTTCGGAGTTGAAGATGCTTTCGGCCTTGCCTGTCGCGGAACTGCGCGAGCAGGCCGACGGGCTTGCCCGAGACATTCGAGAACTCGACGTGCGCATCCAGCGGTCCAACTGGGAGGTTGATCTGGTCGACTGATCAAAGTCGGGTGAAGCAGGTACTCGTCGCGGAGGCGTGCACACAACCCGCGGCCGACGGGTATTCGGCCATTCTGGTGCACGAAGGGCAGTGCCGAGGGTTCGACTCCCTCTTCGTACATCGCAGCCCAGCACGGCACACAGGTAACCGGGCACGAAGCACAGCACATCACCACGTGCAGATCCGCGACGACGAGGGCGGGCAAGGGGCACTTCACCCAACGGATTCGAGTTGCCCGATTTGGCCTGCGCTACTACGGCTTGCGGGCGAGGACGTAGAGGCGCTGGGTGGTCTCGCCGCGGGAGGCAAACGGACCGCGCTGGTACCACTCGACATCGATCAGGCCGGCCCGCTCCACAATTGCGATGACCTCGGTGGTGTCATGGAGGACGAAATCGAGATCGACCTCGTGGCCGAACCAATCGGTGATGGTGCGTACCTCGGCGCCGGCGTGCAGGGCGAGCACGAGCCAGCCGCTGGGGCGCAGGGGCGGGGCGAGCGAGGCGATCGCTGCCGGCAATTCGGACTCGGCAAGGTGGACGAGTGAGTACCACGCGAGAACAGCACCCCATCCGTCGTGAGTGCTGGGGCGCATCAGTTGGCGCAGATCGCCGACCTCGTAGCTGACACCGGGGTAGCGGCGGCGGGCCTCGTCAATCATCTCCGGGGTGAGGTCGAGACCGGTCACGTCCGCGCCCGCCTGCGCCAAGAACGCGGCGACGTGACCGGGGCCGGTACCGACCTCGATCACTGGTGCCCCGTTGGACAGCTCGACGACTCGGCGCAAGAGCCACGACTCGAACGGTAGGTCGGCGAGCTCATCGCCGAATCGTTCGGCGTAGGAGCCGGCGACGGTGGCGTAGGCCTCGCGAACCTTGTCATCGCGTGCTTCGAAACCCGCAGTGAGGACGGACTCACGGTCGACGGGCACCGAACCTGCCGTCACTGCAGACTCATCCGGTCCGAGCAGATGGATCCAGCGAGTGTCTTGTTGACCCGGTTGGCGCGCGAGCTCACGGACCATCGCAGGATCACTGCCAGCCATGCGGGCCAGGCATGCCTCCACCTCGGTGCGGTCAGCGAAGCGGTGGAGTCGCTCGGTGCGGGTCTTCAACGCGCCTGCGGGTTGGGCGCCGCGCAACAACAGCACTGTGAGCAGTGCTCGCTCGTCCGGCTCGATCCCGCGCCGCTGCGCGAATGTCTGCACGTACTTGACCACGCGGCTGCCGGCACCCTGCCAGGTGAGCGCGACAAGATCCTTTTCCTTGAGTGAGCGCAACGTCTGATGCACCAATTCCTCGTCGTAGTCGACGATGGGTTCTCGACTGCTGGTCTGGTTGCACGCCGTACGCACGGCGTTGACGGTCATCGGATATGTCGCCGGGACCGTGATCTCCTTCTCCAGCAAGCTCCCGAGCACGCGCTGTTCGGTGGCATCAAGCACCGGCAGGCCAACCACGACGCCGAGGCTAGCGCGCGCAGTGAGAATGGGCGCAGGTCGCCGACGAACCCAGCGGCGGGCGGCGGTGTCATGTGTGCACAACCCTGAGGCCCGGCCTACGCTGACTGCGTGCCGGACTGGAAGGCCGAGTACGCGGCGTTGTCGGCTGCCGACACCGACGGCCAGATGTCGGCGGAGGATCTGGAACGTCTGGCGGTTGCGGCGTTTCTGATCGGTCATGACACCGAAGTCCCCGCGCTGCGCGAACGGGCTCATGAGGCTTACTTGGAACAAGGCCTGGTAGAGCGGACTGCCGAGTGCGGGTTCTGGCTCGGCTTTCACCTGGACCTGCGCGGCGAGCTCGCGCAGGCTGCCGGCTGGCACGCGCGCGTGCGACGACTGATCTCCGAAGACCCGGAATCGCGTCTCGGCGGGCGGCTGCGGCAGCGGGAGGCGGTCGTCCTGATGTTCGGCGGCGACGCGGTGACCGCGTTGCCGATCCTCGATGACTGCGCGCGAATCGCGGCGGCTTGCAACGATCTGGACGGCTTCGTCCTGTCCGGCCTCGGGCGCGGACGGTGTCTGACGATGCTGGGCCGGGCCGGCGAAGCGGCCGAGGCGTATGACGAGGTGATGGTCCACGTTGTCGCCGGCCGCGTGGCTCCGCAGGTCACCGGGCTTGCCTACTGCGCCATCGTCGCGATGTGCATGGAGTGGTTCGACATCCGCAGGGCGCAGGAGTGGACGCATACGTTCGCGTCATGGGCGGCACAAGAGGTCGGCATGCTCGCCTATCGAGGAACGTGCCTGGTGCATCGTGCCGAGATCCTGCAGTTGCGTGGTGCGTGGCCCGAAGCTGTCGCTGAGGCGCAGCGCGCATGTGACGCGTTGGATGTCACCCGTGAGGCTGCGCTCGGCGGCGCGCACTATCGGATCGCTGAGTTGGCGAGGCTGCAAGGGCGCTTCGCCGCGGCCGAGCAGGCCTACGCGCGTGCCGGTGCGTTCGGGACGGAAGTGCAGCCCGGTCTGGCGTTGCTACCCACCACGCAGCATCGTCTGGACTCGGCGGCGGCCGGGCTGGATCGGGCGCTCGCCGAACATCATGTTCATCGGTTGCGTGCGATGTTGTTGGCAGCACGGGTGGAGGTGGCGCTGACGTCAGGCGACCTCGCGACGGCGCAGCGTTGTGCGGACGAGCTCGCCGAGGCCGCGTTGGCCGGTTCGGCCGCGTACTTGCAGGCGACCAGCGAGCACGCCGTCGGCGCGCTGCTGCTCGCGCGTGGTGATCCGACCGCCGCGCTGCCGCGACTGCGTCGTGCGTGGTCGCTGTGGCAAGAGGTCGAATCCCGTTACGAGGCAGCTCGCACCCGGGTGCTGGTGGCGCACGCGTGTTCGGCGCTGGGTGATGCGGACGCGGCCCGTATGGAGCTGGCTGCGGCCCGCGTCGTCTTCGAGGAGCTAGGTGCATTCCCCGACCTGACCGCGACAACGACCGGGCAGGACACGACTGCCGGTCCGCTCACCGCACGGGAACGCGAGGTGCTCCGGCTGCTCGCAACGGGCGCGACCAACCGGGCGATCGCGGATCGCCTCGTACTTTCGGAGAAGACCGTGGCACGCCACGTGAGCAACCTGTTCGGCAAGATCGAGGTCACAAGTCGGGCCGCGGCCACTGCGTACGCGTACGAGCACGGTCTCGTCTGACTACACAGAATTGCCCATAGCGCGTGCCACCGAAATGGGCATCGCGCCCGACGCGCAGTCGACCGTCACGTCCCTAGCGTCTGTCGGCATGACAACACGCATCGACACCTTGATCATCGGTGCCGGCCAGGCCGGCCTCACCATGGGGTATCACCTCCGGCGCGCCGGACGTGAGTTCCTCATTCTCGACGCGGACGCGCGGGCGGGGGACTCGTGGCGGCAGCGCTACGACTCGCTGCGCCTGTTCAGCACGCCGAAGTACGCGAGCCTGCCTGGCTGGCGCATCCCGGTCCCCGACTATCCGACCCGCGACGAAATGGCCGACTATCTGGAGGCTTACGCCCTTCGGTTCGAGCTCCCGGTGCGCAACGGGGCGCGGGTCAACAGCGTCATCGCCGAGGACGGCCTGCTGAGGGTCAGCGCTGCCGACGGCGACTACCTGGCGCGCAATGTGGTCGTGGCCACCGGCGCGCACCGGCGTCCGTCCGTGCCGGCGTTCGCCGATGCCCTCGATCCAAGCATCCGCCAGCTGACGTCGCTGGAGTACCGCAGCCCGTCCCAGTTCGCTCCCGGCCCGGTGCTGATCGTCGGTGCCGCGAACTCCGGCACCGACATCGCGCTCGACGCAGCAGCGTCCGGGCACGACACGTACCTGGCCGGCCGCCACCCCGGGCAGATACCGATCGACATCGACACACCCCGCGGACGACGCGCCACTCCTCTGGTGATGTTCGTTTTCCGGCACGTGCTCACGTTGCGCACGCCGATGGGCCGTAGGGCGTCCGCACGGCACCGCGAACACGGTGTCAACCTGGTACGGAACAAGCTGGCCGACCTGGACGCGGCGGGCGTTGCGCGGATCGGGCGCATCGAGCGGGTCGAGAACGGACGCCCGATCTCCAACGAGGGCGACCTCCCGCCGGTTAATACTGTCGTCTGGTGCACCGGGTCGCGCGCCGACCACCGCTTTCTCGAACTCCCGGTGTTCGACGAGGACGGCCGGGCCCGCCATCACCGCGGTGTCTCTACGGTGCAGGGCCTGTACTTCCTGGGCATGCCGTTCCAGTTCGCGCTCGCTTCCGAACAAATCCAGGGCCTGGACCGTGACGCGCGCTACCTGATCAAGCAGGTACCTGCGCAGTCTCAGGTCCCCGTGGCCGCGCCAGGCCCGTCAGCGCTGTGAGAAGCCCGCGCGCCCGTCGCGATCCTCCTCGTGCCGGAGTTGGTCGTGCGCGGCGATGAGCTGCACCGCGGTGCGCCACGCGTCGATCTCGTACCGGACGTAACCGTCGTCCAGCAATCGGCGTGCGATTGCAGCGACTTGTTCGACGCGGGGGGCGCTGTTCACAGTGTGGTCCTCCCTAGGACAGGTGACTCCGGTCGATCCGGACCAGGCGCAGCGCAGCGGTACGTGGCGCCGGTCAGTGGATTGGCGCCCGCTGACCTTGGGGGGTCTCAGAGCGCAATGGCACTCTTGCGGATGGCGCGTTGGTCGAACGTAACGAAACCCGAACCCTCTACCGGAGGGCGCGGCCGATCATCGCGCGTCGGGTAGCGATCGCGGCAGGCCGAACCAGGGGAGGACGGAGTTCTCGAAGCGGGTCATCGCGCGGATGCGATCGCCGGCGAGTTCCAGCACGAACAGCCCGGCCGCGTGCCGCACCCCGTCTGCTGCGAGTACGTATGCGCCGACGGCGGGTTGCCCGTTCGCCCGTGTCGGGACGAGCGTGAATCGCCTACCGGCACTGAAGATGCTGTCGAAGAACCGGGCTGCCGCCGTCGGTCCCACGTACTCGAACGGGATCGGCGGCATGGACGTGAACACGTCGTCGGTCAGCAGCGCAACGACGGCGTCGACATCGGCTGCCTCGTAGGCACGAACGAACTTCTCGACAAGCACGGCCTCCGCAGGCGAGCCGGGCGGCGGCGGCGCCTCGTGATCAGCGGCTCGGTAGCGTAGCACGGTCGCCCTGGCACGTTTGAGAGCGCTGGTCACCGACTCGACCGTCGTGTCCAGCATCTCCGCGACCTCGGTGGCCGGGAATCCGAGGACGTCGCGAAGCAGGAGCACGGCAACCTGTCGCGGCGGCATCAATTGCAGCGCCGTGACGAACGCGAGTGAGATCGATTCGAGCTGCTCGTAGCGCGCCTCCGGGCTGCGCGGAAGATCGGCGAATCGGGCGTCGGGCATCGGCTCGAGCCACACCACTTCGCCGAGGCGCGTCGGTTCCGGCGGCTGCACTCCAGGCACGTCCCACTGTTTGGCCGGCCGGCGAACGGCCGCACGCCGCGCATTCAAGCAACGGTTGGTCGCGATGCGGTAGAGCCACGTCCGCAGCGACGAGCGGGCTTCGAACTCGCCGAGGCCTTGCCAGGCAGACAACATCGTCTCCTGCACGGCGTCCTCCGCGTCCTGCACCGAGCCGAGCATGCGGTAGCAGTGCACCAGCAACTCGCGCCGATGCGGCGCGATCGCTGCGTCGAACGCGCCGCCGTCCCCACTGCGCGCCCGCACCAAGAGCTCCGTCTCGCCCATGCGTCACCTCCTCCGGTTTAGACACCGGCCGAGCTGCGAACTGGGCGGTCGATGCCCGCCCAATTCAGAAGTGCAGCCGTGTCTACCTCTGTGGTCAAGCACAACACCACCGAAGGAGATCGAGATGGGCAAGATCGTACTGAGCACCAACGTGACTTTGGACGGCGTCGGACAGGATCCCGCAGGCGACGAGGGATTCGAGTTCGGCGGCTGGTTCAACCAGATTCCGGACGAAGACCGCGAACCGTGGGCCAAGGAGTTCTTCGACGAGGCGATGGCCACCGACGCGATCCTGATGGGCGCGCGCAGCTACGAGTGGTTCGCGCCGCGCTGGGTCGGACGCGAGGGGGCGTGGGCGGATCGGCTGGCGAGCCTGCCGAAGTACGTCGTCCGCTCGGGCGACGGCCGTTCCGACTGGGGCCCGACAACCGTGCTGGCCGGCGACGTGGTCGAGGAAGTCACGGAACTCAAACAGCAGGTCGACGGACACATCGCGCTCTACGCGAGCTATCAACTCGTCCAAACGCTTGTCGAGCACGACCTGCTGGACGAAGCCCGGTTGATGGTGTTCCCGCACGTCGTCGGCTCCGGCGGCCGCGTGTTCACCGACCTCACGGCGAGCAAGCCGGTTCGCCTGACGGACGTACGCGCGGTCGGTACCGGTCTCGTCCAACTGAGGTACGGGTTCGGGCGACAGCCATAGCGAGTGGTCGATGAGTGCGGCGAGGCGTCAATCACCCGGCTCGCGCCGGCACTGGCGTCGGCCATGAAGCGACCCTCTCATGTCGCTCCGCGGCGTCGGTGAACTACGGTGTCGTCGCGAAGGTGGTGGTTAGTTGCGCGGTCGAGTCGCCGCCGACGTAGACGTCGAACGTTGTGGCGTCGATGACGAAGTCGCCGACATCCGCGTTCCAGTACTGCAGTTCGGCCGGGCCGAGCGAGAACTGCACGGTGCGCGAGGTGTTCGCGGCAATGTGGACGCGCTCGAAGCCCTTCAATTCGCGAACCGGTCGCGACGCGCGTCCGTGTCGCTGGTGCAGGTACAGCTGGACGACCTCGTCCGCGTCCCGGTCACTGGTATTGGTGACCGTGACCGAGACCGTCTCGGTCTCACCCACCGGGACGGACGGGCGGTCGACGGCGAGGTCGGCGTAGTCGAAGCGTGCATAGCTGAGCCCGTAGCCGAACGGGAACAGCGGTGTGCTCGGCTCGTCCCAGTACCGCCGGCCCTGGTTCTGCGGCTCGTGTGAGGTGGTGTGCGAGTAGATCATCGGGATCTGGCCGACGCTGCGGGGCCAGCTGAACGGCAGCTTGCCGCCGGGGGAGACGTCGCCGAGCAGCAGCTCGGCGACGGCCGCGCCACCCTGCGACCCGGGATACCAGATGTCGAGGACGGCAGGCACATGTTCGATGGCCCAGCGCAGATCCAGCGGCCGTCCATTCATCACCAGCAACACGACCGGCGTCCCGGTGGCGACAAGCGCTTGCAGCAGCTCGAGCTGACGGCCGGGTAGTTCGAGCGACGACCGCGAGGCAGCCTCGCCGATCATCTGTTGCCACTCGCCGAGCACCACGATCGCCACGTCGGCGCCGCGGGCGACGTCGACCGCGTGCGTGAGTTCGGCATCGTCGTCGAACCCCTCCGGGTCCGGCGGCGTGTTGCCGGGGAACATGTCGAACATCGACGGGTACATCCGCCGGGCGGGGCGGATGCCGGCGGCGTACCGCAAGTCGACCGCGTCGCCGAGTCGGGTGTGCAGCCCGGCGAGGACGGTGACGGTTTCGTCCAGGTCGTAGTCGAAGACCCAAGGCCCGAGGGCGTCGCGGCGCGAGTCGGCCAACGGTCCGAGCACCGCGATCGAGTTCAGCCTGGTGGCGTCGAGCGGCAGCAATCCGCCCTCGTTGCGCAGCAGTACGGCCGACCGCGTCGCGGCGTTGCGTGCGGCCTCGCGGTGTGCCGGGTCGGCGAGCACGGTCTGCGCGTGCTGTTCGTCGACGTACGGGTCGTCGAACAGGCCGAGGCGCAGCTTGACCTCGAGGATCCGCCGGACACAGGCGTCGACCGCCTCGATGCCGACCTGACCGTCCGCGACGGCCGCGGGCAGGTGTGCGTATGCCGGGTCGGTCACCGCCATCTCGAGATCGACCCCGGTGGCGACGCCACGTGCCGCCGCGTCGGCGGCGTCCGCCGCGAAGCCGTGGGTCACCAAGCTGCGGACGGCGTTCGCGTCGCTGACCACGAACCCGGTGAAGCCCAGGCGGCCGCGCAGCACGTCCTCGAACAGCCGGCGGTTCCCGGTGGCCGGGATTCCGTTGAGATCCATGTAGGCCGTCATCACGTTCCCGGCGCCGGCGTCGATCGCCGCCTGGAACGGCGGGAGGTAGACGTTCCACAGCTGCGCATCGGCCAGGTCCACCTCGTCGTAGTCGCGGCCGCCCAGCGCGGCGCCGTAGCCGGCGAAATGCTTCGGACCGGCGACGATGCGCTCCGGCGTGCCGATCGCCGCACCCTGGAATCCGCGCACCTGCGCGGCAGCGACCGCGGCGCCGAGGTACGGATCCTCGCCGGCGCCTTCCACGATGCGCCCCCAGCGCGGGTCGCGGGCAATGTCGACCATCGGGGCGAACGTCCAATGGATTCCGACCGCGCGCGCCTCCCGCGCCGCCACCGCCTGGCCACGTTCGATCGTCGCCGGATCCCACGACGCGGCCATCGCGATCGGCACCGGGAACACCGTGCGTAGCCCGTGGATCACGTCGAAGCCGAACAGCGCGGGAATGCCGTGCCGGTTGCCCTCGATCGCGAGCCGCTGCAGCCGGTTGATCTCGGCAGGATCGGTGACGAACAACAGCGCTCCGACGGCTCCGCGCGCGAGCGCCTGCTCGACCTCACCCGGCGGCTGCGGAGGTTCCCCGCCCGTGCCCACATGCTCGCCGAAGGAGAAGTACTGCGTGAGCTGGCCCGCCTTCTCCGAGGGCGTCATCGCCGCGAGCAGTTCATCGATCCGGGCGGTGGTCGTCGGGTCGGCGCGCATAGGCGATCATTCTCCGGCAGGTACTAAGGCTGTGGGAATCCGTCTGCCCAATCCAGCTCGGAGTCCGCCACGTCCGTGTCGTACTCGCGCCCCAGCAACCACGACTGTCGTCCCGCGCCGTCGCGCCGGCCCGCGACATGGACCTCGGGGAAATGGCCGGCGCGAAGCTGGCACTGCACGTTGTCCAGCACCTCGCCACATTGCTCGTCAGACGTCATGAGACGAGTCTGCCCAACCGGGCGGGCCAAACCGACAGCGCCATGCTCGCCATCGTCCCGCAACCGGGCCGCGGAACAGAAGGTCATGTCGGTTGGTGCTTCGATGGAGGACGTGGACGGCTCCGAATGGTGGCGCAGTGCGACCGTCTACCAGATCTATCCGCTCAGTTACGCCGACGCCAACGGAGACGGGTTCGGCGATCTGCAGGGGATCATCGACCACCTCGGTCATCTGGCCGGCGAGGCGGACTCCCTCGGCGTCGACGCGATCTGGTTGTCGCCTATCTACCGCTCGCCGATGGTCGACTTCGGTTACGACGTCGCCGACCACTGCGCGGTGGATCCCCGCCTCGGGTCGATAGAGGACGCGGATGCCTTGATCCGGGCAGCACATGCGCGCGGTCTGCGGGTGCTGCTGGACTTCGTGCCCAACCACACGTCCGACCAGCACGAGTGGTTCGAGCAGGCCCGCAGGTCGCGGACGGATCCGAAGCGCGACTGGTATGTGTGGGCGGATCCGGCCCCGGACGGCGGGCCACCGAACAACTGGTTGTCGGCGTTCGAGCGCGTCGGGCGCGCGTGGACCTTCGACGAGGCCACCGGTCAGTACTACTTGCATTCATACACGCCGCAGCAGCCGGACCTGAACTGGCGCGAACCCGCGGTGCGAGCCGCGATGCACGACGTGATGCGGTTCTGGCTCGATCGCGGCGTCGACGGGTTCCGCGTGGACGCGCCGCACCGGCTGGGCAAGGACGAGTTGCTGAGCGACAACGCGCCTGACGTCGTCGACCTGCGGGTGGCGACGCAACTCGACGAACGCAGGCATCGCAACCTCGACGATCAGATCGTCCACGAGTTCCTGCGCGAGCTACGCACAGTCATCGACAGCTACCCCGACCGGGTGCTGATCGGCGAGGTGGGAGTGCACCACCCGGTGCGTCGTCGTGACTACTACGGCGCCGGTGACGAGCTGCAGATGGTCTTCGACTTCGGGTTCTGGTCCAACCCGTGGCAGGCCGACGCGTTTCGGCGCAGCGGCGGCGAGCAGGAAGCGGTGATCGAGGCCGGTGGCTGGGCCACGCACGCGCTGTCCAATCACGACTTGTCACGCCACGCGAGCCGCTATGCCGTCCGGAGGGGGCGGGACGGCATGGCACGCGCCCGCGCGGCCGCAGTCCTGCTCACCACATTGCCCGGGACGACGTTCCTGTACTACGGCGAGGAGATCGGGATGACCGACGTCCCGGTCCCCGCGGACCGTGCCACCGACCCGGACGGACGGGATCCGGAGCGGACACCCATGCAATGGGACTTCTCGTTGCCGGCCGCCGGGTTCTCGACCGCGCGCCCGTGGCTGCCCGTGCCTGGCGCCGGCCCAGACGTACGCACACAGTCCGGGGACCCCGGCTCGCTGCTGTCGCTCTACCGCGACCTGTTGCGTTTGCGGCGCGATCACCCCGGCTTGCGATCCGCCGACTATGCCGACCTCGACGCCGGCGCGGACGTCTACGCCTTTCGCCGCAGCGACGGGCTTCTCGTCGCGATCAACTTCTCGGACACGCCGCGGGAGGCAGCACTGTTGGCCACCTCGAATGCCACTGTGGTGTTGAGCACGGGCGCCCGAACGCTTGGCGCAGTCGTCGATCCACGCGAGCTGGTGCTGGAACCGAACGAGGCGGTCGTTCTCGCCGCGCGACACTGAGGCTGTGCGACACGCCGACACGACATGTGGTGCCACATCTCGCGCTCCCGTCCACATATGGTGCTGTACGCAGCTGGTTCGGCGTCGCTGCCAACGACGTCGAGGCAAGAGGGAACCCGGTGCGAATCCGGGACTGCCCCGCAGCGGTGAGTGGGAACGAACGCCGTTCTCCTCGCCCGGTTCCGACCGGAACGAGGTGACAGCACTGGGCTCGGACGTCTCATGAACGTCCGTCGGCCTGGGAAGCGACGGCAAGTAGGGACCCGGCGCGAGCCGGTCGTGCCCGCGAGTCCGAAGACCTGCCAGCGCACCGCGCCCGCTCGGGCGCGGTGGTCCGATGCCGCGCGGGACGGTTGACGGCTCGACGCGCTCGCCTCCGTCCAGCGGTGGCGGGCGCCGACCACCGTCAGCTGCTGTCTCGCTCGGTTCGGGCCTTCGGGTCGAGCTGCGAGGAGACAGCGATGACAACGACGATGCGCGATGACGAGGTCGTGCCGCCGGCACGCAAGGCGCAGATGCACGTGCGCAAGCGCAACGGTGACAGCGAGTCGGTTGACGTGAACAAGATCGTGCGGGCAGTCGAGCGGTGGTGTGACGACCTCGACGACGTCGACCCGCTGCGGATCGCGACGCGCACGATCAGCGGCCTCTACGACGGGGCGACGACGGCCGAACTCGACCGGCTGTCGATCCAGACCGCTGCGGAGATGATCGGTGCGGAACCGCAGTACTCGCAGTTGGCTGCGCGGCTGCTGGCCGGCTACATCGACAAGGAGGTCCGCAACCAAGGCGTCGCCTCGTTCAGCCAGTCTGTCGCGCTGGGCCAGGCCGAAGGGCTGATCGGCGAACAGACCGCGCGGTTCGTGAAGGACAACGCGCGCAAGCTGGATTTCGCCGTCGAGCCAGGTGCGGACCGGAGCTTCGAGTACTTCGGGCTGCGCACCGTGTACGACCGGTACCTGTTGCGGCACCCCACCACGCGTCTGGTTATCGAGACGCCGCAGTACTTCCTGCTGCGCGTGGCGTGCGGCCTGTCGCGCACTCCGGCCGAGGCGATCGGCTTCTACCGCCTGCTGTCGTCGCTGGCCTACATGCCGAGCTCACCGACGTTGTTCAACTCCGGCACGCGCCATACCCAGATGTCGTCGTGCTATCTGGTCGATTCGCCCAGGGACGAGCTGGATTCGATCTACTCGCGCTACGCGCAGGTGGCACGGCTGTCGAAGTTCGCCGGCGGCATCGGCATCTCGTGGACCCGGGTGCGCTCGCGCGGCGCGCTGATCCGCGGGACGAACGGCCAGTCGAACGGGATCGTTCCGTGGTTGCGGATTCTCGACTCGTCCGTGGTGGCGGTGAACCAGGGCGGCCGCCGCAAGGGTGCCGCGTGCGTCTACCTCGAGCCGTGGCATCCGGACGTCCAGGAGTTCCTCGAGCTTCGCGACAACACCGGCGAGGACGCGCGTCGCACGCACAATCTCAACCTGGCCAACTGGATTCCGGACGAATTCATGCGCCGCGTCGAGGCCGACGAGCTGTGGTCGCTCATCGACCCGGACGAGGTGCCGGAGTTGCCTGACCTGTGGGGCGAGCAGTTCGATGCCGCCTACCGCAGAGCGGAGGCCGAAGGACGGTACGTGCGCCAGGTCAGGGCGCGCGATCTGTACGGACGGATGATGCGCACGCTCGCACAGACCGGTCAGGGCTGGATGGTGTTCAAGGACGCGGCCAACGCCAAGTGCAACCAGACCGGCCTGGCCGGCAACACCGTCCATTTGTCGAACTTGTGCACCGAGATCATCGAGGTGTCCAGCGACACCGAGACAGCGGTGTGCAACCTCGGGTCGATCAACCTCGCCCGCCACCTCACGACCGAGGACGGCACTGCTGCCTTCGACTGGGAGCGGCTGCGCGAGACCGTGCGTACGGCCGTGCCGTTCCTGGACCGCGTCATCGACATCAACTACTACCCGTCCGCGCAGGCCGCAGCATCCAACCCGCGGTGGCGCCCGGTCGGCCTCGGCGTGATGGGACTGCAGGACGTGTTCTTCGCTCTGCGGTTGCCGTTCGACTCGGACGAGGCGCGGGAGCTGTCGACGCGCATCGCGGAGGAGATTTACCTGACCGCGCTGGAGGTTTCTGCCGAACTCGCCGAGCAGCACGGTGCGCACCCGGTGTTCGACAGGACCCGCGCCGCGTCCGGCGTGGTGCAGCCTGACCTGTGGGGCGTAACCCCGACCCAGGACGTGCGGTGGACGGCACTGCGCGAGCAGATCGCCCGCACCGGGCTACGGAACTCGCTGCTGATCGCGATTGCCCCGACGTCAACCATCGCGTCGATCACCGGTTGCTACGAATGCATCGAGCCGCAGGTGTCGAATCTGTTCAAGCGCGAGACGCTGTCGGGCGAGTTCTTGCAGGTCAACACTGCGCTCGTGCGCGAACTCAAGCAGTTGGGCCTGTGGACGTCAGAGGTACGCGAGGAGATCAAGCGCGCGGACGGCTCGGTGCAGGGGATCGACGCGCTGCCGGCCGCGACCCGCGAGCTGTTCCGCACCGCGTGGGAACTGCCGCAGCGGGCGCTGATCGACCTGGCCGCGGCCCGCGCGCCCTACGTCGACCAATCGCAGTCGCTGAACCTGTTCATGCAGTCGCCCAGCATCGGCAAGCTGTCGTCGATGTATGCCTACGCCTGGAAGTCCGGGCTCAAGTCGACTTACTACCTGCGCTCCCGCCCGGCGACGCGCATCCAGCAGGCGACGGTCACCGCTGCCGCTGCAATCGCCTGTTCCCTGGAAAACCCCGAGTCCTGTGAGGCCTGCCAGTGATGACCGCCACCGAACCTGTTGTTCGCCACGCCCTGCTTGATCCGGGCATGGATCTCAGCCTGCGTCCGATGCGCTATCCGCAGTTCTACGACCGGTTTCGCGACGCGATCAAGAACACCTGGACCGTCGAGGAGGTCGACCTGCACTCGGACCTCAAAGATTTGGCCCGGCTCACGCCCGCCGAGCAGCACCTGGTCGGCCGGCTGGTCGCATTCTTCGCGACCGGCGACACCATCGTCGCGAACAACCTCGTGCTGAACCTGTACCAGCACGTCAATTCGCCGGAGGGTCGCCTGTTCCTGTCCCGGCAGTTGTTCGAAGAAGCCGTGCACGTCCAGTTCTATCTGACGTTGCTCGACACCTACGTCCCCAGCGAGAAGGAGCGCTACGAAGCATTCGCCGCCGTCGAGAACATCCCTTCGATCAAGCGCAAGGCCGACTTCTGCTTCAAGTGGATCGACTCGATCTTCGAGTTGCGCCGGCTGGACACCGGCGATGAGCGACGCCAGTTCTTGCTCAACCTGATCTGCTTCGCCGCCTGCATCGAAGGGCTGTTCTTCTACGGCGCCTTTGCCTACGTGTACTTCCTGCGCTCCCGCGGCCTGCTGAACGGACTCGCGTCAGGCACCAACTGGGTGTTCCGCGACGAGTCGATGCACATGGCCTTCGCGTTCGACGTGGTTGAGACCGTCCGCGCCGAGGAGCCCGATCTGTTCGACGACACGATGCGATCTCAAGTGCGCGAAATGGTTACCGAGGCCGTCGAGTGTGAAGTCCAGTTCGCCGCGGATCTGCTCGAGCAAGGCGTCTCCGGCCTGTCACTCGACGACATGCGTGAGTATCTCCAGCACGTTGCGGACCGCCGGCTCGCGCAACTCGGCATCGAACCTGTCTACGGCTCGAAGAATCCGTTCCCGTTCATGGAACTGCAAGACGTGCAAGAGCTCTCGAACTTCTTCGAGCGCCGCGTCTCCGCGTATCAAGTCGGGGTCACCGGCACCGTCAGCTTCGACGACGACTTCTGATGCCGCGTCGGATCACTTCCAACGGAAGTGGACGAAGACGCGGCCGAAGTTGTCGGAGTCCTTCTCCACCCGGTGGTAGAGCGCCTTGATCTCCTTACGGTCGAGGAACCGGAGCACGCGCTTCTTCAGTTGCCCGGAGCCCTTGCCCGGGATGATCTCCACCAGCGGTGCTTTCTTGGCCACCGCCTCGTCCATGATCGAACGAAGGGCGCGCTCGATCTCGTCACCGCGGTTGTAGATGTCGTGCAGATCGAGCTTGAGCTTCACCCGGTCATCGTGCGCTCGAACGCAACTGGTTCGCCAGTTCGGTCAGAAGTTGAAGCGGGTCAGGCCGCCCGGTTCTGCGGAGGAGACCACGATCGCCGAGCGTGGCTCGATGCGGTAGACGTGCCACGGCGGCGGTCCTTGCGTGGGCGCGTTGAACGGAGCGGTGATGCCTGACCCGCTCTCGTCAGGCTCGGCCGGCCAGCCCTGGTCCGCCCATGCCTTGGCGATGCGCGCCACCGCGCCCGGCTCGCTGACTCGCACGGCGTCGCCCTCGACCACGACGTCCGCATCGCGGATCGACACGGCCAGCGAGACGCGCGGATCGCGGGCGACGTTGCGACCCTTGCGGGTGGCGCCGGTCTGGAACCAGAAAGTGCCGTCCAGCCACAGCGCGCCGACCGCGGTCAGATGCGGGCTGCCGTCCGCGTTGACGGTGCACAGCCATGTCGTGCGGGAGTTCACTGCGTCCTGATCCGGTGCCGAGCCGGCCGTGAGCTTGTCGACCACCGCGGTCCACTCCACTGCCGGCAGACCTTCCGCTGCAGCCAGATTGATCGCCTTCATTTCCGGAACCTCCTGCGCCTTGTTGAATTGACCTTTCATCCATGCGTCGATCGGAACCATGTCATTTCGACACGGCCCTCGAAGCAATTCGAGCGCGACTGCGTCAGCTCGGCCCGGCGATGGTGGACACCAGCCGACTGAGGGTGTCGATCGTGCCGGGTAGAAGGCGGTAGTAGGCCCATTTGCCGCGCTGTTCGCGTTCCAACAGGCCGGCGTCGACGAGCACCTTCATGTGGTGCGACACGGTTGGTTGCGACAAGCCGACCTGATCGGTGAGGTTGCAGATGCATTCCTCGCCCTCATCGTGGGCGGCCACGATGGACAGCAGCCGCAGCCGGGTCGGGTCCGCGATCACCTTCAGGACGGCGGCAAGCCGTTGCGCGCTGTCGGCATCCAAACCGCCGCCGGACGACGGCGTGCAGCAGGCATTCGCGTCGGCCAGCAGGGCGAGCGGAGCAGACGGCATGTCACCCAGAATGCCACAACGCATTGACGTCCGTCGATGCGTCAGGCAGAGTCGAGGACGCATCGACCGGCATCTATGGGAACGAGGGAAGCCGATGACCAGTACGAGCTCCGACGCCGTCCGGGAACAAGTTCGCGCCCGTTACGCCGAGGCCGCCCTGCGCGTGCAGGTCGAGCCTTCGAGCGGGTGTTGTTCGGCCGGCTCGTGCGCGCCGGAGTCGATCCAGGTCGACGCGAGCTTCGGAGCGGGCCTCTATCCGGCGGACGAGCGGGCCGAGCTGCCCGCGCAGGCGCTGGCCGCGAGCCTGGGGTGCGGCAACCCGCTGGCGGTCGCCGAGCTGCGTCCGGGGGAGACGGTGCTCGATCTGGGTTCGGGCGGCGGTATCGACGTGCTGCTCTCGGCGCGCCGGGTCGGTCCGGGCGGGTTCGCCTACGGCGTGGACATGACCGACGAGATGCTCGCCCTGGCCCGTGCGAACGCGCAGGAGGCCGGCGCGGGCAACGTCGAGTTCGTCAAGGGCACGATCGAGAACGTGCCGCTGCCGGACGACTCGGTCGACGTGATCATCTCCAACTGCGTGATCAACCTGTCGATCGACAAGCCCGCCGTGGTGGGGGAGATGTTCCGGTTGCTCAAGCCGGGCGGACGGGTCGGGGTGAGCGACGTGGTGGCAGAAGACCACCTCAGTGCGGAGGATCGCGCCGAGCGGGGCAGCTATGTCGGCTGCATCGCCGGGGCGCTCTCGCGCAGCGAGTACGTCGAGGCCCTCGCCGGGTCCGGCTTCATCGATGCCTCGGTGACGTTCACCCACGAGGCCGTGGACGGGATGCACTCGGCGATCATCCGCGCCACCAAGCCCGGACGGACCTGAATGCTGCGTCGTGCCCTGGCCGAAGCAATCGGTACCGCCTTCCTGGTCGCCGCGGTCATCGGCTCCGGCATCGCCGCCCAGCGTCTGTCGCCGACCGACGTCGGGTTGCAGCTGCTGGAGAACAGCCTGATCACCGGCGCCGCGCTGGTCGCGCTGATCCTCGCGCTGCAGCCCGTGTCGGCCGCGTTCAACCCGGCCGTCACTCTGGTCGAGCTGGCGCTGCGTACCGTGACCGCCCGCTGCGCCGCCGCGTTGATCGCCGCCCAACTCGCCGGCGGCGCCGCGGGTGCAATCGCCGCGAACCTCATGTTCGGCCTGGACCCGGTCACCATCTCCACCCACCACCGCAGCGGCGGCGGGCTCTGGCTCGGCGAAATCATCGCCACGCTCGGGCTGCTGCTCGTCATCTTCGGTGCCGCCCGTTCCGGCCGGGAGGACCGGATTGCCTATGCGGTCGGTGGCTACATCACCGCCGCCTACTGGTTCACCAGCTCGACCAGCTTCGCCAACCCCGCCGTCACCATCGCCCGCATGTTCAGCGACACCTTCGCCGGCATCGCCCCGGCCTCGGTGCCCGGGTTCGTCGCCATGCAGCTGGTCGGCGCGGCGGTGGGGTACCTGCTCATCCGCGCGCTCTTCCCGACCGCGAGCGCCGCGGTCCCACTGGTCACCGCCGGCGAGGTTTCGTCATGACCGCCAAGCCCACCGTCCTGTTCGTCTGCGTCCACAACGCGGGCCGCTCGCAGATGGCCGCGGGCTGGCTCACCCATCTCGCAGGCGATCGGGTCGAGGTCCGGTCTGCGGGTTCCGAACCGGCCGACCGGATCAATCCGGTCGCGGTCGAGGCGATGCGCGAGGTCGGCATCGACATCACCGGTGAGCAACCCAAGCTGCTCACCGTCGACGCCGTCGAGCACGCCGACGTCGTCATCACCATGGGCTGCGGCGACACCTGCCCGATCTACCCCGGCAAGCGTTATGAGGACTGGGATCTCGCCGACCCCGCCGGCCAACCCATCGCGACGGTGCGCGAAGTCCGTGACCAGATTCGCGCCCGCGTGCAAGCCCTCGTCATCGACATCCTGCCGTGACGGTCACTGGTCCGAGTCGCCGTTGCCGCCGTCCTTGTCCCTGCGGTGCGCCCGTACCCGCCACACGATGAAACCGACGATCACGATGCCGGCTACCGCGAAGGCCGCGCCGCGACCGACCGTCTTCTCGATCTGCTTGTAGGAGTTCCCAGCCAGGAAGCCGAGCAGAGTGAAGCCGACGCCCCAGATGATTCCGCCGGCGGCGTTGTAGGCCAGGAAGCGCGGATAGAACATCCGCGATGCGCCGGCCAGCGCGGGCATGACGGCGCGGAAGAACGCCACGAACCGCCCGAGGAACACCGCGGAGCCCCCGCGTCGGCGCAGGAAGTCTTGTGCCGAGCCGATCCGTTCCCGGCGCTTGGCCAGCGGCTTGGAATCGATGATGCGGGGGCCGAGGTGTCGTCCCACTTCGTAGCCGACGGTGTCGCCGACGACCGCGGCGAGGACGACGGTGACCGCGATCAGCGGGTAGGACACGTGACCGCGACTGGCGATGACGCCCCCGAGCACGGCGGCGGTCTCGCCGGGGATCACGAAGCCGACGAACAGCGCGTCCTCGGCGAACACAATCGCAGCGACGATCAGATAGACCATTGCGCCGCGCAGGTCGAGCAGCCGGTCGATCAGGCTCATGCGATCTGCCTTGGCGTCGGCCGAGTGGACAGCTGCTCGCCTTCCTGAAGGCGGTACCTGCAATACTTCTCGGTCAACGCTGCGCCGTCAACGAATCGGACCGGTCACCCCGCCGGGACGAGCCGGGCAGTGGGGTTGTGTGGTCGGCTGAGACCATGTTCTACGTCGTCATCTTCGCCGGGTTGGCCGTACTGCTGGTCGTCGCCGGCCTGACGCTGCAGGCACGAAACCGAAAGACGCTGCGGGCGGAGAGCCCGCATCGGGCCACCGCGACGCAGCGCCGCAACCGCAAGCAAGAGCGCGCCCAATCCCGCACGGCCCGCCGCCAGCGGCGCTGAGGCGCTGAGGTCAGGTCCGCGCCGGCGCGTTCTCGGGCACAGGGTTTTCGGCCGGTGCCGGCGGCTCCGCCGCGGGCGCCGGGTGGGGGACGGGCCGCAGCACGGTCGCAGCGGTGACGGCAGCGAGCACCAACAGCACGACGCACACCTCGAACGCGCGCACGTATCCGCCCGTCTGCGCGACGCCGGCGCCCGAGCTCGCGAGATCCTTCGCACGAGACGTGGCGATGGTCAGCAGCGCAGCGAGGCCCAGTGACCCGCCGATCTGCCGCGTGGTGTTGATCAACCCGGAGGCCAGTCCGGCGTCACGCCGATCGACCCCGCCGGTCGCCGCGAGGGTGACGGGGACGAACGACATCCCGATGCCGAAGGTGATGATCGAGCCCGGTATCCCGATGTGCAGCAGATAGGACCCGTCCGGGGTCAACCGCGAGAGCAGCAGCATTCCGACGGCGGCGATCGAGGTGCCTGTCGCGAGCATCGTCCGCGGTCCGAACCGGTTCACGACCCGGGAAGAGATCTGCGTGCCGAGGATGATCGCAAGGGGCATCGGCAGGAAGGCGAATCCCGCGCGCAACGGGCTGTATCCCTGAACATCCTGAAGGAACTGCGACAGGAAGAAGAACAGCGAGAACATCACCGAGCCGATGAGCACCATGACCAGATTCGCACCGGTCAGGTTGCGCGAAGCGAACAACCGCAGGGGCACGAGTGGGTGGCGGTGCCTGGTCTCGATGACGAAGAACGCGATCAGCAACGCCACGCCGAGCGCCAGATAGCTGAGCACGAAGCTCGAGCCCCACGAGTGCGAATCGGTCGACACAATGCCGTAGACGAGCGCGATGAGCCCGCCCGTGATCGTGACCGCCCCGGCCCAGTCGAGGGTCGGTCGCTCACCTTCGGCGCGCGACTCGGTGACTGCGAACCGCGCCGTCACCCACACGAGGACGCCGATCGGCACGTTGATGAACAGGATCCAGCGCCAGGACAGCAGGTCGGTAAGAACGCCGCCGGCGATCACGCCTGTTGCGCCGCCTGCGCCGGCGACCGCGCTCCACATCCCTAGCGCTCGCGCGCGGGCCCGCGGATCGGTGAAGGTCGTGGTGAGGATCGTCAGGGTGGCCGGAGAGAGGATGGCGCCGCCGAGACCCTGCAGGGCACGGGCGGTGATGAGTTCACCGCCGGATTGGGCGAGACCGCCGAGGAGCGAGGTAACGGAGAAGACAGCCACGCCGATCAGGAAAAGCCGGCGCCGTCCCCACAGGTCGGCGGCGCGTCCACCGAGGAGCAGGAATCCGGCGAAGGTCAGCGTGTAAGCGTTCAGCACCCAGCCGAGCGCATTCTGTGACATGTGCAGATCCGTCTTCATCGACGGCAACGCAACGTTCACGATGCTGATGTCGAGGACGACCATGAACTGGGCGACGCAGACCACGGCGAGCACAAGGGCGGCTGGACGGCCGCGGGACACGTCGATGCCACGCTTCACGAAATTGCGAGGACTCATAAGGAGAAGACTGCTCCTGCCGCACGGTTGCAAAATGGCTCAGAAACCCCAGCGCCGCGTCCCGGCCAGATATTCCGGATCTACGCCGTGAACTAGGCTCGACCGTGTCGAGCTGGAGCTGATTCATGCACAACGGGTTATTGGTACTGGCGGTCTTCGCCGCGTGCGTCGTCGAGTCGGTCGAGGCGTTGACGATCGTTCTCGCGGTCGGCGTGACTCGTGGCTGGCACGCGACGATGCGTGGCGTGGCGGCCGCGTTGGTCGTGCTCGCCGCCTTGGTCGCGATCCTCGGCCCCGCCTTGACCGTTATTCCCATCAACGCGCTGCGCCTGGTCGTCGGCGGCTTGCTGCTCGTGTTCGGGCTCGGGTGGCTGCGCAAAGCGATCCTGCGTGCGTCCGGTTACAAGGCGCTGCACGACGAGGACGCGATCTTCCAGCGCGAGCGCGAGGCTGCCGAACACGCCCAACACGGCGGCCTGTTCGGCGATTCGTACGCGTTCACGCTCGCGTTCAAAGGTGTGCTGCTCGAAGGCCTCGAGGTCGTCTTCATCGTGCTGACGTTCGGCGCCAACCAGCACAGCATTCCGCTGGCCGCGGTGGGCGCGGCCGCGGCGGTGGTCCTCGTGACCGCTGCCGGTCTCGCCCTGCGTACCCCGTTGGCGCGCGTTCCCGAGAACTCATTGAAGTTCGCGGTCGGTGTGCTGCTCACCGCGTTCGGCACGTTCTGGGGTGTCGAGGGAGCCGGCGAGGACTGGCCCGGTGGCGATGTCGCGTTGATACCGCTGATCGCGGGCGTCCTCGTCCTTGCCCTCGGCGCGGTCTGGTACCTGCGTCGCGTCCGCTCTCAAGAACAAAGCGCGCGGCTGCCCGGCGACCACGAACCGGCGGTCGTTCGATGAACCGCGTCACGGCGGCGTTGCGTGGGTTCGCGGCGTTCTGGTGGGACTTCATCGTCGGTGACGACTGGCGGATTGCAGCGGGCATCGTCGTCGCGCTGGCTGCGACCGCCGCGCTGGCCACGACAACTGTGCCCGCGTGGTGGATCGTCCCGGTCTTCGTGGTGGCCACTCTCGGCCTGTCGCTGCGCAGCGCGATCCGTCGCGCGGATCGATCCTGAGGTCAACGACCCGAACGTCGGGGTCAGGCAGGCGGGGAAGCGCGCAGTAGAGGAGTCAGCGGCTCCACAAGTTCTGCGCCGGTTAGCGGGCACGGCGAACCTGGGTAGGCCTTGGACCAAGATCCCAAGACTCAGGGAGGAATCGTGTCGGACGAACCCGTGGAGCGCCTCAGCGCGGAGGAACTCGCCGCCGAGAGCGGCACAGCGCTGCCCGCGAAGGAGGTCATGTCACTGCTTGACCTCAACGCCAACCTCGACCTCGCGTTGGACACCGCCGCGCCGATCGATCTCGCCGTCGGCGCGAACGCCAACATCGCCGCCCCGATCAACGCCGCGGTCGACGCGAACGTCCTGTCGGTCGGTTCCGACTCCCAGGCCGGTGCATTGCAGACGGGCACGGTCCATCAGGGCATTATCGGCGACGCCACTGCCACGTCCGACCAGCACAGCAGCATCGATCAGGGCAACCCGACCACGACGACTCCAGGCACTGCGGCGGACCCGACCGGAACCAGCACCGGGGGCGGCACCGGCGCGGCCGTGCCCGACCCGACCGGCGCGACCAGCGGCGCCACCACGGGCTCGGTCACCGACGGCAACCTGCTCAACGTCAACGTCGACCTCAACGGCGATCTGCACCTCGCGTCGCCGATCGACGGTGCGGTGGCCGCCAACGCGAACGCCGCCGCGCCGATCAACGCCTCGGCCGCGGCGAACATCGGCACGATCGACTCGCACGCGACCGCGCTCGGCGAGCAGAACGTCGAGATCAACCAGACCATCGACGGCAACGCGACCGCGACAGGCAACCAGGACTCCGCCATCGCCCAGCAGTCGGGCACGCAGGACGCCGGCGGCGCTGCTGCCGGCACGGCGGACGCCGGCGGCGCTGCTGCCGGCACGGCGGACGCCGGGGGCGCCCCCGGCAGCCAGCAGTCCGGCACGCCGTAGTCGCCGCATAGCGAAATCCAGGCATGACCACACTGGCCGACGACTCCGTCGGCCCGCAATCCGGCACGTCCGCAACGACGGGCGTGCCGGCGCGGGCCGACGGCGTTCAGCTTCTCGGCGAGCAACCCGGCTCGGGATACCGCGTGCCGCCCGCCCTGGTGCAGCGCGCAGACGGCCAGGTCCTGCAGCTCACCCCGTTGCTGTACGCGGTGCTGTCCGGGATCGACGCGCAGCGCTGCGCGGACGAGATCGCGCTGGCGGTGTCGGAGGCGGTGCACCGCGACGTGCGCAGCGAAGACATCGACACCCTGGTCGACAAGCAACTGCGACCCCTCGGTCTGGTGACGTGCGCCGACGGCTCGCAGCCCGCGGTTCGCAAGGCGAATCCGTTGCTCGCGTTGCGGCTGCGCTACATCGTCTCCAATCCCGAGCGCACGCGACGCATCACCGCTCCGTTCGCCGCGCTGTTCAACCCGCTCGTCGTCACGATCATCACCGTGGCCTTCGCGGTGGTGGCGTACTGGGTGTTGTTCTACAAGGGGCTTGCGTCTGCCGCACACGAGGCGTTCGCGAACCCGGGCATGCTGCTCGCCGTCTTCGCGATCACGGTCGTATCGGCGGGCTTCCACGAGTTCGGCCACGCCGCGGCGCTCCGCCGAGGCGGCGGCACGCCCGGCGCGATGGGCGCCGGGATCTATCTCGTCTGGCCGGCGTTCTACACCGACGTCACCGACAGCTACCGGCTCGATCGTCGCTCGCGGCTGCGCACCGATCTCGGCGGGCTTTACTTCAACGCGCTGGTCGCGCTCGCGATGTTCGGCGTGTGGGCTGCGGTGCGCTGGGACGGGCTGTTGCTCGTGATCGCCACGCAGATCCTGCAGATGATCCGGCAACTTCCGCCCATGCTGCGCTTCGACGGCTATCACCTGCTCGCCGACATCACCGGCATCCCCGACCTCTTCCACCGGATCAAGCCGACCCTCAAGGGTCTGCTGCCGACGAAGTGGCGAAGCCCGGAAGCGCGCATGCTCAAGCCGTGGGCGCGCGCGGTCGTCGGCCTCTGGGTCATCCTCGTCGTGCCGCTGATGCTGCTCACCGCGTTGGTCACGATCCTCACCCTGCCGCGCATCCTCGCGACGGCTGCGAGCAGCTTCGATACGCAGTGGACGCTGCTGAACGGATACCGGCACAAGGGCGACTGGACCGGCGTCGGCGCCGAGGTGCTCGCCCTGATCGCCGTGGTGATCCCCGTCCTCGGAGTCAGCTACATCGTTTCGCGGATGGTGAAGCAGATCGTCACCTCGACGTTGCGCCGCACGAAAGGCCGCCCCGCCCGGCGTGCGGGTGCGGCAGCGCTCGCCGCAGCGATCGTTGCGGCCCTCGTGTGGGTGTGGTGGCCGCACGGCAACTACCGCACGATCCAACCCGGCGAGCTTGGCGTGCTGCAACAGGTGCTGACCCCGGCGGCCGTGACGCACGCGCTCACACACACCCCGCTGACTGTGGCCGGCGGCGCAGTGCGCACGGTCGGCGCAACCGGCACCGACTCGGCGGGCAGGCATGTGCTGCACGACGGCGAGCGGGCCACCGCGCGCACGGTCTGGCCGGCAAGCACGCCACGGCCGACCGCGGGGCACCCGACCCTGGTGATGGTGCTGAGCCCTCACGATCCCGGCAAGCCGACGTGGGTGTTCCCGTTCAACCGGCCGGCGCCGCCCGGACCGGGCGACAACCAGGCGATGGCCGTCGCCACTAAGGACAACAGCACCGTCTATGACGTCGCGTTTGCGCTCGTGTATGCCGACAAGGACACCGTCCTCAACAAGAACGAGGCATATGCGTTCGCCGACTGCAAGAACTGCGTCGCGGTAGCAGTGGCCTTCCAGGTCGTGCTGATCGTCGGTGACGCGCACGTCGTCGCTCCCGAGAACATCTCCGCAGCCGTCGGCTACAACTGCATCCGCTGCGTCACCGCAGCGCTCGCGATCCAACTCGACGTTTCGATCCCGGGCCGCCCCGACGCAAGTACGACAGCGCGGCTCAATGCGCTCTGGGCGAAGATCCGCGCATTCGGCAACCACCTGAAGGGGCTCACATTCGCTGAGATCCACGCCAAGCTGGTGGCCTTCGAGAAGAAGATCCTCGCGATCGTGCAGCCGTACGCCCGGACGACGGCGAGCCCGACGATCGGGGCGAGCAGCCCGCCGGCGGGAGGCTCCTCACCGGCTGCGCCCGGCGCACCGGCGGGCGCGTCGACCACGCCGGCGGGGAGCAGTGCAGCGCAGTCGAGTTCTGAGCCGGCAGCGCAATCAACCACGCCTGCCGACTCATCCAGCGCGGTCGAGTCCGGTCCAGCCCAATCGAGCGCCCCGGCGAGCTCGGCCCCCGCCTCGAATGCCGAAGCCAGCCCGGCCGCCAGTTCCAGTGGTCCGTGACGCCTTGACTCGCCACAACGACCGGACGTACTCCGCAGCAGCGGTCCGGAAGCGACGTTCGATCGGGTCAGTCCTGCGCCGGCGCCCCGCCAGGTAGGGGCTGGGGCTCTTCGTCGAGATGTACGCGCGCCAACTCGGAAACGCGCGAGGGCTTGACCGCGTAAAGGATCACAAGATAGAGGACGCCGAGGATCATCCAGATCACCACTCCGCGCACAGCGAGCGACGACGGGTAAACCAGCGAGGAGATGAACGACCACCCAAACGGATTCCATCCAACCGCGAACAACCAACCGGGCACGAATGCGGCGATGCCCAACAGCGGGATGAGGATGTGCGAGATCGCGTTGAACTCATCCCGACGGCGGCGAAGGAAATAACCGATACAGGCGACGTCCACGATGATGTAGATCGACACCAGCATGATCACGAGGGCGCTGCCGACGATCCCGAATGCGTTCGTGGGGTTGTACTTTTCGCCGAGCGCCAGCGATACAGCCAGAGTGATCGCCCCGGTGACGACGATCGCGACGTAGGGCGAGCGATGCCTCAGACTCACTCGTGCGAACGCGTACGGAAGTGCGCCGATGCGTCCCATGGCAAATCCGGTGCGGCTGGCGACGTTGACGCCGGCATTCGAGTTGGCGATCGTGGAGTTGACGATGGCGAGGAAAACGAAGAACCAGAAGATGCCATAGAACGACCGGGCCAGCCCCTGCCACGAATGGGGACCCGAGGTCGAGAAGGTGGCGAACCTCGCCGGTCCGTACGCGACGTCCACGGCATAAGTTGTGAAGACGTACAGCAAGCCGATGAGCAACGTCGCGCCGATCACCGCGCGGCGGATGGTGCGGCGCGGATCGCGGGCTTCCTCCGCGAGCGGGGTCGCACCTTCGAAGCCGCCGAAGCCGAGTAGTGCGAACACCGACCCGCCGATGACGCCGGTCGTGCCGCGGAACCCGGTCGGCGTGTACTTGGTGCTGAAGACGGACAGCGTGTTGTGGCTACCCGCGTGCACGATGAAGAAGACCGCCAGTACGAGAAAGACCGCGATCTCGAACAGGCCGAGCACCGTACCCAGCCGCGCTGACGTGCGTATGCCGTACAGGCCGGCAGCCACCACGATCAGCGTGCCGAGCACAGTCCATGGCCACCACAGATTGCTCGGGTAGCTCGACCACTCGGAATGGATCGTCGAGGCGGTCGTGAACCCGAGTTGCAGCAGCACCAACGGCGAGATCAGCAGGCCGATGAACAGGTAGCCCCATGAGGTGAGGAAGCCCAGGCTGGTGTGCAGACCCTGCGAGACATACAGGCCGAGCGAGCCGGCGCCCGGCAGGTTCCTTGCCAATTCGCCGATGCAGAACGCCGTTAGTAGGCACGCCACCAATGCGATCAAGACAGACAGCGGCAGCGCTCCGCCGGCATACCCGACACCGAACGGGATCGATGCCGCGATCGCGGCGCCCGGCGCCATGTCGGTCATGCTCTGGAAGAGCACCTCGCGCAGGCCGATCGCATCCTTGCGCAGGCCGGGCGGGGCGGTGGGCGCAACAGCTTCCGCCATCGTCAATCCTTCACCGACTCGCCAGTGATCTCGTCCCGACGGACGGGGACGCTACTCCGCGGAGCTTGAAACGGAAAGGATCTCGAGGCGAACAGCCGCCGCGTCTGAGGGTTGGGCGGATCAGCAACAAGTACACCGCGAAGATCTCAGAGCGCCGGTCCTAGCCGGCCGCGTAGCGGCCCACCGGGAGCGCCCGAGGAACGCCCAGCAGCAGACCCGCACCAGAGCCGGGTCCGGTCCTGACCTTTCGCAACAAACGCGCGCCTTACGCAAGCGGTGCCGACATCGAGACCTCCCCCAAATGGACGTTGCGAGGTCCGCAGCACGCTGATCGAATGCGCAGTCGTGCCTCGTTGATCGGGAGGTGGCAAATGACGCGAAAGCTGCTGGCCGTGGGCAGTATCGCCATCGTGACGGCGGCGCTCGCGCTGGTAGGGCTGGCGCCCTCGACCGAGGCAGCCTCGACCGTCCTGGCGCGATACCCGTACCTCACCGACCTCACTTCTACGTCGGTCACCGTCACCTGGGCGACCACCTCGGCCGACACCAGTCCCGGTGTGGCGGCCTTCGGCACCGGCTCGAACTGCACGCAGACCGTCGTGCCGGCGCAGCACGCAGCAAGCACGTACACGGCCTTCGGGGAGAGCGCCCCGTACTACCAGCACTCGGTGCAGCTGACCGGGCTTACGTCGTCGACGTCGTACTGCTATCGGATCTACAGCGGTACGAGCACGCCCGGTCCGGATCTGCTGGGAACGCCGGCCCAGTTCCCGACGACCTTTACCACCGCTGCGTCCGCAACGTCGACGTCGTCGTTCAGCTTCGACGTGTTGGGTGATTTCGGCGAGACGTCGCTGTCGAACACGGCCCCGCTCGGGACCTACAACCCGTACCAGGCCGCTCTCGACGGCCAACTCGCGGCCAGCGCGACCGCTGCGACCGATCCCGCCCAGTTCGCGGTATCGACCGGAGACATTGCCTACAACGACGGGTCCACCACGAATTACGGCGACCTGAACCATCCCGCCGATCGGACGAGCGGAGCCGCGGAACAGAGCAACGTGTTCGACGCGCGGTACTGGGCGCAGGTCGGCTCGAGGCTGCCGCTCTACTCGGTGGCCGGAAATCACGGCCGCAACGGCAACTTCTTCTCGATCTGGCCGTCGGCCGCCAATGTCGCTGCGTCGCACGGCACCTACACCACCGGCCAGAGCTACCCGGCCGTCGACGGCATCGCCGCGGGCAAGTACCCGAGCGACTGGTACGCGTTCACGGTCGGCGGTGTCCGGTTCTACGTGCTCGACTCCGACTGGACCGACGTGTCCCAGAGCACCGGACTGGGCACGGGCTGCGGCGCTAAGACCTGCCCGTCCTATCAGGTCGACCGTGATGAGCACTGGCAGCAGAGCAGCGCGGAATACACGTGGCTGGCGAGCGACCTGCAGCAGGACATCGCGACCCGCGGTCCGTCGGCACTGCGCATGGCGTTCTTCCACTACCCGTTGCGCGTGGACCAGAACAACTACACGACCCAGCAGGACGTGTACCTGCAGAACAGTCCCGCGAACCCGAACGGCGGCTCGAGCAGCCTCGAGGCCATGCTCGCGCACAACAACGTCAACCTCGTCTTCAACGGCCACGCCCACCTGTACGAACGCAACGTCGCACCGCTCGACGGGGTACCGAACTACGTGTCCGGTGGCGGCGGTGGTGTGCCGACCAACGTCGCGCCCACCTGCAGCCCGACCGACGCCTACGCCCGCGGCTGGGACCCGACCAAAGCAGTGGGCTCCTCGTGCGGTCGTCCGAGCGATGGCGCTGCCGCCAAGCCCACCGCGACCGCACAGGCGTACCACTTCCTGAAAGTGACGGTGTCCGGGACGGACGTCCGGGTCGATCCGACCGACTCGACCGGTGCGGTGTTCGATCCGATGACCTATCACTTCGCGCCGGACCCGGTCGCGCCCACGACCCCTGGCACGCCGTCCGTGGTGCGCGGAACCGGAACAAACGTCACGGTCACGCTCGGCGCAGCGTCGTCGGACAACGTCGGCGTCATCAGTTACGACATTTACCGCGACGGCAGCTACGTCGCCACGGTCCCTGTGTCGGTGAAGACATGGACGGACGCGTCGGTCGCGCCCGGCACGCATACGTGGACGGTGGCGGCCCGCGACCAGCGCGGCAACCAGTCCGCACCGAGCGCGGCGTCCACCGCGATCACGATCGCCGACACCACGCCGCCAACCGCGCCGACCCTGTCGGCCTCGAGCGGGCAACCGAACGAGATCGACCTCAGCTGGACCGGCGCGACCGACAATGTGGGCATCACCGGCTACAACGTTTACCGTGACGGCGCTATGACGGCCGCCGTGACAGACGTTCACGAAACGACGTGGGCCGACACCGGACTGGCGACCGGATCGACACATACCTACACGGTCGTCGCCCACGATGCGGCCGGTAACAACTCGCCGCCGAGCAACACTGCCGGCGCGACGGTCGCCGGTCCTGTGCCGGTGTTCACCGAGGACTTCGAGTCGGGCAGCATCGGCCCGCCGCGATGGACCACACCCACTGCCGGGCTGGTCGCCCAGCAGGCCACCGTCCACGGCGGCGGTTGGGCTGCTGAGGAAAGCTCGACCGGAACTCCGACCTGGGCATCGACCCAGTTGCCGTCGACGTACCGAGCGCTGCATGTCAGTGCCTGGGTCTACATCAAACAACGCAGTACCTCGGCCGGCTTGTTCAAACTGCGCTCCGCGAACGGCGCGTACATCGCGTACTTGTACGTGAACGCCGCGGCTTACCTGGCGGTGCGCAACGATGCCGGGCTCGTCACGCACGCCAGTACGACGACGGTCAGTACCGGACAATGGCACAAGGTCGAGATCGGTCTGGACACCAACCCCGGCGGACCGGTCACGATCTGGGCTGCCCTCGACGGGTCCCGGGCCACCTTCAGCACGCCGGTGACAACTAGCGAGACGCTCGGAACCAACCCGATTGGCCAGCTGACCCTCGGGGACGACGTCGCCGGGCGCAACTACGACATCGCGATCGACGACATCACGGCAGACACCAACGTCTAGCCGGCAACGCCATCAGCAGTAACGGCACCTGTCATGCCGCCGCGGGGCGCGCACATCGGGCTGAATGACGCCAGGAATGTGCTACCGGCCGGCCAGTTCGGCGACGAGCGGAGCGAACTTGTCAGCAACATTGGCGCCGAAGGCGAAGTAGGACACGCCCGTCTCTTGCCGTCGCCGGCGCAGCTCGTCGGCGGCCGCGGACGGGTCGGGCGGCAGGTAGGCGAGCGAATCGGCCGCCTGCAACGCGCTGGTGTCTGTGTCCGGGGGTGCCATGAACGGCGAGACGGTTGTCCCGACCACTGGGATGTGCATCGACAGCTCGACGTCGCGGGTGGTGTGGAAGTCGCGCACCCTTTGCGCCACTGCGGCGCGCGGCTCGTCCGGTGCCATGGCGAAGGTGACCGTGTCCGCGATCTCGGCCGCGAGCGCCCGCGCCCTCGGGCCGATCACCGCCATCGCCACCGGGGTGTGACCCTGCGGGCCTTGGAGCTCGCGCAGCGCGGCGACGGTTTCGCGCACCTGGTCCAGCCGCTGGCCCGGTGATGACACGGGCAGTCCCCGCTCGCGCAACTCGTCCTCGATGCCCGGCCGGCCGACCCCGATGCCCATCTCGAAGCGACCTTCCGTGAGCACCGTTAGCGAGTGCGCCTCCCATGCGGCCAGCCACGGCGCGCGCAACGGGGCGGCATAGACCCAGGTGCCTACCCGGACGTCGGCGACTGTCGCTGCGACGGCGAGCGCGGGAGCGGGGGACGGCTGCAACCGCGGGAAGTCGGGCATCAGCACCGTCGAATAGCCGTGGTCCGCGATGCGGCGCACCTGGTCGCGCCAGGTCGGCAGGTCGGGCATGAACGGGGCAACGATGCCGAAGCGAAACGCTCGGGCCTCGTTTGAAGTCGTGTCGGTCATGTGCTGTCCTCTCCATCCGGCCAGTTCCTTCAGGAGGCCTCCGTCTGCTACGAACGGGCCGGCTTTCCGACGGTACGAAACGGTTGATCTCGAGCACGTGGTCGGCACCGGAAGGCGAACAACTACGTGACGCACATCGGCCGCGCCGGCACCCGCTCCGGCCGACCGAGTGTCCTGTGACTCAGCCCGAGGCTGCCGCAGCGCGCGCCTCGGTGAACGGCTGCCTGTCGAAGATGATTGTGATGTGGGTGATCTTGCCGTTCTCAACGCGGTGGAATTCTGCGCCGGGGGCGTGCTGCACCGGCACCGTGTCGGTGTCATACATCAGCAAGCAGGTCCGTTCGTCGCCGAACGAGGCGATCAACTCGGAGCGGGTGACGATCGTGCTGAACGGCTCCATGAAGCCACGCAACGCCTCGGCGCCAGCAATCCTGCCGGCTGGCGTGTCGCACACGATGTCGTCCGCGATAAAGGCCATCGCGGCGTCGAAGTCCTTCGCCGTCCACGCCCGGTAGTAGGCAAGGCTGACGCGCAAAGCGTTCTGCCCTTCAACCCCTGCGCCGCTCACGTCCGCTGCCCCTCGTTGCACCGACTCTGGTCGCAGTGTTGCACCGGCGTCCGACAACGTCTCGCTCACGGATCGCGCAGCCCGTCCCGCGCAAGGATCGTCTATCGGTTCTCGGCCACGAACTGGCTGACGGTGAACGGCGCCCCGGCGAGATCGGCGAGAACCGCGAAGCGCACCCAGGGCGCGTCCTGCGGCTCGCTGAGTACCGAACCTCCGAGTTCCCGCGCCTGCGCGGTGACCGCATCCGCGTCGTCGACAGCGAAGGTCACGCCCCAATGCGCCGGGGCACCCTCGCGCGGCAGGATCCGCGCGACGACGTCCTCGAAACCCGCGGGCGCGCCCATCTGTTTCATCCCGGCACGCAGGCCGGGGTTGAGCTGTTCGAGGTGGTCGCCGTAACCCGGCAGTGTCCACATAGGTGAGCCGACATCGATCGTCGTCCAGCCGAACACCGCGCCATAAAAGGCCCTCGCAGTCTCGACATCATCGATGTGCAAATCGTTGAAGTTCACCGCCCCATGCTCATTAACCGCCGCCGAACCGCGGTGCGACCCCGGCTGCCAAACGCAGAAAACCGCGCCCTCGGGATCGGCAAACACGCCCATCCGCCCAGAGCCGAAGACATCGAAGGGCTCCGTGAGCACCTGCCCGCCTGACGCGCGCACGCGGGCGGCGGCATCGTCGGCGGACTCGACGCGGACGTAGGTGTTCCACATCGCCTGCGGCGGCGCGCCGGGCGGCATCGAGGAAATCGCCGCGGCGTCCCGACCGCCGATGCGGGCCATGAAGTAGTGCCCGCCGGCGTCGGGCGGCATCGCATCCTCGGTCTGCCAGCCGAACAGCCTGGAGTAGAACCCGGCGGCTTCGACCGGGTCCGGCTGGTTGGTGTCGACCCAGCAGGGCACCCCGGCCGGGTAGTCCTCGCGCGTGCTCATGACGCCACGCTACAAGGGGCGATCGGGCGCAGAGCGCCCGCTCGATCAGGTGGTCAGCTTGACGTGGAGCCTCTCCACTGCCGCCGCGAAGGCATCCGGGTTCTCCTGCGGCATGTTGTGACCGGCATCAACGATGTGGTGCTCGACCAGCTGAGAAAAGTGTTGACGATGAGCGTCGGTCGCCTGCGGACCGTCAAGCGGGTCTGCCATCGCATCCAGAACAATCGTTGGCACGGTGATCAGCGGTTGGGTGGCAATGATTGCCTCGTCCGCTTCGTGTCGGGGGTCGCCCGGCGCCAGGCCGTAACGGTGGCGATAGGAGTGGACCACGGTAGCGACGAAATCGGGATTGTCGAAGGAAGGTGCTGTGCGCTCGAACGCGCCGGCCGGGATGCGCCAAGTGGGCGACCACTCGCTCCACAGCTGCCGTGTCAGCTGAGCGCGGTAGCGCTCAAGACCACGTCGCCCCCGGTCATTGTGGAAGTACCACTGATACCAGTTGCGGCTCTCGACCGCCGGCTCCTCCGGGGTGATCGACATCGCTGCGATGTCGTGCACGTTGTAACCGCCGACTGTCACCAGCCCGCCTATGAGTTCAGGAAACAGCATTGATGCGACACAGGCGGCACGACCTCCCCAATCGAATCCTGCGACGATCGGCCGAGCAAGGCCGAGGCCGCTGATCAGGTCGCGCAGATCGCTCGCAAAGGCGGCTTGTTGGCCAGAACGGGGAGTGTCAGATTCCGCGTAGCTCGTCAAACCGTATCCGCGCAGATACGGGACGACGACGTGGGCGCCGGCTGCGCCCAGTTTCTCGGCAACGTGGTCGTAACACCTCGGGTCGTAGGGAAACCCGTGCAGGAGCACCACAGGCCAACAGCCGGGGTCGCCGTGCTGCTCAAACGCGATACGGACCTGAGTACCAGGAACGGACTCGATGTCTCCCACGCAATCAAGACTTTCAGACGCCGCTGACATCGACCCGGACAACCGGTTATCTCAAAAACTCCGGCGATCGTCACGGACGGTCGCGAAATGCCCGCCGCCAACCGCCGTTGCTCACAGTAGGGGCTGAGCACGCTCTTGGGCCCGTGTTTGCGGGTACCCGGCCCGCGAGGCGGACCAGGGTCCGTGTGAAGCGGGCCGCGGGACCGGAGCGGCTGAGGGAACTTCAGCGGGGTTGGTCGCGGATTTCGAACCACACGACTTTGCCAGGGGCCGGGTCGGCGCTGGGTGTCACGCCCCAGGCCGAGGCGAGCGCGTCGACGATCAGCAGTCCGCGTCCTGACAGCTGTGATGGGGGCGGTACGGCTGGCGGGGCGGCGGGCAGGTCCTCACCGTGGTCGTGAACGGCGACGCCGATGGCGGGCGGATCGACACTGATCCGGAGGCTGATGTCGGGTCTGCCGTGGCGCACAGCGTTGGTGACGATCTCGCTGACGAGCAGCTGCGCGTCGTCGATCATCTCCGGTCGGATGTGGTCGCGGTTGTCGTCCACAAACTGTCGGGCGATCGCGGCCGCGCTGGGGTCGGCCGGCAACAGGATGGTGGCGGTGAACGCGGGCATGTCCGAGGTGCCCGGCGGTTGGTCGTCGACCCCGCTCATAAGGTAGTCCTGCCCCCGACTCGGCACGGGTAAACGGGTGCCGCGGCCGCGTCGATCCCAATCGGCATCCCAGGCCAGCAGCTCCACGGCGGAGCGATCAGACGGAGGGGCCGCCCAGCAGGTCCGCTCGGAAGGTCGGCGTCCACTCAGTGCAGGCGGGTGAGTGAGGCGGCGAGATCGTCGTCGAGCTTGACGCGCACGAGCGCGGCCGCGAAGCGTGCAAGGTCGTTGTCGGGGACCAGGTCGGCCAGTGTCGCGGGCCGTGTCGGGAGGCCGAGTGCGCGTGCGCCGGCGAGGGCTCGTTCGTCGAGGAACGGGCGTATCCAGAGCCAGATGTGCTGGACCTCGCGGCGGAAGATGTCCGCACCCGCCGGCCCGAGACCGGGGATCTGCTGCAACAGTGTTCCGGCGCGGTCGATGTCGCCGGCCGCCTGGTCGGCGAGCCGCCGCAGGTCGCCTTTCCAGTGGTCGTTGACGTACGACGCGGCCTGTTCCATCCGGGTCGCGGTGCTCTCGTCGAAGCGTCGGTAGTGGGCGCGTACGCACGCGTCCACGCGCTGCTGCCAGGTGAGCGCGAGCATGCCATTCGGGGTGTTCCCGCCGGCCTTGCGCAACTCGGACGCGGCCGCGACGGCCAGGTCTGCCGAGATCGGTTTGGCCAGCACGACGGACAGCACGGCCAGTTGCCAGAGTGGGCTCGGCCTGTCCCGCAGGGTGAACCCGGCCTGCTCGGTGAAGGTGCGGCCGGCCCGCTGGAGCAGGCACCGCACTACGGTCTCGTGGTCGCTCATGGGTGGTGTCATACCCGGTTCGCGCGGGGCTGCCGGCCGGGAACGCGCTCCAGGAACTTCCGGCCGGGATCTTCCCGGTTCGGTCAAGTGGCGAGGTCGTCGTTCGTGCGCCCGGACAGCACCGACTCGTCCCGCGTCGAGGTGGGTCGGCGGCGGCGGTCCGCCTGGTCGTCGTCGACCTTGACCAGCAGCCAGTTCCGGGCGAGGGGTGCATGCCACCACGACGCGTCGACAGTGACGACGCGCCCACCGACGCTTCCCGACCAGCCTGGGCTCGAGGGTTACAAGCTGGGCCGAAGGCGGTATGGACACAGCGAGTGGGAGAGGAGTGGTCGATATGCCCGGCAAGAAGTCCCCGGGACCATCCGTAAAGGACAAGAAGCTGTACGAGAAGCTTCGCGACGAGGGCAACTCGAAGTCCAAAGCCGCACGCATCGCCAACGCGGCAGCGGGAAGTTCGCGCAGGAAAGTCGGCGCAAAGGGCGGCACGTCGCCGTCCTATGACGACTGGAAGCGGGCCGATCTGGAAAAGCAGGCGAAGAAGGTCGGCATCAAGGGCCGCAGCAAGATGAAGAAGTCGGACCTGATCAAGTCTCTGCGCCACCACTCCTAACAGTTCCGGGCCGCTTGGAGTAGCGCCAAAGGACGCATGTCGGGGCGGGTACTCCGCCACCAGATCCTCAGCGGCCCGAGCCGCAACCGACGCGCCCGCACCGAGCGGGACCACCGCGAGCCAAGGAGGCCAAAGATGAGCAGCAGCGAGACCGGAAACCTCACCGGTACCAAGGACAAGGACTACAACATCCTGTGGTTCACAGAGAATTGCCTTGAAAATGTTCTGCGTCTTGAGACCTATATCCAGGACGCCCAACGCGACGGCGACAGCGAACTCACCGACTTCTTCCGCAAAGCACAGGCCGATAGCCGGAAGGGCGCAGAGCAGGGCAAACAGCTTCTCCGCTCCAGGCTCGGCTCCAGCTGACCGCCGCAGCGTTGCCATTTTTGTTCGGTGTGCGGCTGTAGCGCAGGTCAGGACTGCTGGCGCACGCCCGCTCCAGTGGCCAGCGATTCGACATGACCTTGCGGTGCGCTGCGTCCCGTCTTGCGCCGACGGGGGCGGGAACGCTGACCGTCGTGAACTCGCCGCTCGGCTCGATCATGGTGCCGCACATGGGCGCGTACGCCGCGGTGAGGTGGGGGCCACCGCGCTCTCGTGCGTGCGGAGTTGCAGCAGGAACTGCGTCCGGAGCGAGGCATCGCGTGTGCGGGTTGGCGGCGGCAGCGTCAACACGCCGATCTATTCGGCAACGCCAAATGAAGCTCGACACTTGAGCGACGAAGCGCGAGCGCGAATCGCAGTATCCGGAGCGTCGACCCGGCAGCGCGGTCTTGCACATGATCGACGACATCGCGTCGCGCCCGTTGGTAGCGCTCGTGCTGGTCTCCCTGGACCTGCTATGGGTGGTCTTGAGTAGCGCGTTCGAGTTCCCGGACGGCCTGGATTCCGTGTTCCAGACCCTAGTGGCCGCGGTGATTCTCGCCATGGTCTTCGTAATCCAGCACACCCAGTCGCGAGAACAGGTTGTGCTCCAGCGCAAGCCGCGGCAGATCGGGCCCATCGTCAGTGACGAGACGCCGCGCACTGACAATTCACCAGCCGCCGTGGCTGACGCGCGCCGAGTACTTGACGAGATCCGCTGGCCCGCTGCCGCGCAAACCCCTGGCGGGCTGCTTCGGTCTGGCGCCACCGACCGGGCCGTGGGTCCGGTCGAGTCAACGGTTCAGCTCCCCGACTGCTTGATGAAGCTGATGTCTCCGTTGGTTTCGAGCACGGCCCATTTGATGTCGTCGAGCGCGGCGATGCCTTCAAGCCGCGCCTTCTC
>DASXJR010000057.1:0-12553 GCA_036497285.1 Jatrophihabitans sp.
GCAGCAGCCGGACGACTTCGAGGCGATCGACACCGCCGCCGACGACGTAGCGCTGCTGGCGTTCACCTCGGGCACGACCGGGCGGCCGAAGGCGACGATGCACTTCCACCGCGACGTGCTCGCGGTCTGCGACACGTTCTCGCACTACGTCCTCAAACCGACACTCGACGACGTGTTCACCGGCACGCCGCCGCTCGCGTTCACGTTCGGCCTCGGCGCCCTGCTGCTGTTCCCGTTGCGGGTGGGCGCGGCCACGCTGTTGCTGGAGAAGGCGACGCCGGACGAGCTCGCCGACGCCATCGAGAAGCACGGTGTGACCATCTGCTCCACCGCGCCCACCGCCTACCGCGCCATGCTGCGCAACGGCCGCGCGGCCGCGCTGCGCCGGCTGCGCCGCGCGGTGTCGGCCGGCGAGCACCTGCCGCAGTCGACCTGGCAGGAGATCCGCGGCGCCTCAGGTCTGCTCGTCATCGACGGCATCGGCTCCACCGAGATGCTGCACATCTTCGTCTCGGCCGCGGACGACGACATCAAGCCCGGCGCGACCGGCAAGGCGGTGCCCGGTTATCGCGCGACGATCCTCGACGAGTCCGGCCGACCGGCGCCACCCGGCACGCCCGGACGGCTCGCGGTGCAGGGCCCGACCGGCTGCCGCTACCTCGCCGACGACCGCCAGGCGGTGTACGTGCAGCACGGCTGGAACCTGACCGGCGACACCTTCGTCGCAGACGAGGACGGCTACTTCCACTACCTCGCCCGCAGCGACGACATGATCATCTCGTCCGGCTACAACATCGCCGGGCCCGAGGTCGAAGAGGCGCTGCTCGGGCACCCGGCCGTCCTCGAGTGCTGCGTCGTCGGTGTGCCGGACGCGGATCGCGGGCACCTCGTGAAGGCCTTCGTCGTCACCAACGCCGGCATCGCCGGCGACGACGCACTGGCCGCCGAGCTGCAGCAGTTCGTCAAGCAGCAGATCGCGCCGTACAAGTACCCGCGCGCGGTCGAGTTCGTGACGGCGCTGCCGCGCAGCGGCACCGGCAAGATCCAGCGCTACGTGCTGCGCCAAGGCGCGGTCGCCGGGCCGACGTGACCGCCGCGAACCGGCCGATGAAGATCGCGGTGATCGGCGGCGGACCGGGCGGGCTGTACTTCGCCGCGCTCGCCAAGCAACTCGGCCCGGACGACGAGATCACCGTCTGGGAGCGCAACGCCTCGGACGACACGTTCGGCTTCGGCGTGGTGTTCTCCGACGAGACGCTCGGCGGCATCGAGCACGCGGACGAGTCGGTATACCGGCGGATGGAGCGCGAGTTCGCGCGGTGGGACGACATCGACGTGCACTACCGCGGCGAGGTGCTGACCAGTGGCGGGCACGGCTTCGCCGCGATGAGCCGCAAGCGGCTGCTGGGGATCCTGCAGGAGCGCTGCGCGCAACTCGGCGTCGACGTGCGGTTCTGCACGCTCGCCCCGGACGTCGACCAACTCGCGGCCGACTACGACCTGGTGATCGCCTGCGACGGCGTCAACTCGACGGTCCGCGCGCGCTATGCCGACACGTTCCGGCCGTCACTCGAGGTGCGCCGGTGCCGGTACATGTGGCTCGGCACCGACAAGGTGTTCGACGCGTTCAAGTTCTACGTCAAGGAGACGCCGTACGGCGTCATGCAGATCCACGGCTACCCGTTCGACGCCGGTAACAGCACGTTCATCATCGAGATGGCCGATCACGTGTGGCGTGCCGCCGGCTTCGACGCGTTCGCCGAGCACGAGTTCGCGCCGGGGGAGTCGGACGAGAAGTCGGTCGACCTCGTCCGCGAGCTGTTCGCCGAGGTGCTCGACGGCGCCGAGCTGTTCATGAACAACTCCAAGTGGGTCAGCTTCGCCACCGTCCGCAACGAGTGCTGGCGCGCCGACAACGTGATCCTGCTCGGCGACGCCGCGCACACCGCGCACTTCTCGATCGGCTCGGGCACCAAGCTGGCGATGGAGGACGCTCTCGCCCTGGCCGCCTGCCTGCACGAGCAGCCAGATCTCGAGGCGGCGCTGGAAGCGTATGAGGCCGAGCGGCAGCCAGTGGTGCTGTCTACGCAGCGCGCAGCGCAGGCCAGCCTCGAGTGGTTCGAAAACCTCGGCCACTACACCGGCCAGGACCCGCTGCAGTTCGCGTTCAACATCATGACGCGCAGCCGCAGGGTCACCTATGACAACCTGCGTATGCGCGATGCCGACTTCGTGGATGCCGTGGATACCTGGTTCGCCGCGCACGAGGCAGAACGCGGCTTCGGCTCGGGGGAACTGCGTCCGCCGATGTTCCAGCCGTTTCGGCTGCGAGAGCTCGAGCTGATCAACCGCATCGTCGTCTCCGCGATGGACATGTACGTCGCCGAGGACGGCCTGCCGACCGATTTCCACCTGGTACATCTGGGCGGCAAGGCACTCGGCGGCGCCGGACTCGTCATGACCGAGATGGTGTGCGTCTCGGAGATCGGCCGGATCACGCCTGGATGCACCGGTATCTACACCGACGAGCAGGCGGCGCGGTGGCGTCGCGTCACCGATTTCGTGCACGAGCAGTCGGCGGCGAAGATCGGCATACAACTCGGGCACTCCGGTCGCAAGGGATCCACTCGGCTCATGTGGGAGGGCATCGACGAGCCCCTCTCGGACGGCAACTGGCCGGTCGTCGGTCCGTCCCCGCTGCCGTACCGCGCCGGCGTCAACCAGGTGCCGCGCGAACTGGACCGTGACCAGTTGTGCGCCATCAAGGATCAGTTCGTCGCGGCCGCGCAGCGCGCCGACGCGGCCGGCTTCGACCTGCTCGAGCTGCACTGCGCCCACGGGTATCTGCTCTCGTCCTTCATCTCGCCGCTGACGAACCACCGCGCCGACGAGTACGGCGGAACGCTCGCGAATCGTCTGCGGTTTCCGCTGGAGGTGTTCGCCGCAGTTCGAGCCGTGTGGCCGGAGCACAAGCCGACGAGCGTGCGGATCTCGGCGACCGACTGGTGCGAGGACGGCATCACCGCCGCGGACGCGGTCGTCATCGCCAAGGCGTTCGCTGAGGCGGGCGTCGACATCGTCGATGTGTCCACCGGGCAGGTCGTCGCGGAGGAGCGGCCGGCGTTCGGACGCTCCTACCAGACGCCGTTCGCCGACCGGATCCGCAACGAGACGGGCATCGCGACGATGGCCGTCGGGAACATCTCGTCCTACGACGACGTGAACTCGATCCTGCTGGCCGGACGGGCTGATCTGTGCGCGCTCGGTCGCGCTCACCTCTACGACCCCAACTGGACCGTGCACGCAGCCGCGGACCAGGGCTATCAGGGGCCGGGCGCGCTGTGGCCGCAGCCGTGGCAGGCCGGGTCGCGCCGACCGCAGACCGGACGCACCGACGGACCGCGTCCGCGACTTGAACTCCTCCGATCCGGACGCCCCCGGGTGGGACATCGCCGGTGGCGCCCGTGACGGCGGTCGAACACGTCGCACTGGTCACGGGGGCCGGCCGCGGCATCGGACGTGCCATCGCCACCCGGCTCAGCCGCGCGGGCATGCGGGTCGCGCTGACCGCCCGCAGTTCGGGTGAACTCGGCGCGACGGCGGCGCAGTGCGACGGGCCCACGCTGGCAATCGCTGTCGACCTCACCGCGCCGGACGCACCCGAGCAGATTTTCGGCGAGGTCGAGGCGGCATGGGGCGCGGTCGACGTACTCATCGCCAACGCCGGCAGCGGATTCTCCGCCCGCGTCGATCGCACGTCAGATGCGGACTGGCAACGCATGCTCGACGTGAACCTCACCGCGCCGTTCCGCTGCATCCGTCGCGCCGTTCCCAAGATGCGCGCGGTCGGGTTCGGCCGCATCGTCGTCATCGCGTCGAACGCAGCACGCATCGGTGAGCCGTACATCGCGGCATACGCGGCAAGCAAGCACGGTGTGCTCGGGCTCGTCCGGTCCGCCGCGGCGGAACTCGCCGACACCGGTGTCACGGTCAATGCGGTCTGCCCCGGCTACGTCGACACGCCGATGACCGAAGCCACCGTGCAGTCGGTCGTCGCAGCATCGGGTCGTGACCCGGCCGACGTGCGCGCGACGCTCGCTCGCAAGCAGCCGATCGGCCGGCTGATCAGGCCGGACGAGGTGGCCGAGGCGGTGTGGTTCTGTGTGCAGAACGCAGCGATGACCGGGCAGGGCATCACCATCGACGGAGGAGCGGTGCAGGCGTGACTGTTCTTCGGGTGAATCCTCCGCAGCTGGCCGAGCCGATCGGTTTCTCCCATGCCGTTGTCGGCACCGGGACGATCGTCTTCCTCGCCGGACAGACCGCCCTGGATCCGTCCGGGAACATCGTCGGAAACGACGTCGTGACCCAATTCGAGACCGCGCTGGGCAATCTGCTCGCGGCGCTGGATGCCGCAGGCGGGCGACCTGACCAGCTCGCATCGCTGACCGTCTACGCCGTTGATCTGGGCGACTACAGGGTGCATGCGCGCGAGATCGGTCAGGTCTGGCGCCGGCTCGTCGGCAGCGTCTACCCGGCAATGGCCGGCATCGGCGTCGCCCGGTTGTGGGACGTGCAGGCATTGGTCGAAGTCCAGGGCTTCGCCGTGCTCGACCGTGCGGGCGTTGAGCCCTAGCGACCGTGCCAGTCAGGGCGCCGCTTCTCATTGAATGCAGCGTGGAACTCGGCGTGATCGGTACTCGTCATGAGTAGCGCCTGCGTCATCGCATCGAGCTCCATCGCACTCGACATGGACATGTCCAGCTCGCGGGTCAGCAGCGACTTGGTCTGTGCGATGGCGAGTGTCGGACCGTCGGCGAGCGTCTGGGCGAGCTCGGCGACGGCCCCGGCGAGGCCATCGTCGCGAACCAGCCGGGTGACCAGCCCGTAGCGGTCGGCGGTGGCGGCGTCGATGGTCCCGCCGAGCATCAGCAGCTCGGTGGCGCGCGCCAGGCCGACGATGCGTGTCAGCAGGTAGGCCGCGCCCATGTCGCCGCCGGACAGTCCGACCTTCGTGAACAGGAACGCGAACCGCCCCGACTCTGCGACTATCCGGAAGTCCGAGGCGAGTGCCACGACTGCGCCCGCGCCGGCCGCGATGCCCTGGACCGCACTGATGATCGGGATCGGGCACTCGCGCATCGCGCGGATCGCATCGCCGGTCATCTTCGTGAACCGCATCAGATCGCGCGGCTCCATCTTGATCAGTTCGCCGATGATCTCGTTCACGTCACCGCCGGCGCAGAACGCCTTGCCCTCGCCGCGGATCACCAGGACGCGCACGTCCTGGTGGTGTGGCAGTTCGCCGAGCAGGTCGCGCAGGTCGGCGTAGCTCTCGAACGTGAGCGGGTTCAACTTCTCCGGACGGGTGAAGGTGACCGTCGCGACACCGTCGGCCTTCTCGAACCGGAAGTGGTTCCAGCTTTCGGTGAGCGGGGCCGAGGCACGGAAGCGGTAGTCGTCAGTCATTGCCGGTCCCTTGTCGAATCAGGTCGCGCGCGATGATCGAACGCTGGATCTCGGAGGCGCCTTCGTAGATCCGCAATGAGCGCACGTCGCGGTAGAGGTGCTCGAGCAGATGGCCTCGCTGCAGGGCGACAGCGCCGTGCAGCTGCACGCAACCGTCGACGATCGACTGCGCGGCCTCGGTTGCGAACAGTTTCGCCATCGCCGAGCGTCTGCTCTGCAACTGCGGCTCGTCACCGTCGTCGTACGCGCTGGCGGCGGTGTACACGAGCAGTCGCGCCGCCTCGAGGTCGGTGGCCATGTCGGCGATGCGATGCGCGACGGCCTGCTGGTCGATCAGCGGCGCACCGTGCACCTCTCGACGTTGCACGTGCTCGACCGTAGCGTCGAGGGCGGCCTGGGCCATGCCCACCGCGAACGCACCGACGCTCGGACGGAACAGATCGAGCGTGCGCATCGCGACGGCGAAGCCGGCGTCGACCTCGCCGAGCACATCGCCGCGATCGACCCGCACGCCGTCGAACTCGAGCCGGCCGATGGGGTGCGGAGCGAGCAGGTCCAGATGCTCACCCGTCAGCCCCGCACTGCGGCCGTCCACGACGAAGGCGGTGACGCCACGAGCGCGGGAGTCGGGCGTCGTGCGGGCGAACACCGTGTAGACGTCAGCCTCCGGAGCATTCGAGATCCAGAGCTTTTCGCCGACCAGCCGCCAACCCGCACCGTCCGGCTCGGCCGCCAGTGCGAGCGCCGCGGCGTCCGAACCGGCGAGCGGTTCGGACAGCGCGAACGCTGCCACCGCGGCGCCGCTGATCACGGCGGGCAGCCATCGCTCGACCAGCTCGGCCGAGCCGGCTTGCAGGATCGGGTAGCTGCCCAGGCCCTGCAGGGCGAGTGCGGTTTCGGCCTCGCCGCTGACCTGCGCGAGCGCCTCGCGGAGCAGGCACAGTTGCAGTGCAGCTGCAACATGCGGCGGCTCGTCCGCAGTACCGCCGAACAGCCCGCGTAGCAGGCCGAGCCGGCCAAGCTCCTTGAGCATCGGACGGTTCACCATGCTGCCGGTACGGCCGGCGAGCGGGACGACCTGCTCAGTGGCCACCGAGCGCACCCAGTGGGCATACTCGCGCTGCGCTGGACTGATCCGAAAGGCAGTCACGGATCCCTCTCTACGCCAGGGCCAGCGAAGACGTTAGCCGTACTGGTTACGAACGTCAATGAAACGCTATACACGAGCGTTGCTTGCGCTCGCCCGGGCGCTTCTGGTCCGATGTGTTCTCTCGGCGATCGGCAGCCCCCGTCACCCCCATAGTTCGACGATCGGAGCGGTAAGCATGGACAGGTTGACCGGCCTCCTCGGCGATCTGGCCGAAGGACGGGTGCAGTTGCTCGACCTCACCGCGCCGCTCAGTCCGCAGACGCCGATCCTGCAGCTGCCGCCGCCGTTCGCGAACACGATGCCCGCGTCTCTCGAACAGATCAGCAATTTCGACGAGGCCGGCCCGGCATGGCGCTGGCACAACCTGCACACCGGGGAGCACACCGGCACGCACCTCGATGCACCCATCCACTGGGTATCCGGCAAGGACGGGAACAGCGTCGCCGACATCGCCCCCAACCGCCTCGTCGGACCCGCCGCGGTGCTCGACCACGTTTCTGACGCCGAGACGAATCCCGACTTCCTGCTCGAGCCCGAACACCTCGAGGCATGGCAGGAGCGACACGGCCCGCTGCCGGACAACGCCTGGGTCATCCTGCGCACCGGCTGGGGATCACGATCGAACGATCCGGCCGCGTTCGCGAATGCCGACGAGAACGGCCCGCACACGCCGGGGGTGTCGCCGGCAGCGGCGCAGTGGCTGGCCGCGAATCCAGCGGTATCGGGTTTCGGAGTCGAGACGGTCGGCATCGACGCCGGCCAGGCCGCCGGGCTCGACCCGATGTTTCCGGCACACTACTTTCTCCTTGGCGCCGACAAGTACGGGCTGACCCAACTGCAGAACGTCGCCGCGCTGCCTGCCACAGGCGCAGTGCTCGTCGTCGCGCCGTTGCCGATCGTCGGCGGTACCGGCAGCCCGGCGCGCGTGTTCGCGTTCGTGCCTGCGAACTGATCGCCGTCCCGATGGATACGGTCGCAACGGCGGTCGGCACGGCGTTGGCCCGGCTCGGCGCCGGACACGCGTTCGGCGTCGTGGGCAGCGGCAACTTCACGATGACGAATGCGCTCGTGGCGGCCGGGGTGCCGTATCTCGCCGCCCGGCACGAGGGCGGTGCGGCGACCATGGCCGACGCCTACGCGCGCATCAGCGGCCGGCCCGCGGTCCTCTCGCTGCACCAGGGCTGCGGGCTCACGAACGCGATGACCGGCATCACCGAGGCGGTCAAGAGCCGCACGCCGGTGGTAGTGCTCGCCGCCGACACCGCCCACGACGCAGTGCGCTCGAACTTCCGCATCGACCAGCCCGCCCTGGTGACTGCGGTCGGCGCGGTCAGCGAACGCGTGCACGGAGCCGACAGCGTGTACGCGGACGTCCTCCGGGCATGCACGACCGCGGTGCGCGACCGGCGCACGGTGGTGCTCAACGTCGGGTTGGACGTGCAGGCCCAGAACGCCCCGGGACCGACGCCTGCCGAGTACGCCGTACCGGCGGCCGTTCGGCCAATACCTGATTCGGCAGAGGTCGAGCAGCTCGCCGACCTGGTCCGGCGCGCAGAGCGTCCGGTGTTCATCGCCGGGCGCGGCGCATGGCACGCCGAGGCCGAGGTCGCGTCTGCCGCTGCCGCCGCCGGGGCGCTGCTCGCGACCTCCGCCGTGGCGAAAGGACTGTTCCGCGGCGACCCGTTCGCGCTCGGCATCGCCGGCGGCTTCGCGTCGCCGCTGTCCGCCGAACTGATCGCCGGTGCGGACCTGCTGGTGTCGTGGGGTTGCGCGCTCAACATGTGGACGACTCGGCACGGCACGCTGGTCGGCGAGCACACCACGGTCGTGCAGATAGACGACGATCCCCACGCCCTTGGCGCACACCGGCCCGTCCAGCTCGGCATCTGCGCCGATGTCGGGTCAACCGCAGCGGCATTGCGCGCCGCGCTCGGGAACAACGCCGCGGCAGGCTACCGGTCGGCCGACGTGCGAGCCCGGATCGCGACGCAGGGGCGGTGGAACGACGTCGCCACCGGCGACATCTCCACCGCCGATTCTATCGATCCGCGAGTGCTGTCCGCGCGCTTGGACGAGATCCTTCCGGAGCAGCGCACCATCGCCGTCGACTCCGGCAACTTCATGGGCTATCCGAGCGCATATCTATCGGTGCCCGACGTCGCCGGGTTCTGCTTCACCCAGGCCTACCAGTCGATCGGCCTCGGCCTGGCGACCGCGATCGGCGCAGCCTCGGCCCGTCCGGAACGTTTGTGCGTTGCCGCGCTGGGCGACGGCGGGTTCCTGATGAGCGTGAGCGAGTTGGAGACCGCGGTGCGCGCCGGACTCCACATGCTTGTCGTCGTGTACAACGACGACGCATACGGCGCAGAGGTGCACCACTTCGGCCGCTCCGCAAACCTGTCGACGGTGACCTTCCCCCCGCGCGATCTCGCCGCGCTCGCACATGGCTTCGGCGCCGAAGGACTGACGGTGCGATCCGTGCGTGACCTCGACCGCGTTGCCGAGTGGCTGCTCGGCGACGGCGGCGTGCTCGTCGTCGATGCGCGGATCAGCGACGACGGTGGCTCATGGTGGCTGGCCGAGGCGTTCAAGAGCCACTGACTGCTCATCGGAAGCCTCGTAGAAATAGCCGACGGCAACCAACGCAAGGTCATCTTTTAGCCATCCAATACTGCTGAGATCGGTCGTGTCCGACTGCGAGCGTCCAACGCTGGACCACCCGAAAACTCTGGCCTATCGTCGATGATGGTCATTGACCAACGGCTGCGCCGGGATTCGAAGGGTTACTGGTTCGAGTCCAGGCGGGGGAGCTCACGAGCCCGAGTTTGCGGACCGTCGCGGGTCTGACGGGCATCTCGGTAAGTGGTCCGGTACAGATTGGGTACACATCCCACCCACCGGTAGCGGCACCGACTTCCCCGACGGTCAGCCCGTCCGTGTGAGAGCACCGCGAGGGGCCGGTGAGATCGATATGACGCACGGTGGCGTGTGTGTCTTACCTGGACTTGTCTTCGGTGCATCTCATGGTTAGCGCGGGCCGTTGCGATCCGGAGTCGCGAGAATGGTTGCTCGCGTTAAGCAGCACAGGCCCGGCCAGAGAGGCCGCTCGCGACCGGCTTTACGCCCTGTTGTTGCGGATTGCGCGTGGCGAGGTGCACCGCCGAGGCGGTGGTCCGTTCCGGATCGCCGGCCCCGAGTCCGACGATGTTGCGCACCAGGCGGCCGCCGACGCGTTGCTGGCGATCGAGACGAAGCTCGACCAGTTCCGCGGTGAGAGCCGTTTCACGACGTGGGCGTACAAGTTCGTGATGTTCGAGGTGTCGAGGACGTTGGGTCGCCATTTCTGGCGTCGCCCGCATGCGTCGATGGACGTCGAGGCCTGGGAGCGGCTACCGGACCGGTTCGGGCTCGATCCGGCGCGCGAGTCGGAGTGGCGCGACCTGCTCGCGGCGTTGCGTCGGGCGGTGGATGAGGTGTTGACGGATCGACAGCGCCAGATTTTCGTCGCGATCGTCCTCAATGCCGTGCCTCTGGACACCTTGGTCGAGGAGCTCGGCGCGAGCCGTAACGCGATCTACAAGATGCTGTTCGACGCGCGACGTAAAATTCGGGTCGCACTGGTCGCCAACGGATACGCGGACCCACAGGGATTGAGGGCCAGATGAGCGACTGGACGGAACTGGACCGGTTCCTGCAGACCGATCCCCGCGACGTTGGCTGTGATCGGGCGATGGAGCTGCTTCACGTCTACGTCGAGATGGTTGCGGCGGACGCCGACGCGGCGGAGCGGCATCCGGGGGTCGCTGTACACCTGAAGGCTTGTGGTCCGTGCTCCGAAGATTTCAGCGGGTTGCTGGCGGCCGTCACCGAAGGCGAATCCTGATTTGCTGAGAGGCAGATGCCGCGCTCGCACAGTCCTGGCTCCAGGATTTCTGTGGAACCGACGTAAGACCGTGACGCCGTGGAGTGCTAACCGGGGGTAGGCACAGCGTCGGCCTTCTGCCGACGACTCGTGAATCCGACCAGATTTCCGGTTGAAGCCGGAGTCACGACGGAAGGAACCCCATCATGCGACTGCAAATCCCGCCCCTCCCGAGCAGCGGACGCGGCAGAGCGAGTCTGGCCGCCGGACTTCTAGCGGTGGGTGTACTGGCACCGACGCTGGCCATCACCGCGAACTCGGCGTCCGCGTCGGCGTCGAAGCACCCGTCCGGTTCGGCGAGCGGGCTCGGTCCGATCTCGGGTCTGGTCCCGCGGCACAAGTTCACGGAGGAGAGCGCCCTCCGGGTCAACCTGAGCAAGCAGACCGTCCGCCTGCCGTTGTATCCGGGCGACGTCAACGGGAAGCGTGTCTGGTATGTGCTGCTGGACGCTTCGGACCCCGGCGCCGCTCACGACCTCGGTGTCAACTACGCGCCGAAACTCGCCAACCTGGCCATCGGTGATCCTGCTGCTGTCCAGCAGGTCACGCTCGACAACCCGGCACCGGCCGACAATCCGTTCGGGCCCGCGGATGTGCACTTCGCCGGCGCCCCCGACTTCAGCCCGACACGCATCGCCCGTCCCGGACCGGATGGGTTCCCGCTGGCGAGGTTCCAGCCAGGTGCCGTCGCCGGGCCGGGCTACAGCCCGTTCATCCGGATCAAGGGCTCACCGACCGTCTACAACGCGCCGATCGTCGCCACCGGCCATGGTCCGTTCGACGTCACCCACCACACGAACACTGGCGACCGCGTGCTGGGTGTCCACATCGCGCCTCCGTCGCCCCCCGGCCAGTTCAACGAGTCGTGGGTCGACATCTTGTTCGTCAAGGGATTCGACGCCGGCCAGCCGATCGTCTACATCAGCACTGACGCCGGGCAGCCGCTGACCTCAGTTCTCGAGCGGTCCACCTACGTGCCTGCTCTTGACAAGGCGTCGTTCAACGGCGGCGATGACTTCCTCGGCTCCGCCCGAGAGCGGCTATTCGGGTTCGTCAACGGCCAGACCGGCGCCAACAATCCGCAGGCCCAGGGCTTCCGGCATCTCGTACTCGACGGGCATGCCTCTGAAGACGCGTCGGCGAAGAACACGGCGCTGATCACCGCCTTGCGCAAGGGTGGCGACCTGCTCAACGTCTTCGGCGACTTCCCGACTCTGACCGACCCTCGGCACTCGCAGGCGTACAGCCCGCTGTGGGATGCCCAGCTCGGCCAGTGGACCGACAAGGCGATCAAGCAGGGTCTGGATAAGCGTCAGATCGACGAGGTGCAGGTGTTCAACCTGGCTGCCACCAGGCCTGACCTCATCACCGGTCCCGGTGGTGCGCCGTACGGGTCCGTCGGTGTCGATATCAACTGCGCTGTCATCGCATACATCAACCACGCACCGACCCAGAACCTCGCCGAGCCGGTGCCGAACTCGCAGTTCCCCCCGCGGTAACCCGCCCGCTGGCGGCGGGTGTCCCCACCCCTCCGGGGGCACCCGCCGCCCCCTGGCTTTGTGATCTGAGCGGTTCGCCTGCGTCACGTCCGTTGTCACGGTGCAGGGGCGACAGGCCGTTCAATGCAGCGCGGTTCGCGACCCTGAACCGGCACACGCACCGACGCGTACTTCCCTACGACGTTGATGCGATGTGTCGATCACTGGAGGTCCGGTTGCGCAGCACGCGGTTCGAGGGTTTTGTGGGTGCAGCCGCGACGCTTGTGGTGTTGACCGTCGTGTCGTTCGCGGTGGGTCTCGGACCGGCCGGGTGGACGGTGGGCGTCCTCGCAGGCCTGGGTGCCGTCGCGCTGCACATCATTGCGCGACGGCACACCTCTGCGCCGATCGGCCCGGCGGATTGGGTCACGCTGACCAGAGCGGTGCTCGTCGCAGGGGTCGCCGGCCTGGTCGCGCGCGGCGGCGACGGCGCCACGATCGCCTGGCTGGTCGCCCTGTCGAGCATCGCGCTGG
>DASXJR010000058.1:0-9099 GCA_036497285.1 Jatrophihabitans sp.
GCGCTGGCCGATGAGATCCCCGGCGACCCGGAGCACGCGGGGATCGGGTTCGTCATCGACACCGGCTCCCGACTCCCGATCCGATTCCGCGCCGCCTACGTCAGCGACCGCGACATCGACGACCTCGTCGACCGCTGCACCCCCGGCACACCCCACACCGTGCCCGGCGAGGTGCTGCCCTTCCCCACCCACCACGACAACGACCAGCACGAGCACGACGACCAGCGAGACGACGCCAACGACCAGGCGCGACGTGAGGCTGCGCAGCCAGGGCCGAGGCCGCTTCGGCGGCGTTGCGAGAAACTCCACGCCCGTCACGGAACGGACTTCACGTTCGCGGCGCCTTGATCACGTAGCCGGCGCCGCGGATGGTGTGGATCAACTTCGGCTCGACGTTGTCGATCTTCTTGCGCAGGTAGCCGATGTACAGCTCGACGATGTTCGACTGGCCCTGGAAGTCGTACTTCCAGACCCGGTCGAGGATCTGTGTCTTGGAGAGCACCACGCGCTCGTTGCGCATCAGGTAGCGCAGCAGTTCGAACTCGGTGGCCGTCAGGTGCACCTCGACCCCGGCGCGGGTCACCTCGTGGCTGTTCTCGTCGAGTTCCAGGTCGGCGATGCGCAGCACACCGTCGCGACCTTCCTCGGGCGCCGAGCGACGCAGCACGGCGTGCACACGGGCGAGCAGTTCCTCGATCGAGAACGGCTTGACGACGTAGTCGTCGGCGCCGGCCCGCAGTCCGCCGACGCGATCACCGGCGGTGTCGCGGGCGGTCAAAAAGATCACCGGTACCTGCGAGCCCGAGGCGCGCAGCTGCTGCAGGACGCCGAACCCGTCGCGCCCGGGCATCATCACGTCGAGAACGATCAGGTCAGGGTCGTACTGGGCGACCTTGGCCAGCGCGTCGTCGCCGTTGTCCGCGGTAAGGGTCTCGAACCCGTCGAAGCGCAGCGCGGACGACACGAGGTGGGTCACGTTCTCCTCGTCGTCGACTACCAGGACCCGCCGCTTGGTGACTGTTCCCGTCATGGTCATGGCTGCGCTCATCTCTTCTCCCCGGACATGGTGCGCGATCGCGGTAAGCGTCCGCTGTATCCAGACTGAGCGAAGACACTGAGCCGGGCCTGGGCACTTGCTGTGACTAAGGTATGCGCTCCTTCGGAGCGACGCTCGGTCTGTTCCGCCGCAGCCACGCCGGTGGCTCCTGCCCCATGTGCTGCCAGGTCGTCGGGTGCGCGGCCAGCACGAGCGCGACCAGGGACGTCGCGGCCAGCACCACCGGGATCGCCCGCGAGCCCATCGAGGAGTCGATCATGAAGTCGATCGAGGTCGCGAGCAGCGCCAACTGGCAGACGACGAACAACCACCGCCGGCGGCCGTCCAACAGCCACAGCGCAGCCAGCGCGCCCAGGATGAACAGGGCGAGCGCGATCAGACCGGCGATGAGCTCCGCGGTCTTGCTGTTGCCCACGTCCGGTGGGGTGACCGGGTGGACGGTGCCGCGCGCGATGAACAGCACGGCGTACACCGCGAGGAACGGCAGGGCGGCGACGCCGGCCGCGACCGCGCCGACGACTACGGGTGGGGCGCCGCGGCTCTCGTCATGGTCCACAGTCGGCATCCTAGAGTCGTCCTATGTCCGGACACGCGTTTCAGGAGCGGGTTGAGCTGGCGGAGACCTTACGCAGTACCGATCCCGCGGCATCGACACTGTGCGGAGACTGGACGGCAGCGCAGCTTGCCGGACATGTGGTGCTGCGCGAGAGGTCGCCGAGTGAACTGCTCGGACGGCTGCCCTCGCGCCGGGCCCGCGACGCCGCGCAACGCGTGATCGACGGGTATGTGGAGAGCACGCCGTACCCCGAGGTGGTCGCGGCGGTGGCGTCCGGACCGCCGTTGTGGTCCCCGTTCGCGCTGCCTCCGGTGCGCGAGGCGGCAAATCTGCTCGAGTACCTCGTCCACCACGAGGACGTCCGGCGCGCGGTCGACGGCTGGGTGCCGCGGGTGCTGCCGGTACAGCGGCAGGCCGCGGTGTGGTCGCGGTTGCGAACGGCGGCGCGGCTGACCCTGCGCGGTGTCCCCGGCGCGGTCCGTCTCGATTGGCCCTCGCACGGCTCGGTGTCGGTCGGTCGGGGTGCGGTGGTGACCGTGTCCGGCGCGCCCGAGGAGCTCGCGCTGTTCGCGTTCGGGCGGCAGCGGGTGGCGCGGGTGTCCTACGACGGACCGGCCGAGGCGGTCGAGCGGTTGCGCGGCGCGTCGATTCGTGTCTGAGCCGCGGCCCGGCGCAACTTTTGGCGGCGTGCCGTCATATCGGTAGCCGGGCCGCCAATCCTGGCAGGACGTGCTCGAGCCTCAGCGAACTTCGAGATCGGCGGCGCGCAGCGACTCTTTGATCTCGCCCACCGTCAGCTCGCCGAAGTGGAACACGCTCGCAGCGAGCACGGCGTCGGCGCCGGCTCGGACGGCCGGGACGAAGTCCTCGAGCTTGCCCGCGCCCCCGCTGGCGATCACCGGCACGGTGACCGCGGCGCGCACCGACTCGATCAACGGCAGGTCGTAGCCGTCCTTCGTCCCGTCGGCGTCCATCGAATTGAGCAGGATCTCGCCCGCGCCGAGTTCGGCGGCCCGCGCTGCCCAGGCGACGGCGTCGATGCCGGTGCCGCGCCGCCCGCCGTGCGTGGTCACCTCGAAGCCCGAAGGTGTCTCTGCCCGCCGCGCGTCGACCGAGAGCACCAGCACCTGGCGGCCGAATCGCTCGGCGATCTCGGCGATCAGCTCGGGACGGGCGATGGCCGCGGTGTTCACGCCGACCTTGTCCGCGCCGGCGCGGAGCAGTGCGTCGACGTCGGCGACAGTGCGCACCCCGCCGCCGACGGTGAGCGGGATGAACACCTGGTCGGCCGTTCTGCGCACCACCTCGTACGTCGTTTCGCGTTCGCCCGACGACGCCGTGATGTCCAGGAACGTCAGCTCGTCGGCACCCTGCTCGTCGTAGCGTCGCGCGAGTTCGACCGGGTCACCGGCGTCGCGCAGCCCGATGAAGTTGACGCCTTTGACGACCCGTCCGGCGTCGACGTCGAGGCACGGAATCACGCGGACGGCAACGGTCACCGCCCTATTGTCCAGGTGCCCTTCCACGACGTCCGCGCCGCGGCACGCGCCGAAGCGGCCGTGAACTTGACGAACTTGGCGCCGCTCGTGGACCACGTGTGCGAGTCGTCGCCGTTGTAGAAGGACTCGATCGCGTACGGCACGCCGATCTTCGGGTGCGGCGGATGGAAGTACGCCAGGGCGACGCCGCGCCGGTTGGTCGAGAAGCACTGCGACGCGCCGTCGTTCACCCACTTCCCGTTTGCGCGGTGGAACGAGGCGAACTGCAGGCACCGTCCCGCCTTGGCGGGGAGCAGGGTTCCGGTCAGCTTGACGTACTTGTCCGCGTGGAAGAGCCGGTACTTGCCCGACGTGGCGTACCCGCCGCCGAGTCCGATGTACGGCCGGTATCCCGAGTACTCCGTGACGGCCGTGGTCTTCGCGGGCGCATACCGGTAGTCGCCGTCGAACGCGGCGCTGAACTTGGTGTTCTGGTTCATGGCGACCTTCGCCACGAGATCGCCGATGCGGTTCACCCGACCGGTCAGGATTCGATGCTTGGCGCGATGCAGAGTCTGCGCGAACAGTTCGACCGTCCGGTGGTTGAACGTCCGTCCGAGGTGGATCCGCACGACTGCCTTCTGGTCGTAGTAGATCGCACGGGCCTTCAGCGCGATGGACAGCGCGGTCCGCGCCCGCGACACCAGGACGTAGTGCGTACGGCTGACCGGAGTGTGCGAGGCGTCCCCGCGGTAGCTCACGATGTAGCTGTTCCGTGTGCCGACAGGCGGGTGGTCGACGATCACGTACTCCCCGTCAGCGCCCGTTGTCACCGTCGGCAGCGTGTGCCGGCCGGACAGGTCGGATCGCGCGACCGTCAGACGCGTGTTGGGCAGGACCTGTCCGCTGCTCTTGAGCACGCCGGAGAGCCGGACCGTGCCCCCGCGCGCGGCCTTGGCCGGACCGGTCAGCGTCATGCTCGTGACGTGTTGGAGCGCCGAGTGCAGCACGTGCATGGTCGGATAGCCGTTGCCGTAGTCGGCATACACCGCGTAGAGAACGTGCGACGCGGACCAGGCAAGGGCGCCGGCGACCGGATTGTTGGACTGGCCGACATTCGCGCTCCCCGGCGTGGACGTGTCGTAGGTGCGGATAGCGGACGTGCTGTCCGGTCCGTACGTGGTCAGCGTGTCGGTCCACGAGACGTCGGTGCCGGTGGCCGACGCGACGTAGTGGCCATCGGGCGACACTGCCACCGCGCTTCCACCGTGCTGGTTCGGTGTCGGGAACTGCTGATCCGCGCCGGTCGTGAGCGACGGGAGGGTGTAGCCGATGACCGAGGACGCGGTTGCGACGACGACGCCGCTGCCGTCCGGGCGCACGGCGAGGTCTGCGACGGGGGTGTCGACGGAGGCGGTCACCATCGGCTCCGGCCCGGTGATCGACACGAGGCTGAGGTCGGAGGCCGATGTGGACCCGGTGTTCGCGTTGGTGACCAGCAGGTCCGACGGGTCACCAGGAATCGCCGCCAGCTCACTCACCGCGCTACGGGCGCCGGAGAGCAGGCCTTTGGTGACCACGCCGCTGTCGGGCTCGAGGTGCCCGAGCGCGGAGGTCGCCGGCGCGCACCCATAGCTGAACCAGATCGTCGATCCCACTGCCGCCAGTGAGCGAGGGCAGTCGACGCCGGCAAGTGGGAACTGCACCGGTGCGACGGCCCCGGTCGGGTCGATCGCGACGATGCTGCCGTCGCCGCTCGCCGGATCCTCGGCCGCGTACACCCGCCCGTCGGATCCGAGCGCCATCCCGGACGTGTCGACGTCGGAGGTCAGCTTCTGGGCGAAGGTCCCGTCCGGATGCAGCGCAACCACACCGCCGGACGAACCGTCGTCGATGAAGGTGTTCGCCGCACCCGACACGAAGACCGTTCCGCTGGCGGGGTCGATGAGCACGTCGGCCGCCCGCCCCAGCGGGATCCGGCTGATCGGATCGTCGGCCCGCGCCGTGCCCGCGGCGACGGTTGTGGCCAGACCACACGCCAATGAGATGACAGAGATGACAGCGACTCGACGCAGCACTGCGTCCCCTCCCGATGATCAACTGAGCGTGCACAACGTAACGGCTGTGCGGGCATTGATCAACGGCTACGCGTCAGCGCGTCGCGGCGAGCGCCTCCGGGAGGGTGAACGCGCCGGCGTAGAGCGCCTTGCCGACGATCGTGCCCTCGACGGTGCCGAGGTCGGCGATCGCGCGCAGGTCGTCCAGCGACGAGACGCCGCCGCTCGCGACGACGGCCGCGGACGTCCGCGCGCACACGTCCCGCAGCAACTGCAGGTTCGGACCAGTGAGCGTGCCGTCCCGGTTCACGTCGGTGACGACGTAGCGGGCGCACCCGTCCGCGTCGAGGCGGGCCATCGTCTCCCAGAGATCGCCACCGTCCTCCGTCCAACCCCGCGCCGCCAGCGTTGTGCCACGCACGTCCAGCCCGACCGCGATCTTCTCGCCGTGCCGGTCGATCGCCGAACGCACCCAGTCCGGCGACTCGAGCGCCGCCGTGCCGAGGTTCACCCGCGCGCACCCGGTGGCGAGCGCGGCCTCGAGCGAGGCGTCGTCGCGGATTCCGCCGGACAGTTCGACGGCCACGTCCAGCCGATCCACCACGTTGGCCAGCAGCGCCCGGTTGTCGCCCCGTCCGAACGCCGCGTCCAGGTCGACGAGGTGGATCCAGTCGGCGCCGTCGCGCTGCCACGCGAGCGCCGCCTCGAGCGGATCGCCGTAGGACGTCTCGGAACCGGCCTCGCCCTGTACCAGGCGCACGGCCGCACCACCGGACACGTCGACGGCGGGCAGCAGAACAAGATTCATTTGCGGCTCCGATCGAAGATCAGCTTGGCGAGCGCCGGGCTGGCGATGATCAGGACCAGCAGGACGAACAGCACGGCCTGCCCCGAACTGGTGAGCAGGTAGGCGACCAGCAGCACGACGAGGTCCAGCGTGAGCAGCGCGGCGATGGCCTCCTTGCGGCGGCGGTAACCCGAGCCGTGCTGCCAGAGCCGATTGCGGCGCCACGCCAGATCGCGCCGCTCGCGCCGGGCCTGCGCCGCGGCCTCCTTCTCGCGGCGCGCCTTCTCCGCGGCGGCCTTCTGCGCCGCGGCCGCTTCGCGCACCGCACGGGCTCGCGCGCGCTCCTTGCTCAAAGCGACTTCAACCAGTTCTCGAGCAGCGCGGCGCCGGCGTCGCCGGACTTCTCCGGGTGGAACTGGGTCGCCGACACCAGGCCGTCCTCGACGGCGGCGGCGAAGCGGGACCCGTGCGAGGCGAACGAGACGAGGCCGGACGTGTGCCGCGCGGCGTAGGAGTGGACGAAGTAGAACCGGGTATCCGCGGGGAGCCCGCCGAACAGCTTCGATCCGATGCACATCTCGACGGTGTTCCAGCCCATGTGCGGCAGGACGGGAGCGCGCAACTGCTCGACCCGGCCGGGCAGCACACCGAGCCCCTCGGTCTCGACACCGTGCTCGGCCCCGGTGGTGAACAGCACCTGCATGCCGACGCAGATGCCCAGCAACGGACGCATCGCGGCGAGCCGGTCCGCGATGATCGACTCACCGCCGATCGCGGCCAGCCCGGCCATGCACGCGGCGAACGCGCCGACGCCGGGCACGACGAGCCCGTCGCACTCGATCGCGGCACGTCGCTCGGCGGTCACGGTGACGTCGGCCCCGACGCGTTCGAGGGCACGCTGCGCAGAGCGGAGGTTGCCCGATCCGTAGTCGAGGACGACGACCTTGCTCAGAGCACGCCCTTCGTGGACGGCACGCCGGACACCCGCGGGTCGACCTCGACGGCGGCCCGCAACGCGCGCGCCACCGCCTTGTACTGCGCCTCGGTCACGTGGTGCCAGTCGCGGCCGGAGTGGACGATCACGTGCAGCGCCAGCGCGGCGTGATAGGTGAACGACTCGAAGACGTGCCGGGTGAGCGTGGTGGCGTAGTCAGGCCCGATCGTGGGTGGCGCAGCGTCGGGCTCGCGGTGCACCAGGAACGGACGCCCGGACAGGTCGACCGCGGCCTGCACCAAGCACTCGTCCATGGGGATCATCGCATCGCCGAAGCGCCGGGTGCCTGCCTTGTCGCCGGCCGCCTGCGCGAACGCCTGACCGAGCGCGATCGCGGCGTCCTCGACGGTGTGGTGTGCGTCGATGTGCAGGTCGCCCTCGACCTGGACGGTGAGGTCGAACAGGCCGTGCTTGCCGAAGCTGGACAGCATGTGGTCGTAGAAGCCGACCCCGGTCGAGACGTCGGTGCGCCCGTGGCCGTCGAGGTCGATGGTCACGAGCACCTTGGTCTCGCGCGTGGTGCGCTCGATCCGTCCAGTCCTAGCCATTGGACCTCACTTCTTGCAGTGCGGTGCGGAAAGCCGCCATCTCGGCGGGCGTGCCGATCGACACGCGCAGCCAGCCGTCCGGACCAGTCTCCCGGATCAGCACACCCCGGTCGAGCAGGCCCTGCCACACGGCGTGCCGATCGGCGAAGGTGCCGAACAGCACGAAGTTGGCGTCCGACTCCGCGGCCTGCAGTCCGATTCCGTGCAGCCACTCGACGGTGCGGTCGCGCTCGGCCCGCAGTTCGTCGACGACCGCGAGCAAGGTGGCCGAATGCGCCAGGGCCACGCGGGCGACCGTCTGCGACACCGCGGACAGGTGGTACGGCAGTCGGACGATGCGCAGCGCGTCGACCACGGCGGGCGAGGCGGCGAGATAGCCGAGCCGGCCGCCGGCGAGTGCGAAGGCCTTCGACATGGTGCGGGTGACCGCCAGGCGCGGGTAGCGCGGCAGGAGCGACAGCGCGCTCGGCGTGCCGATGCGGCGGAACTCCGCATAGGCCTCGTCGACGACGACCATTCCCGGTGCGAGATCGAGGATGGCTTCGATGTCGGCCGGCGGCAACGCCGTCCCCGTCGGGTTGTTCGGCGAGGCGAGCAGCACCACGGACGGCGCGTGCGCCGCGATCGCCTCGCGCGCCGCGTCGAGGTCGATGGTGAAGTCTCCCGCGCGGCGGCCGACCACCCAGCGTGAGTGGGTATCGCGCGCGTACTCGGGATACATCGAGTAGGTGGGGGCGAACGACAACACCGTGCGGTCCGGACCGGCGAAGGCCTGCAGCACGTGCAGCATCACCTCGTTCGAACCGTTCGCCGCCCAGATGTTGGCGGCATGCAAGCCGGCGCCGCCGTCGGCATTGAGATACGAGGCGAGGTCGGCCCGCAGCGCCACCGCGTCCCGGTCGGGGTAGCGGTTCAGCGACGAGGCAGCCCGGGCGACGGCCGACGCGACGTCGGCCACGACCTCGGCCCCGGGCGGGTACGGGTTCTCGTTGACGTTCAGCCGCACCGCGACGTCGAGCTGCGGCGCGCCGTAGGGCTCCTCCCCGCGTAGCTCGTCGCGGATCGGCAGCCCGCCCCACCGGTCTTGGCCCCGCTGCAGGGACTCCGACGGCGTGTCGCCCTGCTGGGAGGCCAAGCCGCTCGTCGAGCCGGTCATGAAAACCGGGCGGCGACCGCAGCGCCGTGGGCCGGAAGGTCCTCGGCGGCGGACAGCGCGAGCACGTGCGGCGCGACCTCGGCCAGCGCCTGCTCGGTGTACTCGACCAGGTGCACGCCCTTGAGGAACGACTGCACCGACAGCCCGGACGAGTGCCGGCCGGTGCCCCCGGTCGGCAGCACGTGGTTCGAGCCGGCGCAATAGTCGCCCAGCGACACCGGCGCGTGCGGGCCGACGAAGATGCAGCCGGCGTTGCGGACCCGCTCGGCCCAGCGGCGTGCGTCGGCGGTGATGACCTCGAGGTGCTCGGCGGCGTAGGCGTCGACGACCTCGAGACCCTGCTCGAGGTCGTCCACGAGGACGATCGCGGACTGCGGGCCAGCGAGCGCCTCCGCGACCCGTTCCGCGTGCTTGGTCGCGCCGGCGCGGGCGGCGACGCGGGCCTCGACCTCGTCGGCGAGCGGTT
>DASXJR010000059.1:0-19565 GCA_036497285.1 Jatrophihabitans sp.
TGGCGCGAGGCGACCGGCGCGTACGGCGAGCAGGGCTCGTTCCGCTCGGTGGCCGATGTGGTCGACGACGCGTCGCTGCAGAAGGTCCGCTCGTTCAAGAAGCAGATGAAGGCGGCCGCCAAGGCCGAAGCCGCCGGCACCGCCTGACAGTGGTCAGTTCGGACGCACAGTGGTCAGTTGGAACTGACCACTGTCGTCGTAACTGACCACTGTCCGGACGCGCGAGCGCTCAGGCGACCGCGAAGGCGCCCGCGCGCATGGCGTCGACCTCCCTCGCGAGCGCGTCGACCACCGCGTCGGACACGGCAGCCCCGCACCGGGCGAGCCAGTTCGCGACCATCCGGTGCCCGCCCTGGGTGAGCACCGACTCGGGGTGGAACTGCACGCCGTCGATGGGCAGCGACTCGTGTCGCAGCCCCATGACCACCCCGGACTCGGTCTGCGCGGTCACCACGATCTCGGCCGGCAGCGTGTCGCGTTCCACCGCGAGCGAGTGGTAGCGCGTCGCGACGAACGGCGAGGGCAGTCCGGCGAGCACGCCCGTCCCGTCGTGGAAAACCTCGGACGTCTTGCCGTGTAGCAGTTCCGGCGCACGCACCACCGGCGCGCCGAACACGGCACCGATCGCCTGATGCCCCAGGCACACGCCGAACAACGGCATCGCCCGCACAGCGCAGGCCTCGACGAAGTCCATCGACGAACCCGCGTCCTGCGGGGTCCCGGGCCCGGGGGAGAGGAGCACGCCGTCGACCGCCAACTCGTCCAGCTCGGACGGGGTGACGGCATCGTTGCGACGCACCTCGACCTCGGCGCCGAGCTGGCCCAGGTACTGGACGAGGTTGTAGACGAAGCTGTCGTAGTTGTCGAGGACCAGAATGCGCGTCACGCTATTTCTCACCCGGCACGGTGACCTGGCTGATCGGCAGGTGCGGCTCGATCCACGGGAAGATCACGAAGAACAGCAGCGCGGTGACCGCAAGGAACAGCACCAGCACCTGAGCCAGCTTGATACCGAGGTTGCCCGGCAGGTGACGCCAGATCCAGACGTACATCAGGCCCCCTGACCGCTGTAGATCGCGACGATGGATGCGGGCATCGTCAGCCCGTGCGCGGGCACGGTCTGCGCCAAGGTCGCGTGCACGATCATCCGCTGCGTCGCGGTGAACTTCGGATGGCAGGTGGTCATCGTCAGCCGCGCCTTTTTCGGGATCGCGCCGGGATGGTCGGGCACCGGGTCGAGCACGTCGCCGTCGCTCGGGTCGACGATCTCGCGCCCCGGCACACCCTGCGCGTCGGTCGCCGAGATGTCGCCCGGCCGGCCGCCGACCCGGTAGACATACCAGTGCGATTCGGTCTGGACGATCACCGGGTCACCCGGCTGCAGTTGGTCGAGGTTCAGGAACGGCTCGCCCTTGCCCACCCGGTGCCCCGCGACACCGAAGTTCCCGATCTGCCCCGGTAGCGCTGTGGAGATGTAGTGGCCCGGACCCTTCTCGAGGTCGGCGTCGCTCGTGCCCTGGACGATCGCGTAGCCGAAGTCGCGGCCTAGCCGCGGTATGTAGAGGTAGGCGATGCCCTTGCCCTCGGGCAGCGACGGCGTCGACTGTCCGGGCAGCGGCAACAACGGGTCCTCGCCGTCGGTGTGCTGCCACTCCTGCTTCAACGCCGTCTTCACCTGCGCCTGGGCGCGGTCGGCGAAGTAGTTCGTCACGTACACCTCGTAAACGACGAACAGCAGGACGATCACACCGGCGGTGATCAACATCTGGCCCACGCCGCGCAGCAGCCACCGCACCCGATCAACCCACGGAGTCGGGCGTCGGTGCGACTGCGGATCGGCCAGCTCGCCGGAGCTGTCCACCGTGTCGACCATCAGGTCCTCATCTCGCCACTCGCGCGTACCGCAGCCCGATCGATCCCGTGTAGGCCGGAACTTCCACATCGGTCGGTTCGATGGTGAACCCGAGCCCGTAGTAACCGGCCGCCTGCACGAACAGCTTGACGCCCGGCGACTGATCAAGTGCTGAAGCCATTGTCCGGGCCGGTCCGATCGCCGCAACCCTGAACGGCGGCGAGAACACCTCGCCGTTGAGCAGCAGCGTGTTGCCGACGCAGCGCACCGCGCTGGTTGCGATGACCCGCTGGCCGGCGATGCTCATGGCCTCGGCACCGCCCGCCCACAGCGCGTTGACCACGGCCTGCAGGTCGCTCTGATGCACCACGAGCTGGTTGGGGTCGACGCCGGCCGTGGCCGGCGAGGATTGCGCGTCGTTGAGGATCACGACGAGCCCGGGTCCGTGCAGCGCGGTCAACCCGCCCGGTTCGCGCAGCGGTGCAGCTCTGTTCTGCAGCGCGGCGACGTCGCTGTCAGTGCGGCCCGCGGCTCTCGTCGCGGCGCTCACCTGCCGCTGCAGCGCGGCGTACTCCGCGTCCTGGGCACGTACCTTGGCCTCGGCCGAGCGCACCAGGTCGCGCAGGTTCGCCGTCCCGGGCGGACGCAGGTCGGTGCCGCGCGAGTCGCGGGCGCTGGCCGCGAAACCGAATCCGGCGACCAGGCATACGACCGGCACGAGCGCGCGCCATCCCGGGCGCGAGGTCAGGCGCATTACATCCACTCCCTGTGCGCGGCATCGGCAGGACGGGCGTTGCCTCGGGTCGCCGTCTACGCTAACCCCTACAAGCCACCCGTCCCGCCCGTCGGGCACGTTCGCAGGAGTAGTCAGTGCCGAAGTCCAAGGTCCGTAAGAAGCCGGAGACGGCGGCCCGGCCGCAGTCGCTGTCGGGCGCCCGGACGACCAAGACGATCGCGCCGAGCCCGAGCTGGTATCCGATCACGATGGTCGTTGTCCTGCTGCTGGGCCTGGCCTATCTGGTCACGTACTACCTCACCAACAGCGGCAGCGGCGTGCCGGTCATGGAAGACCTCGGAGCGTGGAACTTCGCCGTCGGCTTCGGCGTGATGATGCTCGGCCTGATCATGGCGGTCCGCTGGCGGTGAGCGATCTGCCCCTGCGGCAGCCCGTCCACAACGTTTTCCACGCCTGTGATTACACGGCTGTAGTTCATCCCCAGCTGGGGACAACTCTGTGGATACCGTGACCGAGCCGACCCGCGCGCCCGTCGTCCGGTTCGCTCCCGACCGGCGGCTGACGGCCGCCGCCGGCGTCGGCGCGCTGATGGCGTTGGTGCTGAGCCTGACCACGTCCGATCTCGCCGGCCGGCTGCTGTGGGCGGGCGCCGCTCTCGTCCTCATCGCATATGTCGTCACCGACGTGATCTGGTCCCCGCGGCTGACGGCCGATGCGACCGGTTTGCGGATCCGCTCGCCGTTCGCGCGCGCCGACCTGCGTTGGGACGAGGTCGACTCGATCACCGCCGATGTGCGGTCGCGTTACGGCGTGCGCAGCAGCACTCTCGAGGTCGACGCCGGCAGCCTGCTCGTGGTGTTCAGCAGGCGCAGCCTCGGAGCCGACCCGGAGACCGTCGCCGGGCTCGTCCAGGCCATGCAGCCCTGAGGCTCAGAGGTTCCCGGTCGCCGTGCGCACGACGACGATGAGCACGATCAGCAGCAGCAACGCACCGAGCCCGGCGAGTTGTACACGGTCCGGCAGCCGTCGGCGCCATGTCGGCCAGCCGCCGATCGCGAGCCCGGCCAGCGCGCCGGTGACGAAGCCGCCGATGTGGCCCAGCCGCGAGATCCCCGCCACCGAGAACGTGAATACGAAGTTCACCACGATGATGCCGACGAGGTACTGCAGATCGAGGTTGAGCCGGCGGACGAGCGTGAGGCACGCGCCGAGCAGGCCGAACAACGCGCCCGACGCTCCGACAACCGGAACCAGCGCGGACCCGAACGCGTACACCGCCGCCGAACCGCCCAGCGCCGACACCAGGTACACCAGGGTGTAGCGCCACCAGCCGATTTCGCGCTCGAGGTACGGACCGACGAAGCCCAGCGAGATCATGTTCACCGCGATGTGCAGCACGTTCGCGTGCAGGAACGCCGACGTGATCAGCCGGTAGTACTGGTCGGCGTGGAAGACGGCGTACGGCTGCAGCTGCCAGTCCTGGAACAGCTGCGAGTACTCCGGATGGTTCAACCCGTGCTTGGACGGCAGCGCCGTGCCGAGATACGCCGCCACGTTGAGCACCAGGAGAGTGATCGTGACGTACGGCGGCGAGTCGCGCAGCACGGCACCGACCGAGTTGCGCACCGGCCGCTGACTGCTCCGGCTCAGTGCCACGTCGTCCGGGCACTGGAAGCCGACCGAGGCGGGGCGCATGCAATCGGGGCAGATCGGGCGATCGCACCGGATGCAGCGCACGCCGGCTTCACGGTTCGGATGCCGGTAACAGTGCGCGACCCCGCCGTCGGTCATGCAGGACGGTTCCTCACTCGACGGTCACGGACTCGATCGTGACCGGCGTGGTGGGACGGTCGCGACGGTCGGTCGCGGTGTTGGCGATCGCATCGACGACAGCGCGGCTGTCGGCGTCGGCGACCTCGCCGAAGATCGTGTGTTTGCGGTTGAGGTGTGGCGTACGGCCGACGGTGATGAAGAACTGCGAGCCGTTGGTGTTCGGCCCCGAGTTGGCCATCGCCAGAAGATAGGGACGGTCGAAGCTGAGCTCGGGGTGGAATTCGTCGGCGAACTTGTAGCCCGGGTCGCCGTAACCCTCACCCAAGGGGTCGCCGCCCTGGATCATGAAGCCGGCGATCACGCGGTGGAACACCGTGCCGCTGTACAGGGGATCGGTGCTCTTCGAGCCGGTACCGGGATGGGTCCATTCGCGGGCGCCGGTCGCCAGCTCGACGAAGTTGGCGACGGTCTTCGGCGCCTGGTGGCCGTAGAGCTGCACCGAGATGTCACCGGCGCTCGTGTGCAGCGTGGCCTTCTGGGTGGACATCGGGGCGCTCATTGTCGTGGCTCCTGACGGGTAGACGATTTCTGGACGGACGTTCATCCTGCCATGCAGGCCTGACTGGTAACCGCGTCCCGATAACGGGTAGGTGATTGATCGATATGCCTGAAACCTACGCAGATGCGCTAGACAGAGCACAGGAGTCGTCGTCAGAGGCTCCGAAGGCTCGCACGACCGAGGAGCGATTGATGGCCAGAACCGATGTCGCCGATGTCCGAGACACCGTGAAGAACACCGCCTCGACCGCTTTGGACAACGCCAAGGCGCAAGCTTCGTCAGCCGGCGCTGGCCTTGCTGCCGCGGCGAAGCCGACGCTGGACCGCGCGGCGGCGCAGGGCCGCATCGCGCGCGAGCAGGCACGGGCCCGCGCGAAGGAACTTGCCGAAGAGGCCGCCGCGCAGGGACGCAAGGCGCGCAAGCAGGCGAAGAAGCGGGCCAAGGAGCTTGCCGACGAGGCAGCCAAGTCCGCACGCAAGCGGGCGAAGAAGGCACGCAAGCGAGCGGACAAGGTCACCGCGAAGGCGAACAAGAACGCGCGCAGGCACGCCCGCGAGCTCAGCGTCGCCGTTCAGGGTCGTAAGCCGCACCGCGGCCGCCGCACGGTGGCCGTGCTCGGCGGGCTCGCCCTCGGTGGCGTGGTGGTCACCACCGTGATCAAGCGCAAGGCTGCCGGTGCCGATCCGTACCCGCCGTCGCCGACTGCGGATACCGGTTCGGGCCTGCCCGGCGACCCGCCCCCGACCAGCTGATCGCAACTTTTGGCGGCGTGACGTGCTATTTGACGGCTCGCCGCCAAAAGTGAGCTAACGGGGTCGGCCGACCGCGACCTTCGCGGCCTGCTCGGCCAGTTCGTCGTCCAGCGGTTCGAGCTCGGCAGGCAGACCACGGCGCAGCAGTGCGCGAAGTAGCAGGTTGTCGGCGAAGCGCGGACTCTTTGCGAGCACCGGTCCGTGCAGGTAGGTGCCGACGACGTTGCCACGCACGGCGCCCTCGGTGCGGTCGATGCCGTTGTTGCCGCGCCCGGTCTGTGTGCGTCCGAGCGGCGCCACGCCCGCACCGAGCTCGGTCAGCCCGCTGTGGTTCTCGTACCCGACGAGCCGCCCCGCCTCGGGGGTGTCGACGAAGTTGTTGCCGATCAACCGTTCCGGTTTGCCGCGCGTGATGACGTCGAGGACCCCGACACCCTTGATCGAGCGGCCTTCCTGCGTGATGAACTCGTGGCCGAGCATCTGATAGGTGCCGCAGATGGTGAGCATGACGACCCCGTCGTCGGCCATCGCGCGCAGCTCCGGCCCCCGTGTCGCGAAGTCGGCGCCGATCTCGCCCTGGGCCGCGTCCTGGCCGCCGCCGCCGAGCAGGATGTCCGTGTCGCTGGGCAGTGGGTCTCCGACACTGACCGGGACCACGCGCACCGACATGTGGCGCCAGCGCAGCCGTCGTTCGAGCACGACGACGTTGCCGGTGTCGCCGTAGATGTTCATCTCGCGCGGGTACAGGTGGACGAGCGTGAGAGTGGTCATGTGACGGCAGCCCCGATTCGCAGCAGGATGGCGTGCAAGGCCCACATCGCGGTGTAGGTACTGAACACCACGACCGTGCCGCCGTTGTCGATTGCTGACACTGCGGCGCGTACAGCCTTCTCGGCGTCGGGCTCGACCTCGACGGTCGCGACGTCGTCGTAGCGCAGCCGCACTGCCATGTCGGCCGCGCGCGTTCCGGAAGTCGAAACCCGGGCCGGGTGCTCGCCGAGGTGGGCGAATTGGACGTCCCAGAGCCAGGAAACGTCGCGTCCGTCGGCGTAATCGTCGTTGATCACGATGACGATGGCGTCTGCCGCGGTGGTGTCGAGGGTGCGCAGCGTCTGACGAAAACCAGCAGGATTCTTGACTAATTGCAGTACGACGTTGCGTCCGTCGACGGTGAAGCGTTGCCCGCGGCCGAAGGCGGGGGAGACGGCGGCGAGCCCGGCGGCGACCGTGGTGTCGTCGAGGCCGAACGTCAAAGCGAGGGCGGCTGCACCAGTGGCGTTCTGTGCGTTGTGCGGGCCTTCGGCACGTAGGTCGATGTCGTGCTCGGAAGACCCGATCCGAACGCGCAGCGGCACTCCCGCTCCGGACAGCCGTAACAGTTCGGCAGTGGTCTGCTGATCGGCGTAGTGGACGGGCCCGCCGTAGAGTTCCTCGTCCGTCGGGAACAGTTCGCGCAATTCTGGGCTCACGCCGTAGTACGTCACCTCGGCCCTGGTCTGTGCGGCGAGCGCGGAGATCCGGTCGTCGTCGCGGTTGAGCACGACGTTGCCTGTCGTAGCGGCGGCGACCTTGCCGAGCAGGCGGGCAGTCGTGTCGATCTCGCCGAAGCGATCGAGTTGGTCGCGCATCACGTTGAGCAGCAGCGCTCGGCTCGGCGGCACGGCGTGTACGAAGCGCACCGCCCAGGCCTCGTCCAGCTCGAAAACCGCGACGTCGTAATTCAATCGTCCGGTCCAGCGGGTGTGCTCGACGGTCGCGGTGATCGCTCCGCGGACGAAGTTGCTTCCGGTGTCATTGGTGAGGACCCGGTACTTCTCGCCGAGAATCGTCGCGACCATCTTGGTCGTGGTGGTCTTGCCGTTCGTGCCGGTCACCACCACGACCCCTTCGGGCAGGGCGGCCATCGCGCGGGTGAGGTAGCGCGGGAAGAGCTTCTCCACGACCAGGCCGGGCAGGGCGTTGCCGCGGCGGCCGAGCAGGCGCAGGACGGCGAGTGTCAGCTTTCCGACCCAGACCGCCAGGACATTCGTGAGGGCACCCATGATGCGCCCCAGGCTACCGACGCGCGTCGAGCACCGAGTCGAGCGTGTAGGACTGGGACGCGCGGCGTGCAGAACCCCGCTACGGCGAGCGTCTGGACGGGCGAGTCGCAGGTCGCGTGCCGCGGTTTTCCCGGGCTTTCGGGTGACTTCCGCCTGCTTTGCCCGCAGCGAGAACGCATGGCGTCGCTCGCCGCCCTTGACATTGATCGGGCGTGTCCACACTCTCGCGCCGGGGGTGGAAACCGATGACAGAAGCCACGACCGAACCGACGGCGGCTCATCAGATCCTGTGCGACGTCGAGCACGAGCACACCTCGCGCTGTTACTGGGACCTGTACGAGTGTCGCTGGCAGTGCGCCGCGGCCGAAGCGGTAATCCCGAAGCCGAACGGCGGTACTTTGGGCCTTCAGTGGAGACGAGGGGAATCGAACCCCTAACCCCCGCCTTGCAAAGGCGGTGCTCTGCCAATTGAGCTACGTCCCCGTGTGGGGTTGTTCGTCAGCGCGAGGAGTCGGACGTGGCCTCGCGCCACAGCGCCTGGTCGGCGTGGGCCTGCCGGCGGCGCATGACTGCGACCGCGACACCGACCAGCCCGATCACGGCGATCACCGGCTTCACGATGCCTCCAACGCCTCGAAACGCCTCTAACTCCGCCTTCGCCACCGAACAAGTGTGGGCCTGGGAGGACTTGAACCTCCGGCCTCATCCTTATCAGGGATGCGCTCTAACCGTCTGAGCTACAGGCCCGGAACTTGCTGCTTGCAGAACTCTACTGGCCGCCCGAGGCGGCCTCCAAACTGGTGCTGGGATGAGCCAGTTACCGCTCGGACAGCGTGATCTCGATGCCGCCGACCAGGTCGGCGCACAGGTTGTAGATCACCGACCCGATGGTGGTCAGCGCGACGAACAGCACGATGTTGATCACGCCGACGATGGCGGCGCCACCGAACACGATGCCCGCGGTGATCGGCGGCTTCGAGCCGGATCCGTTGAGCTGGACGACCGTGTCGTTGATGTTTTGAATCACGCCGGCCGCGTCGAGCACGCCGTACAGCACGCCGACGACGATCAGCCACACGAAAAAGAGCGCGATCGCGAGCACGCAGGAGAACTTCAGCACCGTGAGCGGGCTGATGTGGCGCAGCTGCAGCCGCGCCCGCCGTGGCCCGCGGTTGCGCGTGCCGCGCCCGGTCGCCTGCGGCGGCGTCGTGGGACGAGCCTGGGCGGCCGCCTGCGAGCTATGCGTACGACCGTCCGCTGGCGAGGTGCCCTGACGCCCGGATCCGGAGATCGTGGTGGCACCGAAATCGGCGCCCTGACCCGCGCTGACGTGCGCATTACCGGCCGAACCCGCGCCGCCGGCACCATTTCCGGGCCGGTTGCGGTCCGTGCTCGTGCCAGGGTTGGTGCCGGAGTTGGTGGTGCCTGTGCCGGCGTTGGACTGCATGCTCTGCGAAGCCGTCCCCCCGTAGGGCGATTGCGTCATCGCTTACTCCTGCTCGTCCGGTTCGTCGGCGTTGCGCGCGAGGGCTACCAGGGTGACACCGTCCGGAAGGTTCATCAGCCGGACTCCCATCGTCTGCCGTTGTGCGCGGCGGACTTCCGCGGCCTTTGTGCGGATGACCACGCCGTCGGACGTGATCGCGTAGATCTCGTCCTTGGGTGACACAGCCACGGCGCCGACCAAGCCACCCCGCGTGGAAACGATACGCGCGGTGAGCACGCCCTTGCCGCCGCGGCCCTGGAGGGGATATTCGTCGATCCGGGTGCGCTTGGCGAAGCCACCCTCAGTGGCGACCAAGATTTCCACATCGCTGGAGTCGCCGTTGCCTGCCCGCACCACGGACATGGACAGCAGCTCGTCGCCGTCGTTGAACCGCATCCCGAACACGCCGGAGGTGGCCCGGCCCATCGGCCGCAGGGTGTCGTCGTCGGCGCGGAACCGGATGGACATGGCCTTTCGGCTGACCAGCAGCAGGTCGTCCTCGGCCGAGATGAGGGCCGCACCGATCAGCTCGTCGTCCTCACGCAGGTTGACGGCAACGATGCCGCCGGAGCGCGACGAGTCGAACAGGGTCAGAGCGGACTTCTTCACCAGGCCGTGACGGGTGGCCAGCACCAGGTACGGGGCGACCTCGTAGTTCTTGATCGCGATGACGTTCGCGATCTGCTCGTCCGGCTGGAACGCGAGCAGGTTCGCCACATGCTGGCCCTTGGCGTTGCGGTTGGCCTCGGGCAGCTCGTAGGCCTTCGTCCGATAGACCCGGCCCTTGTTGGTGAAGAACAAGATCCAGTCGTGGGTCGAGCTGACGAAGAAGTGCGACACGATGTCGTCGGTGCGCAGCGATGCGCCCTGCACGCCCCGACCGCCGCGCCGCTGGGCGCGGTACAGATCGGTCTTGGTGCGCTTCGCGTAGCCGGTCCGGGTGATGGTGACGACCACGTCTTCCTGCGCGATCAGGTCTTCCATCGACACGTCGCCGTCGTGCGGGATGATCCGCGTGCGGCGGTCGTCGCCGTAGCGCTCGACGATCTCGGTGAGCTCGTCACGGATGATCGCGCGCTGCCGGCCCGGCTTGGCGAGGATGTCCTGCAGATCCGCGATCTTGGCCTCGATCTCGGCGGCCTCGTCGATGATCTTCTGCCGCTCCAGCGCGGCAAGCCGGCGTAGCTGCAGGTCGAGGATCGCCGTTGCCTGGGTGTCGTCGATCTCGAGCAGATCCTTCAGGCCTTCGCGCGCGGCGTCGGCCGAGGGGGCGCTGCGGATCAACGCGATCACCGCGTCGAGTTGGTCGAGCGCCTTGAGCAGCGCGCGCAGAATGTGGGCGCGCTCCTCGGCCTGCTTGAGCAGGTAACGGGTACGCCGGACGATGACCTCGACCTGGTGCTCGACGTAGTGCGCGACGAACTGGTCGATGCGCAGCGTGCGCGGCACACCGTCGACGATGGCCAGCATGTTCGCACCGAACGTCGTCTGCAGCTGGGTGTGCTTGAACAGGTTGTTCATGACGACCTTGGCAACGCCGTCACGGCTGAGCGTGATGACGATCCGCATGCCGATGCGGTCGGAGCTCTCGTTGTGGATCGCCCGGATGCCGCTGATCTTCTTCTCGTTCACCAACGAGGCGATCGACTCGACGAGGTTGTCCGGGTTGACCTGGTAAGGCAGCTCGGTGACGACGAGGATCGTGTTGTTGCGCTGGTCCTCCTCGACCTCGACCACCGCACGCATCCGGATCGAGCCGCGGCCGGTGCGGTAGGCGTCCTCGATGCCGTCGCGGCCGACGATCAGACCCTTGGTCGGGAAGTCCGGGCCCTGGACGAGCTCGATCAGCTTCTCGAGCAGTTCCTCCTGGGAGGCGTCCGGGTGGTCGAGCGCCCAGATGACCCCGGACGAGACCTCACGCAGGTTGTGCGGCGGGATGCGGGTGGCCATGCCCACCGCGATGCCCTCGGAGCCGTTGACCAGCAGGTTGGGGAACCGCGCCGGCAGGATGACCGGCTCGACGGTGTTACCCGCGTAGTTGGGGACGAAATCGACGGTTTCCTTGTCGATGTCCCGCAGCATTTCCATCGCGAGGTTCTGCAGCCGGCACTCGGTGTAGCGGTAGGCGGCCGCCGGGTCGTTGCCGGGCGAGCCGAAGTTGCCCTGCGGGTCGATCAGCGGGTAGCGCAGCGACCACGGTTGGGCCATCCGGACGAGCGCGTCGTACAGCGCCGAGTCGCCGTGCGGGTGGTAGTTGCCCATGACGTCGCCCACGACACGTCCGCACTTGACGTAGTTGCGGTCGGGCCGGAAGCCCGAGTCGTACATGCCGTAGAGGATCTTGCGGTGGACCGGCTTGAGGCCGTCGCGCACGTCCGGCAGCGCCCGCCCGACGATGACCGACATCGCGTAGTCGATGTAGCTGCGCTGCATCTCCGTCTGGATGTCGACCGCCTCAATCCGGTCGAACCCACCGGTGTCAGTGGTATCGGTCAAGATGCACATCCTTCAGAAGTGACCATCGGGCGATGAGCGCTGGCGCGAAGAGCAGCGCCCCGCGCGAGCGCAGCGAGCTTGCGGTATGGCGCGACAGACGGACCCGAGCGAAGCGAGTGGTCCAGATGGAGCGACATGTTCGCCCTAGATATCAAGGAAGCGGACGTCTTTCGCGTTGCGGATGATGAACGACCGGCGGGCCTCGACGTCCTCACCCATGAGCACCGAGAACAACTCGTCCGCGGTCGCTGCGTCGTCGAGCGTGACCAGGCGCAGGATCCGGTTGGCCGGGTCCATCGTGGTCTCCCACAACTCCTTGGAGTTCATCTCGCCGAGTCCCTTGTACCGCTGGATCGGGTCTTCCTTGGCCAGCTTGCGGTTGGACTCCTGGCCGGCCTTGATCAGGGCGTCGCGCTCCTTCTCGGAGTACACGTAATCCGGGTCGCCCTTACTCCACTTGATCTTGTAGAGCGGTGGCGCGGCCAGGTAGACGTGGCCGGCCTCGATCAGCGGCCGCATGAACCGGAACAGCAGGGTCAACAGCAGCGTGGTGATGTGCTGGCCGTCGACGTCGGCGTCGGCCATCAGCACGATCTTGTGATAGCGCAGCTTCGACAGATCGAAATCGTCGTGGATGCCGGTGCCCAGCGCGGTGATCAGCGACTGCACCTCGTTGTTCTTCAGCACCCGGTCGATGCGCGACTTCTCAACGTTGATGATCTTGCCGCGGATCGGCAGGATCGCCTGGAACATCGAGTCGCGGCACGACTTCGCCGACCCTCCGGCCGAGTCACCCTCGACGATGTACAGCTCGCTCTGCCCGGGATCGGTCGAACGGCAGTCGGCGAGCTTGCCCGGCATCCCGAAGGTGTCGAGCGCGTTCTTTCGGGACAGGTTGCGCGCCTGCTGGGCGGCCTTGCGCGCCCGCGCGGCCTGGTTGATCTTGGTGACGACCGCCTTGGCCTCGGTGGGGTGGCTCTCGAACCACGCCTTCAGCCAGTCGTTCGCCACGGACTGGACGAACGTCTTCGCCGACGAGTTGCCCAGCTTGGTCTTGGTCTGGCCCTCGAACTGCGGCTCGCCGAGCTTCACCGAGATGATCGCCGCCAGGCCCTCGCGCACGTCGTCGCCCTTGAAGCGGTCGGTCGCGGTGTCCTTGATGATCTTCTTCTCGATCGCCCAGTCGTTGACGACCTTGGTCAACGCGGTGCGGAAGCCCTCTTCGTGCGTCCCGCCCTCGATCGTGGCGATCGTGTTTGCGAAGGTGAAGACGCTTTCGGTGAACGAGGCGTTCCACTGCATCGCGATCTCGACGGACAGCCTCTTGTCGGTGTCCTCGGCGGAGAAGGCGATGACGTCCTTGTGGATCGGCTCCTTGTCCTTCGTGCGGTTGATGTGCCGGACGAAGTCGGAGATGCCGCCCGGGTACTGGTAGACGACCTCCTTGGCCACCTTGGGCTTGTGCGAGTCGGCGGTGGCGTCGTCCTCGTCGACGATCGAGTCGACGCGCTCGTCGCGCAGCACGATCGTCAGGCCCTTGTTCAGGAAGGCGTACTCCTGAATGCGCCGGCGGATCGTCTCGTAGTCGTACTTGGTCGTCTCGAAGATCGTGTCGTCGGCCCAGAAGGTGACCGTCGTGCCGCGCTTCTTGGACGGCTCACCCTTCTTCAGCGGCGCCGCCGGCTTCTGGTCGGCGTAGGGCTGGCTCCAGTGGTAGCCGTCGCGCTCGATCTCGACCTCGAGCCGGCTCGACAGCGCGTTCACGACCGAGACACCGACCCCGTGCAGACCGCCCGAAACGGCGTAGGCCTTCCCGTCGAACTTTCCGCCGGCGTGCAGCACCGTGAGGATGACCTCGATGGTGGGCTTCTTCTCGGTGGGGTGCATGTCGACGGGCATGCCGCGCCCGTTGTCCTTGACGCGGACACCGCCGTCAGCGAGCAGGGTGACCTCGATGCGGTCGGCATGCCCGCCGAGGGCCTCGTCGACGGAGTTGTCGACGACCTCCCACACCAGGTGGTGCAGGCCGCGCTCGGCCGTCGACCCGATGTACATGCCGGGTCGCTTACGGACAGCTTCCAGCCCCTCGAGGACCTGGATGTTGCTGCCGGTGTATTCGTCCTTCTTCGCCTTGGCGGCAGTCACTAACTGGTCCCCTTCTCGGACACGAACGAGGGGCGGACGAGACGTGTCGGGAACACGCTGAATCCACCCCGTTCACAGCGGTCACTATGAGCAAGCAACCCGCAAGATTCGCTGCCCAGTCTACCGGACGGCGGTGACACAACTGGCTGCCAACGCGCCTCATGTGGACGCAGAACGAATTCACCCCCGGTTCGTGCGGGCTCCCATACAAGCAGGCCCGGTGATCTGCCAGCGCGCGATCAGCCGTAGGTGTCCCGGGGGCCGCGCGCGCCCCGTACCGAGCGCGGGCCGTGCTTCCAACTGGGCCCGACCGGACCGGTGATGACGACCTTGGTGACGACCTCCGGCCCGAGTTCGGCGACGATCCGTGCAAGCAGGGTGCCGGCGAGCAACCGAAGCTGGGTCGCCCATGCTGTCGACTCCGCGCTGATCCGCAGTTCACCCTCGCGCAGCCCGCTCGGTTCGCAGTGCGCGGCGACCTCAGCACCCACGATATCCGCCCAGCCGGTGAACAACCTCGCCTGCGCCAGCGGCCGTTCCCAGCCGCGGTCGGTGACGAAGTTCGCAGCCACCTCGCCGATCCGCGCCGGATCGGTGTCGTCCGGTCCGGCCCCGGAGTACCCGCCGCGGCGGGCGCCGGCGCCTTGGTCGTCCCGGCGGGCGCGGCGCCGACGGCCCCGACCTGGCGTGCTCCGCGAGATGCGTTGCGCGCCAGCCAACGCGGCCTTTACGGGATCCGTCGAGTTGTCCACAGAATCCGGACCTTTTCCACTGCCTTCTGTGGAAGGTGGTGTGATCTGGGCCTCTCTGCGGCTTACGCGGTTCAGCTCGTCGTCGGATTCAGCGCACACGGGTCACCGCCCCCGCAGCCACGTCGTAGCACGCGCCGGCCAGTTGTTCGGGCACGTCGGAGAGGACCGCGGCCGTGACGATCGACTGCTCGGCCTTGGCAGCGACCAGCGCCAACTGTTCGCGACGGCCGGCGTCCAGTTCGGCGAAGACGTCGTCGAGGACAAGGACGGGCGCGGCGTCCGAGGCGGCCTCCTCGCGCAACAGCTCGTAGCTGCCCAACCGCAGCGCGAGCGCGACCGACCAGCCCTCGCCGTGACTGGCATAGCCGCGCACCGGCAGTGGCCCGATCCCGAGCTCGAGCTCGTCCCGGTGCGGTCCGACGAGGTTGACACCGCGCTCGAGCTCGGTGGGGCGCATGCGCGCCAGCTCGGCGAGCAACGCCGTGCGCAACGCGTCGACCGAGGGCACCTCACCGGCGTCGAGTTCCGGCAGCACACCCGCCAACCCGGACGCGTAGTGCAGGGTGAGGTCGGCGCTGGCCGGCGCCACCTGTCCGTACGCAGCCACCGCGTGCGGCCGCAGCGCCCGCACCGCCGCCAGCCGGGCCGCGAGCAGTTCGGCGCCGTGCTCGGCCAGGTGGGTGTCCCACACGTCCAACGTCGCGCCGACCGAATCGGCCGAGCCGCCACGGCGGGCCTGACCCGCGGATTTGAGCAGGGCAGCGCGCTGCCGCAGCACCCGCTCGTAATCGGATCGGGCAGCGGCCACGCGTGGGGCGCGGGCGATCGCGAGTTCGTCGAGGAAGCGACGCCGCTCGCTGGGATCGCCGCGCACGATGGCGAGGTCCTCCGGGGCGAACAGCACCCAGCGGAGCGCGCCGAGTACGTCGCGGGCCTTGGGTTGCGGGGCGCCGTTCAGCCGCGCTTTGTTCGCCCGTCCCGGCACGATCTCCAGTTCGACTCGCAACTCGCGGCCACCGGCGACCAGCGCGCAGCGTACGACGGCGCGATCGGCGCCGTGCCGCACCAGCGGCGCGTCGGTGGGCACCCGGTGGCTGCCGAGGGTCGCGACGTAGCCGAGCGCCTCGATCAGATTCGTCTTGCCCTGCCCGTTGGCGCCGACCAGCACCGACGGTCCCGGATCGAGGGCCAACTCGGCGCTCGACCAGCTCCGGAAGTCGGCGACGGACAGATGCCGGACGAACATGGCTTCCTCAGCCCGGTAGGCGCACCGGCATCATCACGTAGGTGTACACGCCGGCCGCATCGGCGCCACCTTCCGCGTCGGGACGCAGCACGACGGGCTTGTTCGGCGAGGTGAACAAGAGCCGGGCCGTCGGCGACGTGAGCGCGGACAGGCCGTCGAGCAGGAACTGCGGGTTGAACGCCGTGGTGATCGAGTCGCCGTCGTAGCCGACCTCGAGGTTTTCCTCGGCACGTCCTTCGTCGTCGCCGCCGGCAGACAGCGCGAGCGAACCGTCGCCGAACTCCAGCCGCACCGGGGTGTTGCGGTCGGCGACCAGCGCCACGCGGCGTACGGCCTCGACGAGCGGGGCGACCGTGATGTCCGCCGAGGACGACCACTCGTTGGGCAGCAGCGAGCGATAGGCCGGGAACGTGGCGTCGAGCAGACGGGTGGTGGCCCTGCTGGCGCGGCCGTTCGTCGTGCCGGCGAAGCCGATGATGCCCTCGCCGGACCCGCCGGCCGACAGCGCAAGCGTCATGTTCTCGCTGTGCGACAGGCTCCGTGCCGCTTCGCTCAGCGCGCGGGCCGGCACCAGCACCTGGGCGGGTTCGGCCGAGGGGTTCTCCGGGTTCCACTCGAGCTCGCGCACCGCCAGGCGGTAGCGGTCGGTGGCGGCCAGGGTGAGCCGGGTGCCGTCGATCTCGAGGCGGACGCCGGTCAGCATCGGCAGGGTGTCGTCCCGGCCGGCTGCGATCGCCACCTGACTCACGGCCGTCGCGAACTGCGTGCTGACCACGGTGCCGGCGGTGGTGGGCATGTTGGGCAGGCGCGGGTAGTCCTCGACCGGCATCGTCGGGAGCGTGAAGCGGGCGGCGCCGCAGACGATCGAGAGCCGCGAGCCCTCCATCGTGACGTCGACCGGGTGCGGCGGCAGGGCCTTGGTGATGTCGGCAAGCAACCGGCCGGAGACGAGGGCCTGGCCGTCCTCGCCCGCGCTGACGTCGAGGTCGACCTCGGTCGAAGCCTCGAGGTCGAAGCCGGACACGGTCATGTGCTCGCCGGCGATGGTGAGCAACAGGCCGGCAAGGACGGGCATCGTCGGGCGCGTGGACAGGCTGCGGGCCGCCCAGGTGACGGCGTCGGCCAGCGAGTCTCGCTCAACCCGGAACTTCATCGTGCCTCCTGCGTGGCGAGAACGACCTGCAACCGAACGGGGGTACAGACTGCCTGACCCGTCGTCCCCACAATCCACCACCCACCAGTCGTTGCTCTTTGCTCTCGTGATTTGAAGTATTCGTCAGTCTTCTTCGCAGCTGTGGACGCTGGGGACAACCGCGTCGTAGCCCCTTGCGAGCCCGGCAACTCGGCGACCGGTGCCGCGCCGCCATTGTGGACGAGCATGGGTGGATCATGCCGGGTGTGGGGGACATCGGGTGGACGACAAATGGCTGTCCCGTGTAGTTCACATTAAAGACCGAGTTCTCCACAGAAGTGCCCACAGAGTGTGAATTACAGGTCGAGGTCGTCGAGGATGGTCCGGCGGACGCCATCAGGCGCGCGATCGGAGCTTGATCCGGCTGGTCAACTCGGCGATCTGGTTGTAGGTCGTGAGTTTCTCCGGCATCTGACCCTTGATCTTGCGTTCGGCATGCATGACCGTCGTGTGGTCGCGATCGCCGAACTTCTCCCCGATGCGGGGCAGGGACAGGTCGGTGAGCTCGCGGCACAGGTACATCGCCATCTGGCGCGCGTGTACGAGAGCGCGGCTGCGCGACGGTCCGACCAGATCGTCGACCGACACCCCGAAGTACTCGGCCGTCACGCCCATGATCGTCGATGCGGTGATCTCCGGGGCGTCCAGTTCCCCGACGAGATCCTTGAGCACGGTCTCGGTGAGCGTGATGTCGACGGTCTGCCGGTTCAGGCTGGCGAAGGCGGTGACGCGGATCAGGGCGCCTTCCAGTTCGCGGATGTTGCTCTGGATCCGGGTGGCGATGAACTCGAGCACCTCGGGCGGCAGGTTCATGCCCTCCTGCGCGGCCTTCTTGCGCAGAATCGCGATCCGGGTCTCGAGGTCGGGTGCCTGGACGTCGCTGATCAGGCCCCATTCGAAGCGGGTGCGTAGGCGGTCCTCGAGCGAATTCAGCTGCCGCGGCGACTTGTCGGAGCTGATCACGATCTGCTTGTTCGCGTTGTGCAGCGTGTTGAAGGTGTGGAAGAACTCCTCCTGCGTGCGCTCGGCGCGCTCGAGGAACTGGATGTCGTCGATCAGCAGCAGGTCGACCGAGCGGTAGCGGCTCTGGAACGCCTGCATCTTGTCGTCGCGGACCGAGTTGATGAAGTCGTTGGTGAATTCCTCGCTGGACACGTACCGAGTGCGCAGCCCCGGCTGCAGTCGCTGCGCGTAGTGCCCGATCGCGTGCAGCAGGTGGGTCTTGCCCAACCCGGACTCGCCGTAGATGAACAGCGGGTTGTACGCCTTTGCCGGCGCTTCGGCGACGGCGACGGCAGCGGCGTGGGTGAAGCGGTTGCTGGAACCGATCACGAACGTATCGAAGGTGTACTTCGGATTGAGCCGGGCGTCGCGGGCGTCGCGTTCGGGCCGCCGGATCGACCGGACGTCGCCGTTGGACTCGCCTCGGTCGATCGGTGATGCACCGCCGTTGCGTCCGGTGGCGGGGTAACCGCTCATCCCGGGCCGACGGCTGAACCACTCATCACCGCTGTCGTCATATCCCGCGTCGACCGGCTCGGCGGGTTCCTCCGTTACGACGCCGAGCATTTCGCCCTCGCCGGCGTGGTCGGGGTGGTCTTGGTCGTCCGGGTTCTGGACTGTGACCGCGATCTGCACGTCGTGGCCGAGTTCCTCGGACAGGACGACGGCGAGGTAGGGACGCAGATGGCTGTCGAGGTACTCGCGTACGAATTCGTTCGGCGCCGCGAGCAGTGCCGTGTCGGCGACCAGACCGAGCGGACGGGTCAGGCTCAACCAGGCCTTGTGCTGTGGGCGGAGTGCATCATCGTTGTCGAATCTCGAGCGGGCCCTGGTCCAGACTCCGAGGAGCGCAGTTTTTTCGTCCACGGATCAGGTTCACTCCAGCTCGTCGTCCAGTCGTGCGTACCGCGTCGGCACGGGGCGTGAGTTCCCCCCGTTCCCTCCCCTCCGACTGTCTCACGACTACCGTCGCCGGACGGAATCCACAGGCTTACCCACACCTGTGTACGCAGCAATGACGCCGCCAAGTTCCGACGGGCCGGTGAAGCGTGTCTCGCGACCACGGCCGGTCAACGGTAGTGAGGCAACTGGCTGGTCAACGTGGCACGGTGCGGGAACCTAACAGCGTCGAACGAGCCACGACAATAGGATTCGGCGTGTCCTTGCGGGAACATAGAGGAAGACGGGTAGTTTCCTTGATTCGGCCGCGGGATGAACTTCGGCGTTACCCCGCTGACACCCGGGTGCGCCGGGCTGGTTTGACCCATGCCCGACTGGATCCGTACCGTAGACGGCGATGTTGCCAGTCCTCACCCGGCGGCATCGCCCTCAGTGCTGTCGGACTGCCGGTCGCGCCCCTGACGACCATCCGCGCTGAGGCCGGATCCACCGCACCGCCTGAGTTTTGGAGCCTGACCGTGAGCAAGCGCACCTTCCAGCCGAACAACCGCCGCCGGGCGAAGACGCACGGCTTCCGGCTGCGCATGCGTACCCGCGCCGGCCGCGCCATCATTGCCGCGCGTCGTCGCAAG
>DASXJR010000060.1:0-49438 GCA_036497285.1 Jatrophihabitans sp.
CTGTACGACTTCCTGGACGTGGGCGACCCGGTGCGCTACCCCAACGCCAACGGCCAACTGATGCAGATCGGCGACGGCTACGGCGACTGGAACATCGCCTGGCCGCAATGGAAACTCGGCGGGCTCTACCGCACCAGCTGATTGATCTCGTCCCGCAGCGCCGCGAGCCGCACGGCGGCGGCCTGCTGCGACCCGGACGGTTCGACGACCTCGAGATAGGCCTTCAGCTTCGGCTCCGTGCCGGACGGGCGGACCACCACACGTCCGTCGGAGAACGTGAATCGCAGAACATCGGCATCGGGCAGAAGGTCGTCGACCTGCACGGCGCGACCGACCAGCGTCGCCGGCGGTTCGGCGCGCAGCCGGCGCATGGTGTCGGTGATGACCGTGAGGTCCTCGACACGCACCGACACCTGGTCGGTCGCGTACCGCCCGAACTCGGCGGCCAGCTCGTCGAGCCGGGCGGCCAGCGACGACCCGTCCGCCTTGAGTCCTGCGGCCAGTTCGGCGACGAGCAGCGCCGCGCTGATGCCGTCCTTGTCGCGGACGACGTCGGGGGCGACCGCGTAACCGAGCGCCTCCTCGTAGCCGTAACACAGATCCGGCGCCGCGCGAGAGATCCACTTGAACCCGGTCAGCGTCTCGGCGTAGCCCGCGCCCCGGGCGGCAGCGAGCCTGCGCAGCATCGACGACGACACGATCGTAGTGGCGTACGTCCCGCGGATCCCCTTCCGCAGCAGCGCATCGGCGAGCAGCACGCCGACCTCGTCGCCGCGCAGCATGCGCCATCCGTCGTCGGACGGGATGGCCACGGCGCACCGGTCGGCGTCCGGGTCGTTCGCGATGATCACGTCCGCCGCGCGGGCGGTGGCCAGTTCGAAGGCCAGGTCGAGCGCGCCGGGTTCTTCCGGGTTCGGGAAGGCGACGGTCGGAAAGTCGGGATCGGGCTGCTCCTGCTGCGGCACCGCGAGCAGCGGTGCGAACCCGGCGGCGGCGAACACCCGCTGGGCCAACTGCGCGCCGACGCCGTGCATCGCGGTGTACACGACCGACAGGTCGCGGGGTCCGTCGTCGACGAGCCCGGTAACCGCGGTGACGTAGTCGCCCACGATGCCGTCGTCGAGCACCGTCACGCGCTCGTCGGCCATGGCGATGCCGCGGGCGCTTCCGACCGCACGGATCGCCGCCTCGATTTCGCTGTCGGCCGGCGGCACGATCTGCGCGCCGTCGTCGACGTAGACCTTGTACCCGTTGTCCTGCGGCGGGTTGTGCGACGCGGTGACCACGACGCCGGCCGCGGCGCCGAAGTGCTGCACCGCGAACGCGGTGACCGGCGTCGGAAGCGGAGCAGGCATGAGCCGGGCGTCGAAGCCGGCCGCCGCGAAGATCTGCGCGGAGTCCCTCGCGAAGTCCGACGATCCGTGGCGGGCGTCGAAGCCGACGACGACGGGACGGCCGGCGTGGCCGTGCTCGGTCAGCCAGGACGCGAGCCCGGCGGCCGCGCGGCGCACCACCGTGCGATTCATGCCGTTCGGCCCGGCCCGAAGCGGCCCGCGCAAACCTGCGGTGCCGAACGTGAGCGGACCGCTGAACCGCTCGGCGAGTTCGTCGTCGGCGCCCGAGTCGAGCAGCGCCTGCAGCTCATCGGCCGCGGCCGGGTCGACCTCGTCCGCGATCCAGGCCTCGACGTCCGGCCGTGTCACCACCGTGTCACCATCGGGCAGCCACCTCGTCGATGCCGAAGCCGGGGGAGGTGAACCCGCCGCCCACGAACGCGTCGGACGGATACGGCTGCGCATCGGGCAGGTCGGCCGCGTGCATCTCGGCGTCGTCGGCCGGGAAGTAGCCGAGCTCGTGCCCGGCGGCGAGCGACCAGGTGCGCCGGGTGTTGGCCGAGACGCCCCAGACGATCGAGTAGCTCAGCGCCTCCGAGCGCAGGCACGCGTCCACAAGCCGCACGCAGTCGTCCGGCGACAGCCAGGTCGACAGCGCGCGCACGTCCGGCGGGGACGGCGCGAACGTCCCGATCCGCAGGCACGCGACCCGCAGCTCGTACCGCTCGGCGTAGTAGCGTCCGAGGGCTTCGCCGAACACCTTGCTCACCCCGTACAGCGTGTCCGGCCGGGCGGCGAGGTCGGCGGGCAACTCGGCGTCGCACGGGACCGGGGTGAAGCCCACCGCGTGGTTCGACGAGGCGTACACGATCCGGGTCACGTCATGGCGCCGCGCTGCCTCGAACACCTCGTAGGTGCCGTCGAGGTTGGCGTGCCGGATGACCGGCCACGGTGCCTCGACCGGCTGCCCGGCCAGGTGGACGACCGCGTCGACGCCCGGCATCACGTCGTCCAATGCGTCGGGCGAGGTGATGTCGACGGCCGTGACGTCCGGGCCGGCGACCAGGTCGACGCATCGCAGCGCCCATCCGAGCTCGCGCAGCCCCGACCGCAACGAGGTGCCGATCGTGCCGCCCGCTCCGGTGACTAGGACGGTCATAACTGCGGGATCAGTTGCGCGAGCAGCTCGCCCATCCGGGCCGCGGACGCCGCGCCGGTGGCGAGCACCTCTTCGTGGTCGAGTTTCTCGCCCAGGCCGGCGGCGAGGTTGGTGACCAGGGACAGTCCGAGTACGTCGCAGCCCGCAGCGCGTGCCGCGATCGCTTCGAGCACCGTCGACATGCCGACGAGATCGGCGCCGAGGATGCCAGCCATGCGCACCTCGGCCGGGGTTTCGTACTGCGGCCCGGGGAACATCGCGTACACGCCCTCGGTGATCGTGGGGTCGATCTCGCGGACCTTGGCGCGCAGCTCCGGCGAGTACACGTCCGTCATGTCGACGAAGCGGGGGCCGAAGAGGGGGGTGCGTCCGGTCAGATTGAGATGGTCGCGGATCAGCACCGGATCGCCCGGCTGCATGCCCGAGCGCAAGCCGCCCGCCGCGTTGGTCAGCACGATGACCCGGCACCCGGCCGCCGCGGCGACCCGGACCCCGTGGACGACCGGGTCGACGCCGCGGCCCTCGTAGAGGTGGGTCCGGCCGAGCAGGGCCAGCACGCGCTTGTCGCCGACGTCCAGGCTGCGGACCTTGCCGGAGTGGCCTTCGACCGACGGCGGTTCGAAGCCGGGCAGGTCGCTGGCGTCCATCTCACCGTTGGCCTCGCCAAGGGCGTCGACGGCCGGAACCCAGCCGGAGCCGAGCACGAGCGCCACGTCGTGGCTCTCGAGGCCGGTCAGCCGCTTGAGGACCCCGGCCGCTCGCCGGGCTTCCTCCTCGGCCTCGGTGAGCGGCTCGGCGGACAGGTCGACCGGCTGCGGTTCGGGCGGCTCGGACGGGACGGTTGGGACGGTCACGGGCTCAACGCTAGTGGCCGTCCCGTGACCGCCCCGGACCCGTCACCGCCCGATCGCGGCCTCGCGGCTGCATTCGAGGCACTGGCCGACCTGCGGCAGCACCTCGAGCCGTTCCAGCGGCACAGTGCAACCGCAGTCGGTGCATGTGCCGTACTCGCCGGTGTCCATGCGGTGCAGTGCCGCGAGCACGTCGCGCAGCGCAATGCGGGCGCCCGTGGCGAGCACCTCGGTGACCTCGCTGGCGTTGTGGGGATCGATGGTGCGCAGCTCGTCGAGCTGGTCGAGGCGGAAGCGCCGCTGCTCGTCGAGTTGGGCGCGGAACGCGTCCAACTGTCGTTGTGTGATTGTCCCGGCGGTCGCCGGGTTGGGACCCGTGTTCATGAATGTGCTCCAGAAGTTGGAGTAGGGGCAGGCGAGGCTCAAACAGCCGTCGCCGGTGGCCCTCTCGTCCGGAGCGTGTGCACCGCGGCGCTGGTCGCGGCGCGGACCGGTCGTGCGGCGGCAGCGAAGCGGATCGCCGCCAACTCGCCTGCGCCGGTGTGCGTCGGAGCCGAGTCGAGCGCGGAACGGCCGACCAGGGACGGGATGTCCGCGCCGGCGGTAACCGCGACAAGAACATGGGCGCGGTGATGATGGGGCGCCGACCCTGAGGTGGCCACGGCGCCGGTGATCGCGGCGAGGACGAACAGCGCGGCCAGCGCCAGGCACGCAGCACGGTACGAAACCGGCGGTTGCGCGCTGCGGGCGTGCATGCCCCTACAACGCGCCGTCATGGTGCAGAGGTTCCCCTCCTGGCCTGTGAGTGGTGCCGGAACGATCTGTGATCTTGCGGATCGGGGACCGGCGCGGCGTTCGCGGCGCTCGCCGTGCAGCGTTAGTTCGGCCACCTGAGCAGGCTGAGGCAGCACCGACCGCCATACGATCCTGAAGATGCCAGCGCCGACCGATCGCCTTCCGCTCGCCGCCGATTTTCCCGACGCGAGCGAGGACGACTGGCGCGCACTGGTCGCCGGCGTGCTCCGGAAGTCCGGGTCGGCTGCGCTCCCTGAGGGAGCCGATCCCATCGCGGGGCTCAGCGCGGTCACCTACGACGGGATCACGATCCGCCCGCTCTACACGTCCGGGCCCGAGCCGTCCCTTCCGCGGACACCGCATGACGGCGCATGGGACGTGCGTACCTGGCACCGCGATCCCGACGCAAGCGCCATGCGGCAGGCGATCCTGAACGACCTCGAGACCGGCGCCACCTCGCTGTGGCTGACCCTCGGCGAGGCAGGGCTGGCCGTCGACGATCTCGGTGCCGCGCTCGAAGGTGTCTACCTCGATATGGCCCCGATCACACTGGACGCCGGTGACCGCACCGTCGAGGCGGCGCGGGCCTTGCTCGATCTCGCCCGTGATGTGTCGGCGGATCAGCTGCACGGCAGTCTCGGTGCCGATCCGATCGCCTGGCGGGCGCGCACCGGTGCGGACGTGGGTTCGCCGGCCGAGTTGGTCGAGCTCGCCCGTCCGTACCCGTACCTGCGCATCGTCAGCGTCGATGCCACCGTCTACCACGACGCCGGCGCAAGTGACGCCGAAGAGATCGCTGTCGCCACGGCCGTGGGGGTGGCGCACCTGCGCGCGTTAACCGAGGCCGGTTTGTCGGCCGACGAGGCGCTGGCCCGGATCGAGTTCCGGTTCGCGGTCACGGCCGACCAGTTCGCCTCGATCGCGAAGCTGCGCGCGGCGCGGCAACTGTGGGCGCGGGTCGCGGAGCTGTCCGGATCGGACGAACGCACGCAGCGACAGCACGCGGTCACGTCCGCGGTGATGATGACCCGCCGCGACCCGTGGGTGAACATGCTGCGCACGACCATTGCGTGCTTCGCCGCCGCCGTCGGCGGCGCGGATGCGATCACGGTGCTGCCGTTCGACCACGCCATCGGGCTGCCGGACGATTTCGCGCGGCGCATCGCCCGCAACACGCACGCCGTGCTGCACGACGAGTCGAGCCTGGGCCGCGTCGTCGACGCGGCCGGCGGGTCCAGCTATGTCGAGACCTTCACGGCCCACCTGGCGCAGAAGGCGTGGGACCGGTTCACCGCGATCGAGCGCGCCGGCGGTGCCCTCGCCGCGCTCGACAGCGGCGACCTCGGCACGGCGATCGTCGCCACCCGCGACGCCCGCGCCGACGACATCGCGCACCGGCGCGCGCCGCTGACCGGGCTGACCGAGTACGCGCTGCCCGACGAGCCGTCACTGTCGCGGGTTGCTGCGCCTGCTGGCCCGTCGGGCGGACAGCTCGCGCCGGCGCGCTGGGCTGCGGAATTCGAAGCGCTGCGCGACCGCGTCGAGGGCGCGGACGGCCGTCCGACCGTCTATCTGGCCACGCTGGGCCCGCTGGCCCAGCACAGTGCTCGGCTCGGCTTCGCGACGAACCTGTTCAACGCGGGCGGGTTCCGCCTCGAGGTCGGCGAGGTCGACGGTTTCGCCGCGAGCGGCGCGTCGGTCGCGTGCCTGTGCTCGTCGGATCGGGTGTACGAGCTGTCGGCGGCGGAGGCGATCACGCAGCTCCGCGCGGCCGGCGCGAGACACGTCTGGCTGGCGGGCAGGGCCGACGGCGCTGACGGCAACGTCTACGCCGGCTGCAACGCCCTCGAGGTGCTGCACACGACCGAGGAGGCCACCCGATGACCGTCCCCGACTTCTCGAACGCCGTGTTGGCCTCTGAGCAGGGCGACACGCCCGCGCCGGCCCTGCTGCGGGGCCAAGCCTGGGAGACGCCGGAGGGCATCCCCGTGCCGCCGCTGTACACCGCGGCGGACCTGGACGGGCTGGACTTCCTGCACACCTATCCGGGCATCGCGCCGTATCTGCGCGGGCCCTACCCGACGATGTACGTCAACCAGCCGTGGACGATCCGGCAGTACGCGGGCTTCTCGACCGCCGCCGAGTCGAACGCCTTCTACCGGCGCAACCTCGCCATGGGCCAGAAGGGGCTGTCGATCGCGTTCGACCTGCCCACGCACCGCGGCTACGACAGCGACAACCCGCGCGTGGTCGGCGACGTCGGCATGGCAGGCGTCGCGATCGACTCGATCTACGACATGCGCGAGCTGTTCGACGGCATCCCGCTCGACCGCATGTCGGTGTCGATGACGATGAACGGCGCCGTGCTGCCGGTGCTCGCGCTCTACGTCGTCGCGGCGGAGGAGCAGGGGGTCAAACCCGAGCAGCTCACCGGGACCATCCAGAACGACATACTCAAAGAGTTCATGGTCCGCAACACCTACATCTACCCGCCGCAGCCGTCGATGCGGATCATCAGCGACATCTTCGAGTTCACCTCGCAGCACATGCCGAAGTTCAACTCGATCTCGATCTCCGGCTACCACATCCAGGAGGCCGGGGCGACGGCCGACCTCGAGCTGGCCTACACGCTCGCGGACGGCGTCGAATACATCCGCGCCGGCATCGAAGCCGGGTTGGACGTCGACAAGTTCGCGCCGCGGCTGTCGTTCTTCTGGGCCATCGGCATGAACTTCTTCATGGAGGTCGCGAAGCTGCGTGCGGCGCGGCTGCTGTGGGCGAAGCTGGTCAAGCAGTTCGACCCGAAGAACGACAAATCCCTTTCACTGCGGACACATTCGCAGACTTCGGGTTGGTCGCTCACCGCGCAGGACGTGTTCAACAACGTCATCCGCACGTGCATCGAAGCCATGGCCGCGACGCAAGGGCACACGCAGTCGCTGCACACCAATGCGTTGGACGAGGCGCTGGCGCTGCCGACCGACTTCAGTGCCCGCATCGCGCGGAACACCCAGCTGGTGTTGCAGCAGGAATCGGGCACGACCCGTGTCATCGACCCGTGGGGCGGGTCGTACTACGTCGAGAAGCTGACCTATGACCTCGCGCGGCAGGCTTGGGCGCACATCGAGGAGGTCGAACAGGCCGGTGGGATGGCCGCGGCGATCGACAAGGGCCTGCCCAAGCTGCGCATCGAGGAAGCGGCCGCCCGCACCCAGGCCCGCATCGACTCGGGGCGCCAACCGGTGATCGGCGTGAACAAGTACCGGCTGGCCGAGGAAGACCTGCTCGAGGTGCTCAAGGTCGACAACGTCGGGGTGCGCGCGCAGCAGGCTTCGAAGCTGCAGCGGTTGCGCGAGAAACGCGACCAGCACGACGTCGACGCCGCATTGTCGGCGCTGACCAACGCCGCCGGCAGCGACGGCAACCTGCTGGCGTTGGCGATCGATGCGGCCCGGGCCAAGGCGACGGTCGGCGAGATCTCGGACGCGCTCGAAGCGGTATACGGTCGGCACGCCGCAACGATCAGGACGATCAGCGGCGTGTACCGCGAGGAGGCCGGCGCCGTGGACCTGATCGAGCAGGTGCGCGCTGCCACCGCCGAGTTCGAGCAGGACCAAGGTCGCCGGCCCCGAATTCTCGTCGCCAAGATGGGCCAGGACGGCCACGACCGCGGCCAGAAGGTGCTGGCGACCGCGTTCGCCGACCTCGGTTTCGACGTCGACGTCGGCCCGCTGTTCCAGACACCTGCCGAGGTCGCCCGACAAGCGGTCGAGGCGGACGTCCACATCGTCGGGGTCAACTCGCTTGCCGCCGGACACCTCACGCTCGTCCCCGAACTTCGCGACGAGCTGGCCGAGCAGGGCCGCGACGACATCATGATCGTCGTCGGCGGGGTGATCCCGCCCCAGGACTTCGAGGAGCTGCGCGCCGCGGGTGCCGCCGCGATCTTCCCGCCCGGCACGGTGATCGCGCAGTCCGCGCTCGAGCTGCTCGACAAGCTCAGCCAGCAGCTGTCCCGATGACCGTCCGACAGTGGTCAGTTCGGGCCACAGTGGTCAGTTACAACTAACCACTGTGGCTGCAACTAACCACTCTCAGGAGTTGGCGGACGGGGTGCGGCGCGGCAACCGTGCCGCGATCGCCCGCGCGATCACGCTCGTCGAGTCGCGTCGCGCCGACCACCGCGAACGCGCGCAGCAACTGCTGGTCGAGCTGTTGCCGGAATCCGGTGACGCGCAGCGCGTCGGCATCACCGGCGTTCCCGGCGTGGGCAAATCCACCTTCATCGACCAGCTCGGCGTGAACCTGATCGCCGACGGTCACAAGGTCGCGGTGCTCGCGGTCGACCCGTCCTCGGGCAAGACCGGTGGCAGCATCCTCGGCGACAAGACCCGGATGGCGCGTCTGGCCGCCGACCACAACGCGTTCGTCCGTCCGTCCCCGAGTCGCGGCACGCTCGGCGGGGTCGCCCAGGCCACCCGGGAGACGATGATCGTGATGGAGGCGGCGGGCTTCGACATCGTGCTGGTCGAGACGGTCGGGGTGGGCCAGTCCGAGTACGTGGTCGCGGAGATGGTCGACACGTTCGTGTTCCTCACCCTGGCCCGTACCGGTGATCAGCTGCAGGGCATGAAGCGGGGCATCCTCGAACTGGCCGACGTGATCGGGGTGAACAAGTCGGACGGCGAGCACGCGCACGACTCGCAGAAGGCGGCCCGCGAGTTGTCCGGCGCGTTGCGTTTTCTACGCGGCGCGGACGACGACTGGCAGGCGCCGGTGATCACGTGCAGCGCGCTCAAGAACGACAACCTCGACCGGGTGTGGAAGCACGTCCAGCGGCACCGGGAGTGGCTCGAGCAGCACGGCGAGCTCGAGGCGAAGCGGCGCCGGCAACTCGTCCAGTGGACGCGTGCGATGGTGCGCGACCGCCTGGTCTCTCGACTTGAAGGGCCTGCGGTGCATGCGGTCGTCGAACGCGTCGAGGCGGCTGTACTCGCCGACGAGATGACCCCGGACCAGGCAGCGGCCGAGATCGTCGCCGCGGTCAACCAGCACGGTTGATCGGTGGCACGAGCGGCTGCGCCGACCCCGGCGAGGGTCAATCAGTTGCCGGTCGGCAACTAAACTGATCCGGTGCACGAGACGAACTCGGGGACCGACGTCGCGGAAGACGTCGCGCCCGAGGTCTCGACCCCGGTGCGCCGCTCGTTCGGCACGCTGCTGCGACACCACGCGCTCGACACCCGTCCACTGTCCAGCGTCCCCTACCGCCGGCTGCTGATGGGCCAGGGCACGGCCTTCATCGGCTCGATGCTCACGCAGGTCGCCGTACCGGTGCAGATCTACGCGCTGACCCACTCGTCGCTCTACGTCGGCTTCTTCGGGCTGGCCGGCCTGGTTCCGATCATCGTGTTCGGCCTCTACGGCGGAGCAATTGCCGACGTCGTCGACCGCGGCACGCTCTACTTCTGGTCGTCGATCGTCACCTGGGTGATGACGATCGGCCTGCTCGTGCAGACGCTGCTGAACCTGGGCAACGTCTGGCTGATCCTGGCCCTGGTTGCGGTGCAGGCCGGCGCGTTAGCCATCGCGTCGTCCGCGCGCGGAGCGATCATCCCGCGCATCGTCGACGAGGATCTCGTCCCCGCCGCGAACACGCTTAACTTCACCGTCGGCAACGCGGGCCAGGTGATCGGACCCCTGATCGCCGGCGTGCTCGTCAGCCTGAACCACGGTTTCGCCTACGCCTACGGCATCGACACGGTGCTGTTCACGACCGCGCTCTACGGCGCACTACGGCTGCCGCCGCTGCCGCCGGACAAGGACGCGCACTCGACTCTCGGGTTGAGTTCGGTGGTGGACGGGTTGCGCTTCATCGCCTCCCGCCCGGTCGTGGTCATGTCGTTCCTCGTCGACATAGCGGCGATGGTGCTCGCCATGCCGCGCGCGCTGTTCCCTGCCGTCGCTGACGAGCGGTTCCACGGCACGGTCGGCCCGCTGTACGCCGCGATCGCGATCGGCTCGGTCGTCGCCGGCGTCTCGTCCGGATGGATCGGTCGGGTCAAGCGGCAGGGACGCGCGCTGGTGCTCGCCGTGGTCGGGTGGGGGTTGGCCGTGGCGCTGTCCGGTATCGCGCACCAGCTCTGGCTGGTGGTGCTGCTGCTGGCCGTGGCCGGGGCGGCGGACCTGGTCAGCGCGGTGTACCGCCAGACGATTCTGCAGACTTATGCGCCGGACGAGATGCGCGGCCGGATGCAGGGCGTGTTCATCGCGGTGGTCGCGGGCGGGCCACGCCTCGGCGACCTACGGGCAGGCGCGACGGCGAGCTTCACTTCGGTCGGATTCTCGTGGGTGGGCGGCGGCATCGCGTGTTCGGTCGTGGTGCTGATCGCGGGATTCCTCGTCCGTCCGTTCTGGAACTACCGCCGCGATCGATAGCCTGCTCGTATGGCGCTGAGCGGGAAGCTGTTCACCATCTCTGCCGGCGATCACGAGGCCACGATCGCCGAAGTCGGTGCGGGATTGCGCCGCTTCACCTTCCGTGGCAGCGACGTCACCGTCCCGGTCGGTACGGACGTGCTGCCGCCGAAGTGCTGCGGCGCGGTGCTGGTGCCGTGGCCGAACCGGATCCGACACGGGAAGTACCAATTCGCCGGTCAGGAGCAGCAACTGGCGATCACCGAGCCGGAGCTGAACAACGCGATCCACGGCCTGGCCCGATGGGCGCGGTGGACGCCGACCGTGGAGCAGGCCGCTCGGGTCACGCTCGTGTGCGATGTCGTGCCGCAGCCCGGCTATCCGTTCGAGGTCGCGGTCGAGTTGACGTACACGTTGGACGCGGACTTCGGGCTGTCCGTGTCGTGCTCGGCTCACAACCACGGCAGCGGACCGGCGCCGTTCGGCGCGGGCTTCCATCCGTACCTGTCGACGCATGGCGCGACGCTGGACGACACGACCGTGCGTCTGCCGGCCCAGCAGCGGTTGCTTCTCGACGACGGCAGCGTGCCGATCGGGGTGCAGTCGGTCGACGGCACGCAGTACGACTTCCGCGCGGGGAAGCGGTTGAAGACGCTGCGGCTCGACGAGGGGTACACCGCGCTTGATCTGTCCCAAGGACGAGGCGCGGTCGAGGTGCACTCGGCCGGCGGTGGGGCGCGGCTGTGGTTCGACGAGACGTTCCGGTACCTGCAGGTGTTCACCTACGCCGACCTCGCCGGCGCCGGGCCGGGAATCGCGGTCGAGCCGATGACGTGCGCGGCCGATGCGTTCAACTCGACGCACGGCCTGATCGTGCTCGATCCGGGTGGCACGTGGAGCGGTTCGTGGGGCATCACCGCGTTGCAGTGACCGGCTGCGCTGACCGCCTGCAGCGGGACCCACCTGTGCGGGTTGCATCACTGATGCAAATCGGCGCCTTGCGCGGCACGCAGCCCCGCGACCCGGTCAGGTCTTCTCGAGGCGACCGAGACGCTGGCGGATGTCGTCCAGCGCTGCGCGGATCGGCGCCGACAACCCGCTCAGCGTCAACGTCTCGCGAGCGTGCGCCCAGCCGGCGAGCGCGGTCCGCACCCCGGTACGCAGTGCGTCGGCGCTCGCTCCCATCCGGGTCAACGTGGCAGCAACCGACTCGTCCGACGGACCGCTGGCGAGCGCGATGAGCAGATGTTCGGTGCCCACATGATTGTGCCCGAGCCGCGCCGCCTCCTCGACCGCGCGCGGCAGCACGTCGTCCAGGTCGCCGACCGAATCCGGATCGCGCCGCAGCAGCGCCCGCACCTCGTCGGTGACGTCGTCCGGTTCGATGTCGAGCGCCTTGAGCACCGAAAGGCCCAGGTTCGGCTCCCTGCCGATGATCGCTGCGAGCAGATGGACCGTTCGGGCGCGACGGTCGCCCGCCGAATCGCGCGCCGCCTCGATGGCGCCCTCGGCCCGCGGGGTCACCCGTGACATGCCGCTCGACGCCCCGGACGACGCCGCCGGACCGCCCGCCGCCGCGACCGCGTCAGCCAGCGCGTGCTGGCACACCGACGAGACGGGGATCCCGGCCGCCTTGACGGCAGCCGCGAGGTCATCGGCCAAGTAGACGTTGATCTTCGGCACGACGGCCTCCCGGACTGGGGTTATACGAGGGGTATACACCCGGCCCCATCGTCCAGCTCAGAAACCGGGGCTGTGCATCTGCGGCGGTATCGGGGCAGGCTTGGGGGCATGAAAGATTCCGACGATCTCTACGTAGGCGGCTTCGAGGGCGAGGACCAGATCGACCCGTCCGAATCGTTGACCGGTGACAACAACGAAGACCCGTTGGACGCGGGCTACTCCCCGCCCGAACGCGAGTCGCACAGTTGGCGTGGCGACACGGCCGAGGAGGCCGAGGAAGGCGAGTCGCTCGACCGGCATCTTGCCGAGGAGGAGCCGGAGGTCTGGGACAACGACGAGGACGACGTCGAGCCAGAAGAGCGTGCCGGCCGGCTCGTCGCTCCGGACGAGGGCGCAGGCGTGCGCACCGAGACGGACGAGGTGGCCGAGGACGTCGGACGTGCCGGCTACGCGTCATCCGCCGAGGAAGCAGCCGTGCACGTGGTCGACGACGACCGCGAGATCTGATGCAGCTCACCAAGTTCACCCACGCGTGTGTGCGTCTCGATGACGGTGACCGCAGCCTGGTCATCGATCCCGGAGTGTTCAGCGAGGTCGAGCAGGCGCTCGACGGTGCCACCGCAGTGCTGATCACGCACGAGCATCCCGACCACATCGATGCCGACAAGGTGCGCGCCGCGCTGCGTGCGGACCCGCGGCTGCAACTGTTCGCGCCGTCGTCGGTGGCGGACGGGCTTGTCGAGTTCGGCGATCAGGTGGTGACCGTCGCCCCGGGCGAGAAGTTCGAGGCCGCCGGGTTCCGGGTGAGCGGGCAGGGCGGACAGCACGCCCTGATCCACCCGGCGATCCCGGTCATCCCCAACGTCGGCTTCCTGGTCGAGGGCATCTACCACCCGGGCGATTCGTTCATCGTCCCGTCCGAGCCCGTCAGCACGCTGTTGCTGCCCACGAACGCGCCCTGGTCGAAGGCGGCCGAGGTGATCGACTTCGCAGTGGCGGTGCGCGCACCGCGGGCGTTCCAGATCCACGACAGCCTCGTCACCCCGGTGTACGCCGGCATGGTCGAGGGACACCTGGGCCGCATCGCCGGTCCGCACGGGGTCCGCTTCCAGCATCTCGAGCCCACGCAGACGGTCACGATATGAGGCACGAGGTCGCCCGCGAACTGCTCGCCGCCCACCCCATCGTGGACGGCCACAACGACCTGCCGTGGGCCATGCGCGACCTGAACGGCTACGACACCGCGGCCTACCCGCTCGATCGTCGCCAGGACAAGACGCACACCGACTTCGTCCGGCTGCACGACGGCGGCGTCGGCGGGCAGTTCTGGTCGGTCTTCGTGCCCGCCGACCTCGCCGGAGAGCGCGCCGTCACGGCGACCATCGAGCAGATCGACTTCGTGCTGCGCATGGTGGCCGAGTACCCGGAGCACCTGCAACTCGCGCTGACCGCCGACGACGTCGAACAGGCGCACCGCGAGCACCGGATCGCTTCGCTGATGGGCGCCGAGGGCGGACACAGCATCGACAGCTCGCTCGCGGTGTTGCGCGTGTTGCACTCGCTCGGCGTGCGTTACATGACCCTGACGCACAACGACAACGTCCCGTGGGCCGACTCCGCGACCGATGTCGAGCAGTGCGGCGGACTGAACGAGCTCGGCCGCGAGGTCGTGCGCGAGATGAACGGGCTGGGGATGCTCGTCGATCTGTCGCACGTCGCACCCAGCACGATGCGCGACGCCCTGGCGACGACGTCCGCACCCGCGATCTTCAGCCACTCATCTGCCCGCGCGGTCACCGATCACGTCCGCAACGTGCCCGACGAGGTGCTGGGGACGCTCGCCGGCAACGGCGGGGTGTGCATGGTGACCTTCGTGCCGGCGTTCGTGTCCACCGCCTGCAAGGAGTGGGACGACGCGGTGCTGGCCGAGATGGCCGAGCGTGGCCAGGATCGGCGCGACTGGGCGGCACACACGGCCGCGGCGGCCGACTACGCGCAGCGACACCCGGCACCGGTCGCGTCCATCGCCGACGTCGCCGACCACGTCGACCACGTGCGCGAGGTGGCCGGAATCGCCTGCGTCGGGATCGGCGGTGACTTCGACGGCTGCGAGGTGCTGCCGGCCGGCCTCGAGGACGTCGCCGGCTACCCGGCCTTGATCGCCGAGCTCATCTCCCGCGGCTGGTCCGAGGCCGATCTCGCTGCACTGACCCGGGGGAACATCCTGCGGGTGCTGCGCGCCGCTGAGGACTGCGCCCGCTGAGGCTTGCGTTGAGGGTTACGCACAGCTGTGGACAACTCTGTGGACGACGCGGTGTACAACCCCTGCTCGGCTGGGGATGAATTCGCTCCACTTGGGGACAACAGGGGTACGGCCAAAGTTCACCTGAAAATAGTTGCGCGACCCCCTTGCGCCGCGCCGCGCGGTACCGGTAGAAAATGCAAGTCGCCAGCGACGAAGATCGGTTCAGAGGACCTTCCCGGAGCCCGATGAACGCAGAATCCGTTGGGAGATCAGGGGATTCTGTCAGATTGGATGTTGCGGCGGCGGCTCGGCAAAGCACGTTGATCCGATGGTCGGAACGGCGGTGCAGCGGGGTCGGCGGGGCCTTTCCAACTCATACTTGGCAAGGCCCCGCATTTATTTGGCAAATGCATTTGGAATTGAAGTCCACGGCATTGTTTGCCGGTATTTTCGGGTATTCCGGCGACCCACCGTCCGTGTGTGCACATCCGGCGTGGGACGGTGAGTCGATGACATCGGCGTTCGAGTTGGGGACGGACGGCCCGACCCGGATCCTGGTCGGCGTCGACGGTTCGGACACGTCGATGCGGGCGGGTGCGTACGCAGCGGGGCTCGCCCGGCGGCAGGGCTCCCGACTGGTCGTCGTGTTCGTCGCTCCGACCGGCGGCTTGGCAGCCGGGATCCCGGAGACCGCGGGCGCCATGATCCACGTGAACGAGCAGATCGCGGCTGAGATCCAGGCGCAGATCACCGAAGGGCTCGACCGGATCGGCATCAAAGCGAGCTTCGTGCGCCGCCGCGGCAATCCGTATGTCGAACTCGTCCGGGTGGCTGAGGAATTGCGGGTGGACGCGATTGTGGTGGGTGCCTCGACCCAGGCCGGTCACCGCCTGATCGGTTCGTTGGCGGGGCGCCTGGTGCGCGACGCGAAATGGCCGGTGACGGTCGTCCCGTAATCACGAAATGGCCGTCAATGCGACGTTGAAGTCCGGGCAAGCCGCCGCAAAGGCCTCGCATGTAAAAAGATCGTGAAGTATCGTTATGAGTCAGGGAGGGCCGATGGAGATCGCCGCGACAGTGCCGAGCCAGGCTGCGATGCCCGGGGCCGATGAGGCGCCCCGTTACTCGAACCTGCAGCTGATCGCCAGCAGCGACGCGACGTCCACCTACGCGGCGCATGAACTCGGCACCGGCCGTGCCGTCATGCTGAAGGTCGTCGACGACGCCGCACCGGCTTTTGCCCAAGAGGCGCTCGATCGCGAGGCGCGTTATCTCGCACTGCTCAGCACGCACCCGTCCATCGTCACTATGTATCAGCGCACGGTGCTCGCCGACGGTCGCGTCGCGCTCGTGCTCGAGGCCTGCCCGAGTTCGGTCGCAACTGCGATTGGTGAGCAGCGGTTGACCGTGCCCGATGCGGTTTCGATCGCCGTCAAGATCGGTGGCGCGCTCGAGACGCTGCACCGCGCCGGCCTCGTGCACTGCGCCGTACGTCCGCAGAACATCCTGCTGACCGAATTCGACGAACCGGTGCTCGCCGATTTCGGTGCGGCGGTCGGCGAGCACGAGGCGTCCTTCGTCGCGGCGCACGAGACCACCGCGCACACCGCACCGGAGTTGCTGCTCGGCGAGGCGCCCACACCGGCCACCGACGTGTATGCACTGAGCTCCAGCCTGTACGAGATGGTCGCCGGACGCGCGGCGTTTCGTTCCTACGACGGCGAGTCGCCTGCTGCGATCAGCCTGCGGATTCTCGGCGGTGGCGTGCGTCCGATCGTCGCGCCCGACGTGCCCCTCGAACTGTCCGATCTGCTGGTGTGGGGGATGAAACCTGACCCGGCCGAGCGTCCGCCCGGCGCGGCGTGGCTGGTCGAGGAACTGAGTCGGATCGAGGCGAAGTCAGGCTGGCTGCGCACGCGGGTGATCACCGGCGAGCCGCGCCTGCCGGTACGCAAGCGGCACCGTTTCTTCCGCTAGCTCGGCCGGTACTGGTACCTTCAGCGGCGGTTGATTGCAAGCTTGTCGTTCCTCCTGTGGAGACGGGTGAGTTGGCACGACCCGGGGCGCGCAAAGTGCGCGTCCTGACCCGCTCTACATGGAGAGATCAGCATGACCCAGGGAACCGTCAAGTGGTTCAACAGCGAGAAGGGTTTCGGCTTCATCACGCCGGACCAGGGTGACAAGGACGTCTTCGTCCACTACTCGGCGATCGCCGGCAGCGGTTATCGAAACCTCGAGGAGAACCAGCGCGTCGAGTTCGACGTCGAAGCCGGCCCGAAGGGCCCGCAGGCGAGCAACGTCCGCGCAGTCTGAGCAACGCTTAATCCGGAGGGCGGGACCGTATCGACGGTCCCGCCCTCCGTCATCTGCTGGGTGCGAGCCCGAGCGTCCCCGATCGGAGTTCCCAGATGCGCCGCGCCGCCGTGGGCTTGGTTGCCCTGCTTGCCGCTGCGTTGTCCCTGGCGGCCAGCGCCGACGCCTTCGCCGACCCGATCGTGTCCGGGTCCGCCCGTCCATTCCGGGCACGCACGCGCCGCCACTGACCAGCCCGGGGGCTTGTTGATCAGGTTTTCCTCCAGAATGTTCGGTTTGGGCCGCCTAAACCGAACATCTCGGAGGAAAAGGTGATCATTTGGGGCCAGAGCCGAGCTGACCACCGTCAGCCCGGACTCGCCGGACCGCTGTCAGTGTGGGACGTGTGCGGGGACCCTCGTCGAGGCAGCTTCCGCACCGACTGTCGGCGGCAGGGTGTAGAGCGACAGGAACTTCTCGGCCGCTGCGACGTCGCCGCCGACGACCAGGTCACCGGTGGCCACGGCATCGGCGAACGGGCGTCCGCCGTAGGTCACCGAGGCGAACATGCGCGGGTCGCCGCTGATCGTCGCATCGGCACCGGGCGCGCCGACCGAACCGCCGGGCTCGATGACCAGCTTCTTGCGTGCGACGGTCGCGACGTAGCTCTCGTCGTTCGGGACGAGCTCGATGGTGAGCTTCAGGCCATCGGCCAGTGACGCGTCGAAGTTCGTCCGCAGCGACAGGATCAGCGACGTGACACCGAAGTGCAGATCCTTGCGGTGCAGCGGATCGCGCGCCGCCCACCGGCCGATCTGCTGCATGATCGGCTCGAGGTCGCGGGCCCAGTCAGTGAGTTGATAGACCCACACCGAGGCGGGCTTGGGCAGCTTGCGTCGGGTGACCAATCCGGCGCGCTCCAGCTCGTCGAGCCGGTGCGACAACACGTTGGCGCTGATGCCGGGCAGACCGTCCTTGATGTCGCCGAATCGCTTGGCGCCGAGCATCAGTTCACGCACGACGAGCAGGGCCCAACGCTCCCCGACGAGCTCGAGCGCATGGGCAACGCCGCACGAGTCGTCGTAGGTCCGGTCCGTTGCCATGACAGAACGATACCACGCAATCACTTTTTAGGAGCAACGACTTGCTAAAAGGGAGTCGATTTGGCTACGGTCCGTTCGACGAGGAAGTAAAGGACTCGAGATGAGGGACGAGATGACCGCCGACCACTACCCCAGCGACCGGACGACAGACCGAGCCCGTTGGCTCGCGCTCTACGTGCTCTGCGGCAGCATGTTGATGATCGTTCTGGACGCGACGATCGTGAACGTGGCCTTGCCTTCGATCAAGAGCGAGCTCGACTTCGACGCGTCGAGCCTGGCGTGGGTGGTCAACTCGTACTTGATCGCGTTCGGCGGCCTGTTGCTGTTGGCCGGCCGTCTCGGCGATCTTGTCGGGCGGCGCCGCGTCTTCCTCATCGGCCTCGCGGTCTTCACTGCGGCGTCGGCGCTGTGCGGTCTAGCGGTGAACCAACAGATGCTCGTGATCGCGCGGTTCGTCCAGGGGGCCGGCGGGGCCCTCACGTCCGCCGTGGTGCTGGGCATGATCGTGACGATGTTCCCCGAGCCGCGCGACCAGGCGCGGGCGATCGGCGTGTTCGCGTTCGTGGCCTCAGCCGGCGGTGCTGTCGGTCTGCTTGCCGGCGGGGCGATCACGCAGGCGGTGAGCTGGCACTGGATCTTCTTCGTCAACGTCCCGGTCGGGATCGGTGTCGCACTGGCCGCACTACGCCTCGTCGCACCGGACAAGGGCCTCGGTTTCGCGCACGGCGCCGACGTGGTCGGTGCGGCGTTGGTGACGAGCGCGTTGATGCTCGGCGTGTACACGATCGTCAAGCCTGCGGCCGAGTACGGCTGGCTGGCCGGGCAGACGTTGCTGCTCGGTGCGATCAGTATCGGCCTGCTGGCGTTGTTCGTCGTGCGGCAAGCCACCGCGGCCAGCCCGCTGATGCCGTTGGGCCTGTTCCGGTCACGCAACCTGGTCGGCGCGAACCTCATCCAGGTGATCGGCGCCGCCGGCATGTTCGGCACGTTCTTCCTCGGCACCCTGTACCTGCAGAACATCAAGCACTACGACGCGATGCAGATCGGGCTGGGCTTCCTGCCCGTCACGATCTGCATGGGCACCCTGTCGGTGCGTTACTCGGAGAAGCTGATCACCCGGTTCGGGGCGCGGCGCACGTCACTGGCCGGCCTGGTGCTGATGGCAGTGGGGTTGGCGCTGTTCGCGCTGGCTCCGGCCGATGCGAGCTACGTGACCCAATTGTTGCCCACGATGGCGCTGCTCGGCCTTGGCGCCGGGACGTGCTTCCCCGCCCTGGTCGGACTGGCGATGTCGGGCGTCCGGATGGAGCAGGCCGGGCTCGCCTCGGGTCTGGTCAACACCACCGCGCAGGTAGGCGGCGCGCTCGGTCTGGCTGTCCTGGCCACCCTGTCGAGCACACGCTCGGCGGACCTCCTGGCGTCCGGGCACGGCGTCGCGAACTCCCTGGTCGGCGGATATCACCTGGCGTTCTGGATCGCGACCGGGCTGATCATCGCCGCGATCGCGATCGGCGCGGCGCTGCTGAAGTCGACGCCGATGCCGCAGGGAGAGACCGTCCCGACCACCGCGGCGGAGGAACTCGTCGGCAGCTGAGTCGTCGTAGTGGCGCGCCTGTTCGGGGTCACCCGAGCAGGCGCGCTTTCAACTGCTCGAACTGCTCGTCGGTCAGCGCACCGGCGTCGCGCAATCGGCTCAACCGCTCCAACTCGTCGATCAATGCCGAGGTGTCCGCCGCTACGTACGGCTTCGGCCGCCGGGGGGTCGACCCGTTGGTGGACGGCGCGGAGTCCGCCGACGCGCTGAGCTCCTGCATCGGCAGGGCATGCCGAGCGCCACTCGCCGGCACGGTGGGCACGGTGGGCGCTTCGGCCACGGTGACTTGGCCGGCCTTCGGTTCGACGGACGGACGGGACCCGAACCCGGCCTGCTTGCGGGCCGCCTCGTGCTCGTCGCGCAGCACCCGGCGCAACACCTTGCCGATCATGTTCCGGGGCAGGTCGTCGCGGAACTCGTACAGCGCCGGCACCTTGTAGGCGACCAGCCGCGCCGAGCAGTACCCGCGCAGTTCGTCCTCGCTGACCCGGTGCCCCGGTCGCACTACGACGAACGCCTTGACCGTCTCACCACGGTAGAAATGCGATACGCCCGCGACGGCGCACTCGGCGACGGCGGGATGCTCGGCGAGCACGTCCTCGATCTCCGTCGGGAACACACTGAATCCGCTGGCATTGATCACGTCGCGTCTGCGGTCGACGATCGACACGAAGCCGTCCTCGTCCATCACGGCGATGTCGCCGGTGTGCAACCAGCCGTCATAGAGCATCGCGACGGACTCTTCCGGCTGGTTCCAGTAGCCGGCGAACACTTGCGGGCCGCGAATGCAGAGCTCGCCGGCGACGCCGACCGGGGCCATCTGCGACGGATCGTCGAGGTCGAGGATCCGCACGTCCGTGCTGGGAACGGGGATCCCGATCGTGCCCGGCCGGGCGTTCTCATCGAGCGGGTTGGCCAGGGCGACGGGCGAGCTCTCGGTCAGCCCGTACCCCTCGACGAGGTGGCCACCGGTGATCTGGTCGAACCTGTCGATGGTCTGCGGAGGAAGCCGCATCGCCCCGGACACGCAGGCCCGGATGGAGCTCAGGTCGTGGCGTCCGGTGCGGCGCGACCGCACGATCTGGTCGTACATCGGCGGCACCCCGGGAAACACCGTCGGCCTGGCCTTGTCGATCGTCTTGAACAGCATGCCGAGGTCGAAGGTCGGCAGCAGCACCAGCGTGCCGGCGATGAGCATGTTCAGCGTCAGGCACATGGTCAGGCCGTACACGTGGAACATCGGCAGCGCGGCCAGCACCGTCTCATGGCCGCGCTGCATGTCGGGGTCCCAGGCCGCGGCCTGATGCGCGTTGGCGACCAGGTTGCGGTGGGTCAGCATGGCGCCCTTGGGCTGACCGGTGGTGCCGCCGGTGTACTGCAGCAGGGCGAGATCCTCCGGGCCGATCATGACTCGCTCGACCGGTTCGTGACGGGCCGCGAGCAGCTCGCTGAAGTTGATCACCTCGGCGTCGCGCGGCAGCGGAGTGACCAGTTGCTCGCGCTTGTCGCGAACAGCGCCGAAGGGCAGCAGCAGGGCGAGCCGCTTGCCGGACGGGAGGTAGTCCGCCAGGGACGTGACGATCACGCGCTCCACGCCCGTGTCGGCCCGTGCCTTGCTCAACCGGCTGTAGGCGCCGTCGTACACGATGGCGACGGTGGCGCCGCTGTCGGCGAGTTGGTGGTGCAGTTCGGACGGGGTGTAGAGCGGGTTGTGCTGGACGACGACGCCGCCCAGCCGTAGCACCGCGAAGAACGCGATCACGTTCTGCGGACAGTTCGGCAGGATCAGCGCGACTCGATCGCCCTTGCGCACCCCGAGCGCGTGCAGCGAGGCGGCGAACCGGTCGACCGCCCCGGCGAGCGCCCGATAGGTCATGGTGCGGCCGAGGAAGCTGATGGCCTTGCGGCGCGGGAAGTCCCGGGCGGCGTCGTAGAGCAGTTCGGTCAGCGGGTCCTCGGGTACGAGGACGCGCTCGGGCACGCCTCGCGCGTACCAGCGCAGCCACGGGCGCGACGCGTAGCCATCCTCGCTCACCGGGCGAACCAATACATGACGGTCAAAACGTGCCGCTATGTGAGCCATTCGTCAAATCGGCGCGACATCGAGCGCCTCGGGTGAACCTGCCGTCGGCGTGGCGCGTACCACAGACGGGCGCGTGATGCGGCGCCATCCCGGCTGTCTGGACGCGCCCAGGAACGGGGGGAATTCGATGACTGCTCACACCACCCGCCGCCGACTGCCTTGGCGTGCGGCCGCTGTTGCCTCCGCAGGGGCGATCACCGTGCTCGGCGTGGCAGCGCCGGCCGCGCATGCGTCCCACGAAAACCACTCGGACGACTTCCGCCAGATCAACCTGGTTTCGAACCTGCCGGGGGTGGCCCCGCTGACCGATCCCGACCTGGTGAATGCGTGGGGGCTGTCCGCGTCGCCGGGGACCAACGCGAACCCGGGCTCGCCGCTCTGGGTGTCGGACAACGGCACGGACAAGACCACGCTGTACGCGGGCAGCGGTCCGACATCGGTCACCAAGGCATCACTGATCGTCAACGTCACGTCCGGAGCTCCGACCGGGCAGGTGTTCAACACCGACACCAACCCCAACGACTTCGTCGTCCACGACGGCGCGGGCCACTCCGGCGCGGCGGTCTTCCTGTTCGACTCGGAGAACGGCGGCATCGACGGCTGGAACCCGGGGGTCGGCGCCACGGGAGCACCCCCGTCCACCGTCACCGAGGTCGCGGTCAAGAACGGAGCGAACGCCGTCTACAAAGGGCTGACGATGGGGCAGGCGTCCGACGGACACATGTATCTGTACGCGGCGAACTTCCGGTCCGGACGGGTAGAGGCCTACGACAGCACCTTCACTCCGGTCGAGCTACCAGGCGGGCTGTTCGTCGATCCCCGGATCCCGGCCGGGTACGCGCCGTTCAACGTGCAGGAACTGGCCGGCAAGCTCTACGTGAGCTATGCCAAGCAAGACGGCACGCTGCATGACGACGTCGCCGGTCGAGGTCACGGCTTCGTCGACCTGTTCAACAACGACGGCGCATTCATCCGGCGTCTGGTCACGCGTGGCGACCTGAACTCGCCGTGGGGCCTCGCGTTGGCACCTCCCGGATTCGGCAGGTTCGGCGGCGCGCTGCTGGTCGGCAACTTCGGCGACGGGCACATCAACGCCTACGACCCCAACACCGGGCGGCATCTAGACGAGTTGGAAGGCTCGCACGAACGACCGATCACCATCGACGGTCTATGGGCGCTGCGTTTCGGAAACGGTAATGCGGCCAAGACGAACCAGCTGCTCTTCTCGGCCGGACCCAACGGCGAGTCCGACGGGCTGCTCGGGAAGATCGTCGTCCGCCACCACCATGACGACGACCCCGATAACTGACCGCTGAGCGCGTCCTCGTCCGGGATGGGTAAGGCATTGATATGACTGAACACCCGGACGAGGAACGCATCATCGAACGGGCTGACCTGCTGCCGGAGGAAGAGGCCGCGGGCAGTGACGATCGGGAACGTCAAGCGGAGGTCATTCTCGAAGACTCCGATCGGCGCACTGCCGAGCCGGAGCAGACGAAACGGGAGTCGACGCAGACCCAGGACTGATTTCGGGTCTTGAACGAGCGGCGACGGCTTGGTCGCCGACCCCGATCAAACGGGGGACGAGCGACGAACTGCTGCCCAGCGGCGCGCATTCACCCTTGAACCTTGGCCGAATCCAGGAGCAACCTTCTTGGCATGACCACCGCTCCTGACGGGATGGGTGAACGCCTGGCCAAGCTGGCTGGTGGCAGGCCCTGGTGGCCGCTGGTCGAGCCGACCCCGCGATGGATTCGAGTCCGTCTGGGTGCGGAACTGATCGCGGACTCATGCAATGCCTTGCTGCAGGTGCAGTACGGCCCCGGGCCGCTGCCGCGAAGCTTCCTGCCGACGTACTACCTACCGATGGACGACGTCGTGCCGGGCGCGCTCGTCGATCCGGTGGAGGACGATGCCGGGCTTACGGTGTGGGCGGTGCAGACCGCCGATCAACGCGCGGACGACGCGGCGTGGATGCATCACGCGCCGAGCGGACCACTCGCGTCGCTCGCCGGAATGGTCACCTTCACCTGGCGCGAACCGATGATGTGGTTCGAGGAGGACGAGCCGTTGCTCGCGCACGCGCGCGACCCGCACCAACGCGTCGACGTCGTCGCAAGCTCACGGGCGGTGCAGGTCGCCCGGGACGGCGTGATCTTGGCCGAGAGCCGACAACCGCTCGCGCTGTTCGAGACCACCCTGCCCGTGCGGTACTACCTGCCACCGGCGGACGTGCGCGTCGAACTCGTGCCGAGCCGGACCCGAACCGTGTGTCCGTACAAGGGCGTCGCCACCTGGTGGGCGGCGCAGGTCGGCGATGAACTGGTCGAGGACATCGCGTGGAGCTATCCCTCGCCGGTGCCGGAGAACCCGCGCATTGCCGGGCTGATCTGCTTCCGGAACGAGCGGGTGGATCTGGTCGTGGACGGTGAGCAGTTGGAGCGCCCGGTCACGCCGTGGTCCTGACCCGAACGCGCGAGGGCTGGTCATTCAGCTGCGGCGGACGCGCCGACGGACGTGGGCGCGGACGGCGCGGTGCGCGATCGGGCCGAGCATGTCTATGGCTTCCAGGATCGTGCCGAGTTGTTCCAGGCTGTTCATGGCGGCAGCAGCCCCGTCGGTGTCGACCGATTCGTACAGCTCGAGCCCGATGAAGGCCGAACTGATCGCCCGCACCAGGCCGCGATGGTCGAGTAAGCCGTCGAGCGGGCTGGTCCGAAGCAGGCGGTCGACCGGCGGTTCCAACGCGCCGATCCACTCGTCCAAGCAGGCGCGGGCGCAGGCGCCGATCGTGGGGTCGAGGTGTGCCCCTGCGACCAGTTGGGCCATGACCGCGACGTTGCCGGCTTCCCGCTCCTGATCATTGATCTGTCGCGCAACCGCGAACAGTTCGGCAAACGTCGTGGCCGCCGCCAACGCGGGCCGATACCGCTCGACCGCCGCACCGACCGATGCCAGCGCTGCTGCCTCGACGAGCTTCGTCAGGTTGTCGTAGTGATAGAAGATCAGCGCCTGGTTGACCTCGGCGCGACGGGCGACCGTCCGGGCGGACAAGCCGGCGATCCCGTCGGTGCGCAACGTCGCCAGTACCGCCGATTCCAGCCGCCGCCTGGTATCGGCGCTGCTCACGCCGCCGGCCCGCGATGCATGCGGCGTCTCAGATAGCGGAACAAGATCATCGGGATGAGGACCAGCACGGCCCCGAGCAGCCAGAACGGCCACGGCGCCCACTCCTCGGTGCAGTGCATGCCGCCGTCCGGCGCCGTGCACACGACGCCGGGGCCGTCCCGGTTCAGCCAGCCCAGGACGAAGCCCCACGCACCCACCCCAGCGGCGGCGCCCACCGCGGAGACATTCGCGCCGCCCAGTAACAGCGCAATGCCGGCGAACAGCCCCGCCGGCACGATCGCCAGCGGTCCGAATGCGAATGCGGCAAGCAGGATCAGCGCCGCGCCGGCACCACACGCCGCCCACGCCGCGAACTGCAGCCACGAGGGCCGTCGATCGACGCGAGAGATCACCGCACCCAGCTCCGATTTTTGAGCGACTGCTCAAAAATCTACACCCAGGCGACCTGGTCACGTCGTGCCGGTCGTTGTGCACTTCGCACTACAGCGTGTCCGCATAAATGTCGGACGTGTCGGGTAAGGCGTCAGGCTGAGAAAGATCGACTGGCAAACCCCCGGAGGGGTGACTATGGACTGGCGCGACAAAGCGCTTTGCCGCGATGAAGATCCCGAGCTGTTCTTCCCGATCGGCATGGGGCACCAGGCGCAGGTGCAGGCAGCCTCTGCCAAGGCCGTTTGCCGGCGCTGTCCGGTAATGACTCCGTGCCGTGAGTGGGCCTTCCAATCCGGCCAGGACGCCGGTGTGTGGGGCGGGCTCGACGAGGACGAGCGGCGAGCGATGCGCCGCCGCAGGCGTGGTGCCCGCAGGGCCAGCTGACCGCCGCGCGTAAAGCGCAGATCAGGCGCTCAGACATCGCCGCCGCGCAGCCGAATCTTCCAGACCCCTTGTCTCATCCGGCGCGGAGGACGCGGCTCGATCCCGCCGGCGTGAGTCTGAGAAGCGTGGCCGAGCGCGTCCCGGAGAGCTATGCGTGGCCGCTGACGGCGATCGTGCTGGTCATTCTGCCGCAGTTGCTCATCCCGGGCCGCGACCGGATCGGGCCACCACTGTTCGTGCCGGTGATCGAGATCGGCGTGTTCGTGATCATGGCGGCCATTGCAGCCAAGCCCGGACCCGTCCCGCGCCGCGCCCGCCCCGCCGTGCTGACGCTGGTCGCGATTCTGGTGGTGGCCAATGCCGCCGCCGCAGGGCGCCTGGTAGCTCTGGTACTGGACAACGGGACGGTCGGCGGCGCGCACCTGTCCGCCTCGCGGCTTCTTGTCGCCGGCTCGTTGGTGGTCATCACCAACGTGGTCACCTTCGGCGTGCTCTATTGGCAGTTGGACGGCGGCGGGCCGGCTGGGCGGATCGCCGAGCCCGCTCCGGAGCCGGACTTCCAGTTCCCGCAGATGATCGACGCCGACTCCTCGACGTGGCACCCGGAGTTCTTCGATCACCTTTATGTGGCGTACACGAACGTGCTCGCCTTCAGCCCCACCGACGCGATGCCGTTGACGCACCGGGTGAAGGGGCTCATGGCGCTGCAGTCGTTGATCTCGATCGCGGTGCTCGCGGTCGTGTTCGCGAGAGTGATCAACATCCTGCCGAGCTGACCGCCGGTCAACGCGGGGTCTCCCGGAACCATGATGTGCGGTCGCGGGGGTCGATCCCGGTGCGCGGGTGCGACGGCACGTCGCCGACCACCGGGGCATGGTGGTCGAGCCGGGACGTCAGCACGCCCTCGCCGTGGGTGAGATTCGGTAACTGGCCAGCGAGCTCGGGTACCCGCGCCGTTACCAGGTGACCCACGAGCCGGGTCCAACCGTGCGCAGCGGTCGACTCGAGCGTGGCGGCGCCGAGCCGTGCGACAACGGCTGTAACGGCTGCGAATGACTCCTGCGGCACGTCCAGGTCGAATCGGTCGACCGGTTCGCACACGCGAGTGCCGGCCTGCTCGAGTGCGGAGAGCGCGACGACCGGCGCCAGGTTGCGGAAATCGGCGCCGACGCTCGACATCGCCTTGTTGAACCGCTGGTGCGTGTGGCTTTGTCGCGGGCAGTAACCCGAGGCGTTCATCGTTACGACGCAATCGGTGACCGCCCAGCCGTGCAGCCCTTGTCGCAGCGCGCTGCGCACGCCCTCTTCGGTCGCCGACACGAATGCGGCAGGCAGGTTGCCGCGCTCGATACCGGGTGAGAACTCGACGCCGTGGCCCACCGGCGCTGCCTCGACGGTCAATCCGATCGTGGCCAGGTACGGGTTCTCGTCGCATTTCATCTGTTCCAGCGCCGCGCCGGTGCCGACGACGCGTTCAATGCAGACCACCGACATGTCGAGGAAGCGCGCGCGAACCTGATACCGCTGCTCGAGCAGCGCGCCGATGATCTCCTTCTGCACTTCGCCGTGCAAGCTGATCGCGACCTCGGCGTCGGCGGGATCGATCCGCAGATCGATCAGCGGGTCCTCGTCGGCGAGTTCACTCAACGCGGCGAACAACGCGATGCGCTGCCGCGGATCGACCGGCTCTACCAACGCCTGCATCGAAGGCGGCGGGAACCGGTGTTGGTGTCGTTGCGGCGCACGTCCGATCAGATCGCCGACCCGCCAGCCGACGGGGCCGCGCACGACCGCGACTTCTCCAGGACGCGCCACCGAACCGGGCAGCGGACCGCCCGGCCGGCTGACGGCGACCTCGGTGATCCGCTCCGGGCGTCGGCCCGCGACCGCGATCCGGTCACGGCTACGCACCTCGCCGGACCACACCCGCAACCATGTCCGCCGACCACGAGCGTCACGGTCGACGGCGAACACCGTGGCTGCGGAATCGCCCGCTGCCTGTGCGGCCCGCGGCACGATTCGGCTGATCACCCACCGCAGTTGCGAAGTCCCCGCGCCGGTGATCGCCGAGCCGCAGACGACCGGGGTCAACGCGCCGCGCCGGACGCCGTGCCGCAACGATCGGACGATCAAGCCCGCGCCGACGGTCCGGTCAGCGAGCCAACGAACGAGAACCCGGTTGTCCACCTCCGCAACGGCCTCCACCATCGACTCGTCAGTCAGCGGGACGGCGTGCACGACAACCTGCGGGGTGCCTTCCGACTCCGCCCGGGCGAGCACGACGGGGTGCCAGGTGAGGCGGGTCCGCACCTGGTCGAGTGCCCTCGCGAGGTCCGCCCCGGCGCGGTCGACCTTGTTGACGAACAGGACGGTCGGTACGCCGATCCGCTGCAGCGCGCGCCAAAGCACAACCGTCTGCGGCTGCACGCCTTCCACAGCCGACACGACCAGTACGGCGGCATCGAGCACGGTGAGCGAGCGCTCCACCTCGGCGATGAAGTCAGGATGGCCCGGAGTATCGAGCAGGTTGACGTCCAGATCACCGAGCGCGAACGATGTCACGGCTGCGCGAATGGTGATCCCGCGCAGGCGCTCGAGATCCATCGAGTCGGTGCGGGTGGTGCCTTCGTCCACGCTGCCGAGCGTCCTGGTCACGCCGGCCTCGTACAGAAGGCGTTCGGTCAGGCTGGTCTTCCCGGCGTCAACATGAGCGACGATCCCGAGGTTGAGCAAAGGCATTGAACAACTCCACGGCGAATCGGATGGGGTTCCGGAGCGTGGAAGTTGCTCGCACGTGCCTGTCCTTTGCCTTGGGGTCTCGGTCGTCAACAGGTTGACACACGGACTGGGCCAGGTCGATCGATTTCCCAGTCGATCCTCGCGCGCGGCTACTCTCTTGGGATGGGAGGTTTGCCGGTCTTCGACGGCGACGCGCTCATCGGTGCACTCGATGCGCAACGCGCTGAGCGAGGGCTGGGTTGGACCGAACTGGCGGACGAACTGTGGCGACAATCCGCAGAACTCAACGCACAGCTTTCTGATCACTCCTTGTGCCCCGGGGCGCTGGTCAGAACGGCAAAGCGAAAGACGATGTCCTGCCAATATGCGTTGATCATCTTGCGATGGATCGACCGCCCGCCGGAGGAGTTCTTGACCGGCCCTGTTGCCGACGTAGCCGATCTTCAGTTGCCCGAAGCGGGGCCGGCTAACCGCCTTCGGTGGGATCTCCCGCAGTTGCACGCCGCACTGAACGAGCAGCGCCGCGAGCGCAACCTCACCTGGGCCGAGCTAGCCGCCGAACTCGACTGCACGCCGAGTCGGCTGACCAACCTGCGGACCGCTCGGTTGGCGGACATGGACCTTACGATGCGCATCACCCAATGGCTCGGCAAACCAGCTGCCGCGTTCATTCATCCTGCTGAGTGGTGATCGTCGCTGGTCGTGCACCTACCCCAGGACTCCGGCCGGGTCGCAAGAGGTGGCCTTGCGCGCGAGCTCGCGTGAGCGGGCGGCATCGCGGCCGCGGATCTCCCGGATCAGCTCGTCGGCGGTCCGTCCGGAACCAGCGTCGTCATCGTGACCAAATACTCCATCGTCGGTCCTCACCGGGTTCGGCTGCGGTGCCGGCGGGGTCGACTGTGCCGCTGCGATCTCGGGTCGTTGGTCACCCAGGCTGCCGCAGTCGCGGCAGTTGGAGCCGCGGCGGAAGCGGTCACGAGGGCAGGTCCGTCCCGGCCTGTTCGGCTGCCATGTAGGCGGCGTACCAGGCGGGCCAGTCGTTGTCCGGCGCCGACCGGTGCAACAGGTGCGAGCTCCCGGTGCGCTTTTCCAGCTCGCGGTGGGCGGCCTGGGCACGTCGAAGCGCACTCTCCAGATCGGCCGCGGACACATACGCTGCCCCAGCGACGTTCATCCGGCCGGGGTGTCGGGTCGTGACCTCCTGGACCAGCCACGTGTTGGTGTCGGGATCGGTGAAGTAGCAGAACGACCCGTAGCTGGTGCGCTCGGGGTCGGGGCCGGGTTGCCGCGCCTCGATCGGGAATGCCGGGCCGTGCCAGATGTCGCTCACATCGATGCCGCGGCCGACGAGCTCGTCATGGGCCGCCTGGATGTCGGAGACGACCAGTCCGCTCTCGGCCGAGCCAGGGGCGGCCGTCGTGAGTCCTTGACCGAACGTGACCGAAGTGCCCGACCCGGGTGGCGTGAACTGGACGATGCGAAGGCCGGGCAGCGGGGCGGCGTCGTCGTCGAGGCGCCAGCCCAGCTGCTGGTAGAACTGCTTGGCTCGGTCGGCGTCGGACACCGGGAGGACCTCGATCTCGAGCTTCATGTCGACCGTGTCGAGGGCCGTGGCGGGGTACGCGTTGCGAATTTCGGTGCTGCTCATGGCTGCCTCCTGCGTTGTGTCGGGCCTGACTGCCGTTCTCCCGTTCTGATGCCGACGGGTGATGCACCCATCGTCGGCGCGGGTACGGCGGGCCCGCCACGACCGGTGTGCTCTCGGCTGATAGGCGTGGCCTCCTACCGCCGTAGCATCGACGGTCGTGGAGCTGCGCCAGCTGCGGTATTTCGTCGCGGTCGCAGAGGAGCTGCACTTCGGCCGCGCGGCGACCCGGTTGCTGATCGCCGGCCCGTCGCTGTCTCAGCAGATCAAGGCGCTGGAACGCGATCTGGGTGTGCCGCTGTTCATTCGTGACCAACGCTCGGTCGTGTTGACCCCGGCAGGTGCGGCGCTGCTGCCGCACGTACGCGCGCTGCTGGAGCTGGCCGAGGACCTGCAGCGCCGCGCCGAACGGCTGTCGGGATCCGAGCCGGTGCGAATCGGCTATGTCAGCTGGCTCCCGGCGGATCTGGCCGCGCGCACTGCCGGGGTTGCACAGCTGTACGTCGACCCGTGGGTTGTGCCCTCGCACACCCAGGCCGCGCGCGTCGCCGAGGGCAGCTTGGACCTGGCTGTGTGCTGGGTCCGTACCCGTGACCTGGACGAGCACGGGCTGGAGGCGCGGCTGCTCGGAGCGGACCGGCTCTACGCGGTGTCGGTCGGCGCCGCCAAGACACCGGTGCGGACGACGGGCATCACGGTGTTGGTCGACGAGGACGTCGCCTCCTGGGCATCGTGGAACCTGTTCGCCGCACAGCTCGCCCGCGACACCGGCGCGCGGATCCAGCGCATCGGCGACGGCGGAATCACCGGCCCCGCCTTCTTCGACCACGTCCGCGCTACAGACCGCCCGGTGCTCAACTCTCCCAAGGAACAGGGCGCCACCCTGCCGCCCGATCTCACCCAGCGGCCGGTGATCGACCCGACAGTGATGTGGACGTGGTCGCTGGTGTGGCGCCGCGATGAAATCCGCCCCGTGGTGCTCGCCGCCGCCGACGCCATCACGCGCGACGTCGGTCAGCTCCGCATCCACGACCCTGGGACCTGGCTACCGGACGGCGACCCGCACAAGTAACCGTGCAGTTCTGATCGCGCTCTCCGACCCGAAAGCAGGTCTCCGGCAATGGACTCTGGCCAGAAAGTCGCCATCATCACCGGCGCATCCCGCGGCATCGGCGCGGGCTTGGTTACCGCCTACCGCGAGCTCGGCTACGCGGTGGTCGCGACCGCGCGGTCCGTCGACAGCACCGACCCCGACGTACTCGCAGTGCCGGGAGATCTGTCCCTGCCGGGCACCGGCGCGGACGTCGTCGATCATGCCCTGAACCGATTCGGCCGGATCGACACCCTGGTCAACAATGCCGGACTGTTCATCGCGAAACCGTTCACCGACTACACCGATGAGGACTACGACGCGGTGACTGGCGTGAACCTGCGCGGCTTCTTCGATATCTCCCGCAGCGCCATCACCGCGATGCTCGCCCACCGGAACGGCGGCCACGTGGTCAACGTGTCCACGTCCCTGGTCGATCACGCCAACTCCCAGGTGCCCGCCGCGCTCACCTCGCTGACCAAGGGCGGCCTCGCCGCGGTCACCAAATCGCTGGCGATCGAATTCGCCGCCCGCGGCATCCGGGTCAACGCCGTCGCGCTCGGGATCATCCGCACCCCGACGCAGCCCGCCGAGACCTACGAGGGTCTTGCCGGCATGCACCCGCTCGGCCGGATCGGCGAGGTCGACGACGTGGTCGAGGCGATCGTCTACCTCGAGCAGGCCCGGTTCGTCACCGGCGAGATCCTGCACGTCGACGGCGGCCAAAGCGCCGGCCACTGATCGATGCTGAACCGTCGCGGACGGAGCCGGCGCGTCGCTTGCGGTAGCTCCGTCGCGACTAGGGGTTTCCTGGACGCGAGCAGGAGTTGGCCCGGCGCAGCGTTGCTTGTTGTACCCACCTACCTCGAAACAACGAAAGCAGGTGAACCGCCATGGATGTGGCACTCACCGGAGCGACGGGTTTCATCGGATCCCACATCTTGACCGAGCTGCAGAACCACGGACACAAGGTGACCGCATTCGTGCGGGACGATGCGCAGGCGGACACGGTGGGCGCGGCGGGCGCGACCCCGGCCGTGGTCGACCTCTACGATCGGTCGACCGTCGCGACCCTTCTGAACGAGGCGGACGCAGCCGTCCACACGGCGAGCCCCGGAGACGCGACGAGTGCCGACCTGGACTCGGCCGTGGTCGACGCGGTGCTCGAGGCGTTCGCCGGCACGGGCAAGCCTTACGTCCACATCAGCGGTGCCTGGGTCTACGGGAACAACCTTCACATCACTGAGGAATCCCCGTTCGATGCGCCCCCGTTGGTGGCGTGGAAAGAGCCGATCGAACAACGAATCGTCAACGGCAACGGCATGCGCGGAGTCGTGGTCACGTCCGGCACCGCGTACGGCGACGGCGGCGGAGCCATGCCGGGCGTGCTCCTCGCTTCCCCACAAGACGAGGCCGGCCGTCTGATCACGTTAGGCACCGGACAACAGCACTGGGCCACCGTGCACGCCGCCGATCTCGCCGATGCCTTCCGACGTGTGCTGGACTCCGACAGCGCCCAGGGCCATTACGTGATCGGCAACGGCGAGCACTCGTCCGTTGCCGAGCTGACTGAAGCCGCCGCCATCGCCGCCGGCGCCTCAGGAGCGGTCCCCGGTTCCGATGACGAGGCTCGTGCGCGCCTGGGCGTCCTTGCCGACGTGCTTCTTCTCGATCAGGCCATCGACGCCGAAAAGGCCCGCTCAGAGCTGGGCTGGGCGCCGTCCCGACCGGGGCTTGCCAACGAGTTCCGCACAGGCAGCTACCGCCGCTGAACCGCTGTGTGTGCGGTTCAGCGCCAGCCGAGCTCTGGCGCCACGTGCGTCAGCAATGCCTCGAGCACGTGAGCGCAGTAGTCGACGCCGAGCTGGTTCGGGATCGTGAGTAGCAACGTGTCGGCCGCGGCGACTGCCTCGTCCTGGGCGAGCTCCGCGACGAGACGGTCAGGTTCGCCGGCGTAGGTCTTGCCGAAGCGAGCGACGCCGCGATCGAGCAAGCCGACTTGGTCGTGCGAGTGAGTCTCGCTGCCGAAGTAGGCGCGGTCCCTGTCGGTGACGATCGGGAAGACGCTGCGGCTCACCGAGACGCGAGGCTCGCGGCCGTAGCCGGCTTCGGCCCAAGCCTTGCGGAATCGCTCGATCTGCTCGGCCTGCAGCTGGTGGAACGGCACGCCGGTGTCCTCGCCGAGGAGGGTCGAGCTCATCAGATTCAGGCCCTGCCGGGCGGTCCATTCGGCGGTCTTGCGGGTGCCGGCGCCCCACCAGATCCGCGAGCGGAGCCCTTCAGAGTGCGGTTCGAGGCGGAGCAGACCAGGCGGGTTGGCGAACATCGGACGCGGATTCGGCTGGGCGAAGCCCGCTCCATTGATCATGTCGAGGAATACCCGGGTGTGGTCGCGCGCCATGTCCGCGTCGTCTTGGCCCTCGTCGGGCACGTAGCCGAAGTACCGGTAGCCCTCGATGACCTGCTCCGGCGATCCCCGGCTGATGCCCAGCTGCAGGCGGCCCCCGGAGATCAGGTCCGCCGCGCCGGCGTCCTCGGCCATGTAGAGCGGGTTCTCGTAGCGCATGTCGATCACGCCGGTGCCGATCTCGATCCGGCTCGTTCGAGCACCGATGGCCGCGAGCAGCGGGAACGGCGAGGCGAGCTGCCGGGCGAAGTGGTGCACGCGGAAGTACGCTCCGTCGGCTCCGAGTTCCTCGGCCGCGACTGCCAGTTCGATGGACTGCTGCAGCACGTCCGAGGCGGACCGGGCCTGCGAATACGGCGAATCCGACCAGTGACCGAAGGACAAGAACCCGATGCGCTTCACGTCGCGGACAACGCCGCAGCCGGCGCGACTCTTCCCCGGCGAGCTGGTCATGACCCTTACGCGCTCATCGGAAGTGCCGCAGACAGTCCTACCCGGCAGGCGTGACCACGACGGTGATGACGCTGCTGCGCGAGATCTTTGCGGCCCGAGTTGAGGTGGACGACCAGCGGATCCTGCTTCTTTGGGGCGACCGTGGCCCTTCGGCTAGGCACCGCCCTCGAACTCTTGCGCGCCATCGAGGTTGGGCTGGTGCGGAGCCGCCCCGCATCCCGGCGCTGCGCCCGGGCGTCTTACGGCTTGATGTTCTGGTTGCTGCGGAAGAGGTTGTCCGGGTCGTAGGTGCGTTTGATGTCGACGAGTCGGGCGTAGTTGCCCAGGTAGTTGTCCTGTATGCGCCCCTGGTCGTCGTCCTGCATGAAGTTGATGTAGCCGCCCGGCTCGGAGTGCGGGGCGGTTGCCGCGTAGTAGTCCCGGACCCACTTGATCCGCGACTCATCGACCGTACTGTCCTGCCACGCGGCGATGTAGACCGGCGCGAACGTGGCGTGCCGGTAGGCGAAGGCGGTGTCGCCGCTGGCGACCCGGTGTGCCGCCCCGTTGATCGAGTACAGATGCATCGTGGCACTGACCTCGGGGACATCCGGGCCGTGCAGCAGGTGTGCGTCGATGGCCGCGTCGGTCAGCTCGGTGACGTAGTTGCCCTTCCAGTAGCTCCGGATGCCCTTCGGGAAGATCGCGTCGAAGGCGCTGTTGAGCCACGGGTAGGGCATCGGGGCGACCATCTCACCAACGCGCGGTGCGAGGTCGCGGAACGGCGCCATCGCCGCTTCACCATCCTCCAGCCGTCCGGCGTAGTGCACCACCGCGATCGCGAAGGTGTCGCCGTGCCGGTCTTCAGGTACGAACGGCAGCGGCGGTGCGATCTGGAATGCGGGGAACCCGCCGTACTCCTCCGGGGCATCCTTGATCCATTCGCGCCAGAACCGCAGCAGGTCGCGTGCGTGGTCGAGTTCGTAGAAGAACAACCCGACGGTGACGGTGTCGACCGGATGCAGTTGGAACTCGAACGACGTCACGACACCGAAGTTGCCGCCGCCGCCGCGGATCGCCCAGAACAACTCGGCGTTCTCGGTCTTGCTGGCCCGTACCGGTCTGCCGTCGGCGGTGACCAGATCGGCCGAGAGCAGGTTGTCGATGGACAGCCCGTGACGGCGGGTCAGGTAGCCGATGCCGCCGCCCAAAGTGAGGCCGCCGACGCCGGTGGTCGAGATGATGCCACCGGTGGTCGCCAGCCCGTAGGCGTGGGTCGCATAGTTGAAATCACCCCAGGTCGCACCGCCGCTCGCTCGCGCAGTGCGTGCTGCCGGATCGACGTCCACGTGCCGCATCAGCGACAGATCGATGACCAGACCGTCATCGTTGCTGCCAAATCCCGGCGCGCTGTGGCCCCCACCGCGCACGGCGAGATCCAGCTCGTTCTCGCGGGCGAAATCTACTGCGGTCATCACGTCTGCCACCTGCTCGGCGCAGACCACCGCGCGCGGCCGCCGGTCGAACATGCCGTTGTGTACCGCGCGGGCCTCGTCGTAGCCGATGTCATCGGACGTGATCACCGGGCAACGCAGCTGCTCTCGCAGTTGATCAATCCCCATCGTTCTACCCCCCGGTCTGCAATTCCCCTCGCCGGACGCCCGTCGCCGGCGTCGTCAACTGAAGTATCGACGTCTGAATGCCGCCCAACCTCGGGCCGAAGGTCCCGTGCGTTTCCGTTATCCCCGAGCGGATCGTTGCGACACACATCGACGGCCGGGCACGCTCGCCGGTGAGTATTTCGGCGCCCGGCGGTCGACGCTGTGCCCGCCCACTGTCCGGCAAGACGCCCTGGCGACGACGCCGCGGACTTCCTCACCACCTCCCGCTCGTGACCCGATCGACTGACGCGGCCGAGCGACGACATCCACGTGCTCGGCGACCTCGGATTTGACCAGCACCCGAACCGTCGTTAGGTGCGCGTGGACGAGGCTCCTGCTCGACGCGCGATCTTCCGATCTTCCGGGGCGAAGGACACATGGCGGCGTTCACCCACTGGGAGAACATCCTCGCGGCATTGACGACATGCGTGACGCGCGGCCGCGCCACTACGCCAGGGTGACAGCGCGGGCAGATCCGCGACACGCAGCACCGACGTATCGTCCACCTACCATCGACGCGTGGCTGTCGACGTAGCGACTTCGATCGAGATTGCGCGACCTCGAACGGTCGTCGCCGCATACGCGTCCGACCCCGACCACGCGACCCAGTGGTACTCGAACATCCGCTCGGTGGAATGGCACACCCCAAGACCAGCCGTAGAAGGATCGCGGATCGCCTTTGTCGCCCGGTTCCTCGGCCGGCGCCTCGCCTATACCTATGTGATCCGCGAGTTCATCCCGGACGAGAAGTTCGTCATGAGCACGGAGCACGGTCCGTTCCCCATGCAGACCACCTATACGTGGGCGGACACCCCGTCCGGGGGCACATTGATGACCCTGCGCAACACCGGAGAACCATCCGGATTCGGCAACCTCGCCGCCCCAGCCATGACAGCGGCCATGCGTCGGGCGAACCGCAAAGACCTCGCCAAGCTCAAGGAGATCCTCGAACAGGCGTCGACCTAGTGCCTGCGATGCGCGCTCTGCTGATGGCCTACTACTCGCGGCAGATGCAGTGACGGGTTAGGGCTTGAGCTTGGGTCGCGCGGCAGTACCGGAGGCCGATGGCGTCGTGGTCGGTCAGACGGTGGCTGCACATGGGGCAGCGGGCCAGGTCGCTGACTTCGCCGCCGGCCTCGCGCTCCCGCGACAGCGGCGTGCTTGCGGTCATGCCGACCCGACCGGGTTGCCATCGTGGACATCGGCAGCTCTGATCAGGAGCTCTTCGACCCGATGCGGCCCCCCGGCCTCGCTGCCAAACAGCACCTGGCGCGCAACGCAACGGCCAACTGGTGGGAGAAGTAGGTCAGTGCTCATGACGCGCCTCGTCGGCTGGCCCAGCCCGGGCCTGGCTCGTTGGTTCTCCGAGGGCGAGGTCAGCGTGACGGCTGGCGTGCGACATAGCCTCAGTGCCTTCACTGTACGCGTGCTGCGCCCGGCGGAGTTGTTCGCGCGAAGATCGCGATGCGGACGCCGCAACGGCCGACGCGAATGACCGACCAGAGAGCGGGCGTCCGGGGCGGTCCGTCGAGCCTGCACTGCCGAGGCGGTGATCGGCGCCACCGCCACGCCGCGTGGGTTACTCGCCTTCTTCGATCCAGATGGGGACGCCGGCCGACACCAGGAAGGACCAGTCCCGCCCTTCGGTGTCGGTCGCGGTAACCCATCCACCTCGGCTCGCGTGAGCGCCCGCCGCTTCCATAACCTGCCGCGTCGTCGCGACGTCGAGTTGGATCTGCAACTCCGATGCGTAGTGCAGCAGCGCCATGTCGGCCTCCTCCGGACCTCGTTCAGGTCAGCGTAGGTCGGCAGGGCCGCCCGGCAGTGCCGCGTCAGCCGCGCTACGCCATCTGCATGCGCGGCCATCTGCATGCGCGCGGCTGCGCCGGTGTGCGCGACTGTCCCCTGCGCCGACACGAACACATAGCGGCCGCCGGAGTAGCGTGAGTGGCGGTTGCATTCTTTCGTTCTGTTGTGACGCATTGGATTCGATGCTGCGCGCGAGGTCGTGCAACCATCCATTCGGATCTAGACCACGGCGTCACCTCACGATCCCCGACGGTCACCGCAGCCTCGATGAGGACCGGCGTCGTGGTCGACGCGGTAACCGCCCGCTTGGGTCCGCTGGCCGAGAATGAGCATGCCAGTCGGACCAGCGCAAGAAGCGCGGAGCCGATCGAGATCGCCGCGTCCGTAGGAGGCACGAATGAGTGGGAACCGGTGTCACGGCCGACATAGTGGGCCGCCAGTGTTCGCCGCCAGCGGTGAACGTATCGGCCGGCTTGTCGATCTGTATGCCAACCTCGAGACCAGTGCGGTGGTCTTCGTGGGCGTAGCCACGATCCGGCGCGGGCGCCGCCGGTTCGTTCTCTCACCGACAGCAGCCTCAGAACCGGGGTCAGTGACCGACGCCCGCACACACGCCGCGCTCGACGGTACGTCGTGACGACGCGGCACGACACCCGCCTGGTGATCGCCGAGCGACTCGTCCGCCGCGATCACCTGCACGGCGCTTGGTGGCCCCACACCACAGACATCGAGCACGAACTCGCGCCCATGCTGTCGCGTGCGCTGACAAGACTGCACGCCGTACTGGGGGTGACGCTCAACCGCGACGAGTGGCCCGGCGCCCCGCTCATCCTTCAGCCGTTGCCCACCCGCAGTCCGACGGTCAGCTGGTACGGGCTGACCGAGCCACACTTCGCAGTGCTGCACTGCGGCGGGCACAACCGGATCGCTCTCCTCGTCCTGCCACCCGAAACGCCTGAAGAGGTCGCGGTGACAGCGATGCTCATGACGGCCGCGCCGGGAAACCATTTCACCACCACGGAAACTCTTGCCCGTGCCCGCGAGCACGCGCAGCCGACCAGTCCGAAATGGATCGACGCCTGGTCGCTTGTCGAGTCGGCCGGGCATCCCGACTAGATACGGCTACCTGCTCAGGGCCGCGTACACTCAGGAGTGCCACGCCGTCTCGCACGTCGGCCATTCGATTCCGGCTACAGGCTCTGGTGATCGCTAACTGGTCGCAGCCCGACCAGATCGGGGCCCACGATGGCCTTCCCGCTCTCGATTGACGTCGATTCGCTGCCCGCGCGCGGTTACTCCTCGACGCTGCGCTTCACCCGATGCCGAGCCCTCCGGCGGACGATCCAGGGCACAGATCTCCTCGCTCTCGCGTTGGGCGAGACGCGCACCGCGGTCGTGACCGGATGACTACGGCCACCGAACGCCCGAAGTCCACACTCCTCGCTCCGCCCACTCCGCTGCCGATCGCGCCTCCGCTGGCCGCGCTGGCCGCGCGCGTGTCGTTTCGCCAGCCGGTGACATCCGCGCCGCACGTGGACGCCGCGTGGTGGCCCCGCTCGCGTGACCTCGAAGCCGAACTTCCCGCCCTGCTCGACGTGCTCTGGACCGCCGCTCGTGACGTGAATCGAGTCTCCTACGCGATCGATTCCTGGCTGCCGGCGCCACGCCGCCTCGACATCGGCGGCCGTCAGGTCCGGCTCGGCGGATTCGCGCACCAGGACCCGTCGATGATCTCGCTGCGCGACGCGTGGGGCGCCGAGCGAATCGACATCCTGGTCATCCCACCGGAAGCAGAGCCCGACCTCGCCGCGGCCGCAATGGAGCGTGCAAGTCGCAGCGGTCCGAACGAGCGCGCCACGCGGATGCTCGAGCTGGCGGCCGCGGCCGTCGCGGGACGCTCGTAGCTTGCCCTCGAAGCTCGCGAGTGCTACACCTTGGTTAGCACTCTCGGCTTGAGAGTGCTAATCGACCCCGATGAGGCGACTGTCACACGGTCGCCGTCCGTCGCGGGCTTCGCCGGTCGGTCCACCGCTTGCTGATCCAGCACCCGAAAGCAGGAACCCGACCATGGCCAAGATCATCCTGTTCGACGAGGAGGCCCGCCGCGCTCTGCAGCGCGGCATGAACACCCTCGCCGACACCGTCAAAGTGACCCTCGGTCCCGGCGGCCGCAACGTCGTGCTCGACACCAAGTGGGGCGCCCCGACGATCACGAACGACGGCGTGTCCATTGCCAAGGTCATCGAACTCGACGACCCGCTGGCCAACATCGGCGCTGCGCTGGTCAAGGAAGTAGCCCAGAAGACCGAGGACGTCGCCGGTGACGGCACCACCACCGCCACTGTCCTGGCGCAGGCGCTCATCCAGCAGGGGCTGCGTAACGTCGTCGCGGGAGCAGACCCGCTCGCGCTCAAACGCGGCATAGACGCCGCGGTTGCTTCAGTGTCCGAGGTGCTGCGGCACGCCGCACGCGAGGTCGAAACCAGAGAACAGATCGCCGCCACCGCCTCGATCTCGGCCGCCGACACTGCGATCGGCGAACTGATCGCCGACGCAATGGACAAGGTCGGCAAGGAAGGCGTCATCACCGTCGAGGACAGCAACACCTTCGGCCTCGAACTGGAACTGAGCGAGGGCACGCGCTTCGAGAAGGGCTACCTCAGCCCCTACTTCGTCACCGACGCCGAGCGGATGGAAGCCGTCCTGGACGAGCCGTACGTCCTGCTCGTCGAGTCGAAAATCTCCTCGGTGAAGGACCTCCTGCCGCTGCTGGAGAAGGTGACCGCCACCGGCAAGCCGCTCGCAATCGTCGCCGAGGACATCGACGGCGAGGCGCTCGCGACCCTGGTCGTGAACAAGATCCGCGGCATCTTCACCTCGGTCGCCGTGAAGGCGCCCGGCTTCGGTGACCGCCGCAAGGCCATGCTTTCTGACATCGCGGTGCTGACGGGTGCCCAGGTCGTTTCACCGACGGTCGGCCTCACGCTCAAGGACGCCGGCCTGGACCTGCTCGGCACCGCTCGCAGGATCATCGTCACGAAGGACGACACGACCATCGTCGACGGATTCGGCGACGCCGAAGCCATCGCCTTGCAGGCGAAACAGCTGCGCGTCGAAATCGCGGACAGCGACTCCGACTACGACCGCGAAAAACTTCAGGAGCGCCTGGCGAAACTGTCCCGCGGGGTCGCCGTGCTGAAGGTCGGCGCCGCGACCGAGGTCGAACTCACCGAGCGCAAGCACCGCATCGAAGACGCCGTGCGCAACGCGAAGGCGGCCGTCGAAGAGGGTCTGCTGCCCGGCGGCGGTGTCGCACTCGCCAACGCCGCAGCCACCGCTTTCGACAGACTGGACCTGACCGGCGACGAGGAAACCGGAGCCAACATCGTCCGGGTCGCGCTAACCGTGCCGCTCAAGCAGATCGCGACCAACGCCGGTCTGGAAGGAAGTGTCGTCGCCGCGAAGGTGGCAGGCCTGCCGGGCGGACACGGTCTGGACGCATCCACCGGGGAGTACGTCGACATGTTCGCCACCGGCATCGTCGAACCGGCCAAGGTCACCCTCGCCGCCCTACAGAGCGCGGCATCGGTCGCCGCGTTGTTCCTCACCACCGAAGTCGTGGTCGCCGACAAACCCGACCGGGACAGCAGCCCGGCCGGGACGGCGAACCTGTCTCGCGGGTTCTAGGCCGTCGACATGCCGACGGATGTGGCGCGCCCGGCGCAGATCATCGACTTGCCCGGGTGGCGGCCCATCGTGCGGCGGGTGTTCGCCACGGCGGCGCTGGTCTCGGCGCTGCCGATGGCCGTCTTCTACATCGCTTTGTCTCTGTACGGGGTGCGAGCCGCGGCGCTGGCGACGGTCAGCCTCTACTACGGCGTGCTGTTGCTGAAGGTCCTCAGGCACCAGCCGATACTCGCCGCCGCACTGCTCACCGCGGGCCTGCTCTCGATTCGTACGGTGGTCATGTTCCTCACCGGGAGCGCCTTCATCTATTTCCTGCAACCGGTGGCGGGCACGGTCGCGCTCGCGACAGTGATCGCGGCGTCGGCGCTGGCCGGCCGGCCCATCCTCGACCGGCTGGCCCACGAGTTCTGCCCTTTCCCGGTGGAGCTGTCCGCGCATCTGCGGGAGCAGCGGTTCTTCAGCCGGCTGTCCGCGGTATGGGCGGTGACCTATCTGGTCAACGCGGTGGGCACCATCTGGCTGCTGCGCACCATGTCGGTCGGCGGATTCGTGGTATTGAAGTCCGTCCTCGGACCGGCGCTGACGGTCACCGCCGTCGCCGCCTCCCTCCTCTATTTCCACCTCGCGATGCGTAATCAAGACGTCCACATCAGATGGCATCCGCGAACGGCGCCGGCGGGCGCGGCCTGAACCGTCTCGGCCCCGGGGTCCGAGCCGCGGTCGAGCGCGTCCGCGGGTTGGATCACCGGTTCCAGCGGCTTCGACCGCCTGATCGAGGTCGCGGACCGCCTCGACGCGGCAGCCCGGTCCGCTGGTGTGTACCCGTTGTGTACCCGAGGCAACTTCCATGGGGTGCCCCCGGCAGGATTCGAACCTGCGACGCCCGGCTTAGGAGGTCGTAAAGACGAGGTTTGACTACTGACGAGTAACGCTGGAGGCCGTGTATTTGCTGGGCTCCAGCGTTGGGTGACGATGATCGACAACGGCCGGTTTCGAGGCTGATGTGTACCCGTTGTGTACCCGATGGCTATAGGCGCGCCGCTGTTCGAATTATCTCGCATGGTACTGCCCGAGTGAACTGCGGCGCTCGTCCGCCGCTCCTCGTCCTGCCCGCGATACTTCGAATCGGCGTCGCGATCTACACGGTCGTGCAGTGGCAAGCTCGCGGCGAACATCAGCGTCGGGGAGCCAGCCATGGGTCCGTGGGAACGGTGGCTCCGCCGGGCGATCAATCCAGTCTCGACGGGTCTGACCGAGCGATGGCTCGCATCGGGGTACGGCGCGTGCCGAAGCGCTCGCATGATTATCCGGCCGGCCCGTCATCCTCGGTCCCAGCCGGTCCGAGCATCCGTGTGCACGGCGCGGTCGCGTCGCCGGGCGATTGGGAAGTCCCACCCGGAGCGCGTCCAGGCGGGGACTGGCTGCCGGAGCCTGGCGCCCGCCCGAGGTTGCGCGCGATGCCTTGGTGGGTGCGCGTCTGGTATCGGACGCCGTTTCTCGATCGATGCGCCTACCAGTGGATGTGGTGGCACGGTGGGTGGGGCGTGCTCACGGATCGCACCGATGTGCCGCCGCCCGCTGCAGGCCGACCGCAGCGCTAGCCAGTCGTTGGGGGCTCGAGCTGCTCGACATCTTCGTCGAAGCGACCGCGCGCGAGCATCAGATCGGCGGCGCTGCGCGCAACGGGCTGTACGCGCGCGGGCCAGCCTGTCGCGATGAACTCGTCCTCGTCGTAGATCCCGTTGGTTGCGTCGCAGCATGCGACCAGCAGGTCATGGACATCCGCGACCGCTTTGACCTCGGCGGTGGTCATGGCGGTGTTGTCGCGCCATCGAGGTGAGCGGTCATCTACCCAATCGAAGAAGCCGTTAATCCACTCCACGGTGCCTTCACGACCCACGCCGGCCGGGACGTCGGCGAGTACTTCCAGCGCTTCGATCGTTCGGTTGCGGATCCGCTGGAAGATCACCCGGTCGCTCGGATCATCAGGCTCGGGAGGCATGTCTGGAGTATCTCGTCTTAGCGCGGCTGCTTCAGCCGCCTGTGGATTGCGGGTCAGACGGTCTGTCCGCGCTGGGTCTCGATCCATGCTTCGAGATCGTCGCGACGATAGACGACGCGCCGCCCGATCTTGAAGCTCTTCGGTCCGACGCCGACGTGGCGCCAATAGCGAAGTGTTGCCGCCGGCGTCCGCAGCCGCTCCGACGCTTCGGTGATGGTGATCAGGTCGCAATCGTTCATTGTCTGCCCTTCCGAAGGCGTCTGCGCAGAGTCGCGCCTTTGCCAACACGCCTCGCTTCACTTAGAAGGGATAGGCGTCGGCGATCGTTGGATGCACTTTGACTTGTCAGTCGCCTACGCGGCGCGGACGGCGGAAGCGCACTCCGGAGACCAGACAAGGCGTGCCAGACCCTGCCGCTCCGAACGCCGAATAGGAGCACTGAAATTGGCTGCTGTCGCGCGGCGGTTGCGGCGATATGCACGTCCGCTACGGCACGATGCGGCCGGCGTCCGGCATCACGCCAGAACGATACGAGCCGCCGGCAGCGGTCACGCTATGCCGTCATGTCGGTGGCGGCCGTTACGGCGACGAAAGGACGTTTGTCCATGATCGGGCGGCGGTCAGTGGCGTAGCGTCCGCGGTACGGGTGGGGGAACCATCTACGTTTTCGCCACGTCCGTGCAGCCCATGGACCCGGCTGTGCACGAGACACGACCGTCTGGATCGCGTCGCACGCCAAAGGTACGGGAGGCGGCCGTGAAAATCTCAACCAACAATCTCCTGCGTTTGGCGGGTTTGTGTGCCGTCTTGGCCGGGATCTGCTACGTGCTCGTTGGAGTGTTTCATCCTGCGAATCTTGCGGGGTCGGTCACCAGCACCCGGTGGCAAGTCGTCCATGTTCTGGCCTGCGCGGTCTCCTTCTTCGGTCTCTTGGGCATGGCGGGTCTGTATGCGCGACAAGCGGTGAAGACCGGTTGGCTCGGGCTTGCCGGTTACGTCTTGTTCAGCCTCTGGCTGGTGCTCATCATGGGCTTCAGCTTCGTTGAGGCCTTCGTGTTGCCACGCATTGCGTCCACGTCGCCGTCCTTCGTGCAGTCCTGGATGGGCATGTTCACGGGCCCGAAGGGCAACTTCGACATGGGAGCCCTCCCCACCATCTGGACCTTGACCGCACCGCTGTACATCGGTGGCGGGCTGCTATTCGGTATCGCGACGTACCGCGCAGGAATCCTGCCGCGCTGGGCGGGCGCGCTGCTTGCCGTCGGCACCGTCCTGGCTCCGATCGCCAGTCAGCTTCCCAACGCCTCACAGCCGAAGGTGGCCATCCCGGTAGGCGTCGCGCTGGCCTGGCTCGGGTATGCGCTTTGGTCTGAACGGCAGACAAAGGACCTGCCGACCGCGCAGCCGGAGCGGCCGAGCGCAGCAGTTTGACCATCCCGGTAGCAACTCCGTCAACGCCTGCGACCCGGTCGCCACACAGACGCACCGCGTTGGCCCGGCGGGAACCTTGTACCACGTTCGTCTCTATCCCCAACCTCGCCCTCTATCGCCCGGTCAAGAGGTGCGACACGGCGGAACCGAGGACCCCGTACGCGCTCATCGGCTACTTGTTTGACGATCATGCTCCCGGCTTCGTACGAGATTCCTTCATATGCGCGGTAGGTCGCCTCGTCGGCGATCGCGCAGATCGACGGATCGGGCGCGGTGACTGGGCCGGCGGCCTCGAGCAGCGACAGATCGCCGCTGCTCCGGGGCGCGAGGGTCACAGGCGCGCTCACTCCGCTGAGTTTCGTCGGGCACTACGACGACATCACCACAACGTCGTCGATGGCGATGTCGAAAGTGGCGGCGGTGGCCAGATCGCCAAGTCGCAGTTGATTGAAGGGCAGGCTGCCGAGATTCTGATGAGTGAGCGTCAGTCCTGGCACGGCGGCACCATCGAGGCTGACGTAGACGCTGCCGGTACCGATGATTGCGTGCAGCGCGAGCTGGTGCCATCCGCCGATGGCCATCGTTGTCGTGCTGTACGTGGTGACGCCGCCGATGTTGTTCCGCACCGAAACGCGGTTACGCTGATCCACATACACGTCGAGCGAGCGGTCGTAGGCCGGCCGGACGGCGAACAGCTTCACTGTGGATGCGTGGCTGACGATGTAGACCCACGCCGTGACTTGGATGTTCTGGTAGTTCGCCGGGAGCGTGCGGTAGGCGTAGGACGGTTGTCCGTTGTTGTTCGTCGCTCGCCACGCCCACGAGCCGCTGTGGACGACGGACTGTTGGACGCCGCAGTGCGTGACTTGTCGATAGCCCGCGAGGTTCCCGGTCTCGAAGCCGTCGGTGAACACCGTGGTCGCAGCGTTGGCTGGCTGCATGCCCACGCCGACGAGCGTGACGAGAGCGATGCCCACGACCAGCACACGAGTCAGCCCACGGACAAGGGACACACGCATGGGCTCTCCCTGCGAGTTCGGCACGGCGCCGCGCGACGTCTTGCGCGCAACAATGCGGCGATACTAGGTAGCCCGGCACCGGCTCACCTCCTGCTGGCACATGTGAACTCGGTCGGGCATTTGTACGAGACCGCCGGACCCTCCGTCGCGCTCCAGGACAGGGGTCGCGGCTGCCGCTGAACGGCCGAGACGTCGATGCCGCCCAAGGTCGGCATTAAGCGCGGATATCCGGCGACTCCGCCCCCTTGATCATGCTCCGTGCCACTGACCGAGATTGATCCATCTGCGCGCGGCGCGCGCAGTCAGTCAAGCCTGCATAACGACGGCTCTCGAGCGCGTCGGCGGCGAACACGGTAGGGTCGCGGCCGTACCAAAGTGATCCGGTTGCGCCGATGCATACACCCCAGGACAAGCGCTATCTGACGCTCCGACGTTTCCGGCCGGGCTGCCGAATGATCGAGTCCGGGTCGTCGCTGGCGTGGCGTGGCACCAGCAGCCAACCATTGGCGCTGTTCGGGTCGTAGTCGACGACCTTCTGCTCACGGTCGAGTCGTGCCAGGAACGCATCGAGCGTGGCGGCCTGCTCGTCGGTGAGAGGCTGCCCGCTGCGCCGTTGCGCGAACTCGTAGAGCCGGTGATCGATCTCGCTACAGCAGTGTTCAGCCTTCACTTGCCACGGCCGGATCGAGTCCACATTCACCCTGCCACCTCGGCGAGATCGGCGAACCGCGGCCCGAGCAGTTCGGACACCCGGTCGACGGTGAAACGAAGCTGCCCGATCGGTGCCCTGCCGCGACCGCCATGGGCGATGAACGCCCGCTGCCGCACCCGGCGGCACTCACCCATGCGGGGACCAAGGATCGCGACGGTCCATTCACCGCCCGGGGTCCGCATCACAGCACCACGATACGAGCCTCACGGTGATGGACGGACGACAGCGCTCGACGCGGTCGCTCCAGGCGAACTATCGGCGCCGTCGCCTCGGCAATCTACGCTTCGGGCGTGTGCACCGTCCGGACTTGGTGCGGCCAAGGAGGCCTCGTCAGCGCCTCGGGGACAATGTCCCGGTGCATCCGCCCCATCGGTTATGAGAGTGCGTAACTGACAGATCCGTATGCGCGTTCGACCGCACTAAATGGGTTCGCGCAGAACGACGGATATCGCGCGACGGAAGCGCGCTCTGCGGAACGCACCTATAGACGATTCGCGCGCCGACGGCGGGACCACTTCAGCGGCGGACGAGTTTGTTGATCCGCAAGATCTGAGCTACGCGACCGTGTAACCGTTAGATCGCAGCGCGTCCCGCACAGGCGGCGAAGAACCCGCGACGGCATCCGGTGCTGTTCGGTCGGGCCGCTGCCTGGCCGACTGGTGCGGAGCAGTGGAGCTCGTCGCACGCGCCACCGCGCAACGAGTTTGACGGCCTCCGCGCCACCCGTCTCGCGCGCTGGTCTAAGCCACACAGCAGGATCCGGCTCTCGGCGCGGTGTACCGATCGTCGTGATGTCGAAAGGTGTCAGTGCGATCGTCGGCGGTGGCTCGACTTTGCTCAAGATCGTGCGCTTGGTTGATCACGTGTGTTTAGATGTCGCCGACGTTCGTGTGCCTGTGTTGGCATCCCGGTTGTTTGGGCTGTGATGGCGGTGGCATTGGCGGGCGGGCATGTGCTGGGTCGGCCGGGAGGGGTGGCGTGGTGCGGTCGGGTGTCGCGCGGGTTGTGGTGTTGGGTGCGGTGTTGGCCGTGTCCGTTTCAGTGGCGTCGCAGGTTGATGCCGGGGCGGTGACCGCGACGACAGTCGCGGCGGGTGATGTGTTCATCGCCGACACCGGCCACAACCAGGTGGTGAAGGTACCGGCCGACGGCGGTAGCCAGACCTCTATCGGCACCGGACTGGCTCATCCGGCTGGGCTGGCGGTGGATGCGGCCGGCGACGTGTTCATCGCCGATAGTGGCAACAGCCGGGTGGTGGAGGTGCCGGCCGACGGTGGGGCGCAGACCACCGTTGGCGCCGGTCTGGATCAACCGTACGGCGTCGCGGTCGACGTGGCCGGTGATGTGTACATCGCCGACACCAACAACGCCCGGGTGGTCGAGGTGCCGGCCGACGGTGGGGCGCAGACCACCGTCGGCACCGGGCTGGTTGATCCGACCGGGATGGCGGTCGACGCGGAAGGTGATGTGTTCATCGCCGACCCCGGCAACAGCAACAGCCAGGTGGTCGAGGTGCCGGCCGACGGCAGCGGCCAGTCCACCATCGGCACCGGACTTTTCGGGCCGCATGGTGTCGCGGTCGACGCGGCGGGTGACTTATATATCGCCGATAGTTTCAACAATCGTGGGGTCGAGGTCCCCGTTGATGGCAGCGGCCAGACCACCATCGGCACCGGACTGGAGGAACCGTACGCGGTCGCTGTGGACGCGCCGCCGCCGTCGTTCACGGCTGAATCGCCGGGCACGAACGCCGCGGCCGGGACGCCGTACTCCTACACCTATGTCGCGTCGACGCCGGCGGGTGAGTCGGACGCCGGTTTCCGGATGTCCTCCGGAACCCTCCCACCTGGACTGGCGCTGGACCCGAGCACCGGGGTGCTGTCGGGGACGCCCACCGAGGCCGGGTCGTACACCTTCACCGCGGAGGCGGACAACGCCGCGACCGGCACCGTGACTGATCCGACCACGATCACGGTGTCGAGTCTGGGGGCTTTGTTCGTCGCCGATACCGGCAACAGCCAGGTGGTGGAGGTGCCGGCTGATGGCGGCGGCCGCACCACCATTGGTACGGGGCTGAACCATCCGTACGGCGTGGCGGTGGACGCGGCTGGTGATGTGTTCATCGCCGATACCGGCAACAGCCAGGTGGTGGAGGTGCCGGCTGATGGCGGCGGCCGCACCACCATTGGTACCGGGCTGAACCATCCGTACGGCGTCACGGTGGACGCGGCCGGCGACGTGTACATCGCCGATACCGGCAACAACCAGGTGGTGGAGGTGCCGGCCGACGGTGGGTCGCAGACCACCATCGGCACCGTGTTTTCCAGCCCGTCCGGGGTGGCGGTGTCGGCTCCGCCGCCGTCGTTCACGGCCGACGCGCCAGGCACCCATGCGACGGTCGGCAGCGCCTACCCCCATTACACCTACAAGGCGTCCTCTCCGGCGGGTGAGCCCGACGCAGGTTTCCGGATCGCGTCCGGGACCCTTCCACCCGGGCTGAGCCTGGACCCTGTGACGGGCGTGCTGTCGGGGACGCCTACCGCGGCGGGCTCCTACGCGTTCACCGCTGAGACCGATAACGCCGCGACCGGTAGTCTCGCTGATTTGGTGACGATCACCGTCACGCGCGGCACACAGTCGATCACGTTCACCTCCACCCGACCGCCGCATGCGGTGGTGGGCGCCCTGTATCAGGCCACGGCAAGGGGAGGTAGATCGGGCAACCCGGTCACCTTCACCGCGACCTCCGCCTCGAAGGGCTCGTGCACCGCCACCGCAGCCGGGAGCGTGCACTTCGTGCATCTCGGCACCTGCAACCTCGCTGCCAACCAGAACGGCAATATCAACTACGCCCCAGCCCACGCCATCATCCAGAAAATCGCCGTCGCGCGCGCGAAGCAGACGATCACCTTCCCCGCCCTCAAGGCCATGATCGTCGGCGCAACCCAGAAACTGCACGCCAGCGCCAGCTCCGGCAACCTCGTCTCCTACCGCACCAGCACACCGAGGCTCTGCAGCATCCACGGTGGCCGCGTCCGCGCCCTCAAGCCCGGGCGGTGCATCATCACCGCCCACACCAACTACACCGCCAAATACATCGCAGCCGCCGCCACCCGACGCCTGACGATCACCGCCAAAAGAGCCTGACCCAGCTCCCCCGGAGGGACTGTCCGACTAACGGTGTTTCCGGCCTGACGCGCCGAGTGGGAGCTCGGCGGGAAGGGTTGGCGTCTGGTGACGACGACACTGAACGATGTGGCGAAGAAGAAGGCCGAACCATCGGCCGAGCAGCAGGCCGCGGCT
>DASXJR010000061.1:0-99909 GCA_036497285.1 Jatrophihabitans sp.
CGGGTAGATGGCGTCCACTTCGTTGTTCTGCAGGGCAGTCGCCACTTGGGATTGATCGGTGATGATGCGGAAGACCAGCGTGCCCAGGCTCGACTTCGTCGTGCCGTACCACCTTGGGTTCGGCTTCTCGGTGATCGAGACGTCCTTGTCGTAGTTCGTGATGATCATCGGGCCACCGGACCAGTTCGGCACGTTCTTGTCGAACCACTGGAAGGACGTGTTCAGGCCGGCACCGCTCGTGCCGCCGTGCTGCGCGGCGATGTGCGCCGGGAGGAGCGCGCCGAACATGATCCCCCAGTCGGCGAACGGCTTCTTCATCACGACGGTGACGGTCTTGCCGTTGTCGGAGCCGGTCATCGACTGGATCTGGTTGTAGCCGGAGGAGCTGGAAGCCCCGCACTTCGCGCAGGTCGTGCCGTCACTGACGTCCGCCAGGTACTTGAAGTCGTCGAAGTTGATCGGGCTGCCGTCGTTCCAGACCGCGTTCGGCTTGATCTTGTAGACGAGCGTCTGCGGGCTGGTCTTGGTCTGCTCGGCCGAGACCATCATGTTGGTGTTCAGGAAGGGCTTCAGGTCGGGGCCACCCAGGAACACGCCGGGGAGGATGCCGTCCTCGACCTCGGCGACCTCGAAGACGTTCGAGGGCGAGTAGACCTGGTTCCAACCCGGGATCGTCTTCTCGAGGACGTACGCCATGGTGCCGCCCGCTTGCGTCTTGCCCGAGTTGCACGTGTTGGGACTGGTACCGCAATCGGCGAGGTTGCCGGTGCCCTTGGTGCCGGACGTATCCGTGCTCGTGCCACCACCGCCACTGCTCGTGGAGCACGCGGTGAGACCGAGCAGGACCGCGGCGGCGACCGCGACCAGCGCTCTTCCCTTGTGGACCTTCACTGGTGAGTGACCTCCTGTGAGCTGTCCGCGGACGATCTGTCCACGGGCCATTGTGGAACTCAAGTCGCTTGCGCTCGCCTATGGCAAGACACGCTGGCTATCGTTACCAACTGTTGATCCGGGCGAGATTGACGCGTGTCGAGATGCCCGGCTAACGGGGCAAAAGGGCACTACGCCGGTCTTGCAGGAACGGCAGGGTGGCTCGGGTTGCGGACACGGTAGCGGCATCGATTTCTGCGGTCACCACCGCCTCCCCCGCCGGGCACTCGGCCACGGCAACGCCGAGCGGGTCGATGATTGCCGAATCGCCTGTGTAGGCAAGGGTTTTGTCGGTCCCGACGCGGTTGACACCGATCACGTAGGCCTGATTCTCGACCGCGCGCGCACGCAGCAGCAGACGCCAGTGCTCACGGCGGGGTTCCGGCCAGTTGGCGACCACCGCGTAGATGTCGGTGTCGGCCGCGAGACCCCAGAACTCGTCCGCGAACCTCAGGTCATAACACACGAAAACCGACATACGTAGTGAATCGATCTCGACGGTGAGGAACGAATCGCCTGCCGTGTAGTGCTCGGACTCCCCCGCGAAGGTGAACGGATGGATCTTCGCGTAGCGGCGGACCGTGCCGTCCGGCGCGGCGACGATCGCATTGTTCCGGTACGCACCGTCCGGGCCACGCTGCGCGAGCGAGGCCAGGAGGAAGGCGTCGTGTTCGCGTGCGCGTTCGAGCAGGAACTGCTCACTCGGCCCGCCCTCGTCCTCGGCGGTTCGTTCGGGATGCATCGAGAAGCCGGTCGCGAACATCTCCGTCAGCACGATCAGCCGTGCGCCGTCGGCGGCCGCCTCGGCGATCATCGGACGGACGTGCTCGTGCGTCGCGGCGGCGTCCTCCCACACGATGTCGTGCTGGACCATTGCAATCTTCATGCAATCCCCTTGAGCCGGGTCAGGGCCTCGTGCAGCACGTCGGGCCGCTTGCAGAACGCGAAGCGGACGAAGTGGTCGCCCGCGGACGAGTCGTAGAACACGCTGCTCGGGATCGCCACGACGCCTGCGCGGTGCGGTAACTCCCGGCAGAACTCGACCGCGTCGCGGCGCACGTCCACCGTTGCGAAGTACGTCGCCTCGGGACGTACGACGTCGAAGCCGAGTTGCTCGAGTCCGTCGCAGAGCAGGTCGCGTTGCAGTTCGAGCTGCGCCGCGATGCCCGCAGGGATCGTCGCGAGCGCTTGCGCCACTGCAGGCTGGAAGGGTGCTCCGTTGACGTAGGTGAGGAACTGTTTGACGGTGCGCACTGCATCGAGCTGTGGGGGCGAGGCGCAGACCCAGCCGATCTTCCACCCGGTGACGCTGAACGTCTTGCCGGCACTCGAGATCGTGACCGTGCGCTCGCGCATGCCGGGCAGCGTTGCAAGCGGGACGTGCCGGCCCCCGTCGAAGGTCAGGTGCTCGTAGACCTCGTCGCAGATGACGACGAGGTCGTGCTCGCGGGCAACGTCGGCGATGAAACTGAGTTCGTCGGTGGTGAACACCTTGCCGGTCGGGTTGTGCGGAGTGTTGAGCAGAATTGCCTTGGTATTGCTGGTGATCGCGGCGCGAAGTTCGGTCTCGTCGAACGACCAGCCGGCGCCGTCGCGACGCAAGGTGACCGGCTTTCTGGTGGCGCCGCCGAGCGCGATGCATGCGGTGTACGAGTCGTAGTAGGGCTCGAACACCACGACCTCGTCGCCCGGCCCGGCAAGGGCGAGCAGAGCTGCAGCAATGGCCTCGGTTGCGCCGGCGGTGACGAGCACCTCGGTGTCGGGGTCGTAACTCAGGCCGTAGTGGCGCTGCTGGTGTGCGGCGATCGCTCGGCGAAGTTCGGGAACGCCGGGCCCGGGTGGGTACTGGTTGTGGCCGGTGCGGATCGCATCGGCGGCGGCGTCGAGCAGGCTGCGCGGCCCGTCCGTGTCCGGGAAGCCCTGGCCGAGGTTGACGCTGTTCGTGCGCAGCGCCAGGGCGGACATCTCGGCGAAGATGGTCGTCCCGAATCCGTGCATCCGCTCGACCAACGGATCGTTCCCCGGCACCCCAGCCACGTGCCGACCCTATCGTCGCGCCCAACCGTGCCCCGGCATTCCGCCCGGACAGTGGTTAGTTTGCGGGCACAGTGGTCAGTTGCAACTGACCACTGTGGCCCCGAACTGACCACTGTCAGACGGCCGGTCAGCCGGAGGGAGAGCGGTCAGGAGCGCTTGGCGCGGGCGCGGACCTTCTCGCGGTCCTGCATGCCCAGGGTCACCTTGCGCAGCCGGACGGCTCTGGGCGTCACCTCGACGCACTCGTCGTCGCGGCAGAACTCGAGCGCCTGCTCCAGCGACAGCACCCGGTGCGGGATCAGCGGCACCAGCACGTCGCCGGAGGACTGGCGCATGTTGGTGAGCTTCTTCTCCTTGGTCGGGTTGACGTCCATGTCGTCCGAGCGCGAGTTCTCGCCGACGATCATGCCCTCGTACACCTCGGTACCGGGGCCGACGAACATCGTGCCGCGTTCCTGCAGGTTCGCCAGCGCGAAACCGGTCGTCGCGCCCCGACGGTCCGCGACGAGCGATCCGCTCGGCCGGGTGCGGATCTCGCCCGTCCACGGCTCGTAGCCCTCGTGCACGTGGTGCAGCAGGCCCGTCCCGCGCGTCTCGGTGAGGAACTCGGTGCGGAAGCCGATCAGCCCGCGCGCCGGCACCAGGTACTCCATGCGAATCCAGCCGGTGCCGTGGTCGACCATCTGTTCCAGCCGGCCCTTGCGCAGCGCGAGCAGCTGGATCACCACGCCCTGATAGTCGGACGGGACGTCGATCGTCATCCGCTCCATCGGCTCGTGCAGCTTGCCGTCGATCGTGCGGGTGACCACCTGGGGCTTGCCCACCGTGATCTCGAAGCCTTCGCGGCGCATGATCTCGACGAGGATGGCGAGCTGCAGCTCACCACGTCCCTGCACCTCCCAGGTGTCGGGACGCTCGGTCGGCAGCACCCGGATCGACACGTTGCCGACCAGTTCCGTCTCGAGCCGGTTGAGCACCTGCCGCGCGGTGAGCTTCGAGCCGGATTCCCCGGCCAGCGGCGAGGTGTTGATGCCGATCGTCATCGAGATGGACGGCTCGTCGATCGTGATGACGGGCAGCGGCCGCGGATCGTCCGGATCGGCCAGCGTCTCGCCGATCGTGATGCCGTCGATGCCCGCGATCGCGATGATGTCGCCCGGCCCGGCCGATTCGGCAGGCAATCGTTCCAGCGCGTGCGTCATCAGCAGTTCGGTGATCTTGACCCGTTGCACCGACCCGTCGGCGCGGCACCAGGCGGCCTGCTGACCCTTGCGGATCGTGCCGCTGTGCACCCGGCACAACGCGAGCCGGCCGAGGTAGGGCGACGCGTCGAGGTTGGTGACGTGCGCCTGCAGCGGCGCCGCATCGTCGTAGGACGGCGCGGGAATCGTCGACAGGATCGTCGTGAAGAACGCCTGCAGATCAGGCTCCGACGGCATGCCGCCGTTCTCAGGACGCTCCAGCGACGCGCGTCCCGCCTTGGCCGACGCGTAGACGATCGGGAAATCGATCTGGTCCTCGGTTGCGTCGAGGTCGAGGAACAACTCGTAGGTCTCGTCGACCACCTCGGCGATGCGTGCGTCCGGGCGGTCGACCTTGTTGATCACGAGGATCACCGGCAGCTTGGCCTCGAGCGCCTTTCGCAGCACGAAGCGGGTCTGCGGCAGCGGTCCCTCGGACGCGTCGACGAGCAGCACCACGCCGTCGACCATCGACAGGCCGCGCTCGACCTCGCCGCCGAAGTCCGCGTGGCCGGGCGTGTCGATGATGTTGATGGTGACCTGCTCACCGGACGGCGACGTGTAGTCGACCGCGGTGTTCTTCGCGAGGATCGTGATGCCCTTCTCGCGCTCCAGATCGTTGGAGTCCATCACCCGTTCGTTGACATCACCGGTCTCCGCCTGGTGGGCGCTGAACGCACCCGACTGCCAGAGCATGGCGTCGACGAGGGTGGTCTTGCCGTGGTCGACGTGGGCGACGATCGCTACGTTGCGCAGGGTACTGCGCTGCTGCAGGGTCACTGCAATTCCTCCTCGATCGGCAAGCCGATTTTACGAGCGGGGCCGGCGCGGGCGGCGCGGTCCACCGTTGCGCGGTCCGCCGTTGCGCGCCGGACGGCGGTGCTGCTGCTTGGGACGCGCTGCGACCACGGGCACGCCGCTCGGACGCCGGGCACCGGTCGTACGGACGACCTCGGCGTCACCGGCGGCGACGTCCCGCTGCTCGGCGCGCACCCCGGCGCGAACGAGCATGCCGCGCGCGGCACGTTCCTCGCCCGGCGTGGCCAGCAGCACGACGGTTCCGCTCTCGCCGGCACGAGCCGTCCGGCCGGAGCGGTGCAGGTAGTCCTTGGGGTCGGCCGGCGGGTCGACGTGCAGGACGAGCGAGACCCCGTCGACGTGGATGCCGCGGGCCGCCACATCGGTCGCGACGAGCACAGGGATTGAGCCGTCCTTGAACGCATCGAGTGCCTTCGTGCGCTGCGCCTGGGTGCGTCCGCCGTGCAGCGCGGCGGCGGCGACACCGGCGGCGGCGAGGTTGCGGGCGAGCCGGTCCGCGCCGTGCTTGGTACGGACGAAGCACAGCGTGCGGCCCTCGCGGGCGGCGATGGAGGCGACCAGGTCGAATTTGTTCTCGAACGGCACCCGGTACAGGTGATGGCTCATCGTGTCGACGGACGCGACCGCGGCGGCCAGCGCATACACGGCAGGGTCGGTCAGGTAGTCGCGGACGAGCGTCGCGACGTCCCCGTCCAGGGTGGCCGAGAACAGCAGGCGCTGGCCTTCGCGCGGGGTCATGTCGAGCAACTGCCGCACCACCGGCAGGAAGCCGAGGTCGGCCATGTGGTCGGCCTCGTCGAGCACCGTCGTCTGCACCCAGCCGAGATCGACAGCGCGCCGCTCGATCAGGTCGATCAGGCGGCCCGGCGTCGCGACCACAAGGTCGACGCCGCGGTTGAGCGCCTGGATCTGCTTGCCGATCGGCAGACCGCCGGCGACCAGGCAGGTCGACAGGTTGCTTGCCGCGGCGATCGGGTCGAGGCTGTCGCGCACCTGCATCGCCAGTTCGCGGGTCGGCACCAGGATCAGCGCGCGCGGGCGACGTGAGGACGACCCGTTGGTGTCGAGCCGGGCCAGCAGCGGGAGGCCGAAGGCGAGGGTCTTGCCGGCGCCGGTGGCGGCGCGGCCGAGCAGGTCTCGTCCGGCAAGGATGTCCGGGATCGTCGCGGCCTGGATCGGGAACGGCGTCTCGATGCCGCGGCGGGCGAGCGCGTTGACGATGCGACGCGGCAGGCCGAGCTCGCCGAAGTCCGGCAGGTTGTCACTCGACACGATCTGCACGGGCAGTTCGTCCCAGATCGAGTCGTGCTGACGGACCGGACGTGTACGCGTCGGCTTGGTGTGCGGCCGATTGTGGTTCGGACGGACGGGACGGTTGGGGCGGGCAGGACGGTGGCGCGCGGCAGCGCCACGCGCAGAACTGGTGGTCAAGTGAATTCCTTCGGAAAATAGTGGCACGTCCCGAAGATCACCTGATGTGAGCGGTCCGAGCCCGACGCGCCGGATGTTGTGCGCGTCGCATGTAACACCAAGTCTACCTGGGCGCGCCGGGCCCGATGACCATTTCGATGGTGTCCCAAGACACCATCGGCTCAGATGTCGGTGCGCTGCGCCAGCCGGATGTTGTTGCCGGACGGGTCGCGGAACGCGCAGTCGAGACCGTAGGGCTGCCGCTCCGGCGGACCGGTGAACTCGACACCGCGTCCGCTGAGCTCCTCGTAGGACTTCTGTACGTCGTCGGTCTCGAGGAAGACCGTGCCGGTGAAGCCCAGCGAGGTCAGCTCGCGCACCTTGTCGGCGACCTCCTCGGGCAGGACGGGCGGGCCGGGAATCGCCATGAGGACGACGGCGATGTTGTCCTGCCCGGGCGGGGCGACCGTCACCCAGCGGAAGTCGCCCATCTCGGCCAGGGTGACGTCCTCGCGGATCTCCCAGCCCACCTTCTTGGTGTAGAACTCGACAGCGGCTTTCTGATCGAGCTGCCACAGCTGTGTCGTCGCGATCTTGATCATTGTTTGCTCCCCTCGTGGTCGGTGCAGCAAACGCTATTGATCGACCGTCGGCAGTGTCTTCTCCAAACGTGCTCCGTCGCCCGCGGGCGGAGCCGACCGTCCGTAGAAGCGCAGCGTGCATTCCGGGACGCGCGCGTACAGGGCGGCGGGCGGGAAGCTCGCGCGGTACTGGGTCGGCGTCTTGCCGTAGCTGCGTTTGAAGCTGGACGTGAACGAGCCGACGCTTTCCAGCCCGACCGCCATGCAGATGTCAGCGACCGAACGGTCGGTGTAACGCAACATCGCCGCCGCCCGCTCCAGCCGGCGGGTCAGCAGATAGGCGTGCGGTGATTCCCCGAACGCGGCCCGGAACGCCCGGCTGAAATGCGCCCGGGACAGTCCCGCAGCCCGCGCCAGATCATCGACGTTCAGCGGCTCGACGTAGCGGCCGTCCGCCAGATCCTTCGCCCGCAACAGGTGTCTGGCGATGGGCTGGGTTACACCCAAATCTCCGCTCCGGGCGTCGCGACCTCGATGACCCCGGTGAACGCGGACGCCGCTTCCTCGGCCTGCACTTCGCGCGAGTTCCACGGCGGGACGTGCGTGATCACGAGCCGGTCCACATCGGCTTTGGCCGCGTGCTCGCCCGCCTGCTCGCCGGTCAGGTGCATGCCCGGGACGTACTCTTCGTCGGGACCGAACGACGCCTCGCACAAGAACACGTCCGCGCCATGGGCCAGCGACACCAGGTCAGGGCTCTCGCCGGTGTCCGCGGAGTAGACCAGCGTGCGGTCACCGGCGGTGATCCGCACTGCGGAGGTCGGGATCGGGTGGTTGACGGTCGCGAACGACAGCGCGAACGGGCCGAGTTCGCCCGAGGCGGGGGTGGAGAAGCCGAACAGCTCCTGCAGCCCCAGCTTGCGCGCCAGCGGGTCGTAGGCGGCGCCGATCCGGTCGCGGGTGCCCGACGGCCCGATCAGTGGGATACGCGATTCCGCGCCGTCCGCGCGATGCCCCACCCCGCCGTAGCGGAGCGCCACGATGTAGGCAGTCAGGTCGATGCAGTGGTCCGCGTGCAGATGGCTGACCACGATGGCGTCCACCTCGGTCGGCTTGAGGTAGCGCTGCAACGTACCGAACGCACCGTTCCCGAGATCGAGGACGAGCCGGTAGCCGTCTTCCTCGATCAGGTATCCCGACGCCGGCGAGTCCGGCCCCGGGACGCTGCCGGAACAGCCCAGGACGGTGACCTTCAACCCACACCTCCAAGAACGGGTGTCTGTGGTGACACCGCTGACACGTCCGGGCCGAGGAAGCGCCGACGTAGCCGAAGGAAGGTATCGGACGGACCTGTGGTCCCGAATACGTGCGCCGGTGGTGTCGTCGGGTCGGACCGGTCGGTGCGCAGCAGATCATTCTCGGTCAACACCCGGTACACCTCCTTCGCTGTTTCCTCCGCGCTCGACACCAGTGTCACCGAGTCGCCCATCACGACCGACAGCAACCCGGTCAGCAGCGGGTAGTGAGTGCAGCCGAGCACGAGAGTGTCGACGTCGGCGGCGGTCAGCGGCGCGAGATACGACTCGGCCAGGCCCAGCAATTGACGGCCGCTCGTGACGCCGCGCTCGACGAATTCGGCGAAGCGCGGGCAGGCGGCGCTGGAAACCGTGATGCCGTACCGGTCGGCGAACTGCCGATCGTAGGCCCCGCTCTCGATGGTCGCGATCGTGCCGATCACGCCGATCCGGCCCGTCCGAGTTGCGGCCGCCGCGCGGCGCAACGCCGGACCGATCACGTCGATGACCGGCACGTCGTAGCGGGCCCGCGCGTCGGGGAGGCTGGCGGCGGTCGCGCTGTTGCAGGCGATGACGAGTGCCTTGACCCCGGAGCCGACCAGCTCGTCCATGACGGCCAGGGCGTGCCGGCGCACTTCGGCGATGGGCTTCGGGCCGTACGGGCTGTTGCGGGTGTCGCCGACGTAGTGCAACGTCTCGTCCGGCAGCTGGTCGAGCACGGCGCGCGCGACCGTCAGGCCGCCGACCCCGGAGTCGAACATGCCGATCGGGGCGCAGCGGTTTACAGGCACCGCTTCAGCGTACGGGCGATCGTCGCGTGCGCCCGCTATTCGTCGATTTACGCGGGTGCAGCAGCCAGGCCACGCCGATACCGGCGAGCGCCCCGCACACGTGCGATTGCCACGACACCCGCGAGTCGACACTCGGCAGCAGGCTGCCGAGCAGCGTGCCGAAGAAGATCAGCAGCAAGACCGCGACCACGATCCACCTGAGCCGGCGCGAGAAGATCGCGCGGGCCAGCAGGTAGCCGAGCCAACCGAAGATCATGCCGCTGGCGCCGACGATCACCTCGTTCGAGGGCGCGACCAGCCAGGTGGCGAATCCGCCCACCACGATGACCACCGCGGTGACGAACAGGAAGACCCGGACGCCCGACAGCAACAACGTCCAGCCGATCGCCAGCAGCGGCAGGGTGTTCGACAGCAGGTGCCCCCAGCTCTGGTGCAGGAACGGCTGGGTGACGACCCCCCACAGCCCGTCCACCTGGCGCGGCTTGAGGCCGAACCGGTTCCAGCTGTAGTCGTGGTCGGCGTTGAAGAACTGGATGACGTAGAGGATGAACGTGAACACGCCCATGACGATCAGTGCGCCCGTCCAGCTGGTCGGGTCGAAGCGCGGCTCGGACGTACCGCGTGCCTCGCGGTTGCGGCCGAACGGAAGAGCGAAAGGTTGCCGCGACGTCACGACAAGAGGGTAAGGGCCGCGGTCACGAGGCTGCTGTGGCCTGCACGCTGATGGTGTGCCAGCCGGTGGCGCCGGCCGGGAAGACGCCCGCCGTCTGGCCGGTCTGCTGCATGCCCTTGGCGTCGGTGGCGCGCACCCGCAGCCGGTACGTGCCCGGCTTGGGCGGCGTCCAGGCCAGCACCCATTGCCGCCAGGTGTCAGTGGACGGGACGGTGGCGATCCGGGCCGGCTGCCACGGACCGTCGTCGACCTGCACCTCGACCTTCGATACGCCGACATGCTGGTCCCAGGCGACGCCGGCGATCGCGACCGGACGTCCCACGGGCACCGTCTTTCCCGAGCGGGGCGTGTCGATGCGCGACATGAGGTTGATCCGGGTTTCGAGCTGTCCGGACACCCAGCCGCCGTGCGGCCAGTAGGCCTGCTCGGCGACGAAGGTCGTCGCCTTGATGTCGACGACCCACTTGCAGGCCGAGACGTAGCCGTAGAGGCCGGGGACGACGATCCGCGCCGGGAAGCCGTGCTCGAGTGGCAGCGGCGCGCCGTTCATACCGATCGCGATCAGGGCGTCGCGGCCGTCCATCACCACCTGCGTGGGCGCGCCGATCGTCATGCCGTCGCTCGAGGTCAGCAGCAGCTGGTCGCTGTCGGGGTGGATACCCGCGTCGCGCAGCAGGTCGGCGAGCCGGGTGCCTTGCCAGAACGCGTTACCGACCAGGGGGCCGCCGACCGGGTTGGACACGCAACACAGCGTGATCCAGCGCTCGATCATGGGGCGTTTCAGCAGCTGGGCGTAGGTCAGCGTGAGTGGACGGTCGACCATGCCGTGAATGCGCACCTGCCAGTCCTGGCTGCTCAGCTGCGGAACGCTGAGCGCGGTGTCGATCCGGTAGAAGGCACCGGCCGGTGTTGCCCACGGCAGGCCGCTCTTGCCGAGATCGGCGCCGCGGGGTACGACCGGGCCGGCGTTTGCCTTGGGCAACGCGATCTTGTTCCGCTCACTCGCCACGTCGAAGCGGGCGTGCTGCGCGTCGCGACCGCCGAAGCCGGTGACCGCCGCGAACGCTGCGGCGCCGACGCCACCGAGCAGGAAGGTGCGCCGGGCGGGGCTGGCGGCGTGGTTGGCGTCGGTGTCGACCTGGTCGAGCAGCCGCGTGAGCCAGACGAGCACCAATGCGGCTGCGAGGGCGCCGACGAGGGTGGGGATCACGTCCGTCCCTCGACTGGCGTTGGCGTAGAGCGCACAGAACACGCCGAACGCAGCGAACAGGCCGATCCCGACGAGGCCCCACCACAGCCTGCGCTGCGCCAGGTCGCCGACGATCGCGCCGAACACCGCGAGCACGACGACGATGCCGACGATCAGGTACGACTTGTCGTTGGTGCCGACGCTGCCGATCGCGGCGCGCTTGGCGTTCTCCGGGGTCAGCAGGATCAGCGCGTTGCCGACGGCGATCACGGGCGCCGCAGCCGGACGGACGAACACCGCCACCAGTTCGCCGACGCCGAGCGCGACCGCTGCGCTGAGCACCCCGATCAGTGCACCCCAGAGCCGCTGATGCCTCACGGCCCTATATTCGCGCGGCGCACGCGGTCAGGTTCCGCCGCCCAGCAAACTCTCAGCTCGTCCCGCGCCCGATCGGCCGCCCGTGTGCGATGAGTGGCGCGTTTGATCGGTGAGTGGCGCGATATTTCGCGCCACTCACCCCCAAACCGCGCCACTCATCGCAGTCCAACGCTGGAAGCGAAGCGAGTGGGTCAGATGCCGGTCCGCATTCGGCGGATCGGGTCAAGCCCAGAGCTGGCCTTCGAGCTTCTCTGCCGCCTGCTGGAGGGAACCGCTGTACGCGCCGGTGCTCAGGTACTTCCATCCGCCGTCGCAGACGACGAACGCGATGTCGCCGCGTTCGGTCTCCTTCGCGGCCACCCGATCGGCGATCGACAACGCCGCGTGCAGGATCGCGCCGGTCGAGATGCCGGCGAAGATGCCCTCGTGCTCGATCAGATCGCGCGTGCGTCGCAGCGCGTCGTAGGACGTGACCGAGAACCGCGAGGTCAGCACCGAGTCGTCGTAGAGCTCCGGAACGAAGCCCTCGTCGATGTTGCGCAGCCCGTACACCAGCTCGCCGTAGCGCGGCTCGGCGGCGACCACCGCAACGTCCGGTGCCTTCTCGCGCAGGTACCGTCCGGTACCCATCAACGTGCCCGTCGTGCCCAGCCCGGCGACGAAGTGCGTGATCGTCGGCAGGTCTCGCAGCAGTTCGGGGCCGGTGCCCTCGTAATGCGCGAGCGCGTTCGCCGGGTTGCCGTACTGGTAGAGCATCACCCAGTCGGGGTTCTGCTCGGCGAGCTGCTTGGCCGTCGCCACGGCCTGGTTCGAACCACCCGCCGCGGGCGAGGAGATGATCCGCGCGCCGAACATCTCGAGCAGCTGGCGTCGCTCGATCGAGGTGTTCTCGGGCATCACGCAGACCAGCCCGTAGCCGCGCAGCTTCGCCACCATCGCGAGCGAGATCCCCGTGTTGCCGGACGTGGGCTCGAGGATCGTGCAACCCGGGGTCAGCCGGCCGTCCGCCTCGGCCGCACGCACCATGGCGAGCGCCGCGCGATCCTTGATCGAGCCGGTCGGGTTGCGGTCCTCGAGCTTTGCCCACAACCGGACCGGGTACTCGCCCGTCCAGCGCGGAGACAGCCGCGGTAACCCGACGAGCGGGGTGTCCCCCGTCGCCTCGATCAAAGAGTCGTAACGCATTCAGCCGCCGGCGACTGCGGGCAGGACCGTGACCGAGTCGCCGTCCTTCAGGGAGGTGTCGAGGGAGCCGGTGAACCGGACGTCCTCGTCGTTCACATAGACGTTCACGAAGCGGTGAAGACCGCCCTCGTCGGTGATCAGACGTCCCTTGAGACCGGCGTAGTTGCCGTCCAGGTCGTCGATGAGCGCGGCGAGGGTGTCACCCTTCGCCTCGACGGTCTTCTCGCCGCCGGTGTACGAACGCAGGATGGTGGGGATCTTGACCTCGATGGCCATGTTTGGAGGACTCCTATGGTCTGGTGTCTTCAGGGGCAACAAACGAGCGCGCGAAAGTATTCAGCGACAGTCGTAGCGCAGGTCGGCGCCACGGTGTCCGAGCAGGACTCGCTCGATCTGTGCCTCATGCATGGGTGTCGACCACCTCGACAGGCTCTTCGGTGACTTTGCCGTCGACGATGCGGTACGAGCGGAATTCGTCGTCGTCGGAACGGGTCGACACGAGCACGTAATGCGCGTTCGGCTCCGAGGCGTACGAGATGTCGGTTCGCGAGGGGTAGGCCTCGGTCGCGGTGTGCGAGTGATACACCACGACAGGATCCTCGTCGTTGGCGTCCATCTCTTTGTACAGCTGCAGCAGGTCGGCCGAGTCGAACTCGTAGAACGTCGGCGACCGCGCCGCGTTGAGCATCGGGACGAACCGGTCGGGTCTGTCGGACCCGGCCGGACCGGCCACCACGCCGCACGCTTCGTCCGGGTGATCCCGGCGGGCGTGCGCGACGATGGCGTCGCGGGTGGCCCGGTCGATGCGCAGCATAGCTCCGAGTTTACGGGGCCTTCCGGGTCAACCCATGAGTGATGTGACGAGCATGTCCTGCAGCGCCGTTAGCCACACGTAGCGCGCGCGGATCTGCACGTCCGGGTCATCCGCGTCCAGGGCGTAGTCGTCGTCCTCGCTGATGTTGAGCCGTGTACCGAAGCTGAGCCGCATGTCGTTGAGCACCCGGATCCATCGGTCGACCGATTCGGCGTCGAGCGAGATCTCGGTGCGCACCAGCGACCGGGCGCTCAGCAGCTCGGCCAGGCACCGATCCGCGCGGTCCGACCTGTCCTGGCGCAGGCCCGATTCGGTGATCTCGCGGAACGCCTCCGCGGACTCGTCGTCCTCGTACGCGGCGGGGAACAGCCGCTGATGCACCGGGTCGTCCGCGTCCAGCGTGTCGGGTTCCAGCTCGTCCTGAAGATCGCTGAGCAGCTGTGCGAGCACATGGGACTCGGCGAGGCTCAGCCGCAGTCGGGTCGTCTGGCCGGATCGGGCGACTTTCACCCGATCAGGCGTCCTTCTTCAGCGTCGCCCACAGGCCGTAACCGTGCAGGGTGTTGACGTCGAGCTCCATCCGCTCGCGGGTGCCGTGCGAGACCACGGCGCGTCCGCGCTGGTGCACGTCGAGCATGAGCTTCTCGGCCTTCGATTTGTCGTATCCGAACACCGTCATGAACACATGGGTGACGTAGGACATGAGGTTGATCGGGTCGTTCCAGACGATGGTGATCCAGGGTTGGTCCGGCGCGACCACCGACTCGGGCATCTGCTCGACCTCGGTGGTGCGTTCGGGTGCGATCGTCCCCGCCATCCACCCATCGTGACACGATTCGGCTATGCCCGTGCCGACCACCGCGCTGCTCACCGACCAGTACGAGTTGACGATGCTCGGATCTGCGCTCCGGGACGGTTCTGCGCACCGGCAGTGCGTGTTCGAGGTCTTCGCGCGTCGGCTGCCGAACGGGCGCCGTTACGGCGTCGTCGGTGGCACCGCTCGCGTACTCGACGCGGTCGCGCGGTTCCGCTTCGACGACGAGACCCTGAGTTTCCTGCGCCAGCGCGAGATCATCGACCAGGAAACCGCCGACTACCTCGCCGAGTACCGCTTCCGTGGCGACATCGTCGGCTACCGCGAGGGCGAGCTGTACTTCCCGTACTCGCCCGTGCTGACCGTGTCGGCGAGCTTTGCCGAAGCTGTTGTGCTCGAGACAGTGATCTTGTCAATCCTCAACCACGACACGGCAATCGCCTCGGCCGCAGCGCGCATGGTGGTGGCGGCAGGCGGGCGTCCGATCATCGAGATGGGCTCGCGCCGCACCCACGAGCGAGCGGCGGTGGCTTCGGCCCGCGCGGCCTATATCGCGGGATTCGCGTCGACCTCCAATCTCGCCGCCGCCCGGCGCTACGGCATTCCGACCGCCGGCACCGCCGCGCACGCGTTCACGCTGCTGCACGACGACGAGCGCGCCGCTTTCGCCGCACAACTGGCCACCATGGGCAGCGGCACGACCCTGCTCGTCGACACCTACGACATCACGCGCGGCATCGAGTTCGCGGTCGAAGCGGCCGGCCCCGAGCTGGGCGCGATCCGGATCGACTCGGGCGATCTCGCTGTGACGGCGCGGCATTCGCGCGAGTTGCTCGACAAACTCGGTGCCACGGGCACGCGCATCGTCGTCAGCGGCGACCTGGACGAGTTCTCGATCGCGGCGCTGGCCGCCGCGCCCGTCGACGTGTACGGCGTGGGGACGGCGCTGGTCACCGGCTCGGGTGAGCCGACCGCGAACATGGTCTACAAGCTGGTCGAGGTGGACGGGCGCCCGGTGGCCAAGCGCTCCGAGCACAAGGCCAGCCAGGGCCGGCGCAAGACCGCGCTGCGGGCGCACAAGCCCAGCGGCACCGCGATCGAGGAGATCGTCGTCGCGGGCCCCGCCTCGCCGGGTGAGGGTGAGCAGCTGCTGCAGATCCCGCTGTTACGCGGCGGCGAGCCGGTCGACGGTGTGCCAAATCTCGCGCAGTCCCGCGAGTACCTGCGCGCCGCGACCGTCACGCTGCCCTGGGACGGGCTCAAACTGTCCCGCGGGGAACCTGCAATCCCCACCCGCTTCGGCTGATCCGGCACCGCGGATCACCGCACCCGTACGGTTGGGACATGCGCGCGATTGTCGTGGTCGACGTCCAGAACGACTTCTGCGAGGGCGGTTCACTCGCCGTCGCCGGCGGGACGGACACGGCGAAGGCGATCTCGAGCTATCTGGCCACTGCCGACGCCGACCACTTCGTCGCCACTCGCGACCATCACATCGAACCGGGCGCGCACTTCTCGGACACCCCCGACTACGTCGACAGCTGGCCGCAGCACTGCGTCGCCGGCACGGACGGTGTCGAACTGCATCCCGCGTTCGACACCGCCCGGATCGAGGCCGTCTTCGACAAGGGCCACCAAGCGGCGGCGTACTCCGGCTTCGAGGCAGGCCAGGACGGCGTGCTGCTGGGCGACTGGCTGCGCGATCAAAGCGTCACCGACGTCGAGATCGTCGGAATCGCCACCGACCACTGTGTACGGGCGACCGCCCTCGACGCGGTGGCCCAGGGCTTCGCGACCACGGTGCGCCTGGACCTGACCGCGGGGATCGCACGTGCGAGCGTCGATACCGCGTTGGAGCAGTTGGCCGCGGCCGGCGTCAGTCTCGTCGGCGAGCCGATCGTCGCCACTCACGACTAGCTCGCAACCGGGCGGCGGATTACGGTCGACGTATGAGCCAGCCCTACGGTGAGCAGCCCGGCGGCGACCCGACCATTCGTTTCGGCGATCCCTACCGCGACCAGCCTCAACAGTCGCAGCAGGGTTATGGCCAACATTCTGGCCAGCAGTACGGCCAGCAGGGTTACGGCCAACCGCAATACGGCCAACAGCAGTACGGCCAACAGCAGTACGGTCCACAGCCGCGCTACTCGGCCGCCGCGAACGCCTACGGCGCGCCGGTGGGCAGTGGTGCCCGCTTCGGTGTCGTGGGTACGACCCTCGCCGGTGTCGGTGCAGTCGTGCTGATCATCGCTCTCACCGCGGTCAACTGGGTGAGCGGCAACGGGAGTTCCGCGAGCTTCAGCGACGTCCACAGCGCGCTCGACGCCAACTCCGCCGGAGCAGCCGGCGTCGCGAACGCGTACTTCTCGTGGCTCGCGTGGCTGCTCACGATCGTCACCGTGATCGTTGCGATCTGCGCCAACCTGCCCTCGCCCGCTTCCGGGCCGCTGCAAGCGCTCGGTGCGGTTCTGGCCGCGGCCGCAATCGCGTTCACGTTCCTCGCCATCCGGCTCTCAACAAGCGGTAGCTATTCGGACTACATCTCCAACGCCTCGGTCGGGTTCTACCTGGCGATCGTCGGGTTCCTGCTGGTCGGGAGCGGCGCCCTGGTAGGTCCGAAAAGCCGCTGATGACCCGATTCGGCGCGACCGGCACGCCACGGTCGCCGATTTGTTCGGAGCGGTTCCTGTGAGATCGCTGCGACCTCCGCTAACGTCGCGGCCATGACGCAGCCCCCACACGGACAGCAGCCCGAGCAGCCGCCTGGACAGGGCGAGCCGTACCAGCCCCAGCAGCCGCCTGCGCAGGGCGAGCCGTACCAGCCCGAGCAGTCCGGGTCCGGCAGCACTCAGTCCGGCGAGCCGGGCTACGGCCAGAACCAGCCGGGCTACGGCCAGAGCCAGCCGGCTCCCGGTCAGGGGCAGTACTCCCAAAGCCAGTACGGGCAGAACCAGTACCCCCAGAACCAGTACGGGCAGCAGAGCTACGGCGCCGCCCCGGCCGCCATGGCGACGTCGAAGGGCCGGTTCAACGTGGTGGCGGGCGTGCTGGCCGGCATCGCCGCCATCCTCGGGATCCTGTCGCTGTTCGTGTTCGGCTGGTACCGCGACAACTACCGCAGTGTCAGCGGTGGGAACAACGCCAGCAGCAGCTCGAAATTCTCCAAGCTGCACGACAGCCTGGGGAACTTCAAGGATCAGGCCGACTCCCACCCGTCGATCGGCCGATTCCTCCACTTCGGCATCTCACCGACCTACTTCGGCTGGCTCGGTTATCTGTTGATCATCGCCGCCGTGGTGCTGGCGTTTGTCGCCGCGGCCCCGCTCGGCGGGGCGGTTGTAGCGGTCAAGTTCTTGGCGGCGCTCGTTGCCCTCGCCGGTCTCGGTCTGACCCTGTGGGCGATCGACCTGATCGCGGTGGACAAGCCCTTCGTCGACCAGTACCTGAACGGTCAGAAGGCGCCGAGTTACCTCGACTACCTGAAACACACCAGCTTCGGCGCCTGGGCCATGCTGCTGGCATTCCTGCTGTGCTTCATCGCCGCCTTGCTGCCGCCCAAGCGCAAGACCTACGTCACCACGGCACCGGGATCAGCCCGGTACTGATCTTCGCTGCGTCTCGTGGATCGCGGGGGCTGCGTCAGGGCGACGCGGCCTCCGCGATCTCGTCTCTGGTCACGCCGAGCAGGAACAGCACGCTGTCGAGGTAGGGGACGTTGACCACGGCGTCCGCAGCCGCCCGCAACGCCGCCTTGGCGTTGAACGCGATCCCGAGACCTGCCCGCTCGAGCATCGCGACATCATTCGCGCCATCGCCGACCGCGACCGTCTGACTCAACGGGACGTCGAACTTCTCGGCGAAGCGCATGAGCGCCTCGGCCTTGCCGGCCGCGTCGACGATCGGACCCGACACCCGACCGGTGAGTACCCCGTCGACGATCTCGAGTTCGTTCGCGGCGGCGAAGTCGAGATCGAGTTCGTCGACGAAGCGGGAGATCACCGCGGTGAAGCCGCCGCTGACAACCCCGACGTGATAGCCCAGCCGGCGAAGCGTTCGCACGAACGTGGCCGCACCCGGGGTGAGCTCGAGTGCTGTGCGCACCTCGGCGAGCACACTCGCGGGCAATCCCGCCAGCAGCGCGACCCGCTCGCGCAGCGAATCGGCGAAGTCGAGCTCGCCCGCCATCGCGGCAGCGGTGATGGCGCGCACCTCTTCAGCGACGCCGGCCCGCTCGGCGAGCACGTCGATCGCCTCGCCCCGGATCAAGGTCGAATCGACGTCGAGCACGACCAGACGCTTGGCCTTGCGTCGCAGGCCCGCTGGTTCGACAGCGATATCGACCCCGGTGTCCTCGGCGGCCTGAACCAAGCCCGCCTGCACGGCGCTCGGGTCGGCGGTGCGCACGACCAACTCCAGCGCTGTCACCGGATCGGTCGACAGCTGGGTGACGGCCTCGATGTTTCCGCCGGCGTCGGCAATCTGCTGCGCCACGTGGCCTACCGCGCCGGCGCGCAGTGGGTGGCCGAGGATCGTCACGTGGATCCGTACGCCCGAGCCCGCCGGACGGGCGACGTCGTCGGCGACTGCGAGCTCGCAGTCCATGCCCAGGGCGCCGGCCGCGCGGGTCACCGAGTTGCGCAGGGACGCGGTGTCACCGCGAAGCTCGACGAGCACGGTCAGGATCAGCCGATCCCGGATCACCACCTGCTCGACGTCGCGTACATCGACGTCGTGTGCGGCCAGCACCGCGAAGAACGACGCCGTCACGCCAGGACGGTCGCGACCGGTGACGGTCACGAGGACGGACGTGGGACGCATCAAAGGGTGTCCTCCCGGACGGGCCGGTCGCTTACATCACCGGGCACGGGAGCCCGTGACAGCGGAGAACCTACTCGTCCGGGTCTGTGTCGCGGCTGCCCGCGCGCGCCCCGGACGACGACACGGTTGAGCCGACCAGTTGCTCGGCGCGGCTGCTGTGCCTCCGCCCGGCATGCGCCTCCTCCTCGAGTTGGCGCAGCAGGTGCGGGTAGTGGTGCTCGAACGCAGGGCGCTCCGAGCGGATGCGAGGGATCGACAGGAAGTTGTGCCGCGGCGGCGGGGTGGTCGTCGCCCACTCGAGCGAGTTGCCGTAACCCCACGGGTCGTCTGCGGTGACAACCTCGCCGAACCGGTAGCTGCGGTACACGTTGTAGACGAACGGCAGGAACGAGGCACCCAGCACGAACGAGCCGATCGTCGAGAACGTGTTCAGGCCGGTGAACCCGTCGGTCGGCAGGTAGTCGGCGTACCGGCGTGGCATGCCCTCGGCACCGAGCCAGTGCTGGACGAGGAACGTCGCGTGGAAGCCGAGGAAAGTCAGCCAGAAGTGCACCTTGCCGAGCTTCTCGTCGAGGTAGCGCCCGGTGAACTTCGGGAACCAGAAGTAGATCCCGGAGTACACCGCGAACACGATCGTGCCGAACAGCACGTAGTGGAAGTGCGCGACGACGAAGTAGCTGTCGGACACCTGGAAGTCGACCGGCGGGCTGGCGAGCAGGACGCCCGTCAGGCCACCGAACAGGAAGGTGACCAAGAACCCGAGCGCGAAGATCATCGGTGTCTCGAACGTGACCGCGCCGCGCCACATCGACCCGATCCAGTTGAAGAACTTGATTCCGGTCGGGACGGCGATCAGGAACGTCATGAACGAGAAGAACGGCAGCAGCACGGCGCCGGTGGTGAACATGTGGTGCGCCCACACCGCCAGCGAAAGGGCCGCGATCGACAGCGTCGCGAACACCATGCCCTTGTAGCCGAACAACGGCTTGCGGCTGAACACCGGGATGACTTCGGTGATGATGCCGAAGAACGGGAGGGCGATGATGTAGACCTCGGGGTGCCCGAAGAACCAGAAGAGGTGCTGCCAGAGGATCGCGCCGTTGTTCTGCACGTCGAACACCTGCGCACCCATGTGCCGATCGATCCAGACCACCAGCAGCGCGGCGGTGAGGATCGGGAAGGCGAGCAGAATCAGCAGGCTCGTGACGAGGATGTTCCAGGTGAAGATCGGCATCCGGAACATCGTCATGCCGGGTGCGCGCAGGGTGATCACGGTCGTCACCATGTTCACCGCGCCGAGGATGGTGCCGAGGCCGGCGACTGCGAGGCCCATGATCCACAGGTCCGCGCCGGCGCCCGGGCTGTTGATCTCGCTGGTCAGCGGCGCGTAGAAGGTCCAGCCGACGTCCGCCGCGCCGCCCGGGGTCAGGAATCCGCCGAGCGCGATCAACGCGCCGAAGAGGAAAAGCCAGTAGGAGAAGGCGTTCAGCCTGGGGAACGCGACGTCCGGCGAGCCGATCTGCAGGGGCAGCACCAGGTTCGCGAAGGCGAACACGATGGGCGTCGCGAAGAACAGCAGCATGACTGTGCCGTGCATCGTGATCAGCTGGTTGTACTGCTCGGGCGACAGGAACTGCATGCCCGGACGGGCGAGCTCGGCACGCATGAGCAGTGCCATGACCCCGCCCACCGCGAAGAACAACAACGAGGTGACCAGGTACATCCGGCCGATCATCTTGTGATCAGTCGTGCGCAGCATCCGGCCGAGCAGCGCACCCTTCTGGAACTCCGTGACGGGGAAGGGTCGGGAGACGATCGGCTCCGGTCCGTCAGGGCCGGGCGCAGCGGCCGGGGGCCGCTCTGCGGTTGTCGTCACTACCTGCAACCTCGCTCTACAACGCGGTCTCGTCCGTCAGGAAAACAATAGTCGCCCTGGTCCCGGCGGAGGTCACCGGCACCCCGGCGCGGTTGCCGAGGAATCGCGCGGCAACCCGCACAATTGTGAGCACGCAATGTGACGAGACATTTCGGGAATTGCGCGTGGCATGTCAAACTCGTGTCAAGTTTGTCGACGGACAGACGACCGGATACCGCAGTGCACCCGCAAGGGGGATCTCCCGTGGCTCGACTGGCGTTGCGCGGGAGCCTGCGTCGCCGTCGTGCGCGACACCAGAGCAGCACGGCCGGCTTCCGGCCCAGCGCCCGCGTCGAGGCCGCAGGTGTCCCGTCACGCACCCAGGCCGTCGCGCTGCTGGGCGTGCTGGTGCTCGTCGCAGCCGGGATCACCGCCGTCTCGTACCTGATCAAGCCTGCGAAGGCGCGCTCGTTCGACCTGTTGTACGGCTCGGTGTACATCGACGACAGCACCTCCCCCGTGGCCGTCGACCTCGCCAGTGGTCGGCCCACCGTCCGGCTGGCCAACGCCTACACCGCCGTGTCGGCCGAGTCGCCGTCGGACATCGACGTCTACCCGCTCGGCGGGCAGAACACGCTGCTGCTCGACCCCACAAGCGGCGAGTTCAACATGGTCGACAGCACCGGTTTCGTGATCAAGTCGAGCGACGGTGGCGTGCCGCTGCCGCGCAGCGGCGCGAACGGTAACGCGACCGCGGTCCCGTCCGGCTCGTCGGCCTACATCCTGCGCAGCACTGCACGGCGCACCTCGATCTACCTGGTCAGCGCGGCGACTGTCTCCGCGGCGGTCGGCGCTCAGAGTGGGGCGAAGGCACGGGCGTACGCGACGCTGCCGAGCCCGCTGTCCGACGACGCCGTCCCGGCCGCCCAGGCCAACGGTGAGCTGTGGGTCCTTGGTGCCGGCGTCGGGCACACCCGCACCATCACCCGGCTCAGCGTCCCGACCGGCAGCAACGCCGGCGTGACGCTCGAATCGACGCCGGAGGGAACGGTCACGGGTCCGTCCGCCGTCACCTCCGCGACCGCCGATCCGGACGGCACCGGGGGCGACATCGCCGCGGTCGCGTCCTCGGACGAGGTGCGCGTCTTCCGTGGCACGCAGCAGGTCACCGTGCCGGTGTCGGCCGGGCGCGGGGTCGACAAGATCCTGCCGGCGAGCAACGCGCAGGGCACCCTGGTCTTCCTGTACCACTCGGCGGCGGGCTGGTTCCGGGTCGAGGTCCCTGCCGCGGCCGGCCACTCCGCACGCATCGACCAGCTGTCGGCCATCTCGCCCGGTGCCCGGCTGGTCACCCCCGCGCAGAGCAACGCGCAGAACGACGCACAGACCTACACGATGGACACCTCGGGCAGCGGCGCGCTGTGGCAGATCGACAACCAGGGCAGGGCAGAGACCGTCCCGGGCGCAGCCGCCTACCCGCTCAAGGCGGGCGAGCGGCCCGCCTACGGGCAGACCCAGGTGATCGCCGACGGCAGCCGCGTGATCTTCAACAGCCGGGACAACCTCGACGCCGAGGTCGTGTTCGGCGACGGCAGCCATCCCCCGCGCAGGATCTACAAGCACGCGGCCGTGCAGGTGGACCCGTCCGGAGCGACCGCGCTCGCCGACGCCCACGCGACCGGCAGGTCGCGGCACCCCGGCAAGTCACACAAGCCGACCAAGACCGTCAAGCGCCCGCCGCAGACGATCAACGACAAGATCGACTGCAAGGTGGCCAAGCAGGTCCCCCGGGTCCCGGTCCTCATCGCCGGCGATCGCGCGGCCCGCTCGATCGAACTGCAGTGGCTCTACAACCGGCTCGACCCGTCCGACTGCCTGCCCTCGACCTACTACGTCGACATCAAGGTGCTCTCGTCCGATTCGCCGACGCCGCCGAGGAGTGAGGTGCCGGTGCAGGGCCAGACCGGTGTCACGCTGACCCACCTGTTCCCCGCAACCGAGTACGAGCTCAGCGTCACCGCCTACATCAACGGCCTGCACTCCACCTCGGCACCGCTGCGCGTCACAACCGGGCCGGAGGGGCCGGCCGCGCCGACGGACGTACGGGCCGACACCGACAGTAGCGGCAACTGGACGGTCTCGTGGAACTCGTGCGGGGGGATCAAACAGGGCTGCGTGCCCAGCACGACCTGGAACCTGATCCCGAGCTTCTGCGACGGACGCGGGCTCTCAGCCGTCCCCGAGAAGCTCACCTTCCCCGGCGACCCGACGGTGCACTCGTTCACCCGCACCTATCCGGGCAACACCAGCCTGCTCGGCCGGGCGCTGTGCTTCTCCGTCCAGGGGGTGAGCCCGCAGGGCACGATCGGAACCACCAGCGAACAAACCCGCCCGGCGGTGAGCTGGACGGCCCCGAATCCCACCGCACTCACGTTGACCGCGTCGCAGCCGGGCGACACCACGTTCGGATCGACCACGACCACCACGGTCGACCTCGACCTCGGCGCCAACCCGGTCCGCGACGTCGGCGGCGTTGGTGCCACGATCACACTCCGGCTCACCGGCCCGGACGGCACGAAGACCAAAACCGTGACGTGGGACGGGCGCACCGACCGGGTGTCGACCGTGTTCCCCGGGATCCGCGCCGGGGCCCAGTACACGGCCGCCGCATCGATCGCTGCGCCCGGCCACCCGGACAGCGCCGTCACGCGCGGTCCGGTCACCGTGACCACCCGGGCGCAGTGGCCGGCGATCAGCGCCCAGGCGTCCTGCCCGCCGGCATCAGGCGCGGTCACGCTCAGCTGCACGCTCGTGGTCAGCTTGTCCGGACCGTCCAGCGGCCAGGCCAACGGCGAGCGGTTCGACGTCGTCGACAGCGGGGTCGTGTGCGGCAACACCGGATTCGGGCTCGCCGGCTCGAACATCGACCCCTCCCGCGATGCGATCACCCGATCGGTCGACCTGCTTCAGTACAACGGCACCTGCACCGTCACCGTCCACCTGGCCGAGTCGCCGGGCGCAACCAGCACCCCGGTGTTCGGCGGCACCACCTCGCCGGCCATCACCCGGACGGTCGACCTCGGGCACGCGTCCACCCTCGACGCCGGCCAAGGCGACTTCAGCGCGCAATGGGACAAGCACGACGGGTCGAGCGTGCTGATCCAGTACACCGGCACCAAGTCCGACAATGACGTCGCGGCGATCGCGGAGAACTGGCAGGAGGCGCTGTACGCCCCGGACGGCACGTTCTGCGGCTCGTCGACCCAGCAACCCACCTCGCACGGCATCTACCTCGATGTGAACCCGGCGAGCTGCGTCAACGACCACGGCGACCAGACCGGGTGGCATACCACGGTCAGCTACTACGACAAGGGCACGCCGAACCAGCACAGCTACAGCTACACGCTGGCGGGCACCCCGCCGGGATACGTGCCTTGCACCGTGTCGGCTTCGAACTTCGCCGCGGCGTGGGACAGCACCGCCGACCCGAACAACCCGACCATCACGATCACCTTCGGCGCGGACGGCAACACCAACCTCGCCGGCTGCTCGAACTGGTCGTACACGATCATCAAGGACGTCTCGCAAACCTGCGGATCGGCTGAACCCGACGGCGGCAGCCCCGCCAGCGGAAACAACCAGACCACGATGCAGGTCAAATGCGAGACGCCGCTCGGGCTGACCTGGCAGGTGCGCATCGACTACAACGGCCCCGAAGGTCCGCGCAACGGGCTCTACACCACCGTGCAGGGCGAACCGCCGCAGCCCCCGCCCCCCACGACCGATCCCGACCCGACGCCGACACCAACCGCTCCGACCCCCACGCCGTCCCCAACATGAGGCCGGCACGCGGGACCATCGCACCAGCCGACACCGCCCACCCGAGCATCCCCGCAGCGAGGTAGCGCTTATGACGAGCACCAAGTCCGAGGCGATCACGCAGGTCGCCCGCAACGTGGAGCGGCTGTCGACCAACGTCGGCTACGTGATCCAGGGCAAGCCGGAGGTCATCCACAACGCGATCGTGTGCCTACTTGCCGAGGGTCACCTGTTGCTCGAGGACGTGCCGGGCACCGGCAAGACGTCCCTCGCCCGCGCAGTGGCAACGTCGCTGTCGATCTCGTGGAACCGCATCCAGTTCACGCCCGACCTGCTTCCCTCCGACGTCACCGGCGTGTCCATCTACAACCAGAGCCGCGACGAGTTCGACTTCAAGCACGGCCCGATCTTCGCCAACATCGTCGTGGCGGACGAGATCAACCGTGCCTCGCCGAAGACGCAGTCGGCGCTGCTCGAGGTGATGGAGGAAGGCACCCTCTCCAACGACGCGATCGTGTACCCGATGCCGCGTCCCTTCATGGTCGTCGCGACGCAGAACCCGATCGACATGGAAGGCACCTACATCCTTCCCGAGGCGCAGCTCGACCGGTTCCTGATGAAGCTGACCGTTGGTTACCCGAACGCCGAGGCCGAGGCTGCGGTGCTGCGAACGCAGAAGATGGGCCCTACCGTCGACCAGTTGCTTCCGGTACTCAGCGCGAACGACATCATGACGATGATCGACACCGTGCGGCACGTGGAAGTCACGCCCGCGCTCGAGCAGTACATCGTGGCGCTGTCGGCAGCGACCCGCACGATGTCCGAGCTGCGGTTGGGGGTCTCGCCGCGCGGCAGCCTGGCGTTGCTACGAGCCGCGCGGGCCTTCGCCGCGTCGATCGGCCGCACGTACGTCATCCCCGAGGACGTCAAGCAGATGGCGCCGGTCGTGCTGGCGCACCGCGTGATCCTGCAGCCTGACGCCGAATTGCAGGGACGTACCGGGGCGGAACTGATCGCCCGCGCGATGCAGAGCGTGCCGGTGCCACGCGGCGCCGACGCCTGAGCCGGCTGCTCTATGACCAAGGCGGGACTCGCGGCCCTGATCGCCGGCGCCCTGACGCTGGGGCTGGGGTTGTGGCTCGAGTGGATCGCGTTCGATCTCGTCGGTGTCGGCCTGCTGGCCCTTGTGCTGATCGCGGTCCTCGTGGTGGTGCGCCCGTCGCCGCTCTCGATCGACCGCGCGATCCAGCCGCCGCGTGTGCCGAAGGGATCTCCGGCGATCGCGGTCCTGACCTTCGCCAACCGCGGCCGGCGCACCGTCGGCGTGACCGTCGCCAACCAACCGTTCGGCGACACGATGGTGCGCACCGTGATCCCGCGGGTGCGGCGCGGTGAGCGCGGCCTGCGCACCTATCGCCTGCCTACCCGCCGGCGCGGCATCTTCGACGTGGGACCGGTCGAGGTGACCCGCCGCGACTCGTTCGAACTGTTCCGACGCTCACGCCGCTACGGCGAGGTGGAGCGCATCTGGGTGTATCCCCGCCTGCTCGACCTGCGCCCGATGCCGACCGGTCAGACCCGACATCTCGAAGGGCCGTCGTCGGACACCTCGCCGCAGGGCAACATCACCTTCCACCGACTGCGCGACTACGTGGCCGGCGACGACCTGCGGTTGGTGCACTGGCGGTCGTCCGCGCGCACCGGCAAGCTCGTCGTCAAGCACAACGTCGACACCTCGCAGCCGTACACGACCGTCCTGCTCGACCTGCGCCCCGGCCGCTACACGGCGGAGTCGTTCGAGGCTGCTGTCGACGTCGCCGCATCCGTCCTCGTGGTTAGTTCGGCCAACAAGGCGCCGGTCGAGCTGCGCCTGACCGACTCGACGGTGATCGGCGGTCCGCGCCTGCGCGATGTCACGCCGCTCATCGACCATCTCACCGGCGTAGCGCCGCACCGCACCGGGGAGCTGAAGAGTCAGCTGCTGGCGTTGCGTCGGACCCGCGGCGGCACCTCGCTGGTCGTGGTCACCGGGGTGCTCGACACCGAAGATCTGCCGTACGTCGCCGCGCTGCGACGCCGCTTCGAACGACTCGTCGTCGTCTCGTTGGATACCGAGCAACAGCGCTCGGTGCCGGTCCGGTTCCCCGGCGTGCGCGTGATCACGGCGCAGGACGCGGACGAGGCCCAGGCGGCGTGGAACGTGCAGGTGCTGACGTGATCGCGACGCTCGTGCAGCGGGTGCTGCGCGCGATCGTCCCGTACGCGTTCCTACCCCTCGCCCTGGTTGCGAGCGTCCTGGCCGCGGCACCCTGGCTGCGGTCGTTCCCTGCCTCACTCGCCGGAGCGCCGCTCTACGGGGCGGCGCTGATCAGCGTCTTGCTCCCGATCGTCGTGGTGCGGATCAAGCCCGGCTGGCTGTGGCCGAGCGTCCTCGCCGACATCGCTGCGTTCGTGCTCTACGCGCTGGTCATCGTCGTCCGCTCCCCCACCGACATCAGCGCCCTCGGCAACGGACTGATCCACGGACCGTCGGAGATCCTGACCTTCGCGCTGCCGTTGGTGAGCCCACGGAGCTTGATGGTCGCGCCCGCCGCGGTGATCTGGCTCGCCGGCACGGTGGCCGGCGAATGCGTAGCGCGACGTTGGTACACAACGCTGCCGTACGTGGGCTTTCTGGTCTCGTTCGGAATCGCCTACGCCGCGACGCAACGGGCTGCCGGTCTCGACGCCGGCGCGGCCCGAGCGCGCGAGACGGCGCTCGCCGGCGCGCTGCTGGCGACGCTCTTGCTGATGCGTGCGGCTCAGGCCTGGGTGCGTCAGGACGAGACGGCCGAAAGCACCCAGCCGGAAGGGATCCTGCCGCTACGCGGCTTGATCGTCGGTATCGCCGCGGCGTTGGTCATCGCGATGGTCTCCTCCGTCGCGGTGCAGTCCGCGGCCTTCCCGAAGCATGCGCACACACCGCAACGTATCCCCAGCGTCGACCAGAGCCGTCCCCTGACGCCGCTCTCCTTCATCGCCGGTCTGCGGCCGCGCACACCAAAGCAGCCCGGCCGGCCCGTCTTCACCGTCAGCACGGACAAGCCGACCCAGGGCTACTTCGCCATCGCGAACGTCGACTTCTACGACGGCGCCGGCTGGTCGTTCACCACCCGCACGTTCCGCCCGTCCGGCGGGGTACTTCCCGCCGATACCGACCCGGCGCTGCGCACGACCGGTGTGCTGACCCAGCAGTACCGCATCGCCGACGGGCCGCTGGCGAACGCGCCGTGGCTGCCCCTCGTGTACCGAGCGCAACGGGTCGACGGCACCGCTGTCGACATCGACCCCGCGAGCGGAATGATCGTCCCGGCCGGCAAGTTGCCCGCGGGCGCGAGCTACTCGGTGACCTCGAGCCCGATCGCCAAGACCTTCGACCAGATCAAGGCGCGCACCGCGAGTCCTGACACCGCGACCCCGACGATCAACACTCAGCTGCCGGGATCGTTGCGCACGATCCTGGATCGGCTGGTGCACTCGTTCAGCCAGGAGACGGGCACCCCGGCCGCGCCCGCACTGCCGTTCCTGCAGTCGCTGCAGCAAGACCTGCGCACCAAGTACACGCTTTCCGGCGCCGCGCAGGGTTCGGCGAGCGGGGCCGTCGGCACTCCGACGCCGACAACCCCGAGCGCCACGCCGAGCGCGACGCCGAAGTCGGGCGCCGAGCCGAGTGGCAAGCGGTCAAGCAGCAAGCCCAGCTCCAGCCCGAACCGCCCCTCCCGGAGCGTGTCGCCCTCGCCGAGTCCGTCCAGCAGCACGCCGTCCGACGCTGCCGGCGGCACCAGCTTCGCCGACGTACTGGCCTCGATCCTTGGACCGAGCCGGTTCGGGACGCCCGAGCAGTTCGCGACGCTGATCGCGCTGGTGGCCCGCGATCTCGGCGTGCCCGCGCGGGTGACCACCGGGTTCCGGGTGGAGCCCGAGGACGGGTCAGGCAAGCTCGCACGAGGGCGCTACGACGTCACGACCGCTGACGCCTGGACGTGGGCCGAGGTGCCGATCAACGGAGCCGGGTGGGTCGTGCTCGACAGCGCCCCGGCCCGATTCAGCAACGCCAACAAGCCGACCGAGTCCGGCGCTCCCCCGCCGTCGAGCAGTGCCGCTCCGCCGAGCCAGAACGCATTGATCACCCAGGGCAACGCGGGCCACGCTGTCGCCCCGAACAGCCGCGTGCCGCACACCTCCATCACTTCGACCCACGCCCTGCTCGTCGCCGTGCTCGTCGCGCTCGCGCTGCTGGTGCTGGTGATCCTGGTCGTACTGCTCACCCGCAAGCCCCTGCGCGCTGCCCGGCGTCGGCGGGCGCCCGACCCGCGGGCCGGCGTGATCGGCGCGTGGCGCGAGAGCCTCGATGTCCTCGCCGAGGCGGGCATGCCCGACCTGAGCACCCTCACCAGCCACGAGGTCGCAGCGCTGACCATCGAGCAGTTCGGCTCCGACGCGGGGGCCGGGGCGGCGGCACTCGGCGCCGCGGCGAATGCGGTCACGTACAGCACCAGCACCCGCATCGACGCTGCCGACGCCGAGGCCGCCTGGGCGCAGCACCGTGCCCTGCGCAAGATCGTGTACCGCCGGCTCGGCGTGCGCGGCCGGCTCGCCGCCGCGCTCCACTACCACCGCAGCGGGCACACCGTGTCGCCGGTCAGCCCGGACTCGTGGGCATACGCCGATGCCGAGCGCCACGCCGTCGTCCGCTCGCGCCGGGCCAGAGCGAGGGCTGCAACGCAGACCCGCAACCAGCGCCGCCGCTACGAGGGTCGGCGCCGCTCACATTGATCAGAGGCCGGGAATGACCGCGAGCGCGCTGATCGCAGCAGCCTCCTCCGCCGACCGCGACCCTCCGCCGTAGTTGATGTCGCCGGCCTGGGACGTTCCGGCGCCCTCGAGCTCGGCCGCCTTCTGGTCGTCGACGTCGACATACGCCTTGTACGTCTCGGCGATCTGGCACAGGTGTTCGGCCAACTGCGCCGACACCACGGCCACACCGTGCTTCATGCTCGTACCGGACAGCGTCGCCAGCGCGCTGACCACGGTCTGCTGCACCGAGTCGGTCACGCCGGCGATGGGGCTGACCTCGAGACACTGCGACGAGAACGGCTCGTCGGGAAGCCGGCTCATCGAGTGCACGAAGTGGTCGTGCACTGCCTTCACCTTGAAGTAGTAGTCATACAGCGCGTGCAGGTCGACCTTGAGCTGCTGGGCGTTCCCGGCGGCAGCAGCGGCCGCGAGGTCTGCGGCGACGCCCGCTTCGACCGCACCGGCCGCCGCACCGATGACACCGGCGGCGCCGCCGTCACTGGCATACATAGCTCATCTCCCTCTGCCTCGTCATTCGCCGATCACCGGCGGCGCAGCCGTCACGCCGTCACCCCATACGTCTTCGGTCTCGACCAGATAGTCCGGGACGGGCGCTTCCTCTTCGTCGTTGCGCCGCGCGGCTCTCGCGCCACCGCCCGGGTAGCCACCGAGCCGACCGGCTTCGCCTGCTACCGGCTCGCCCATGAAGCCGTCCGGAGCACTGCCGCGCAGGTAGCTGCCTCGGCGTGCACCGAGTTCCTCATCGGCTGAGCCACCCAGACCGCTCGCACCGCGCATGCCCGGACGCAGTGCACCGTCGCCTTCGCCGAAGGCGCCACCACGCACGCCGGTTCGGTCAGCCTCGGCCGGCGCACCGGCGCGGCCGCGCAGGGCCGCTTCGTCGCCCTCGGCGAGCGCGCCGCCGCGGCCCGCACCGGCCGGCGCGCCCGCGCCGAGTGCTCCCGCCCCGACCAGTCCGGCGCCGCCGAGCACTCCCACGGCCGCCGCGCCCGCGCCGGTGACGCCCGGCGTCGACGGCACTGCCTCGGTCGGGGTACCACCCGGCGTCAGCCCACCGGTGGTGGCGATGTCGCTGTCCTGCGGGACGGTGACAGAGGTCGGCGCGGTCGTCGTCCCGGTCGTCGTCGTGGTCTGCGGGTTCGGATTCTTGCCGCCGTTGTGCGGCCCGACGCCGTTGTCGAGGATCTCGGAGTCGTTCGGGTTCGTCGCCGTCGGTCCCACCGGCATGCTGTAGCGGCTACCCGGCCCACCGCCGTGGGGCGAGGCGTTGTAGTTGCCGGAAATGCCGCCCGAGCGGCCGCCCGAGCCCGGCACCGGCGGGAGGCTGGACGGCGGCGAACCGCCGTTGGTCGATCCGGACGGCCACGACTGGGCTCGCATGGTGTCCGCCTGCGCGCGGCCTGCGCTGTCCATGCGGTCGGCGATCTCGACAGCCTGCTGGTGCGCCTTCTGGTACTTCTGGTGCTGCACGAGCTTGGCCGCGCCGATCCCGACGATGCCGCCAGGTGCGCCCGTCACGATCGCGTGGCCCCACGAGTCGTCGACGTTCGGGATCGCCTTGCTACGTTCCTGGTCGGATTTGGCCTGGTCGTAATACTGCTTCGACGCGCTGCTCGACCTGGCCGAGGATTCGTGGATCTGCAGGAAGGTCTTGCGCGTGTTGTGCGCGTCCTGGACCGCAGCCGTGGCGGCTGCACCCTCCCACGCCGAGCCGAGTGCGCCCACCTGCGCCATGAAGTCAGCGGCGGCCTGCGCACACGCTGCGCTGCCCCGGTCGAACTGCTGCGCGGACTGCTCCAGCCAGCTGATGTCCGAGCCCTCGATGGCCGACTTGAGGTACTTCAGATCCCAACCGCTGTAGTCGCTCACCACGCGCTCCTCACCCGGCGCAATGCCACATCTTCATGGTCATTCTGCCCCGCAAACCTCACACAATTCGCATTCTGCCGCCAGTCGTACATGCGAAGTATCGACCTCCGCAACAGCCGGTTCACGACTGGATCTCGTACAGGCTGCTCACCGCGTCGACCGCCGCACGGAACAACGCGTCCGGGGTGCACGAGGTCAACGCCACGATCGGCTCGCCGTGGCGCGGCCCGCGCTCGACATGCAGCACGGCACCTTCGTCGTACTCGCGCCACGTCGCCGAACGGGTCGAATGCCGCGGCTCGGTCCCGGGGTAGGACAGCGCGCCGACGGCACCGGAGGTGGCCGGATCGTTGCCGGCCCGCTCGCGCACCGCGATCAACTCCTCGGAGAAACCCGAGTGCGCCATCTGGGTGTGCAAGGTGCGCGGCGATACACCGGCATCGATCGCCGCGTCGACCTCGAGCATGCCGCTCACGGAGACCTCGCAGGACTGGAAGCGCAGCGCCGTCATCGGCGGCAGAGCGCCTACCACGCCGGCGGCCAATTCCGTGTCGGCGATCGCGCGCAGGGCCACCGTCTCGCGCTCGAGCAGGATCAACGCGGCGTGCTCGCCGCGGTCGGCGACCGCGAAGTACTTCGTCTCGGCCCCGTCCGGAGTCGCCCTGACGGCGTAGACGGCCAGTCGAGGCTCGGCGAACGCGGACCGAATCGCGGCGAGGACGGGCGACTCGGCCAGCTCGCGCGCGACGAGGGTTCTCTCGATCTCGTCGCGGCTCGGTCCGTGGACGAACGACTGCGCCCCGCTGCTCAGCGGGAACGGCAGGCCGATGCCCACCAGCCGGGTCCATGCGACGAACTCGGGCGTGGACAGCGTCACCCAATCGACGGCCACGGTGGTCATCGGTTGCTCCCGGTCGGTCGTCGGTCCACTCATCGCCACGACAGGTCGTCGTCGATGTGGCGCTGCGATTCGTGACCGTCCTTCGCCTGGTCCTGTGCGGTGAGGATCGCGTACTCGACCCACGAGGCGATGATCGACTTGATGATCCCCTGTGCGCCGTCCATCAACGTGGCACTGATGCGAAGTACCGAGGCGACGTTGTCCGCCCGGTCGGCAACGCCGTCGATCCCGAGCTCGAAGGTCGCGATCTTGGCTCGGAACGCGTCGCCGGCCCGGCCTCTCCACGACGCCTGGGTGCGGGCAGCGTCCTGGCCCACCGTCGGCCCGAGCCGGCGGAGGCGCTCGGCCACTGCAGCCCACTCGTCCGCCTTGACGTCGAGCCCGTCCGGGTCACCGGTAACGATGTCGAGAGCCTCCTTCAGGGGCGCGATCAGATCGATCAGGAAACTCAGCCCCGCCTCGATGACCGCCGCGAGCGGATCGTCCATCAACGTGCCGGAGTGGCCGCCCGCGAAGTCGGCCACGTCTTTGGCCAGGTCGGCTTGTTCGGCTATCCGGCCTGCGGCATCGGCACGATCGCCGAACGTGCCGGCGGTGGCGCAAAGGCTCCCGGTCGCCACCTCGAACTGATCGGTTGCCATCTCAATCGTCTTCCGGCAGGAAACGGGCGGATTCTGCTGTCGGCTCCGGCGACGATGTCGCCGGCGGATCGGACAGCGCCGGCAGCCGGCCTTGGCCGATCGCCGCGAGATCGATGCGCCGCCCGGTGAGCGGTTCGACCTCGGCGGTCGTGCGTTCGGCCACCTGGGCGAGCCCGAGTCGGATCGCCTCCAAGATCGTGGCCGCCAAGGTCTCCGAAGTCTTGGCCATCGCCTGCTGCGTCAGCTTCAGATCGACGATCGCCCCGCCCGCGGCCATCTCGACCGTCACGCTGCGATCAGCGGAGCGGGCGGTGACCCGGAGCTTCTCGAGCGCGGCACGGATCTCGTGGTACCGCGCAACCTGGGCCCGGCTACGCTCGCGCGCGGCCTCGAGCGGCCTCGCGACGTGCTTGGCTGCCGTCACCGTTGTCCTCCTCGCATCGGCACAGCCACATGTCCTCGCACGAACCGTCGTCGTCCGCCGTGGGCCCGAGCTGGTGCGGTCAGGAACGACTCACGCCCAGCCCGCTGACCTGCAACAGGCTGGGCGCGAAGGTCCCGTACTCGGTGTGCAGCCGGCCGCAAGGTCCGGCGGGCCACAACCGATTCGTGGCTCAGCCGAACCGGCTGGCGTTCTGCGACTCGGTGCTCTGGAAACCCTCGTTGGCCGACCCGAGTGCGCGGCCGATCGCGGCGAGCACCTCGTTGAGATCGTTGGCGGCCTGATCCCACTGGGCCTGCTTGGCGTTGTAGTTCTGCGCGGCCTGGCCCTCCCAGGTGGCCACCATCGGGGCCAGGTAGGACTTGAGGTCCTGCAGCGAATTGTTGACGCTCGCGACCGTCGACTGGGTGTGTTCCTGGGTCGCCTGCACCTGGGCAAACGTGACCTTGATCTGATCGCTCACGGTGAATCCTCTCCCATGACGTGAATTCAAGAATCGATTGGAACGCGGACGGATCGATCAGAGGTTCAGACCGCTTCCGGCCGACTTCACGGCATCCTGGGCCGCCTGGTCCTGAGTGGCGTAGGCCTGGCCGGAGGTGCGGATCTGCTCGGCGATGTCGGTCAGGGCCTGGGACAGCTTCTGCGCGTCTTCCTGATAGCGGACCATCAGTGCCTGGAAGGTGGACGCGGCCTGACCGGTCCAGTGCGCCTGCACGGCCTCGACCTGGCTCTGCAGGCTGCTCAGCTGCGAGCGGACCTCGGTATTGACGTCGTCGACCTTGCCAGCGGCCTGCTGCATCTGGGCTGTTTGGGTAGTGAACGCACCACTCACCTTGCGCTCCCTTTCATCATGAATTTCGTTGAATGATTGATTATCAAGGTCGCCGAAAAGGCGACAAACTAATCCGTCGTGCGGTTACCCAGCGCCTTTCGACGGGCGGAATTGCGGGTCCGACGATCCGGCTGCTGGCTTCAGATGGTGCGCGAATGTCGCATTTCGGATGCTTCCGCAAACATGGATCAAATGCAAGCGCAAGGGCGGCGCTTGTGGATCATGCCGGAACCCGCGCGATTTGAGCAGCGCCGTTATGGTCAGATCTCCGCTATCTGGACCAGTTGTCGGCCGTAACGCCGTCCGACGATGACACCGCGTCCCGGCGGCATCGGGCCCGGACGAGTGGTGCCCAGCAACGCGCCCTCGTCGCGGCTGCCGGATCCGACGATGCCCGGCGAGCCGAGTTCGCGCACCCGCTGGATCACCGGTTCGAACAACGCACGCGCGGCGCCACCGGTGCGCCGGCACAGCACGAGGTGCAGTCCGACGTCCTTCGCCTGCGGCAGGAATTCGGCGAGACCGGCGATGGGATTCCCCGACGGGGAGGCGACCATGTCGTAGTCGTCGACCAGCACGAAGATCTCCGGACCGCTCCACCAGCTGCGGTCGCGCAACTGGTCCGGCGTGACCTCCGGCCCGGGTAGCCGGCCGTGTAGCACCGGGCGCAGATCATCGATGAACGCCTGCAACGCCGGGCCGGCCGGGGCGTAGCCCGCGAGGTAGTTCTGCGGCACGTAACCGAGCATGGTGCGGCGGTAGTCGGCCAGCAGTACCCGCGCCTGGTCGGACGAGTACCGCGACATGATGCCGCGCGCCAGAACCTTCAGGAAGTTTGTCTTTCCTGACTCCGCGTCGGAGAACAGGATGAAATGCGGGTCGGCGTCGAAGTCGAGCAGGACGGGTGTCAGTTCCTCCTCGTTGAGCCCGATCGCGATGCGTCGGGTTCCTTCCGGCTGCGGCAGGTCCGCGAACGGGACGGACGCCGGCAACATCCGCACCCGCGGGGCGGGCGGCCCGTCCCAACTCGTCCGCACCCGCTCGACCAGATCGGCATACGCCACCGCGACGTCGCCCGTCTCGCTGGACCCGTCGATGCGCGGCAGCGCGGCGAGGAAGTGCAGCCGCTGCTGGGTTAGCCCACGGCCGGGACGAGACCCGGGCACCGCCGCGGCGACCCGCCGGTCGATCTCGGACTCCGACGGATCGCCGAGCCGCAGTTCGATGCGCGTGCCTAGAGTGTCCTTGAGCGCGGCGCGGATCTCTGCCCACCGGTTGGCACCGACGATCACGTGCACCCCGAATGACAGGCCCTGGCCGGCGATCGCGGTGACCCGCTGCTCGAGGTCTTCGAACTCGGCGCGGAAGTTCGCCCACCCGTCGACGATCAGGAACACGTCGCCGAACGGGTCGTCCGTGTGATGTCCCGCGCGCTCGAGCCGGCGGTACGCGGCCATGCCCTCGATGCCGTTGGCGCGGAAGCGTTCCTCCCGCCCGGCGAGCACGCCGGATACCTCGGCGACCATGCGACGGACGAGGTCGGGGTTCGCGCGCGACGCGATGCCGCCCACGTGCGGCAGCCCGGCTGTCGTCGCGAGCGACCCGCCGCCGAGGTCGATCCCGTAGATCTGCGCCTCGCGCGGCGTGTGGGTCAACGCGAGCGAGGTGATGATGTCGCGCAGCACGGTGCTCTTGCCGCTCTGCGGTCCGCCGACCACCGCGCCATGACCGGCCGCGCCGGAGAAGTCGAGTAGCAGCTGGTCACGTCGCTGCTCGTAGGGACGGTCGACCAGCCCGATCGGCACGATGAGACGCCCGTTGCCGCCCCACCCGTCCGGACCCAGCCCGCGGCCGGGAATCACGGTCAACGGCGGCAGCATGCTGTCCAGCGACGGCGACTCCGCCAGCGGCGGCAGCCAGACCTCGTGGGCCGGCACACCATGGCCCTGCAGCTTGTCTACGACGACGTCGAGCACCGACTTCTCGAACCCTGGCCCGGTCTGCTCCGGTGAAGGAGCCGGAACCACGTCCTCGTCCGGCGCGTCCGGCAGGTCGATCGGTTCGGACAGGAAGGGCAACGGTCGGCGGGCGAACGCCACGCCCGAACCGACGCTTGCCGTGTCGCGGCGGTAGGGCCCCGACACGTACGCGGCCTTGAACCGCACCAGCTTCGACACGTCGAACTTCAAGTACCCCGAGCCGGGGATCGACGGCAGTTCGTAGGCGTCCGCGACACCGAGCACGGCCCGCGACTCGGCCGCGGAGAACGTCTTCAGACCGATGCGGTACGACAGGTGACTGTCGAGGCCGCGCAACTTGCCCTCCTCGAGCCGCTGCGAGGCGAGCATCAGATGCATCGACAGCGAGCGGCCGAGCCGTCCGATGGCAACGAACAGCTCGGCGAACTCGGGCTTCTGTGTGAGCATCTCGGTGAACTCGTCGCAAACGATCAGCAGCGACGGCAGCGGATCCAGCGGCGCGCCGGCCTCGCGGGCGCGCTCGTATTCGCGCACGTTCGCATAGTTGCCCGCGGTCTTGAGCAGTTCCTGGCGACGGTTCATCTCACCGGCGAGCGCGTCGTGCATGCGATCGACGAGGGTGAGGTCGTCCTGCAGGTTGGTGATCACCGCTGCGGTGTGCGGCAGATCCTGCAAACCGAGGAACGTCGCGCCGCCCTTGAAGTCGACGAGGATCAGGTTGAGCGCGCTGGGCGAATGGGTCATCGCCAGGGCGAGCACCAGGGTGCGCAGCAGCTCGGACTTGCCGGAACCGGTCGCCCCGATGACCAGGCCGTGCGGGCCCATGCCTTCGAGCGCGGCCTCCTTGATGTCCAACTCGACCGGCTCGCCGTGCTCGCCGACGCCGATCGGGATGCGCAGCCGATCGCGCACCGTACGCGGACGCCACAGCTGCTCGACCTGCACGTTCTCCGGGTCGCCGACGCCGAGCATGTCGACCAACTCGGCCGAGGTCAGCAACGGCTGCTCGTCGGACGTCTCGGCCGCGCCGACCCGCCACGGCGCCATCCGGCGGGCGATGGCGTCGGCCTCGGCGATGCTCACCGCGTCCGCCCGTCCCAGCACCTCCACGCCACCGCGACCGACCGCACCGACCTTGCCGTTCTCGACGACCAACCGCAGCCCGCGCCGAGTCGCGAGCCGGCCGATCGAACTCGACAGGTCGATGATCGTGACACCGACCAGGCCGTCCTCGAGCAGCACCCGCTCCTCGAGGCTGACCGCGCCACCGTCGATGACGATCACGATGTGCGGCTGGTCCGGCGCCGGTGTCGCGTCCCGCGAGAACCGGGCGCGGGTCGACATGTCCGCGCTGAGCCATTCCTCGAGGTCCGTCAGCGACCCCGCAACGAGTCGACGTGCGCCGACCGCGTCACTCTCGCGCGGATCCTGCGCATGCGGCAGCCATTTGACCCAGTCCCAGTGCGTCCGGCTCGGTCCGGACGTGACGACGCCGACGATCAGCTGGTCCGGGCCGTGGAAGGTGGCCGACGAGACGAGCACTGCGCGGGTGAGGTCGCGGACTTCGTCGTAGCCGCCGCGCACCTCCACCGCGGGGAACGAGCGCAGCTTGACCGCGATCGGCAGGTCGTCGACGAGGGCGTGCGTTCGTATCAGTCGGCGCAGCGCCACCGCACCGATCGGGTCGAGGCTCTCGACCAGACCTGTCTGCGGCGGGCGCAGCTGACGGGCCAGGCGCTGCGGACCCACTCCGACGCGCACCGTGCTGAAGTCACGATCGCTCGGCCGGCGTTCCCACATCCGCCGGCCGCCGGCGACCGACCACAGCGAGCGCGGATCGGGGTGTGACCACAGCAGGCTCGTGCGCTGGTTCAGCCTGGCGCGCTCGATGTCGCGACGCACCTGCTCGATGTAGCGCAGATAGTCCTTGCGGTCGGTGTCGATCTGGGTCTTGCGGCCGGTACGCCGACCGCCCATGCCGCCGCCCATCATGCCCAGCGTCGACAGCAGGATGAGCCCGCCCATGGCCATCGAGGCGGTGTTCAGCCCGCCGATGAAGATGAACCCGACCGACCCGAGGACCATCACCCCCGGCAGCAGCGCACCCATGATGTTGCCCGGCAGCATCCGCGGGATCTCCGGGGGCGGCTCGAGCTGGAACTCCCCGGACGGCATCGTCGGAACCGGCAGCCGCGGCCTGCGCCGGAACGTCCGTGTCGCCACAGTGAGCGGTCCCTCTCGGTGCTTGCGCGGTGCGTAGTCGATCGGATCGGCGGTGCGCACGATCATGAACGCCCGGCGTGCGCGCCATATAGTAGGCCGACCGTAGCCTGCCGGTGCCTCTCGATTCTTGTCGGCGGCGGCAGGCGTCGTAGCCGTATGGGGTTGGAGTCGCCGTCGTGACCTCGATCGAGTCGCGGTCGTACTGCCGTGTTGTGGTGATCGCGCCGTCCACTCGCGTTGATCTCGCCTTGCCCGCCGACGTGGCGATCATCGACCTGCTGCCGATGCTCCTGCACTACACCGGCGAGGCCCGCGACGATGGCGGTGGGCAGCATGGCGGCTGGAAGCTGATCCGCGTCGGCCACGGCGAGCTCGAGGGTGGTCGCACCCTGCGCTCGCTCGATGTCGCCGATGGTGAGGTACTGCGGCTGGCGCCCCGCGAGGAACGCGCGGCCGTTCCCGTCTTCGACGACATCGTCGACGCGATCGCGACCACGCGTCGCGAAGGAATCAACACCCGCAGCGTGAATCCTGGCCTCGGCGCCGGCGTGCTGGCCATCGCGATGGCGGCCGCCGCGCTCTCGGTCTTCTACCGCGGCCGCACCGTCGCCGACGCCTACATCGCCGGTGCAATAGCGCTGACCCTGCTCGGACTGGCCACTGCCACGATGAAGGGCGTCGGCGATCGCGTGCTCGCGACGACGACGGCGGTGTCAGGCGCGCCGTTCGCATTCTTGTGCGGGCTCAACGCCGTGCCGGGTCATTACGGACGGTGGGGTGTACTGCTGGGCGCCGCCGCCGCGCTCGTGTACTGCCTCGCCGCCGCGCTGGCCCTGGCCACCGGCACGGTCGTGTTCGCGGCCGCCGTGCTCACCTCGTTCTTCGCCGCGGGCAGTGCCCTGGTCGCCGGCCTCAGCCACGTCAGCGTGGTTCGCGTCGTCGCCGGCACGATCGCGGTCGCCCTCGCCGCGCTGTCGGTACTGCCGCGGCTGGCCGTCCGGCTCGCGCGACTCCCGCTCGCTACCGTGCCGACCACCAGCGAAGACCTCGGCGAGACCGACGACGTGGGCGAGATCGACGACGTGTCGGCGCGCGCCCGGGTGGCGGGCGAGTACCTGACCGGCACGCAGATCGGATGTGCGATCACGATTGCCTTCTCCGGCGTGATCCTGGGCGTGCACGAGAGTGCGATGTCGCTGGCGCTCGCGGCGACCGCCGTCGTGGCCATGGCCCTGCGCGCGAGGTCGGTCGCCGGCCTCGGCGGACGTATCGCGCTGATCACCGCGGCCGCACTGTGCGGCTTCGCCACCGCAGTGCTGATCATCGTGCTCGGCAGGCAGGGCAGCGGCGTCGCCTTGCTCATCACGCTGCTCGCTGCGGGTGCACTCACCTTGCTGCTCGCGACCGCCCGCATCCGCCGCCGTCCGTCGCCGCAGACGATGCGACTGATCGACTTCTTCGAGGCCGCGGTCGTGGTTGCTGTGCTGCCCCTCGCCGTCGGCGCGATGGGCCTGTACACGGTCCTGCGGCAACTCTGAGCATGCGAGCCCTCGTCGCCGCGGCAACGGCGGTGCTGGCACACGTCCCGGGTCCGAGCGGGCCCACCCCGCCGGCGCACTATGTACAGACCACCAAGTGCGTAACGGCGTCGAACATCCCGGCCGGCGTCAAGAACGGGGTGTCCTGGGCCCAGCCGCAGTTGGACTACACCTCGCTGTGGTCGATGGCGAACCGCGGCACTGGGCAGACCGTGGCGGTGATCGACACGGGGATCAACCCGGTGTCCGCGCTCGGCGATCGTTTGCACGCGGGCCTGGATCTTGTGGTCAGCGGCGGGGACGGGCGCAGCGACTGCGACGGCCATGGCACCGTTGTGGCCGGGATCATCGCGGCAGCACCCGATCACACAACGGGATTCGCCGGCGTGGCACCCGGGGCGCAACTGCTCTCGATCCGGCAGAGCAGCCTGGATTACGGCATCGAGAACGCCAAGCAGAGCGCGAGCCAGAACGTCGCCGGCACGACGGGCAGCCTTGCCGCTGCCATCGACTACGCGGTCGGAACCAGCGCGAAGATCATCAACATTTCCGAGGACAGCTGCCGCCCGGGCAACGCCGGCCCGGACGCCGGTTCGCGCGCGGTCGCCGCCGCGGTGCGCAGGGCGGTCGCCGCGGATGTCGTGATCGTTGCCGCGGCGGGCAACGTCGACTCGTCCTCGGATTGCAAGACGCAGAACACGCCGGGCCTCGCGCCCGCCACGATCCCGGTACCGGCCGGGCTGCCCGGCGTGCTCAGTGTCGGCGCGGTCGACCGGGCCGGACGGCCCGCCGGGTTCTCGCTGGCCGGGCCGTGGCTCGACGTCGCCGCACCCGGCACCGACATCGTCTCGACGAATCCGCTGGTCGGAACCTCGGGCCAGATCAACCGGTTCCTGACCAGTTCCGGCGTCTCCCCGATCCAGGGCACCAGCTTCGCCGCACCGTACGTCGCCGGGCTGGTCGCGCTCGTCCGGGCACGATTCCCGCACCTCGACGCACGGCAGGTCATCGCCCGGATCGAGCGCACCGCCGTGCATCCCGCGGCCGACGGCGGTCACAACGACTACGTCGGTCACGGCGTGATCGACCCGAGGGCGGCGCTGACCGATGTGCTGCCCGGGGAGGCGCCCGGCGCGACGTCAGCCCCGTCACAGCGCAGCGGGCCGCAGACCTTGCCCGCAGCCGCGCCACATCACGATCCGGAGCGGTCGGCCCGGTCGACTGCGCTGCTCGGCGCGCTCGGCGTGCTCGTCGCGATCGTGGTCGGGCTGATCGTCACGGCAACCCGGCGCCGCACGGGGGCGCTGTCAGCCGCCGGGACTGCTGGTCGTGGCGGCAGGCGGCGAGGGTAGCGAGCGAGCCGTCGCGCCGGTCTGCGGATAGAAGTGCACGGCTTGGTCGGGATCGAGAGCGGGCCCCTTCGGCAGCAGGCTCAGCAGTTCGGGTGAGCTCACCGAGACATCGCTGCCGCGGTAGCCGAGGTAGGACAGGGCGAGCCCGCTGACAACCGGATAGCCGACGCCCTCGTCCGTGATCACGTAAAGCGCGCCCGCCGGCTGCTTCTGGGTGGCTGCGGCCAGCACGGCGCCCTTGCCCGGGGCGAGGTAGACGCTGTTGACCGTGAGCGAGCCCGGCTCGGTGACCGACACCGGTTTGGCATTGGCCGGCAGCGGCACCCGCTGCATGGCGTAGATCCGGGTGCTGTCGGGATCGGAGCCCGTCCGGAACACGCACGCGACCGGCGCCTGCGGATAGTCGAGGATCCGGGGCCGGACGGACGGGTACGGCGACAGATCGATCGAATCGGTGCGTGGCGCATCGCGCAGCAATTGGGGCGCGACGAGCGGCAGCCGCTGGTTCTGGTCGTACCGGTCGCGGATCAGGTCGCCGACCAGAGGCGTCACCGGTTGCACACCGTCAGGCAGCGCGACGTAGATCGCCTCGGACCGGTCGGCGCGCTGCAGCCCGAACACCTCGCCGACCTGCACGCCAAGGGTCTGCGCGTACTGCGGGATCGGTCCGGTGGTGTCGATGCTGGGCGCCGCGATGTCCCTGTTCTGCGGGATCACATTCAGCAGCGCCGCGCTGATCGGCCGCGGCTGCACGTCGGAGCGCAGGTCGAACGCCAGTCGGATCGTGTTGTCGCGCAGGTCGATCTTCGATCGTCCGCCCGTCCAGAGCAGGTAGGTCGTTTTGCCGCCGGCGACGCTGACGAGCATCCCGTCCGTCCCGAGTTCGCCGACCGTCGGCGCGATCCTGCCCAGGACGGCGGTCGTGCTGACCTCCGGCTTGCTCCCCGGCGGCAGCGAGGTGTCGCTGGTGGTGTCGTCGCACACCGTCCACAGCGGGTCGAGCAGGTGTCCGGTCGAGGGCAGCACGTTCGGGGCGCCGGGGATGCCCAACAACGGTCCTCGCGGCTCACGACCGACGGCGTCGTCGTTCACCTGCGCGACGCTCGGTGGCTTGTCCCCGCTCTGACCGTGACCGGCCGCGAGCATCGCCGACGCGTAGTTCATCGCCGGATACAGCCGACCGTCCCGCGCGACGTACGCGCCGCCGGTGTCGCTGTCGATGACCACCGCGGCGTCACCGATGGACGGCTCGGGACGGACGAAGCCGTACACCGCGAATCCGCCGAGGATCAGCGCGGCGAGCACGACCGACACGATCAGGGCGATGTTCAACCGCCGTCGCACCGGATCGCCGCGCAACAGCGGATCACCCGATGACACCGCCGACTCGAGACGCCGGACCCCGAACCGGTAGGCCTGGGCCTGCCACTTGGTGGGTGACTCGCCGGGCATCGGCGGGCTCCGATCTTGGACGGGATCGCGGATGTGGATCAGCCGGGCGAACCTAGATATAGCATCACGTCCCGGAAGCCGCAGGCACGACGACCGGAGTGAGCAGCAAGCATGTCGACGACCGCACCGGACCGCGTCAACGCGCCCGGGAGCGTGGGCGACGACCAGGCCGCCGCTGCGAACGGCGGTGGCCGCAGGCGACGCGACTCCAGCGAGCCGGCGTCGTTCGGTCGGCTGCGCCCGCCGAGCCGGCGCCGCGCCGGACTCAGTCTGCTCGGCGTCCCGGTGGCCGCGGTCGTCGCGATCGAACTCGTCGCGATGTGCGCCCTGCTCGTCGCCGAGAAGAAAGTGATCGTCCGGATCATCGCGGTGGCGCTCGGCGTGGGGATCATCGTGACTGCGCTGTTGCGTCGGCGCAGCATCCGCATCGGTAGCTGGCTGATTCTGCGTGTGGCGTACCTGTTCCGGCATCGCGAGACGCTCGTCGCCGCCCCCGGTGCGCGGCGCGGTGACCATGGCGGCCCAGATGGCGTGACCGACATCGACGCGCCGCCGGAGCTCGAGGCGTTCTTCCCAGGCATGGCGATGTGGGAGTCACGCACGCACGACGGTGACCGGATGGGCGTCATCCAATGGCACGGCACCTGCGCCGCGACGCTGCGGATCGGGCCGCCCGGCGGGATCGTCCGCGCCCGGAGCACGAGCGAGAACGTCCCGATCGACGCGATCATGGCCGCGCTCGACGGGCAGGACCTCGGCATCGACGCCGTCCAGGTGCTGACCCAGACCATCGTCGGCGAGCAGAACCCGTCCGCCACGCCGTTGCTGTCCGCGGCCACCGCCGAACTCGGCGGCGGACGTGCCCGGGTACGCAACCGCACCGCCTTCGTGACCGTGCGGCTCGACCCGGCCACGGCGGCCGCAGCGATCACGGCACGCGGCGGCGGCAACACCGGCATCGGACGGGTGCTGTCCGCGGCGCTGAGCCGGATCCGGGCGACGTGCGGCGAGCACGGCCTGAACGCACAGGTGCTCGACCCGGTGGAGGCGGCGCGCGCGATCGCAGAGAGCCTGTATCACCAGGCGACGCCGTACGACCCGATCATCCGCTGGGACGAGTCGAGCAGATTCATCGCCTCCACCCGGATGGCGCACCGCAGTTTCGTCGTGACCGACGTGCGCCGTCCTGCGCTCGCCGACCTGCCGGTGGGCAATGTGTTCGCCTACGCGTTGGGCATTCAGGTGCGTCCGCTGCCGACGGGCGGCTGGTCGACCCGTACCGTGCTGCGGCTGACGTGCCGCTCGGTCGACTCGCTCGCCGGGGCAGCGCGCGAGCTGCGCAGCACAGCGCGGCGGGCGGGCGTGATCATGCAGCCGCTCGACGCGGTGCAGCATCTCGGTCTGCGGGCGACCGTCCCGATCGGCGGGGTCTGATGCCTGAGCTCTCCATCGCCGGTGACGAGGTGCTGCCGAGCCTGTTCGCCGAGACCCCGCAACTGAGCTGTCTCGCGGGCAACGTCTTCGCCGGCGGACTGGTCGTCGGTGCGACCGCGTCGCGCGGCGAGATCATGATCGAGCTGATCAGGTCGGTGCCGACCCGGGTCGCGTTGCTGTGCGAGGACCCGTGGCTGGCGCGGCTGTTGACCATCCGGTCCGCGGGCATGGGCGCGAACGTGGTGATCGCGACCGACCGGTCGGCCGCGTGGGAGTACTTCGTCAACGTGATCGGCGGGCAGCGCCCGATCGCGAGCGTGCGCACCGATCACGCGAGTGCGTTGCCGGCACCGAGCGTCGGTGCTCCGCTGGTCGTCGTCGAGGACACCCGGGACGTGCCGCCCGAGACGTACGCACCGCGCATGGCGTGGCAGAGCACCATCCACGTGCGCGCCGGCGTGAACGAACGCTCGCGCACGCTGCTCGACAGCTCCCACGTCGCGCTCGTGTGTCGGCTCGGGCCGGAGCAGGCGAGCGCCGTGTCGACCACGCTCGGCCTGGGGGAGCACGGCGCGGACACCGTGGCCGGCCTCGGCCAGCACGAGGTGCTCCTGATCGCCGATCGGCGCGCGCATCGCGTGTCCGTCCAGCCCACGCCGACCGAACGAAGAATGTTGTAGGGCCGCGCCGAGGCCCTCAATTTCGATGAGTGGCGCGAAATTTCGCGCCACTCACCGCGAGAACGCGCCACTCAGCGCGGGGATCGTCAGCTGTTCGCCATGCGTTGCGCTCTGATCCGGTAGGCGTCCAGCAGTGCGTGGATGTAGCGCAGGTCGGCGATCGAGCGCGCAGTTCCTGGTAGCTCGACCGGGCCGCCCGTGGTCAGCGCGACGAGGTGTCCGGCGCCGGCCGGCGACTCGTCCGACGTGTCGAAGTGAGTCTCGAAGCCGTGGACATCCGACCACGGGACGGACCTGCTGCGAAACCACCGCCGCAACCGCAGCCCGGCGTCGTCGACGACCAGCGCGCCCGCTCCCTTCCGGATGGTTGCCCTGCGGCGCAGCGAGGCGGGGTCGAAGGACCGGTCCTGGCTGAATTGCGGTTCGGCCACAGCGGCCGGATCGGCCGGCGCGGGCGCGCGCACCGCCCACACCGGGACGTCGCCGGGTGCCGGCGGGCGCGGTGGTTGGACGGCCGGTCGCCGCGCCGGGAAGAACTCGTCGTCGATCTCGATGGGCTCGCGCCGCCGCCGGCCACTCGGCGGGGCGAACCCGCTCCAGTCGACCGGCTGCTGTTGGGCCGGGAACGGATCATGTTGCGGCGCCGGCTCGACTCGTGGCGCGGGCGGTAGGTCAGGTTCGTGGACCGGCGGCGGCGCGGGCGCCTCGGCGGAGAGCGGCACGTCCGGGGCGCGCGACGCAGACGGTGGCGGCGCGGACCACCAGGTGTCCGGGTCCGGTACGGGTGGCGGCCCGGCGCTCGGGGACGAATGCAGCTCGGCGGGTGGTGGGGTCCAGCCGGCAACCGGGACGATCGTCGGCGTCGACCAGTCCGTCTCCGTGTCAGCGGGCGTCGGCTCGGACGCCGGCTCGTCCGAAGCCGATTCCGGCTCGACGTGCAGTAGAGCGTGAAGCTCGTCGATGGCGTCCGGTCGCATCGGTGCGGACGACGCGAGGGTGGACGGCACGCCCCGCGGCACCGCGTCGGGCATCCGCGTGACCGCAGGCGCGAGGCCCGTCCTCACATCGCGGATCAGGAACTGGGTGCGGTTCCAGCCCTGCGCGATCTCCACGTCGGCCAGCTCGGCGGCGAACTCGGCGGCGGTCGGTGGCCGTTCGTCCATCTTTTTGGACATCGCCCGGATCAGCAGGTCCGACAGCGTGACCGGCACGTCCATGCCGGAGAGCGGACGGACGGGGTCGCGCAGGATGCGCAGGATCACCGACGCCGGCGACTCCCCCTCGTACGCGCGAAAGGCCGATTGTCCGGCGATCAACTGGTACAGCGTGGAGGCGAGTTCGTAGACATCGGTGGCCGCGGATGTGCCGCCGCCCTCGAGCAGTTCCGGCGCCGCGTGCAACGTGGTGAAGTCGAACAGTCCGGCCGTCGTCTGCGTGGCCGACTGCAACATGGCCACCCCGAAGTCCGCGAGCGCCGGCTCGCCGAACTCGGTCACCAGAATGTTCTGCGGCTTGACGTCGCGATGCAGGATCCCGCCGCGGTGCGCTGTCTCGAGCGCGCCGGCGATCTTGATACCGATTGACACGGCATCGGTGACCGGAAGCCCGGCCCCGCCGCGCAACCGATCGGCCACCACGCCGGTGCACAGTTCCAACACGAGCACGGGACGCCCGTCCGGAATCCGGAACGTGCGATACAGCGTGACGATGTTGGGGTGTGAACTCAACGCGCCGAGTGCGATCGACTCGCGCTCGAAGGACTCGATCGAGCGCGGCGACGCATCACGCACGTTCAGCAGCTTCAGCGCTACCAGGCGATTGGTGCCCACCTCGCGCGCCCGGTAGACCGTCGCGAGGCTGCCGATGCCGATCTCGACGATGTCGGTGAACCCGGGGAACAACTCGTGCGTGCGCTGTCCGCGGGCACCCTTGCGACGAAGCGCCACGTGCTACCTCCGCGGGAGCCGTCGTCCTGTGGCGCGAGCGTATCAACGCGCGGCGCTGCGAACTCCCTGACACAGTGGTCGGTATGCCGCTTGGCCTGCCGTCGCGTGCGCACCGCCTGAGCCTGTTGCTGGGCGTCGCCGGGGTGTCCCACTTCGTGATGCCCAAGATCTACGACGTGATGATCCCGGCGCAGCTGCCCGGCCCGCCGCGTGCCTGGACCTACGGCGCGGGCGGATGCGAGGTGGTGGTGGCGGCGGCCCTTGCGCTGCCGCGAACCCGCCGGGTCGGCGGGCTCGCGGCAGCGGGACTGTTCATCGGCGTACTTCCCGGCAACGTCCAGATGGCCTACGACGCGCAGCGCGGGACGAGCCGGGCCATGCAGGTCGGCACGCTTCTGCGCCTGCCGATGCAACTGCCGCTGATCATCAGCGCGTGGCGGGTGTACCGGCGCGGCTGATCAGCTCTCGTTGCCGATGCCGGCGGCTACCTGCAACTGCTCCTCGCGCTCGACGCGGTCGAGCTCGTCCTTCTCCGGCTGCCGTACCGCGCCGCGGTCCGCGTCGCTCAGCGCCTTGTGCACCGTCGTAAGCACGACCGCGGCCAGCAGCACCGTCCCCGCCCCGAGGACGAACGGGACGTGCGGGTTGTAGTGCTCGACCAGCTTGCCGGCCACGAACGGGGCCAGGCCGCCACCGATGAAGCGCACGAAGCCGTAGGTGGCCGAGGCGACCGGCCGCTCGACCGGCGCGATGCTCATGACCGCGGTGGTCACGAGGGTGTTGTTCACGCCGATGAAGGCGCCCGCCACGATGACGGCCACGATGACGGTCGTCTTCGAATCCGGCCAGATGCCGATCACTGCGAGGTCGGCGGCCATCAGGACGAAGTTGCCGTAGAGCGTGCGAGCGGTGCCGAAACGCGCCTTGAGCCACGGCGCGCCCCACACCGCGAAGATCGCAACCAGCACTCCCCAGCCGCAGAACACGAGCCCGAGCTGCTGCGGCGAGATGGGCTGCATCAGGAACGGCGAGTAGCCGAGGAGGGTGAAGAAGCCCCAGTTGTAAAGCAGACCCACGCCGCTGGTGGTCGCCAGCGAACGGTGCTTGAGCGCCTTGATCGGTTCGCTCAGCTTCTCGCGGTGGCTCGGCGGCGGCGTCTTGGGCAGCAGCACGAGCGTTGCGATCATCGCGATCGCCATCAGGGCCGATACGCCGTAGAAGGGTCCGCGCCAGCTGATCGAGCCGAGCTCGCCGCCGAGTAGCGGTCCCATCGCGATGCCGACGCCGAGTGCCGTCTCGTACAGGATGATCGCGCCGGCGAAACCGCCGCTGGCCGAACTCACGATCACCGCTAGCGAGGTCGCGATGAACAGTGCATTGCCGAGGCCCCAGCCGGCCCGGAAGCCGACGATGCCTCCGATGCTGTCGGACGAGCCGGCCAGCGCGGCGAAGACGACGATCAGCACCAGGCCGGTGATCAATGTGCGCTTGGCGCCGATACGACTGGACACCCAACCGGTGACCAGCATCGCCACCGCGGTGACCACGAGGTAGCTGGTGAACAGCAACTCGACCTGGCTCGGCGTCGCATTCAGCTGGTTGCTCAACGACGCGAGGATCGGGTCGACCAGGCCGATGCCCATGAACGAAATGACGCAGGCGAAGGCGACGGCCCAGACCGCCTTGGGTTGCTTGAACGGTGATTGGACGGGGGTGTGCAAATTCAACTGGAGACTCTTTCCCTGTTGTGTGTGATCAGCCGGCCAATGGCGGGGACGGCCGCCACGAGCGCGGCACGGTCGGCCTCGTCGAGATCGGCGAGCTCTTGCTCGAGGACCAGGGCGCGGGCCGCATGGCGCTGGGTGAGCAACGCCCGTCCCGCGTCGGTGATGCGGACGAGCGCGGCGCGACCGTCGGTCGGATCCGCCACCCGCTCGGCCTGGCCCGCGGCCTCCAGCCGGTTGACCAGGCTCGTCATTCCGGGCTGGCTGACGGCTTCGCGTTCGGCCAGGTCCGAGATACGCAGCGGGCCGGCGGTGGCCAGTGAGTCGAGCGTGGTGATTGTGCTCGAGCTGACCGCGGTCGGCACCTGGCGGCGCAGCCACATCGTGAGCCGGTCGATCGCGTCGGCGAGGTCAGCCGTGTCCGGAGCCCGTCCCATAACTGAACTATATAACTCAGTTATATAAGTTGCCAATGTTCCCCAGGAAGGAGTCGGGTGGATGATGCGAGGGTGACCGCGGCACCACATGACGCCCTCGACACTTCGGTTCGCGCGACACTGGTTGAAATCCACGCCGACGGCCACGCCGATCCGAGCCTGCTCCCGCTCTTCGATGCGATGGCCGGCAGCCGGCTGCTCGACATCCAGGCCCGTCGCATGCGCGAGAAGGGCCAAGGCTTCTACACGATCGGCTCGGCCGGCCATGAGTCGAACGCGTTCGTCGCCGAGGCGTTGCGACCGACCGACCCGGCGCTGCTGCACTACCGGTCCGGCGGCTTCTTCCTGTACCGCGCGCTGCAGGCCGGACGGCCGCTGCGCGAAGTGCTGCGCAACGTCATGCTGGGCAACGTCGCCGCGGTCGCCGACCCGGCCTCGGGCGGGCGGCACAAGGTGTGGGGCGACGCGGCGCTGTCGGTGATCCCGCAGACGTCCACGATCGCCTCGCACCTGCCGCGCGCGGTCGGGGTCGCATTCGCCATCGGGCGTGCGAAGCGGCTCAAGGTCGACACCCGGTGGGCGCGCGACGCGGTCGCGATCTGCAGTTTCGGCGACGCGTCGCTGAACCACTCCACCGCGGCGGGCGCGCTGAACACCGTGGGATATTGCGTGACGCAAGGGCTGCCGATGCCGCTCGTGCTGGTGTGCGAGGACAACGGGCTGGGCATCTCGGTGCCCACGCCGACGGGGTGGATCGCGCAGGCCGCGCGCCGTCCTGGGATCACCTACCTGCAGGCCGAGGGCGACGACCCGGCCGGGGCACGCGAGGCGGCGGCCGAGGTGGTGCGAATCGCGCGCGATATGCGCCGCCCCGCGCTGCTGCACCTGCGCACCGTGCGTTACCTCGGCCATGCCGGCACCGATGTCGAGTCCGGTTACCGCAGCGCGGCCGAGATCGCCGTCGACCGGGCGCGCGACCCGTTGCTCGCCCTTGCCCGGCAGATGCCCGGGGTCGACCTGGTCGCGCGCTACGACGAGATCGCCGCCGAGATAGCGGCCCTGGCCGACGAGGTCGACGCGGAACCGAAGCTCGCGTCGGCCGCGCAGGTGTCCGCGCCGCTTGCCCCGCCACCGCCCGTCCCGGCACACGCTGCCGCAGGCGCGCCGCGAAGCGAGCAGACCCTCGCGCAGTGCATCAACGCCGCACTCTCGGACGCGCTGGCCGAGCGTCCGGAGCTGCTGGTGTTCGGCGAGGACGTCGCGCGCAAGGGCGGTGTCTACGGGCTCACCCGCGGCCTGCAGCAGCGCTACGGCGCGCCGCGGGTCTTCGACACGTTGCTCGACGAGCAGGCCGTGCTCGGTCTCGCGCTGGGGTTCGGGGTCAGCGGGTTGCTGCCCGTGCCCGAGATCCAGTACCTCGCCTACCTGCACAACGCCGAGGACCAGTTGCGCGGCGAAGCAGCGAGCTTGCGGTTCTTTTCCGACGGCGCGTACACCAACCCGATGGTCGTGCGCGTCGCGGGCCTCGGCTACCAGAAGGGGTTCGGCGGACACTTCCACAACGACGACGCGGTGGCCGTGCTGCGGGACATCCCCGGCCTGGTCGTTGCCGTCCCGTCGCGCCCCGAGGACGCCGGTCCGATGATGAACGCATGCCTCGCAGCCGCCGCTGAGACCGGCCAGGTGAGCGTCTACCTCGAGCCGATCGCGCTGTACCACGAACGCGACCTGCACGAGCCGGGCGACCGCGGCTGGCTCGGTACGTACACACCAGGCGCGACCACGCCCATCGGCTCCGCACGGGTGCACGGCAACGGGACCGACTTGACGATCGTGACCTTCGGCAACGGCGTGCGGATGTCGCTGCGCGTGGCGGATCGCCTTGCCGAATCGGGTATTGCGGCTCGCGTGCTCGACCTGCGCTGGCTGGCACCACTGCCCGTCCAAGACTTGTTACGGGAGGCGGCGGCCACCGGGTACGTCCTCATCGCGGACGAGACCCGGCACAGTGGCGGGGTCGGCGAAGGCATCGTCACCGCGCTCGTCGAGAACGGTTTCACCGGGCGGATCTCGCGGATGTCGAGCCACGACAGCTTCGTCCCGCTCGGTGACGCGGCGAACCTCGTCCTGCTCGACGAGAACACGATCGAGACCGCAGCTCGTCTACTTGCATAAGGGCTGCAACCTCGCGCCTGCCGTACGGCCGGGATCGCCTGGTGCTGCACCCGGCTCGGCCAGGCGTTGCGTCTGGAACCGGAGGTGGTCGATGAACACTGACGAGGATCGAATCGAACGCGCACTGGACAGCGGTCGGCGCGCGGCGGGTTCTCCCCCATGGCGTGACCCGGACGAGATCCGGCGCATCGCGCGGCGCCGCACGATCACGCGGCGCAGCCTGTTCGGCGTCGCCGGCCTTGTCGCCGCAGGAGGAATCGCCGACGCGCTGTGGCCGCGCGGCACGTCCGGACATGACGAGCACGCCCCGCCGCTCGCGAGCGGGCTCCGCGTGGACGACCGGTCCGGTTCGGCAGTGCAGCTCGTCGCGGACGTGCATCCGTTCACGGCCGGGGCCGGCGACGCGGCGTTGATTGCACGTGCTGAGCAGTCGTTCGCTCTGGATCTGCTGCGTGCCGCGGGCGGCGGCTCGGACAACATTGTCCTGTCGCCGTCGAGCCTGGCGATCGCGCTCGCAATGTTGCAGGTCGGCGCGGGCGGCAGAACGGCGTCCGAGATCGGGGCGGTGTTGCACACGTCCGAACTGTCGGCGGCGCAGCAGGCAGCCGGGTGGGCAGCACTCGTCGAGCTCCAGAGCAGCTCTGCCGGCTCGGTGGTCGAGTCGGCGAACGCCGTGTGGCAGCAGCGCGGGCTTACGCTGCGTGCGGCGTACATGGCCTCGCTCGCACGGTACTTCCGCACCGGGGTCTGGCAGGTCGACTTCGCGCACGACCTCGCCGGAGCGTCGTCCGCGATCAACGAGTGGGTCAGCACGCATACGCACGGGAAGATCACCAAACTCTTCGACGCCGGCGAAATCACCACCGACACGGTCCTCGTTCTTGCGAACGCCGAGTACTTCAAGGCGGCATGGCAGTACAAGTTCGATCCGAAGCTCACGGCCGACGGTACGTTCTTCCGCGCCGACGGTTCGCGCGCCACGGTGCCGTTCATGAACTACAAGGGACGGCTCGCGTCTACGGCGACCCCGAAGTACATGGCGGTGCAATTGCCTTATGCCGGTGGGCGATTCGCTGCGCAGGTCATCATGCCGATGCACGGCACGCTGCCCCAACTGCTCGGCTCGCTCACGCCGGACGACTTCGCCGCGATCGCGAAGGCTCCGGCAGCCGACGGCGGCGAACTGCTCATGCCGAAGTTCACCGCACACACCTACACGCAACTCAATTCGCCCCTGCAGCAACTGGGTATGCGCACGGCGTTCACCGGCGATGCCGACTTCGGTGCGATGAGCCCGACGGCCCTCATGGTGCAGACGGTGGTGCAGCGCGACTACCTCAAGGTGGACGAGGAAGGCACCGAAGCGGCGGCGGTGACCGGAGTGGGCATGGTGCCGCAGAGCGCGCAGGTCCCGCCGAAGATCGACCACCCGTTCCTGTTCGTGGTGCGTGACACTGCGACCGGCGCGATCCTCTTCGCCGGCCAGATCCAGGACCCGTCCACCTCCTGACCCAGCTCGGTCCGGTGACAGTGGTCAGTTCGGGGCACAGTGGTCAGTTGCAACTAACCACTGTGCCCGCAAACTGACCACTGTGGGGACGGGCGGCACGGCGAGTCGTAGGGTCGCTGACGTGACGGCGACTCGGATTGATGCGGACCTGCTGATCCCGGGACGGGGAACCCCCATCCCCGACGCAACGGTCGTGTTCGACGGCCCGACCTTGGACTACGCCGGTCCGTCGGCGTCCGCACCGCTCGTCCCGGGCGCAACCGTGCATCACGTCGCCGCCGTGCTGCCCGGCCTGTGGGACTGCCACGCGCACTTCTTCGGTGTGCGCACCGCGGCGGTGTCGGCCTCGTACACCGACTCGCTGCCGTTGCGGGCCGCCCGCGCGGCCAAGGATGCCGAGATCGCCCTGCAGGCCGGCTTCACCAGCGTCCGCGAAGCCGGCGGGCTCGGCGTGCACCTCGCCCGCGGCATCGCCGACGGCAGCCTCACCGGTCCGTCCATCTATGCGCCCGGCGCCATCCTGTCGACGACCGGCGGGCACGGCGACACGCACGACATCCCGCTCGACTGGGCACACGACATCACCGACGCGCGGTTGTGCGACGGGGTGGACGAGTGCATCCGCGCGGTCCGCGAACAGCTGCGGCTCGGCGCGAAGGTCATCAAGATCTGCGCGTCCGGCGGAGTCCTGTCGGAGGTGGACGATCCGATCCACCAGCAGTTCAACGCCGACGAACTGCGGGCGATCGTCGAGACGGCCGGCATGGCACACCGCTCCGTCATGGCGCACTGCCACGGCAAGCCCGGCATCATGGCCGCGCTCGAAGCCGGCGTGCGCACCATCGAGCACGGCACCTACCTCGACGACGAGGCCTGCGCCGCGATGAAGGAACTGGACGCGCTGCTCGTGCCGACCCGGTACATCGTCGCCCGGTTGGCGAAGGCGGGACGGGCGTCCGGCATGTCCGCGGAGAACGCGCGCAAGCTGTACGAGATCGCCGACATCCACTTGGACGCGATCGGACGGGCGCACGCGGCCGGCGTGCGAATCGCGGCCGGGACCGACATCTTCGAGACCGGAGTCGACAACATCATCGGCTGGGGGCAGAACGGCGGCGAACTCCCGCTGCTGGTCGAGGCCGGTCTGTCCGCGCTCGACGCGATCGAGGCCGCGACGGCGAACGCGCCCGACACGCTCGGTGAGCAGGCGCCGCGCGCGGGCCGGCTGATCGAAGGATGGGACGCCGACGTCATCACCGTCGACACCGACCCGACGCTCGACATCAGCGCGCTCGCCGACCCGTCCCGGATCACCGGAGTCTGGCGGCACGGCGCGGCCGCCAAAGTCCCGTCCTGACCCCGCTCGGCACCTCCGCGCGAGCGGGTCAGACGGAGGCGAGGAATTCCTCGATCAGGGCGGTCACTGCGGCCGGTTGCTCCACCGTGCTGCTGTGCCCGCTGTTCGGGACGATCTCGAGCCGGGCACCAGGCACGCGGGCGGCGACGCGCTGCGCCTTCTCCGGTTTGGTCGCCACATCGTCCGCACCCACGATCACCAGCGTCGGCACTGGGATCCGGTCGAGCTCGTCGTACACCGGCTTGCGCAGCGCGACGGCAAGCACCGCGCGACGCAAGCCCGCGCGTTGCGTGCGCGCGATGCCGTCCAGGAACTCGGCGATCGCCGGCTCGTTCGCCGGACCCTTCCGGAACGTCGGCCCGAACATGATCGGCAGCACGAACGGCGCGAGCGGACGCATCCCGACGAGCGTGTGGACGTAGGCCATCGCGATGTCCTGCAAGATCGAGAATGTCGGCTCGCGATCGGCGCTCGTGTCAAGCAGGGTGAGCGAACGCAGCACCCGACCGTGCCGCGCGGCGAGCCGCTGCCCGACGAACCCGCCCATCGACAGTCCGACGTAGTGCACCGGACCCGCGTCCAGCGACTCGATCACCGCCAGCGCGTCGTCGGTGAGGGTGTCCATGTCGTACCCCGACCGCGTCGCCGGGGTGTCGCCCTGGCCACGCCAGTCGATCGTGACGCAGCGGTAGTGCGTGCGCAGTACCTCGACCTGCGCCTGGAACATCCGCCCGCTGAAGAGCAGGCCGTGTCCGAACACCACAGTCGCTGCATCGGGGCGCTCGGACGGTGCCCCGGTGTCGGTGTACGAGATCGTCGCCCCGTTGCGGGTCAGCGTCGGCATCCCGCGAGTGTGCCAAACAGAGGCCGGTGGCGCGCGCCCCCGCTGCGAACGCCACCGGCCGATTCGGAAAAGCTCGAGGAACTACGCCCGTTCGAAGGAAGTTCGACCGGCCGGAGCCGTCCTCGACGAGCGGTGGATTCCGCTTCGGTCGGTGAGGAGTCCAGGTCAGTGGCGCTGATACGAACCTAGGACGTGCGGCGCCCCAGCCGAACCTGTACCGGACCGGCACTGATCGAGAGCGCATTGCCCGATCGCGCGATGCCCGGACGCTTCCAGGTGCTCGGCGCCAAGTAGAACTCCGCGTCGACGAACGCTGCGCCGGACGATGCCTTCGCGGGTGCAGATCGCTGCGCGCGCTCCGGCAGGCTCGACTGCGCCTGCTCGGCCGCGATGTCCTGCAGCAGGTCGGCGGCAAGATCTTCGCCTCGGGATCGGTTGCTCACGCCGCCCTCCTCTCCCGGTACGTGGCCCGGACTTCGTCGGCGAGCGACCGGTACGCGCCCGCCACCGTGCTGTTCGGCGCAGCCAGGACGACCGGCCGCTTCGCCAGCGTCGCACTCGGCACCCGGCGGGAAAAGGGGATCCGCGTGTCGAACAGCGGCAGGTCGGTCGCTGCCAGCGCCTCGGAGACCTCGCGGGCTGCCGCGCCCTGCTTGTCCCAGTTGGAGCAGGCGACACCGAGCAGCGTCGCGGAGGTGGTCTCGAACTTGCGATGGCTCGCCAGGAACGTCGACAACCGCACCGCGCCGAGCGCACTGCCCGGGTCGGACGTGAACACCGTCAGCACCGCGTCGGCAGCGGCAATCGCGGCCAAGGTCAGGTTGCCGTTGTCGCCGTGGGTGTCGATGACGATCGTGTCGTACTCGTCGAAGACCGGACGGAGTGTGCGCCGCAGGCTCGTGGCGAGCGCACCGTTCTGTGCGAGCGTGTTACCGACGCTCTCGAGGGACGGATGCGCCGGCAGCACGTCCACGCCGGGCACCACGTCGCGCCGGATCACCTCCCGCACGTCCGAGTCGGGATCGCCCAGCACGGCCGCCAGCGAGTCGGACGGGCCGGCGACCACCCCGAAGGCTCGGCCGAGGCTGTCCTGCGGGTCGGCGTCGACGGCGAGGGTGCGGCCGCGTTCACCGAACACCGTCGCGAGATTGACCGCCGTCGAGGTCTTGCCCACCCCACCCTTGCTGCTGCAGACCGACAGGCGCATGGGCTACACCGTCTCACGCACCCGGCAAACGCGCCTACTTGATCCCGGTGTTCGCGATGGAACTCACGAAGAAGCGTTGCGCGATCACGAACAGCACGAGAACCGGCAACTGGCTCAGCAAGGTTCCCGCCATCAAGACCGGCCAGTTGGTGAAGTGCGCGCTCTGGAACGTCGCCAGGCCCAGTTGCACTGTCATCGTGTCCGGTGAGGACGTCGCGACCAGCGGCCACAGGAAGTCGTTCCACACGGTGAGGAACGTCAGCACTGCGACCGTGGACAGCGGCGGGCCCATCAGCGGCAGCAAGATACTGCCCAGGATCCGGAAGCGACCGGCGCCGTCGATGAGCGCGGCCTCTTCCAGCTCCACCGGCAGCGACACGAAGAACTGCCGCAGCAGATAAATACCGAACGGCGTAACCAGGTTCGGCACCATCAGGCCCGGCAGCGTGTCGACCAGGTCGAGGTGCTTGATGATCAGCAGGGTGGGGATCATGACGACCTGGAACGGCACCATCAGCGTCGCCAGGATCAAAATGAACACCAGTCGTCCGCCGGGCACCCGCAACCGAGCGAAGGCGTAGCCCGCAAGGCTGCACAGCACGAGGTTCGTCACGACGCAGGTGACCGACACGATCGTGCTGTTCAGCAGCCAACGGCCGAACGGCGAGTCCGTCCACGCGTGGACGAAGTTGCCGAAGTGCAGCGCCGACGGGAGCCCTGGTGGGAACCGCCGGGTCTCGGCCAGCGTGGACACGCTGGTCAATGCCATCCAGATCAATGGCAGCGCCATAACCACTGCGAGCGGGATCAGCACGAGGTGCCAGCCGGATGGCCTGCGCAGCCGCCGACGTCCGGTTGTCCGGATCGATGTCATCGCCGCTCACCACCCGCGGCCGGGTCGCGGGTCAACCGCAGCTGGACGATCGTGACGAGCGCGATCACCACGAACAGCACGGTGGCGATGGCTGCGGCGTAGCCGGCGTGGAAGAATTGGAAGGCCTGTTCGTACAGGTAGTAGACGACGACCGTGGTCGCGTGCAGTGGCCCGCCCTTGGTGGTCACGTACACCTCGTCGAACAGCTGCAGCGAATTGATCGTCAACCACACCAGCAGGAATCCCGTCACCGGCCGCAGCAACGGGACCTGCACGCGCCAGAACGCGCCCGCCTTCGAGCAGCCGTCGATCTGCGCAGCCTCGATCAGATCCTGCGGAATGCCTTGCAGTCCGGCGAGGAAGATCAGCGCACCGAATCCGATCCATCCCCACACGGTCATGCCGACCACCGCGTACAGCGCCGCGGAGGGTGAGGAGAAGAAGCCGGACGTCGGCAGGCCGAGCTTGCCGAGGATCGTGTCGACGAGCCCGTAGTCGGGGTCGAGCAACCAGGTGAAGATCACGCCGGTCGCAATCGTCGAGGTGACGACCGGGATGAACACGGCCAGCCGGTACACCGTGATCCCGCGGATGCGCCGGTTGAGGGCGGCCGCGACGAGCAGCGACAGCCCGAGCGTGATCGGCACGAACAGCACCGTGTAGACGAGGGTGTGGCGCACCGAGTCGGCGAACACCGGATCGTGGATGAGCTGGCGGTAGTTGTCGAGGCCCACCCACTGACCCGGCGTCTGCAGATCGTTCTGCTGGAACGACAGCACGAACGACCAGACCACCGGGATAAGTCCGAAGACCGCGATCAGCACGACGCTGGGCGTGATCATCAGCCAGCCGCTGATCGCGTCGGAGCGGCGCCGGGTCAGCCACCGGCGCGCGCGCTCGGGCTGCTGCTGCGGGCGCGGCAGGATCGTGCGCGGCCTGCGCTGCGACGGCGCCGGGGTCTTGGACAACGAGGTCACGAGCCGGTCAGCGCCGCCGCGACCTGACTGCTACCGCTCTTGAGCGCGTCCGCCGGTTGCGCTTGACCGAGTAGCACGGACTGCACCATCTGCCCCACCGCCGACGACACCTGGGCGTACTCGGGCAGGTTCGGCCTGACATGCTTGACGTTGTCGAGGTTCTGCACGAAGACCTTTTCGGCCGGGTATTTGGCGAGGAACGTCTTGTAGCCGGGCAACTCGGTCTCGGACTTGCGCACCGGCAGGTCGCCGGTGCGGATCGCGAATTGCAGGTGCACCGGCGCCGAGGTCAGCCAGGTGACGAACTTGAATGCGGTGTCGGTACGTCCGGACGAGTGGTCGAACAGCATGTAGATGTCCGGCCCGGAGATCGTCTCGTGGTTGCCGTTGTAGCCGGGCAGCAACGTAACGCCGTACTTGATGTCGGAGTTGATGCTCGACAGGTCCCACGGCCCGGTCCAGAGCATCGCGATCTTGCCGCTGTTGAACAGGTTCAGATAGTTGCCGTTGCCGGTGTCCAGGTACACCGACTTGTCCGTCACAGCCATGTCGTGCAGCTGCTGCAGCGCGGCGAGTCCTGCCGCGGAGTCGAATGCGGGCTTGCTGTGGTCCGGGGTCAGCAGGTCGCCGCCCGCCTGCCAGAGCATGGCCAGGAAGCGCCACACGGTGTCCTCGCTGCCGTCGTTGACGTAGGCCCAGCCGTAGTTGTGCGTACTCGCGTTGGTCAGCTTCTTCGCGGCGGCACGGAAGTCGGCCCACGTCCAGGACGGATCGGGCGGGGCGATGCCTGCCTGCGCGAACAGCTTCTTGTTGTAGACCAGCGCGAGGTTGTCGACGAGCGCGGGAAAGCCGACCACCTTGCCGTTGACCGTGGCGGCTTCCCGTTCGGACGGGTAGAAGTCGCTCCACTTCACGTCGGGCGCGTTCACCTTGTCGGTGAGGTCGACGAGCTTCGGTTGCCGCGCCAGTTGCGCAGCCGACGAGCCGAACTCGTAGGCGACGTCCGGATAGTTGCCGGCGGTGAACCCGGCGACGGTCTTCTGCAGCGCGTTGTCGTTGCCGCCGTTGAACAACAGCTTGACCTTGGTGTTGGGGTGGTCGGTGTTCCACTGGTTCGCCAACGCGGTGAGCGCCTTCGCTTCGACGTCGGTGTAACCGTGCGAGACCTCGATCGTGCTGCCGCCGTCGGACCCGCTGCCGCCGCCGCACGCGCTGAGCGTCGTCGCCGCCAACAGCGCCGCCGCGGCGCCTGCCGCGAACCGGCCGAACCGTGTGCCTCGCCGAACAGCCATGTCGTATACCTCTCGGATCGACCGGACCCATAATCGCGCACATTCGATCGCGAGTGCTGATCAGCCTTGCACGATCGTTCCGAGGCGGTCAAGGGTGCCTGGCACGGGACTCCCCGACAATCAACGGCACGACACCGTGAACTTCGGATCAGAATTTGCTCGAAATGAACATCACGGTGTGCGTATCGTGCACGCATGCGCCAGGAAGACCGGCTGGGACTGATCCTCCAGCGACTCAACGAGCACGGCTCGGTCGGTGTCACCGGCCTTTCGGACAGCTTCGGGGTGTCCGAGGCGTCGGTGCGGCGCGACCTGCATCTGCTCGAGAAACAGAAACTGCTCACCCGTACCCACGGCGGCGCCGTGGCCTCCGGCGTGCTCTACGAGCTGCCGATGCGCTATCGCGGCGGCCAGCACTACGAAGCCAAGCGCGCCATCGCCGCACGGGCCGTCGACCTGATCCCGTCCGATGCGGCCTCGGTCGGGCTCAACGGCGGATCGACGACAACGGAGGTCGCGCGGGCGCTCGCCGCGACGCGCAGCATCCGGGTCGTGACCAACGCGCTCAACATCGCCTCCGAGCTCGCGGTACGCGCCAACATCGAGCTGGTCGTGTGTGGCGGCAGCGCTCGGTCCGAGTCGTACGAGCTGGTCGGTCCACTTGCGGAGATGACGCTGTCGAGCATCAATCTCGACATCGCTGTGATCGGCGTGGACGGCGTCAGCCCGACCGCCGGGTTCACCACCCACCACGAGGTCGAGGCGCACACCAACCGGGCACTCGTGCGCGCCGCGGAGCGCGTGCTCGTCGTCGCAGACTCCAGCAAGATCGGCAAACGCGGGTTCGCGCGCATCGTCGACGTCGGCTCGGTCTCGGACATCGTCACCGACTCGAACGCCGACCCGAAGGACCTCGCCGCGCTAAGCCGGCTCGGCCCGGCCGTGCACACCGTCGACGTCGGCTGACGACGGTCAGCCGCGCAGGCCTTCAGGCAGCAGCGGGCGGTGCGCGTCGAGCATCGCGCTCACCAGCTCGTCGATACGCTCCACCGACAGCGACGCCGCCGTGTTCGGATCGACAAGCATGGCGTGGCGGACGAGGTCGCGATCCTGCTCGACGCCGGCGCGGACGGCGAGATCCACCACGGACAGAAAGGCACGGTTGAGCGCCGCGCATTGTGGCGGCAGGTTTCCCACCGCGTGCGGTGTCACAGTCCCCCGCACGAGACTCGCCGGAACCTCGATCCCCGCTCCCTGGGGCAGATTCTCGATCAGACCACGGTTCGCGACGTTGACCTGGATCGTGCGCGCCGTTCCGGTCACCAGGCTGTGAATGACCTGCGGAGCGTACTCGGCGGCTTCCTCGGCCGGTTCGACGTACTGGCCCGCCGCAACCTGCGGCACCAGCTGCTCGATCTCCGCGGCATTGCCCGCACTTATGCCGAGGTAGTCGTCGATCGGAATGCGCAGCCGCTCGATCTCGGCCGGATCGTGCAGGTACCACGGCACGTACTCGCTGGAGTGTTCGCTGGTCTCCGTCGGGTAATAACCGAGCCGTCGGTACATGTCGACGCGGACGCGGCGGCGCAACTGCGGATCGGCGGCGACGGCGTCGTCGAGCAGCGGATAGAGGCTCTCTCCGCCGCGCTCCCACCGCAGCACCCAGGCCTGGTGGTTCACCCCGGCGCTGTGAAAATCGACCTCGTCGAACGGCACCGAGATCAGCTCGCACAGATCATGGATCGTCCAGAACACCGAGTGGCACAGACCGAGTACTCGGACGTCTGGATGACGTACCGCGAGGTACTGCACGTTCATCGCCATCGGGTTCGTGTAGTTCAGCAGCCAGGCGTGTGGGCACGCTTCGCGGATGTCGTCGGCGAGCCCGTCGAGGAACGGAAAGGTGCGCAGGCCGCGGAAGATCCCACCGACGCCGAGCGTGTCGGCGATGGTCTGGCGCAGGCCGAACTTCTTCGGCACGGCGAAGTCGGTGACGGTTGCTTCGTGGCCGCCGATGTTCACGGTGTTGATCACGAAGTCGGCACCGGCCAGGGCGGCCCGGCGGTCGAGTTCGCCACGCACGGACGCGCTGCTGCCGTGCCGGTCGATCGCGATGCGGGTCAGCCCGACGGCCAGTTCGAGTCGACGTGGATCGATGTCGTGCATGACCAGGCTGAGCTCGCCCAGGTCCGGGTAGGCCAGCAGGTCGCGCACGAGCTGCCGGGTGAACTCCGCCGAACCGGCGCCGACGAAGCAGACGGTGACCATCGATCGAGCATGTCACGCCCGATCGAAACCGAGCAAGACCGAGCATACGACTTGATTGTTTCTGGACAGGACGTGTGCTGATCGGTCAGGATGGTTCCATGGCCGAGCCAGCGCAGCACGCCCGGGTGCTGGTCGTCGGCGACGTCAATCCCGATCTGATCCTGCGCGGTGACGTCGTGCCGCGTTTCGGGCAGGCCGAGCAGTTGCTCGACTCGGCAACGGTGCTGATCGGCGGTTCGGCCGGCATCACCGCGCACGGCCTGGCCCGCCTCGGCCGCCCGGTGTCGCTGCTTGCCGCGGTGGGCGACGACGCGTTCGGCTCGGGCCAGCGCGCGGAACTGGGCGCCGCCGGTGTCGACACCGACTTGATCGTCACGCGTGCCGACGTCGGCACGGGCCTGACCGTCGTGCTGTCCCGGGCCGGTGACCGGGCGATCCTCACCTACCCCGGCGCCATCCCGACGCTGACGGTCGCCGACGTCGACCAGGCGATCGCGCAACGTCCGGACGTACAGCACGTCCACATAGCCTCGCTGTACCTGCAGCCGGCGTTGGTTGCTGCTCTGCCCGCTCTGCTCGCCCGCCTGCGCGCCTCCGGGCACACCGTGTCCCTCGACACGAACGACGACCCGGCCGGTACCTGGCTCGGCATGTCCGACCTGCTTCCGCACGTCGACGTGCTGCTGCCGAATCGCGCCGAAGCCGTCGCGCTGAACCACGGCGCGTGCGACGACCCGGCCGGAGCGGCGCGCTCACTGTCCGGCTTCGGGCCGCTCGTCGTCGTCAAGAACGGCGAGCACGGAGCGCTCGCGGTCGCCGCCGACGGCACCGAACTGGTCGCACCCGGCGTGATCGCCGACCTCGTCGACAGCACCGGTGCGGGCGACACGTTCGACGCCGCCTTCCTCGACGCCTGGCTCGGCGGCGCGGAACTGATCACGTGTCTGCGCCGTGCTGTGCTCGCCGGGGCGCTCGCGGTGTCCGCCGTCGGCGGCACCACCACACAACCCACCCCCGTCCAACTCCGCGCGGCCGACGAGCCCGCTGGAGCAGAGAGGTTCTGATGACGACTCACGTCGCACGCGAGATCAGCAGCCAACCTGACGCCTGGAGCCGAGCACTCGAACTGCTGCCGTCCGTGCAAGCTGCCCTGCCGGTACCTGGCGAGCGCGTCGCGGTGCTCGGGTGCGGCACGTCGTGGTTCATGGCCGAGGCTTACGCGGTCCTGCGCGAGCAGTCCGGCGCCGGCGATACCGACGCGTTCGCGGCGAGCCGTTTTCCCGCCGCGCGCGGCTACGACCGGGTGCTGGCGATCTCGCGGTCGGGCACCACGACCGAGGTGTTGCGTGCCATCGGAGCGACCAACGCGCCGGTGACTGCGCTGACCGCCGTGGGTGACACCCCGATCGCGGCAAGCGCGGCCGCACCGATCGTGCTCGACTTCGCCGACGAGCAATCGGTGGTGCAGACGGTGTTCGCCACCACCGCGCTCATGCTGCTGCGTGCCTCGCTGGGCGAGTCGCTCGACGATGTCGTTGCGTCGGCCCGCACCGTGGTCGCTGCCGACACCACGCTGCCCGATCCGGTCGAGCGGGCCGAGCAGTTCAGCTTCCTCGGTGACGGCTGGGCTTACGGCGTCGCGCTGGAAGCCGGGCTGAAGCTGCGCGAGGCGGCGCAGTTGTGGACGGAGGCCTACCCACAACTCGAGTACCGGCACGGTCCCATCTCCATCGCCGAGCCGGGCCGCGCGGTGTGGATCTTCGGCGAACCCGCGCCGGGCCTGGTGGACGATGCCGCCGCCACCGGCGCCGCCGTGGTCGACGACCCGCTCGATCCGGTCGTCGATCTGGTCCGGGTGCATCTGCTCGCCGTGCGTCGAGCCGAAGCGGCCGGCCTCGATCCCGATCAACCGCGGCACCTGACCCGATCGGTGGTTCTGGGAACACCTTCGGCGTGACGTCGTCGTGATCCTCTGCGTGTGCCCCAGTCCGGCGGTCGATCTCACCTACCAGGTCGAGTCGCTGCTGCCCGGCGCCACCAACCGGGTCACCGAGGTGGCCCACCGCCCCGGCGGGAAGGCGGTCAACGTCGCGCGGGTGCTGCACACGCTCGGCGCCGAGGTCACGGTGCTGGCGCCGCTCGACGGTCCGACCGGTGCGCAGCTCGCCGGCGACCTCGCCGCGCTCGACCTCACCGTCGAGAGCGTGCCGGCCGGCGTGCCGACCCGCCGCACGATCACCGTCGTCGAATCGGTCGGCAGGCACCCGACCGTGCTTTCCGAGCCGGCCCGGGTCGAGCGCTGGCCCGACCTGGCCGCACGTTATACCGAGCTGGTGCCCCGCGCACACACCGTCGTGATCAGCGGCTCGATGCCCGCGGGCGTACCGGACGGCGCGCTGGCCGAACTCGTAGCGACCGCGCGCGCCCACGCCCGTCCGGTCGTCGTGGATACCAGCGGGCCGGCGCTGACGGAGGCACTGGCCGCCCGTCCGACCATCGTGAAGCCCAACGCGCACGAACTGACCGACTTGACCGGCGAACACCACCCGCACGTCGCCGCTGCCCGGCTCGCCCGGCACCACGGCGTGATCGTGGTCGCCTCGCTGGGCGCCGACGGCCTGATCGCCGTCGACGGCGACACCGCCTGGCACGCCCGGCCGGCCGGTCGGCTCGACGGCAATCCCACCGGTGCCGGGGACGCGCTCGTGGCCGGGATCGCTCTCGGGCTTGCCGGTGGCCACGCCCTACCGGACCTGCTCGCCGAGGCGGTGGCGTTGTCCGCCGCCTCGGTACTGCAGCCACATGCCGGCGACATCGACCCGGCGCACGTGGCCGAACTGCGATCCGGCGTCGTGATCGCTCGGCTGGAAGAGGACGGTTCGCGATGACGCTGGTGCCCACCGGCGATCTGATCGCTGCCGCGGTTGCGCGTCGCGGAGCGGTCGCCGCGCTGAATGTGATCACGCTCGAGCACGCCGAGGCGATCGTCGCGGCTGCCGAGGCAGCCGGCGCAGCAGTGATCCTGCAGATCAGCGAGAACGCCGTGCGCTACCACGGTGGTCAGGTGCGACCGATCGCCGCCGCGGCCGCCGCGTTGGGGCAGGCGGCCGGCGTGCCCGTCGCGTTGCACCTCGACCACGTGACGGATCCCGACCTTGCCGCCGAGGCGCCGACGGCCGGGTTCAGCTCGCTGATGTTCGACGCGGGCGCACTGCCCTATGCCGACAACGTCGCACAGACCGCTGCCGCGGTGCACATCGCGCACGACGCCGGGCTGTGGATCGAAGCGGAACTCGGCTACGTGGGGGGCAAACCCGACGCACCGCAGAGCGCCCACGCGGCAGGCGTGCGCACCGACCCCGACGAGGCTGTGGAATTCGTCGCCGACACCGGCGTCGACGCGCTGGCCGTGGCGGTCGGCAGCTCGCACGCGATGACGACGCGCACCGCCGCGCTCGACACAGCCCTGATCGCACGGCTGCGTGATCGACTCGACGTGCCACTCGTGCTGCACGGCTCGTCCGGCGTGCCGGACGAGGAGCTTCGCGCCGCCGTCAAGGCCGGTATCGCGAAGGTCAACGTCGGCACCGCGCTCAACATGGCGATGACCGCGGCGGTGCGGGCGAGCCTTGACGCCGACGCCGAGCTGGTCGACGTGCGCACGTACCTGCGTCCTGCCCGTGAGGCGATGACCCGCACCGTCCGGCAGATCTTGGCGCTCTTGCCGTAAGCCGTCGGTTCTTGGGCAATGCATTCTCGACATCGTCGCCCGCAGCGCGTGAGACTGGTGGCATGACGATCCAGCTCAACCCGTATCTCAGTTTCCGGGACAACGCCCGCGCGGCGATGGAGTTCTACCACTCGGTCTTCGGCGGCGAGCTCACGACCAGCACGTTCGCCGAATTCAAGGCGAGCGACGATCCCACTGAGCAGGACAAGATCATGCATTCGATGCTCGAGGGCGACAACGGGCTCGTTCTGATGGCGTCGGACACGCCGAACTCGATGGAGTACGCGCCCGGCAACAACATCAGCGTGTCGCTCAGCGGTGACGACGATGAGACGCTGCGCGGCTACTGGGAGAAGCTGTCCGCCGACGGCACGACCACCATGCCTCTCGAGCGGGCGCCGTGGGGTGACTCGTTCGGGATGTGCGTCGACAAGTTCGGCATCGCCTGGCTCGTGAACATCGCGGGCAAGCCGACTACCTGATTCGGGCTCCTTGCGCGACGAATGTACGGACGAGCTCGGCGGTCTCGTCCGGGAAGTCCAAGATCGGGTTGTGCCCTGACTCCGGCAGGATCTCGACGTGCGCACCGGCCCGGTCGTACCGGGCGGCCGATCGGGCGCCGTAGAAGTGGTCGCGACCGCCGAGGACGACGAGCGCGGGCTTACCGGAATCGCGCAGTTGCACGTCGAGCGGACGGCGTGCCATGCGCGCCCTGCGGTCGACAAGAATCACGCGGAACATCGCCGTGTTCAGTGCCCGGAAGTCGGCCACGGCCCGGCGTGCGAGCTCGCGACCGGCTGGATTGCGCAGACCGCCGAGATAGGCCAGCGGCCCTGCGAGTCGCTGCGCCCCGCGATGCAGCACGGCGCCCATCACCGGCAGGGTCATGATCGCGTTGCCGCGCGGCAGGACCGCATCCGAGTAGTCCGGCGCTTGGGCGAGGACGACCAGACGTGACACCCGCGCGGACTGCTCGGCGAGTTCGACCGCGACGTCGGCACCGAAGGAGTGCCCGACCGCAGTCACGTCGTCGACGTCGAGCGTCTCGAGGACGGCCTGCACCATGCGCGCCTGCCCGGGCGCATCGGTGGCGGCGCCGCCGGTCGCGCCGTGACCGAGCAGGTCGACGCGGATCAACCGGAACGTGCCGCGCAATCGCTCGACCAGCGGGTCGAACCAGTGCAGCGATCCGCTGAACCCGTGCAACAGTACGAGCAGCGGCGCGTCGTCGGGCCCGTCCACCCGGACGTGTACCCGCCCACTGAACTGCGATCCCTCGACGGCCATGAGCATCCGTCCAGCCTAGACATCAAGCGCACTCGAGCTTGTTTACTGGACAAATGGCTCAATTGACCAACGCACAGATCGAATACCTGGCGGCGCAGCGGCTCGGCCGCGTGGCGACGACCGGACGAGATCACAAGCCGCACGTCGTGCCGACCTCGTTCCGCTACAACGCCGAGCTCGGCACGATCGACGTCGGCGGCATGCACGTCGCCGCCACCAAGAAGTACCGCGATGTGCAGGCCAATCCGTGGGCCGCGATCGTCGTCGACGATCTCGTGTCGACCGACCCGTGGACGCCGCGGATGCTCGAGATCCGCGGACGGGCCGAGGCTGTCGAGAGCGGCGGTGCCGAGCTCGGGCCGGGCTTCGGCGACGGGTTCATCCGCATCCACCCGGAGAAGGTCAACAGCTACGGGATCGATTGATTCTCGACGTCCCACTTCCACGACGCGACGACGTCCGCAGCGCTGGTCGGACGGTAGGACTTCGTGCCCGCGAACTCGTTCTGGTCAGCCGGCAGCTTGAGGTGATGACGGCGGTGACATAACCGGTCAGCGCGCTTCGGAAACCGAACGGACGACGCCCTGGGTCATGCGGCCGAGCTTGCGGTACTCGCGTTGGGCGGCGGCGTGGACGTGCCGCATCCCGACCGCGGTGCCCTCGTCGGCGGCTGCGTAGGCCGCGGCCAGCACGATGTTGCGGATGTCGCCGCCGGCGAGGTCGAAGCGCTCGGCGAGGCACGGGACGTCGACCGGATCGTTGCTCGATGTCGCCGAGAGCGCGCTCAGGTGCCCGCGCCAGAGATCGATCCGGGTGGGCACGTCCGGGTCGGGGAAGGTCACGACGAAGTTGAGGCGCCGCGAGAAGGCGGCATCGATGTTGCCGCGCTGGTTCGTGGTCAGGATCGCGATGCCGTCGAAGCGTTCGATGCGCTGCAACAGGTAGGCGACTTCCTGATTCGCGTAGCGGTCGCGGGCATCCTTGACGTCCGTCCGTGACCCGAACAACGCGTCGGCCTCGTCGAACAGCAACACCGCGTTGAGGTTCTCGGCCGCGGCCAGCAGTTGTTCGAGCCGCTTCTCGGTCTCGCCGATGTACTTGTCGACGACCGCGGACAGGTCGACGGTCTGCAGGTCGAGCCCGAGCTCGCCTGCGATCACGTGCGCGGCGAGGGTCTTGCCGGTGCCCGGCGAGCCGGCGAACAGGGCGGTGATACCGCGCCCGTGCCCGTGCTTGCCCGCGACCGGTCCCTGCCCGAGCACCGCATCGCGATGCGTCGCCCATCGCACGATCTCGCGGACCGGCTCCATCGCCGCCGTGGGCAGGATCAGGTCGGCGAAGGTCTGGTGCGGGCGCTCGCGGCTGGCGCCCTTCAGGCCGCTGCTGCCCACGAAGCGGGCCGCCTCGCGCACGGCATTGACGTCCTTGGTCTCGTCGGCGGCGGCGTGCCGGGCGGCCCTCACGATCTGTTCCGGAGTGAGGCGCAACGCGACCAACGCACGCCACTCGTCGGAGTCGGAGTCGACGCCGCCGGCGAGCTGTTGCTCCCACAGCTGCGCGCGCAGCTCGGACTTCGGCACCGGCGCGTCCATCAGGTACGGCACGGTGAGCAGCCAGTCGGGATTCCACCGTTCCGCGCTGACCGCAACGACCGGGACCGGCGAGCGCTCGAGCCTGCGCAACAGGGCAGGGCCGCCGTCCTCGACCACGAGGTCGGCGTCGGCGATCACCAGCCCGCTGAGGAGCAGGCCGGCCTCCCGCACCGCGACCCGGACGGCGTCGCCGACCGACACCCCGGCCGGGCGACGCCGCACGTCGACCGCGACGACGGCCGCGTCGAGGACGTCGAACGCGCCCGCCGCCACGCCGACCCCCGCGCTGCCGGGACTCGCGGTGAGCCACGCCAGCGGACGGCCGGAGTTCAGCGCGGCGGCGAGTTGCTCGGACTCGGGCAACCGCAGCGGCACCGGGCTGAGCAGCATCGCTTCGACGATCGGATCGAGCCGCTCCTCCCCCGCCAGGTGTGCGACGACCCGGTCGGGAACGCGCAACGAGCGGGCGAGCAGCGGCGCCTCCCCGGACACGTCGAGCAGGTCGTTGGCGCGCAGCGGCGCCGTCGAGGACAGCCGCTCACGAGCCGCGGGATCGAGGCTCGCGGCACCGGCCAGTTCCAGCGCGAGCCCGACGGACGGGCGTTGCCGGGTGGGGTCCTGTTGCAACAGTGCGTAGGCGCCGCCGAACGTCGCGTCCAGTTCCGGCGCGAGTGCGACTGTCAGCAGCAACACGTCCAACTCGCCGAGGTCGAAGATCGCGGCGACATCGCCGAGCACGTCGTCCTCGGGTCCGGAAGTCGTGCCGTAGTCGGCCGCGAGAACCGCCTGCAAGCGCGCCACCGCGTCGGCATCGACGACTCCTTCGCGTCGGGCAAGTGCCTGCTGGATCCGATGTACGAGGCCGGCGAGGGTGCGCTGCATCAGCCGTTCAGCTCGATGTGCCGGAGCTCCGTGTCGTCGCCGTCGACCGCGACGACGAGGTGGTCCGGGGCGAGGAAGCACACACCCTCGATCGAGCCGGCCAGGTCGGTGCCAAGGACTGCGCCTGCGGTGTCGACGGCGCGCACCAGCAGGTGTCCGTCGCGATCACCGGTCGCGACAAGGCGCCCGTCGGAAGAGACGGCAACTGCGTCTATCACGGCGTCGTGTCCCGGCCACCGCTGTACGTCATCGGCTGTGTTGACAGCAACGATGAGCACCTCACCGCCGGAGAGGCCCGCAGCGATGATGTCGTCACGCGTGGCGATGCCCGAGACCGCATCATCAGGGTCGAGATCGAGAACGGGAGTCTGCCGGCCGGGTTCGAAAGCCAGCAGTCGCCGGCCGCCCGACACGAGCCAGCGGTCGCCGGACAATCGGCCGGCATCGAGGAAACGCCCCCGGTCGAGTTCGCGCAGCTTCGGATCGTCGGCCTGTGCCATCGCCAACAGGGCTCCCGGACGGACTGTGTCTGTGCCGCCGTGCAGCCGGGTCGGCAGGTACTCGGCGAACACGAGCGCGTGCCGACCGTCGTTCGCCCAGGCCACCGATCGGACCGCGAGTTGCTCGGGATTGCCCTGCGGGTCGTAGCAGTCGAGCACGGCGCGCAGTGCGATGCGCTCGGTCGACGCTCCGGTCTTGAGATCGACCTCGACCCGGCCGGCCAGCACCGACTCGTCCGTTCCGAACCGCGGCGGACCGCCGAGCATCGTCGCCAGGTCGACCGTCCGCTCCAACGTCGTCCCGGCCCACACATGCAGCGTGTGTTCGTCCGCAGCGACCCAGCGCCCGTTCGGGCCGACCGCGAGCTGCGCGGCGTATCCCTGCGTCACAGCGACTTCAGGATGACGCGGACGGTCGACGCGCCGCCGAGCACGTCCTCGATCTTCAGCGCAGTGTCGAAGTAGGGCTCCACGGCAGGCACCCGATCAACCTTGGCGCGCGCCGCGCGACCGGGGCGCCCGGGCGCTTCGACGGTCTTCTTCTTGTCCTTCGGTGCGGGCACCGCCGGCAACGCATCCAGTTTCGGCAGCTCGGGCACTTGCGCGAACTCCTTGCGTTTGTCGTCGAGCGCCGCAACCTTCGCGCGACCCGGCACCGCCGGCACCTCGGGTACGAGATCGCGCGGCGCCGGCTGCGGTGCGACCGGCTTCATTTCCGGCACCTCGTCGAGGCCCGGCACCTCGGGCGCGCCGGGTTTGACGAGGCTCTTCAAGTAGTTGGTGCACTCAACCGGTTTGGTGTCGCTCAGGTGGCCGGCCAGCGCGAGGACGAGCTTGCCATTGGTCGGGGCATCCTTCAGCATCTGCGGCAGCACGCCGATCGTGGACAACAGTTCGATGTCGAGGTACCGACCGGCCGTCTCGTCGACCAGCGCCGTCTTCACGGTCCAGGAGGGGTCGTCGAGCGCGGTCAGGACGTTCGTACGAAGATCGGCGCGGGTCGGTTCGATCGCCAGGCGGGCCGTGTGGATCATCAGCGCCGACTTGGGTTCGTTCATGACGTCCGAGTGCTTGATCAGGATGTCAAGGATGAAGTTTCCCCAGCCATTGATGAGTTTGCTTCGCAGTCCCTCGAGCGAGGCAATGGCCGGCGACTGCAGATGCGAGATCTCCTCGACGATCTCGGCCTGCACGCGTAGGTCGTTGATGGCCATCGCGTTTGTCGGGTCGGTGTTGTTGAGAAACTCCCGGTAGGCAGCCCAAACGATCAGGTCGTCGAACGTGTTGGCGGGCGCGCTGAGTCGTGCATTCATGGCGTTGACCGTCGCGCTCGCATCGTTCCCGAAGCTCTCGACCGCCGCACGGAGAACACCCGTGGGCTCCTTGCCGTACTGCGCGTATTCGAGCTTCGGCGCCGTGACCTTTGGGTCCTTGGAGGTGACCATGTCGAGGCCACCCTTGCTGTCGATCAGCTTGACCTGGCCGATCGACGCATTGGCGCCGAGTGCGGTGACGTCCTTGTTCTGCTTCTTTGCGCGGTCGTTCAAGAACGTCGCGAGACTCATGTTCTTCTGGATCCACTCGTTGATCTGCTGGCGCGCGTTCGCCTCGTCGCCGGTGAGCTTCGTCCGCACGAGGTTGCTGTTCGTAAGGCAGGCGTTGAAGAGCAGTCGTCGATGCGGCTGCTTCGGGTCCTGGAGATTGGGCAGGCTCCCGTCCATGTTGGAAAGGACTTCGTCGAAAAGTTCCTCGGTCTTGGACTTCTGCGACGAGCCGTCGCGCACATCGAGGTCATCGCGGTTCTGGGCCAATCGGCCCTCCGAGTCCTCCTCGATCCCGCCGGCCATCTCGATCAGCTGGGCATTTCCGTGTCCGGCGAACATGACCTGGTCGAGCTTGTCGTTGACACCGTAGGTTCGGGCCAGCGGAGTGATCTGCGACTTGTACGAGTCGAGGGTCTCCCCGCCTTCGACCATCAGCGTGTTGTTGATCTTCGAGTTGACCACTCGGTACAGCTCCGGGTCGCGGTGGAACGCACCGTTGTGGTCGAGTGCCGAGTGCAACACCAGCGTCAGCGGCTTCTTCTTGGACGTGTCCTTGAAGTTGACGATGAGGCGATCGAGCAGACGCGCCTCGAAGCGGTGGAAGTTGCGGATGTAGTCCTTGAGTTCGCCGGTCTGATAGGTGACCGGATTGACCTTGTCGCTGATCCGCATGCGCAGGTAGGCCTCGAAGTCGGCGCCGTCCTCGGCCTGGAAGGTGGGCCGCATGGTGCCGCCCTTGTAGTACGCGATGACCTCGTCGATCGCCTTGATCGTCCGCAACTCCGTGAACGTGCCCTCGGTCATCGCTGCTGCGAGCACCCACCGCGGGAAAGCGCCGAGAAGGGTCTTCAGATCCTTGCCGATCTCGATCGCGTCAGCAGCCGAGCCCGCCTGGCCGATCGGGAACGGGTCGTTCTGCACCGCGGCGCCGTAGGTACGCAGGGTGTCCAACGTCGTCGTCATCTTGGACGTGGTGGTACCGATGCCCAGCAGATCGGCGACCGAATACGGGCATGCGCCGGACTCTGCCTCGGCGGCGAATGTGACCAGCAACTGGATCCGCGCGGGACGTTCCTTGGTGAGCGAGCTGTGCTTGCCCCAGTCCGGGGTGTCGGTGACGTACTTCTCGAGTTCGGCGAGCTTGAGCGCACCGATCCCGCCGAAGTCCTTCGTGCGCCCGTCGATCTCTTCTTGCGCCAGGCGCGCCTTTTCGGCGAGTCGCTGCTTCTCGGCCTCGTCGGCCTTCTGCTTCTCGGCTTCCTCGGCCTTCTGCTTCTCCTCGTCGCTCACCTGCGGCGGATCAGGATCCTTCTGCTTCTCCTCGTCGGGCTTCTTACCGCCGCCGCGGGTGAACAGCTTGGTGAAGAAGCCAGGTTTCTTGTCCTTCTTGCCGTCCTTCTTGCCTCCGCGGTGCCTGATATTGGCGACCGTACCGGTGGATTTCTCATCGTCTCCGGTGTCGGGCCCGGTTTCATCGACGTCGGTGCCCTCGTCCTCGGCTGCCTCCTCTTCGAGGTCCGGAGTCAGGTCGGAATCGTCGTCGGCCTTGTCGTCGTCCGGGCCTGTCGCCGGGTCCGAGGTCTCTTCGGACTCGTCCTCGGCCTTCTCCTCCTCGGCCATCAGGTCAGTGGCGGCGCCGGTCTTCTCGTCGTCAGGGCCGTCGACAAGGCGGTGCGCGCTGCCATCGACCTGGACGGCGTGCGCGAGTTCGTGCGCCATGATCCGGCGACCGGGTCCGGTGGCCAGATCAGGAGCGCCGTCGCGGAAATAGATGTCGCTACCGACCGTGAAGGCGGCCGCCGACATGCGCTCGTTCAGCGCCTTGGCCTCGGGACCGCTGTGAACGCGCACCGCACTGAGGTCGGCACCGCCCATTGCCCGGCTCAGCCGCTGCTTGGAGGCGCCGCTCAACGGGGTGCCCTTGCCGGTGTTGCCGGCGATCAGGTCGCTGTCGGTCTGCCCGAGTTCGCCACCGGCCGCGCCGATCGTTCCATCCCCGCCGGACGAGCTGCGCCGCACGTGCGAGTGGCCGCCGTGGTCGTGCGTCTCGATTCCGGCGGCCGCGTCGTCCGCGGCAAGCGCTTCGACCACACGATCGGCAACGGCGTCGGCGCGGTGCTCCTCGGCGTCGTGAGCGCTGCCGACCTCGAGCCGACGCACGGCAAGGCCCGCGACAGGCACCCGTGCTGCATGCTCGGTTTCACCACCCGCGGCGGGCTCGATCTGCGGCGCCGGCTCGGCCTGGATCGGCTCGTGCTCGGGCGCGGCCATTGAGGTTCCTCGACCAGTCATGGCCCACCTCCCGCGGAGATCGTAGAAGGCAGGGCCGGGCTTGTCACGAAAGTGTGAGGTCTTGGCTCCCGTCCGCGGTGTCGATCAAGCAGACAGTGGCGTTGTCAGGCGCCGCAGGCGCGGACCGACCGCCCGCAAGTACACCGCCGCCCAGGTGCGCCAGGGACGCCAGGCCTCGGCAAGCTGTTCGAGTTGGTCGGGTGTGGCCGGACGTCCGAAGCTGTACAGCTGGCCGACCTGTTCGAGCAGTCTCGGCTCATCGCGGGGCAGCACGTCGGTCAGCCCGAGCGAGCGGGTGACGATGAGTGCGGCGTAGAACGGGCCGATGCCCTTGATCGTCTGCAGTTGTGCGATCGCGTCGTCGGGCCCGAGCGCGATCAGCTGCGGCACCGACAGCAGACCGTCGGCCGCGGCACGAGCCACGCCGTACAGGCGCTCGAGCCGCTCGGCCTCGATGCCGGGAAACGCACCGAGCTTGAGCAGCGCGGACGGGGTAGGCAGGGCGGCGAGCGCCTGGCCGGCGAGGACGAACCGTCGACCGGCGGCGGCCGACAACGCCGCGCGCACCATGGCAGCCTGCCGCTGCGACCGGCGCGCCGACAACACCGCCCATGCCGCCGACTCGTACGGCGAGTGGAACAGCGGCGGCCGCAGCCCCGGCGCGGCCAGCTGCAGGCGCCGCAGCACCGGATCGTTCCGGCCGATCAGCGTGAAGTCGTTCCCGTCGTGGTCGAGCGACAGCACGCGCGCCACCTGCGCACGGACGGCGTCGAGCGACCCGGCCCCGTGCACCTCGCCGAGCACGTCCTGGCCCTGCTGGCGCACGACCACGCCGACCTGCTGTTCGTACGACCCGTCCAGACAGAAGGCGAGCCGCATCGCACCGTCGTAATCGAGCGCGGCGTCGCGCTGGCCGAACCCGAACAGGGCCGACTCGCGCAGCGAGAACTCACCCTCGGCGTGGATCGTGAATGCGCGCATCATGGGCCGCACTATGCACTGGGGATCCGACAACGCTCCACTGTCCACAGCGGCCGCATCCGCCCCGCACGCAGGCAGAACCGCAACAACACTCGATGCATGGACGACTGGCTGCCACCGCTGCCCGACCCGCTTCGGCCACCGCGTGTGGTCACTCGTCGCGACGCGCTGCGCCGGGGATACACGATCGACCAGATCGAGCGGCGGCTGCGCACCGGCGCATGGCGGCGGATCCTGCCGTCCACGTACTTGACGGTCGACACGCTGACCTGGCTCGACCGCCAGCGCGCCGCGCTCGCCTTCGCCGGTGATCGCGCTGTCCTGTCCGGCGCCGCGGCGCTCGCCGGTATCGGGCTTCGTGCCGTCCGCCGCCCGGACTCGTTGCTCGTTCTCGTGCCGCATGACAACCGGACGAGATCCACGGCCTGGGTCCGGATACGCCCGACCCGCCGGCTGCCATCGCCTGAGCTCGAACCCGGCCCGGCGACAGCACCTGTCGCGCGGGCCGTCGCCGATCTCGCCCGCGAGACCCGGCACCTCGACGACGTGCGTGCGCTCGTGGCCGAGGTGGTGCGCAGGGAGAGGTGCACTGTGGTCGAGCTCGCGGCCGAACTTGCGGCTGGACCACGACGCGCGAGCGCAAACCTCCGAATGGCGTTGGAGGAGGTCTCGGGCGGGGCCTGGTCAGCGCCGGAGGGCCTGGCCGGTCGGCTGTTGCGGGCGGCCAATGTGCCGCCGTTTCGCCAGAACGTGACCCTGCGGCTGCCAGGTGGCGGTCGACTGCATCTCGACTTCCTCTGGTTGCGACTGCGCGCCGTTCTGGAAATCGACAGCGACGAACATCACGGGCTTCCCGCGGATGCGGACGCCACTGACGGCCGGCACATCCTGCTCGAGTCGCTCGGACTGAGCGTCACGCACCGCCGGCCGAGCTTCATCGCACGCCATCCGCAGCGGTTCACCGACGGCATCGCCGCATGGCTCGCCGGACGTGCCCGCGAACTAGGGGTAACTTGATCAACTGCCCTGCACCCGTCACCCGCGACGGGTCAGCGGCTGTTGATCAGGCCGGGGCGGGACCGGAGACCCGCCTCAGGCGATGGCCGCGCGGATCACGTCCGGCAGCGCGGCGACGGACGTTCGCTGCTGGGCCGCGTACAGCTCGTACGGATCGCGCACCGCCGAGCCGATCACGTCGGAAAGCCACCCCGCGTCGCGCCGGGTGCCGGCGACCTCGTCGTCCCGGGTGCCCTCCTCGGTGAGGTTCGACTGGAAGATCCCGGCGGCCGAGCGGGGCAGGAAGTCCTCGTAGACGATCGGGGTCGCCGCGAGCACCCCGTCGAAGACCTGGTCGGACAACAAGCCGCGGCGCACCACCGCACGTCCCGTCGGCGCGAAGCTGAAGTAGGCCAGGCCCGCACGCAGCAGTCCGAGCTCGGTGGGCGGCAGGCTCTCGTTCCAGTCCGCGGCATCGCGGCCGATGAGCGCGTCGTAGCGGTCGCGGCCCGCGCTGGTCAACGCGACACCACGCGCCTCGACCTCACCGAAGCGCACCCGCAGCGAACCGTCCACGACCTCACCGGATTCGGTGCGGAACCGGCGCGGCTCGGCCAGCGCACGGAAGGACGTCTGCCGCAGCAGCACGTCCGGACCGTCCCACTTCGGCGGACCCTGGATCGCGTCGATCATCGTGATGCCGCGCGCCGACATCCGGGCGTAGAGCGCATCGATGTCGAGCACCCGCGGCGTCAGGTGATTGATGTGCGTCGAGGTCACACCGCCGATATCGGCAGCGACCGCCGACACCTGCTCGAGCTCGCGGTACCAGGCGGCGTCGACCGGCTCGGACGAGAGCGTGAACGCCTCGACCGCGAGCTTCAGGAACACCGCGGCGTCCTCGTCCGGAAGACCGCCGGCCTCGACGGCGCGCGCGGCCAGCGTGAGCAGGTCCGGCGAGAACAGCGTGCGCCGTGCAAGGAACCCGTCCAGGCGCGCTTGCAGCTCAGGTGAGAAGAACCGCCGGTCGTCGGTGACCAGCATCGACGTGAACATCCGGAACGGATTGCGTTCCAGCTCGTCCGCGTCGATCGGACGGAACGCCGTCGACACGACAGGGACGGACGACTTCGCCGCATCGCGTAGGTCATAGAAGCCCACCGGATGCATGCCGAGCGCCGCGAACACGAGCGCGACCTGGCGCAGCTCGTCCGGCGTGCCGACCCGGATCGCACCGTGCCGCTCCGCGGTGACCCGCGCGAGCGAGCCGAGCCGCTGCGCCGATTCGCCTTCGAGCGCGGCCACAAGCGCGTTCACCTCGGCCGCGACCTCGACCAGCGTGGTGTACGCCGGAACCTCGCTGCCGTACACCGCTGCCATCTGCGCCGCGAACGCGGCGCGCAACTCGAAGGGAACCATCTAGATCGAGGCGAGCACCCGGTCGAGCGCCGCGATGCCGCGGTCGATCTCGTCGACCGAGACCGTGAGCGCCGGGCGGACCCGCAGGCTGGACACGCCGCAGCCGAGCACCATCACGTGTTCGTCCTGCCGCAGCTTGGTGACGATGGCGTCGCGGAGCCCGGCCGACGGCAGCGTGAACGCGCACATCAGTCCGCGGCCGCGGACGTCGGTGACGATGTCGTACTTGTCGGCCAGCGAGTTGAGCTGGTGCAACAGCTGCGCACCGAGGAAGCCTGCTCGCTCGATCAATGCGTCGCGCTCGATCACCTCGAGGATGCGGCGGGCGCGGACCATGTCGGTCAGGTTGCCGCCCCACGTGGAGTTGATCCGCGAACCGACGACGAACACGTTGTCGGCGACCTCGTCGACCCGGCCGCCGGCCATCACGCCGCACACCTGAGCCTTCTTGCCGAATGCGATCACGTCGGGCTGCACGCCCAGCTGCTGGTACGCCCACGCGGTGCCGGTCATGCCGACGCCCGTCTGCACCTCGTCGATCACGAACAGCGCGTCGAACTCGCGGCACATGGCCTGCATGGCCTGCAGGAATTCGGGACGGAAGTGGTTGTCGCCGCCCTCACCCTGGATCGGCTCGATGATGAAGCACGCGATGTCGTGCGGATTGTCCTCGAACGCCGTGCGCGCGGCGACGAGCGCTGCCCGCTCTGCCTCTTCGATGTCGGGGGTGCCGTTGATCGACGGCGACGGGATGCGCGGCCAGTCGAACTTCGGGAACCGCGCCACCTTGTTCGGGTCGGTGTTGGTCAGCGACATCGTGTAGCCGGTGCGGCCGTGGAACGCCTTCTCCAGGTGCAGCACCTTGGTGCCGAGGGCCGGGTCGATGCCGTGCGCCTCGTTCCAGCGCGACTTCCAGTCGAAGGCGATCTTGAGTGCGTTCTCGACGGCGAGCGCGCCGCCGTCGATGAAGAACAGGTGCGGCAACGCCGGGTCGCCGAGCACGCGGGCGAACGTCTCGACGAACCGCGCCATCGGCACGGTGTAGACGTCGGAGTTGCTCGGCTTGTTGACCGCGACATGCCCGAGTTCGGACACGGCCTCGTCGGTGGTCAGCGCGGGATGGTTCATGCCGAGTGCGGACGAGGCGAAGAAGGTGAACAGGTCGAGATATTCGCTGCCGTCACGGGCGTCGACCAGGGTCGAGCCGCGCGACTTGTCGAGGTCGAGCACCATCTCGTACCCGTCGGCAAGCATGTGGCGGGCGATGGCTGCGTGGACCTCTGAGGCGGGGATCGTCGAGTGATCACTAGTCATCGTCATGTCCCCCAGTTTACCGGAATATCTACGGGCAAAGACACTCTGTACCGGAAGGTTTCCGTCACTGCGCCGCATTCAGCGCGGGTCGGGCGCGTCGCTCGAACAGCGTCTGGAGCACCACGGTCGTGCGGGTGGTGACGTCCGCGCGGCGGCGGATCTCCCGGATGAGCGCCTCGAGCGCCTTCGGCGACGCCACCCGTACGAACAGTACGAAGCTGTCCTCCCCCGCGACCGAGTGACAGGACTCGATCTCGGTGAGGTCGCCGATCCGGTCGGGTAGGTCGTACTCGTGTTCAGGATCACGAGGAGTGAGCGCGATGATCGCGGCAAGGGGCAGCCCGAGCGCCTCGGGATCGACCTCGGCGGCGTAGCCGGTGATGATGCCGTCGTGCTCAAGCCGGCGCACCCGGGCCTGGACGGCCGACACCGAAAGTCCGGTGGCCTCGGCAAGGCTCTTGAGCGTCTTGCGACCATCCTCGATCAGCAGCGAGGCGAGCGTGAGATCCGTCGCGTCGGACATTTGCGGCGTCATTGCGCGGACCTTAGTACGCCCGGCCCGATCCGCGTGGCGAGCGGCGCACTCGCCCTCGCACTCGCGACGCTGGCAGTCGTTGCCGGCTGCACCACGTCCTCGCCGGGGCACGGCACGGGCGCGGGCGCGCCGTCGCCGGACACCAGCACGGCCGCCCCGAGCAGCCCGCAGCCGAGGACCCGGTCGAGTCGGCCGCGCTCCTCGTCCGTTCCGACGCACAGCAAGTCGCCGTCGTCAACATCGAGGACGTCGGCAGCACCTACTTCGACATCCCCGACACCGACCGGGTCGTCCTCCGGTGCGCACGCCGGGACGTACACCAAGCGCGGCAGTCCCAACAGCTGGTGCGGCTCCTCGCAGCTCGCGGTCACGTCGTCGCGGGGCGACGCGGGCATGGGCCACACCGGCGTCGTGCTGCAGTTCCTGAACAACTCGCACCAGCGGTGCATCCTCTACGGCTATCCCGGCGTCGACGGCACGAACCGCGGCGGGCATTCGCGCGGACACGCCACCCGGACCACTGTCGGTTTTCTCGGCGGCTGCGGCTGTACGCACCCGCGTGGTGTGCTGCTTCGGCCCGGACAGGTCGCGTCGGCGCTCGTCGAGGGCGACGCGAGCCACCCGCGCTGCTCCGACCGGTACGCGGGGCTACTCGTCACGCCACCCAACACGTACCGATCCACACCGTTGCGCGACGCTCCGGACGGCTGCGACTTCCAGGTGCATCCCACCGTGCCGGGCACCTCTGGCCAGGGCTGACTGCGTCGTCGGTGGCCGCGACTAGAACGGCGACATGGACATCGCGAACCGCACCGCGCTGGTGACCGGTGCCGCGATCGGGACAGGCCGGGCGATCGCCGTCGCGCTGGCCGCCGCCGGGGCGCAGGTGGTCGTCACCGACATCGACGAAGTCGGCGGTCGCGAGACGGTGCGCCGTGACCCGACCGGCCGGTGCCGGTTCCGCCGTCTGGACATGACCGATCCCGGCGACATCGCCGCGGTGATCGGCAGCGAGCGGCCGCAGATCCTGGTGAACAACGCCGGCGGGGGCGGACACATCCCGCCACATTTTCCCGCCGCCGCCCCGCACCGGTGGCGCACGCTGATCGAGCTCAACCTGATCGGCCCGATGCACGCGGCGCAGGAAGCACTGGCGCCGATGCGCGAGTCCGGCGGCGGGGCGATCGTGAACATCGCGTCGACGGCAGGGCTCGGGCGCGAGCATTACCAGTCGCCCGAGTACGGCGCGGCCAAGGCCGGGTTGATCAGGTTCACCACGGCGCTCGCCGAGGTGGCGGACGTCCGGGTCAACTGCGTCGTACCGGACTGGGTCGCCACCGAACGGGTGACGCCGGACGAGCGCGCGACCCGCCCGCCGCCGATCCCGCTCGAGGCGGTCGCCGCGGCAACCCTGCGACTGATCTGCGACAGCGCCCTGGCCGGGCGCGTCCTGGTACTCGACCGGGGCCGACCCGCCCGATTGTTGGATTAGCACACACGTTCTGCACCGGCGTACCATTGCCGCATGCCCGCTGCGTTCCAGGCTTCGCTGCTCGACGCGATGATCGAGCCGGTCGTGACCCCGCTGCGGCCGACCCGCACCCTGCTGTCCGGGGGCGCCTGGATCGATGTGCAGCGCGGCTGGCTGCAGGGTGCGGACGTGCTGTTCGAGCGGCTGCGCGACTCGGTGTCGTGGCGCGCCGAGCGGCGGCGGATGTACGAGCGGACGGTCGACGTGCCGCGACTGCTCGCCTTCTATGACCAGTCGATGCCGCTGCCCGACCCCGTCGTCGTCGCGCTCAAAGCGGCGTTGGACGAGGGCTACGAATCCGAACTCGGCGAACCGTTCGCGACCGCCGGGCTGTGCCTGTACCGGGACGGACGCGACAGCGTCGCCTGGCACGGCGACCGCATCGGTCGCAGTTCCACCGAGGACACCATCGTCGCGATCGTCGTGCTCGGCGAACCGCGAGCGTTCCTGCTGCGGCCGCGCGGCGGTGGCGCCACCCTGCGGCACGATCTCGGCCACGGCGACCTGATCGTCATGGGCGGCAGTGCTCAGCGCACCTGGGAACACGCCGTGCCGAAGTCCGCGCGGCACACCGGCCCGCGGATCAGCATCCAGTTCCGCCCCCTTGATGTGCGGTAACAACCGCCTGGATCGATCGCGATCTGGCCCGCTCACTTCGTTCGGGGCTTGATCCTCCCTTCTGGGATCTACAAACCCAAGTTCAGCTTGACCACTCGGTCCCAGACTTTGCCGGGAGTCACCGCGCGGGTCGTGATCAGGGCGCGCGCCGCGGGCGTGACGACGTAGCGGCTGCGTGGGTGCCGGGCGGTCAGCGCGCGCGCGACCGCTTTGGCCACCGCCTCCGGCGGCGCGGTCAGCAGCCGGTTCTCGTACGACTGCGCCATGGCCTTCTCGACTGTTTCGGTCGCGTCCCGATACGGCGAATCGGACTGTGTGGAACCGGTCATCGTCTCGGTGGCGGTCGAGCCGAATCGGGTGGTGATCAAACCCGGCTCGACGATGACGACCTGCACGCCGAACGGCGCCACCTCGACCCGCAGCGCGTCCGAGATCGCCTCCACCGCGTGCTTGGACGCGTGGTAGTAGCCGCCGTACGGGAAGGTGATCCGCCCGCCCATCGACGAGATGTTGACGATCCGGCCGCTGCCCGCGGCTCGCATCGACGGCAGCACCAACTGCGTCAACCGCGACAGCCCGAACACGTTCGTCTCGAACTGACGGCGGACCGCATCCATCGGTACGTCCTCGATCGCGCCGTACTCGCCGTAACCGGCGTTGTTGACGAGCGCGCCGACGCGGCCATGCGCTTGCACGATCTCGTCCACGACCGCAGCCATCGATGCCTCATCGGTCACGTCCAGCGCACGGACGGACGCGCCGTCCAGCCCGTCCAACGACGCCGGCTTGCGCGCGGTGGCGTACACCGTCTGGCCGGACTCGACCAGGCGGCGAGCAACCGCCGCGCCGATACCCGACGAGCATCCGGTGATCAGGATCGGTCCGAGCGTCATCGTTGTCTCCTCGATTCAGGTCCTTCGAAGACCTCTTTGAGCGCATCCTCGTCGCCGAGCACGAGGACCCGGTCGTCCGGGTGCAGTCGGGTGTCCCCGCGGATCGCGACCAGTCCACGGTCGCGGATCACGAAACTGATCCACGCGTCCTCCGGCAACTCGGCCAGCTCGGCGATCCGGCGCCCGTCCGCAGGCGCGCCGGCGCGCACCACGAACTCGTGCACGCCTTCCGGTTCGTCGCGCAGTCGCACGCCGAGCGCCCAGGGCTCCGGTTCGATCGGTTGCATCGGCACGCGCAGCTTGGCCGCGGCCACCGGGGCGAGGCTGCCCTGCACGAGCACCGAGAAGATCACGACGACAACCACGATCCCGTAGAGCCGGATCGACTGCGACACGTGTGCACCCAGCATCTGCTCGCCGAGCAGTAGTGGCACCGCGCCCTTGAGACCGGCGAAGAGGACGAACGCGGTCTCGTTGCGGCGCAGCCGCGCCGGCAGCAGACAGAGCCCGACAAACAAAGGACGGACGGCGAATGCGACGACCGCTGCCAGCACCAGGCCCGGCACCAGCACGTCCGACCTCGTCAGTACGCCGAGGTCGACCGTGAGCCCGAGCACCACGAACGCGACGATCTCGGCCAGACCCGCGATCGCCTGGTGGAACCGCTCGATCTCCCGCTTGTACGGCGCGCGCTCGTCGCCGACCACGATTCCCGCCACGAACACCGCGAGGAATCCAGAACCGTGCGCGACCGCAGCAATCCCGAACAGCAGTGCCGCACAGACCATCGTCCGCAACGGGTAGAGACCTTCGCTCGGCAGAGCGACCCGGCGCATGAACCACAGCAATGTTCGCCCGCCGAGCAGTCCGACCACGGCGCCGATGACCATCTGCAACAGGAACTGTCCGACGACGGTGCCGAACGTGCCGACGCCCAGGTGTCCGGCGGTGAGCAGGCCGGCCATCAGCGCGATGCCGACGGGGTCGTTCGCGCCGGACTCGCCCTCGAGAATCGTCCCGCTGCGCCCGGCGATCTCACGCTGGCCCAGGACCGAGAACACCACCGCGGGGTCGGTGGGCGCGACCGCCGTCGCGACAAGCAGGGCGAGGAACCACGCGAGACCGAACGCGTAGTGCAACAGCACGGCTCCACCCGCGGCGGTCAGGAAGGTGCCCGCGACGCCGACCAGCGCGATCGGCCCGGCGGCGGCCCGGAACCGCTTCGCACCGATGTGCATGCCGCCGTCGAACAGGATGTAGATCAGCGCGACGGTGAGGATCTCTTCGACGACCCGCTCGGGCGGCGTGTGTAGTGGCGGCACCAGTTTCACCGCGATCGCTGAAGCCACGAGCACGAGCAGCGGCACCGGGACGCGCAGCCGCTCGGTCAGTCGGTTGGACATCACCGCGACCAGTCCGACGACGGCGCACAGGAGCACGATCAGCGCGAAGTGTCGGGCCTGGTCCACGTGGAATTCCTCAGGGCAGCGGCGAACACGGTGCCGACCAGACTTCCCGGCGCGCCCTGTTCCGTTGCCCAGCCTAGGGCAGTATCGGGGTATGACGAACGACGGCGAGGCGAGCACGCACCGGCGGCGCCGGCGCCGCAACCTGCCGCGGCAGGGTCCGCTGCCCGGACCGAACGCGGCACCGGGCGGGTCGACCCCGGAGGCCGAGCGGCCGCACCGCAAGCAGGCCGCTCGCGACTCCGGTGAGCGCGGGCTGCGCGACATCGTCGGCGCGGGACGCTCGCAGCTCGGCGTGAGCGGCGCGCTGCGCGGGCGCGATGTCGACCGCCCGACCGACGAGGACCTCGCCGAGGCCGAGGAGACGCTGCAGATCGTGCGGCGGCACTGGACTCCGCCGGCTTGAGCGCTTGAACGCATCGGCGGCCGCGCGGACGAATCCGCGCGGCCACCGACCGAAGTGCTGGCTAGTCACCCCACTGAACCGCCTGGAAAGATTGGCGATTCCGCGAGGACCCCGACTAGCTGATCTTGATCTTGCCCGCCGTCGTGGTCACGGTGTAGGTGCCCTTGAACACGAGCTTGTCACCGTTGTTGATCTGATTCACGCAATTGCCTACGTTGCTGGCTTTCAGGACGTGGCCGCTGCCCGTCCGCGGAGCCAGGGTCAGCTTGCCCGTCGAGTTCGTATAGGTGCCGTCGGCCGCGCCCTTCACCGTGAACTTGCAGCCGGACAGGCTGGTCGTAACGTTCGCGATGACGTTGCTGATGAACACCTTGGTGACGCCGTTGACCGGACGCGCAGCACCGTTCAGGTACCAGGTGCCTACCTGCTTCGGGGTCAGCTTGAGCCCGAGCGGACCGGTGCAGGTCGTCCAGGTGGTCTTGGTAATGGTGGCTGCCCGGGTGCCCGACACGTGCGCACCAAGCTTCATGACACCGGACGCAGTGGCCGACACACACCTGGTCTGGGTGCCGTTGCTGGCATCGTTGAACTGGATCGCCGGCTTTGCCGACGTACCGGTGGCCTTACCGGTGTAGGCGATCGTGCCGCTCGTCTTCGTGCCTGCGGTGATCTTGTAGTTCGGCGCGGCGGCGAACGCGGTGGCCGCAAGACCGATGGCCGCCGCCGATGCGGCGATACCGACCATGGCGGTCTTGGCAATTCTGCGGTTGATCATGTGCTCGATCAGGTCCTCTCTGATAACGACTGGTGGTACCCGGCGCACCTGCCGTGCGGGATACCGGCGCGAGCACGCTAACCCGATCCGGCGACGAAACCGCAGCGTCTCAGAAATCCCGCACGGTAGTTGGTCTTGACGTACGGACCGGCTCGATGAAGTTGGGACGCACGTCCCAATTGATTGTTGGAACCGGGCGTGGCGTGTTGCTCGCTGATTTCGGCACGCCCTAGCCTGCCCGCATGATCTCGCGCCGGTCGGTCGCGGCCGTCGCGGCGCTCACGCTGACCACCGTCGGCACCCTCTCCGGCGCTGCCGCAGCCCCGGCGACGAACCTGCTGTCGAGCTACGCTCCGGCCGGCATACGGCCGATCCCGGCCGCAGCGGAGAACGCCGCGCTCGTCGACGGCACCACCACAGTGCGCAAGGCGAAGACGGTGGTCACCCTGCCCCGCACGCTGCTTCGCGTCTACGCGAACAAGACCTCCGTCGACCGGAAGAACATCCTCTACAGCCAGTCGCCGACGTGGGCGGTGTCCCACCGCGGCAAGCACCCGCGCTTCGGCATCTTCCCGGTCGCGCACAGCGCGGTGCTCGGCTTCGGCGCTCTCCCGATCACCGCGGACCTGCATCTGAGCCAGCTCGTCCGGCACGGGCAGATCGTCCCGATCATCGTGCACTCCAGGGCGGGGCTGCACTTCCCGTTCAGGCAGTTCCCGACCAATGTGACCGGCAGCGTGAGTGTGCGCGTGTCGAATGTGCGGGTCGACCAGGTGCCGCTACAGGTGGGGCCGAACTGTCACACCGTCGTACCGATGAGACTGCGGCTCACCGGGAACACCCCCGCCTACAACCTGTTCACGGGTGGCCCGCTTCGCGGCAAAGCCACCATCCCGCCGTTCACCGGGTGCGGCACGGGCGGCGACGACCTCGACCCGCTGCTCACCGGCACGATTTCCGGCCCGGGCAACACGATCAACCAGCAACAAGGCCAACTCGCGGTCTGGACGACGAAAAATCCCAGCGACTGCAGCGGCTGCCGACCGCCCACACCCTGACCGTCAACCGGCGGCCTCGCGCTGCCACCGCGGCAGCGCCCACCGCAACGCGAGCAGGATCTCCAGGCGTGCGTCACGGTCGGCCAGCTGCGAGCCGAACATCGCCTGCAGCCGCCCGACGCGGTAGTGCACGGTCTGCCGGTGCGCGTTCATGGTCTGCGCCAGGTCGGCCTGGCTGCCGCCGTACTCGAGCCAGGCGGCAAGCAACCGGGCGAACTTCAGCCGGCGCGCGAGCGGCAGGTCGCACAGCGGCTGCAACCGTCGCGCCACGAGCACCGCACCGATCCCTGACTCGGCGTGCAGCAGCAGGGTCGGAACATGGTCGTCGCACACGACGAGGTCGTGGTCGGGCAACACGCCTTCGTCGCGCAGCCGCGCCGCCAGCCGGGCCCAGCGCAACGACTTCGGCGCGTCGACCAGCGACACCGTGCACCCCACCACCGCACGTCCGCCCGTCGCGGCGACGGCAGCGGCGAGCAACACCACGTCGACCGGTGCGGGCAGCACGACGAGCGGCACGGCCGCCTCGGGATCGACCAGAGCCCGCGGCCCGAACGCCGCGCCGGGATCCGTCAAGATGTCTTTCAATTCCATGACCAAGACCCGGTCGGGCACCGGCCAGCCGACCCGGACAGCGAGTTCGGTGATCGACTCCGGCGAGGTCGTCGGCTGGTTGAGGATCATGCGGACGAGCCGGGTGCGTAGTCGGCCCTGGCCGTCCACGTCCTCGGCCCGGCCATCGGCAAATCCGTCCGCCGCGAGCTGCGCGAGCCGGTCGGCGAAGCTGAACACGAGCTCGGCGAGCCGCGCCACGATGTCGCTCGGCAGCGGGTTGCGCTCGGCCGCGGCGGCGATGCGACGCCACGCGATCAGTGCACCCAGCCGGAAGGCCGCCAGCAGCGCCTCGAGCGAGCGACCGTCCGTCGCCTCGCTGCGGCCCAGCTCGCGGAAGAACGCCTCGGTCTCGACGGTCGGTTCGCCCGTCCGGAAGATCTGGGTGACGAAGGTGACCAGCGCCTTCTCGGTGCTTTCCCGGATCGTGCGGGTGTGCCCGGCTTCGGCCGCCCAGCGGTACTCCGGGATGTCGCTCTGAACCCGCCGGCTGATCTCCCGGGCGATCTGCGGGAGCTCGCTCGGCAGCACGCCTTCGATCCAGCGCCGGGGCAGCCGAAGATCGGGCGCCGCGCTCACCCCAGCGGACTTAGCCACCTGGCCGACCCGCGGCGTCGGCCGGCTCGAGGTGTGTGCCCGGCGCGGCGTTGCGGCTTTCGTCGACGTCATCAGTGTCCGTTCCTTGTGAGGCGATCGGACCGTATCGCACTTCGCGACCTCAGAGGATTGCCGATTGTGCACTTTTGCCCGGGACGTCCGGTCACAATTTGGACGCAGGTCCAAGAACAGTGCCAGGGACTGTCCACAGGCGGCCGAAACGACGGCCACGTCGCTTGTTCAGGACGGGGCAATTCTTTAGGGTCCGCTGCGGTGAAGCAGGCATGTGATGGTCGCGCGAGCGCGCTCTGGTTGCGTGCTGCCCGGAACCAGGTCGCCGGGGCGGCGGCCCGAAGGTGAGCCTTTCCGACCTGCTCGATCCCGACCCGTCCACCGAACCGCCGCAACGCCAGCCGGCCGAGGTCGAGTACACCCGTCCCGGCTGGCTCACGCGCACACTCACGCACGTCGGCAAGTTGTTCGCACTCGCCCTCGAGGTCGTCCGGCTCACCTTCCGTCGGCCGTTCCAGGTCCGCGAACTCATCGAGCAGTTCTGGTTCGTCGCGAGCGTCTCGGTGCTGCCCGCCGCCCTGGTCGCGATTCCGTTCGGCGCGGTGATCGCACTGCAACTGGGCTCGCTCACCGTGCAGATCGGTGCGCAGTCGTTCACCGGGGCGGCCAGCGTGCTCGCGGTCATCCAGCAGGCCAGCCCGATCGTCACCGCGCTCATGATCTCCGGCGCGGCCGGTTCGGCGATCTGCGCCGATCTCGGCGCGCGCACGATCCGCGACGAGATCGACGCCATGGCCGTGCTGGGCATCTCCCCCATCCAGCGGCTGGTCGTGCCGCGCGTGCTCGCCGCGATGCTCGTCGCCGTGCTGTTGAACGGCATGGTCTCGGTGGTCGGTGTGGTGGGCGGCTACGGGTTCAACGTGCTGCTGCAGGGCGGCACGCCCGGTGCGTACCTGGCCAGCTTCGCCGCGCTCGCGCAGCCGTCGGACCTGTGGGTGGGCGAGATCAAGGCGCTCGTGTTCGGCTTCATCGCCGGCGTCGTCGCCGCGTACCGGGGCCTGCACCCGGCGCCGGGACCGAAGGGCGTGGGCGACGCGGTCAACCAGTCCGTCGTGATCACGTTCGTGTTGACGTTCCTGTTCAACCTCGTCATCTCGACCCTCTACCTGCAGCTCGTCCCGGCGAAGGGCGCTTGAGATGGCGAGCACCGAACGGCTGAACCGGGCGATGACCCGCCGTGCCGAGAGCATCGCCGATCTCGGCAAGCAGCTGATCTTCCACGCCAACGCGCTGCGCGAGATCCCGAAGGCGACCACGCGCTACCGGCGCGAGATCGTCCGGCTGCTCTCGGAGGTCAGTTTCGGTTCCGGCGCGCTCGCCGTCGTCGGCGGGACGATCGGCGTGATGGTGGCGCTGAGCCTGTTCACGGGCAGCGTCGTCGGCCTACAGGGCTACGCGGCCCTCGACCAGCTCGGCACGTCCGCGCTCACCGGCTTCATCTCCGCCTACTTCAACACCCGCGAGATCGCGCCGCTGGTGGGCAGCCTCGCGCTCGCGGCGACGGTCGGCTCGGGCTTCACCGCGCAGCTCGGCGCCATGCGCATCAACGAAGAGATCGACGCGCTCGAGGTCATGGGGGTGCGCAGCGTCCCTTACCTGGTCACGTGCCGGGTGATCGCCGGGATGATCGCAGTGATCCCTCTGTACGCGATCGGCCTGCTGACCTCCTACCTCGGGTCGCGGCTGGTGGTGGTGTACTTCCACGGCCAGTCGGCAGGCACCTACGACCACTACTTCGCGCTGTTCCTACCGCCCGTTGACGTGTTCCTTTCGTTCCTGAAGGTGCTCGCCTTCGCGGTCGTGATCATCTTGATCCACTGCTACTACGGCTACACCGCGACCGGCGGTCCCGCCGGAGTCGGCCGGGCGGTCGGACGTGCGGTGCGCCTGTCGATCGTCGCGGTGAACGTGCTCGACTTCTTCCTCTCCCTGGCCATCTGGGGGACCACGACGACGGTCCGGATCGCCGGATGAGGCAGCACTTCGCCCGCGACCTGATCGTCGGTTGCGCGTACCTGGTCTTGATCGCCGCGCTGGTCGTCGTCTCGGTGATGGCCTACCGCAAGGACTTCACCTCGACGATGGACGTCAGCCTGACCGCGGCCGACGCCGGCACCCAACTGCAGAACGGTGCGGACGTCGAAGTACGCGGCGTCGTCGTCGGGTCGGTGAGCGGAATCAGCACGACCGGAGACGGCGCGAAGATCGACCTGGCGCTCAACCCGGGGCAGGGCGCGAAACTGCCCGCGAACGTCACGGCGCAACTGCTGCCGAAAACGCTGTTCGGCCAGCGCTACGTCAATCTCGTCCTGCCGGCCGAACCCAGTGACGAGCACCTGCACGACGGCGCGGTCATCGCAGCAGACACCTCGGCCACCGGCACCGAACTGCAGGACGTGTTCACCCACCTGCTGCGTGTCCTGCAGGCCGTCCGTCCCGAGCAACTGGCAGAGACCCTCGGCGCGTTCGCGTCCGCACTGCGCAACGAGGGCGACGCGATCGGCGCCACGATCGACACGATGGCGCGGTACCTGCACAAGTTCGCGCCCGAGGTGCCGCGGCTGACCAGAGACATCCGGCAGTTCGCGGCCGTTGCGCATACGTACGCGCAGGCCTCCCCCGACCTGCTGCAGGCGCTACGGAACTTCACGGTCACCAACCGCACCCTCGTCGCAGAACGCGCCCGGTTCGTCGCGTTGCTGCACACGGTCACTGACGCGTCGAACCGCTTCGCCGGGTTCACCGAGACGAACTCGCAGAACCTGATCTCGCTGTCCCGCGACAGCCTGCCGACCCTGCAGGTGCTGGCGAAGTACTCGAGCGAGTTCCCCTGCCTGAGCCGCACGCTGGTCGACTTCATCCCGGTCATGAACCGCGCCCTCGGCGCCGGCACGCGCGAGCCCGGGCTGCACGTGACCCTGCAGGTCGTCCCGGCCAGGCAGCCGTACAGGACCGGCGCCACCCTCGACGCAACCGGCGCCCCGCGCTGCCCGCAGGTCTCGGTGGCTGCTGCCAACAGTCCTGCCGTGGGTGCCGTGCTGTCGCGGGGCGACGGCATCGGCACGGACAACTCGCCGCAGGAGAACCAGGTCATCGCCGAACTGGTCGCGCCGAGCGTCGGCTCGTCGCCGGCGACGTTCCCGCGTTGGAGCAGCCTGCTGCTCGGCCCGGCGCTACGGGGCACCTCGGTGACGCTCAAATGAGCCGGTCACTGCGCGGGCTGACTGCGCCGCTGGTCAAGAGCCTGGTGTTCATCGTCGTCACGGTCGTCGCGACCGGCACGCTGTTGGCGACGATCACCAACCAGGCGAGCAGCGGTGCGCAACACGCGTACCACGCGATCTTCAGCGATGTGACGGCGCTGAACACCGGTGACGACGTGCGTATGGCCGGTGTGCGTATCGGCACCGTCACCGGCATCAGCGTCGTGAACCGGCGCGACGCGCAGGTCAGCTTCGAGATCTCGTCGAACGTCGCACTGGCGTCGACGGTGAAAGCGATGATCCGCTTCCGCAACCTCGTCGGGCAGCGGTACATCGAGCTCGACCAGGGTGCCGGATCGCCGGACCAGCAGTGGCCCGCGTCCAAGACCATCGGCCTTGACCGCACCTCGCCGGCACTCGACCTCACCGCGCTGTTCAACGGCTTCCAGCCCTTGTTCTCGGCGCTCGACCCGAAGCAGATCAACGCGCTGTCGTACGAGATCGTGCAGATCTTCCAGAACCAGGGCGGGACAGTCGACGACCTGATCACGCACACGGCCACACTCACCAACGCGCTGGCCGATCGCGACCACATCATCGGCGCCGTGATCGACAACCTCACCCAGGTGCTCAAGACCGTCAACGCGCACCGCAGCGGACTGTCGACGACCGTGGTCACGCTGCAGCAGCTCGTGAGCGGGCTGGCGCGCGACCGCGGCGCGATCGGTTCGGCGGTCACCAGCCTGGCCGGGCTGACCACGAGCGTGTCGGGACTGCTGCGCGCCGGACGTCCGGCACTGCGCCGCTCGATCGCCTCGCTCGGCAAGGTCTCGGCGAATCTCGCGAACAACGCGCCGACCGTCGAGCACGCGTTGCGCACGCTGCCCACCAAACTCGACCGGGTGGGGCGGCTGGCCTCGTACGGCTCCTGGATCAACAGTTACCTCTGCTCGATCACCGGACGGATCCCGGTGCCCGCCGGCTACTACGGCGGCGTCGGGGTGCAGCCGGTCGCGGCGAGGTGTCAGTCGTAATGGCGATGCGCTCGTTCAACGAACGGAATCCCGTCACCATCGCGGTGGTCGGGTTGCTGACCGCGATCGCGGTGATCCTGCTCGCGTTCTACTGGAAGCAGCTGCCGTTGGTGAACAACGCATCCAGCTACCACGCCGAGTTCACCGAGGCGGCCGGGTTGCGCAGCGGCGACGATGTCCGCGTCGCCGGCGTCTCAGTCGGCAATGTGTCGGGCGTATCCCTCGAGGGCACGCACGTGCGCGTCGACTTCGACGTCGACGGCACCTGGATCGGCGACCAGAGCACCGCCGCGATCAAGATCAAGACCTTGCTCGGGCAGAAGTACCTGGCGATCGACCCGCTCGGCGACAAGGCGCTCGACCCCGGCCAGGCGATCCCGCTCGCCCGCACGTCCGCCCCGTACGACGTGACCACCGCGCTGGAAGGCCTGGGCGGCCAACTCGGCCAGATCGACACCGACCAGCTCGCCCGCAGCTTCCACGCGGTCGCCGACGCGTTCCGCAACACGCCGGGCGTCGTGCGCGCCAGCCTCAGCGGGCTCTCGCGGCTGTCGCAGACGATCGCCTCGCGTGACAGTGCGCTCGCCCTGCTGGTGCAGAACACCCGACGGATCACCGCGGTGCTGTCCCGCAACGACCCGCACATCGACGCGCTGGTGCGCGACGGCAATCTGCTGCTGCGCGAGCTGGAGGGGCGCAGCGCGGCCATCACCACGCTGCTGCGAGGAACACAGCAGCTCAGTCGGCAACTCACCGGTCTGGTGAACGACAACGACGCCCAGCTCGGCCCGGCGCTGGCACAGCTGTCGCGGGTCACCGACATCCTGCAGCGCAATCAGGCCAACCTGGACAACGCGTTGCGGCTGATCGGCCCGTACTACAACCTGCTCAACGACGCCGTCGGTAATGGGCCGTGGCTCGACGTGTACCTGTGCGGGCTGTTCACCGCGCAGGGCGATCCACAGTTGAACTCCACCGCCCAGCGCAACTGTGCACCGCAGGCGGGTCGGTGAGCAGATGACCACGCTGATCCGAGAACGGCTGCCGCGCACCAGCAAGGTCGTCGTGTTGTCCGTTGTCGGCGCACTGCTCGTCGTTGCAGCGATGGGCGGCGCGTTCTGGTACTACGTGAGCGGACGCGCGGACCAGACACACTTCTCGGCGCTGTTCACCGCGTCGGTCGGTGTTTACCCCGGCTCGGACGTGCGGATGCTCGGTGTCGCGGTCGGAACCGTCGACGACGTCAAACCCAAGGGCACTGTCGTCGAGATCGACATGCACCTGGACGGCGGTGTCTCGGTCGCGGCCGATACCCAGGCCGTGATCATCTCGCCGAGCCTGGTCAGCGACCGCTACGTGCAGCTGACCGGCGTCTACACCGCGGGCCCGAAGCTCGCCGGCGGCACCGTCATCCCGCTGTCCCGCACGGCGACCTCGGTCGAGATCGACGAACTGACCAAGAGCGTCATCGGTCTCACCAAGGCGCTCGGACCGAACGGTGCCAACCGCACCGGTGCGCTCGCGGACCTGCTGAACGTGGGGGCGGCGAACCTGCGCGGCAACGGGGCCGCGCTGCGCAAGACGATCCAGCGGCTCAGCGCCGCGGCGGGAACGTTCTCGCACAACCGCGGGGCGCTGTTCAAGACCATCAACAATCTGGCGACGTTCACCCGAACCCTTGCCCGCGACGACCGCAGTGTGCGCGGCCTGAACACCTCGCTCGCCGCGGTGTCCGACGTGCTCGCGCGCGATCGCGAGTCGTTCGCCGCCGCCCTGCACGAGCTCAGCCGGGCGCTCACCGCGGTACGTCAGTTCATCGTCACCCATCGCGCCGCGCTCACCGCCAACGTCCGCAAACTCGCCGTGATCACCCAGATCCTCTCGACCGAGCGCGATTCGCTGGCCCAGGCGCTGCGCTCGGCACCGCTCGCCGTCGGCAACCTGATCAACGCCTACGACCCGGCACACGGCACGCTCACCGGCCGTGGTGATCTGAACGAACTCGAGCTGTGGAAGTCCGTGAACGGGGGATCACGGTGAGGCGAGCGCTTGTCGCGGCGCTTGCGGTCGCGGCCACCACGACGGCGTGCTCGGGGGTGTCGAACATCAACCTGCCTGGTGGCGCCGACCTGGGCAGTCATCCGTACACCGTCACTGCGCAGTTCGGCGACGCGCTCGACCTCGTGCGCCAGTCAGCGGTCAAGGTCGACAACGTACCGGTCGGCCAGGTCGACGACATCAGCCTCGGCGGGGGCGGCAAGTACGCGGTCGTCAAGCTCGAGATCAACGGCGACGTGCGGCTCCCGGCGAACACGACGGCGAGCATCGAGCAGACCAGCCTGCTCGGTGAGAAGTACGTTTCGCTGACCCGTCCGGCAGAACCGGTCGGCACGCTCGCGAACGGCGCAACGATCACGCTGGCCTCGACCTCCCAGGCGGTGCAGATCGAGCAGGTCTTCGGCGCGCTGTCGCTGCTGCTCAACGGCGGCGGCATCGGCCAGTTGCACGACATCGTCGTAGAGCTGAACCACGCGGCCGGGGGCCGCGGCCCGGAGATCCACCGCCTGCTCGCCGACGCCGACCACGTCATCGCCGCGATCGACAGCCACCGTCAGGACATTGTCGATGCGCTGCAGCAGGTGAACGAGCTGGCCAAGACCCTGCGCGCGAACGAGGGCAACATCGCCGTAGCGCTGCGCGACCTGCCCGCGGGGCTCAAGGTGCTGGCCGGACAGCGGGCCCAACTCGTGACGATGGTCAAGGCCCTCGGCCGGCTCGGCCGTACCGCCACTGCCACCGTGCAAGCGAGCCGACGCAGCTTCGTTGCCGATCTGCGCGCCCTCGATCCGATCCTCCGCCGACTCGCGCAAGCCGGCTCGGCGCTGCCGAAGTCACTGCAGGTGCTGCTGACGTATCCGTTCCCCGACTCGGTGCTCAACGCGATCCGCGGCGACTACATCAACACGTTCGTCACGACGAACCTGAACACGCCTGGCGGCCGCGTCGTGCGCGTGCAGCATCTGCCCACGCTGCTGCCGGCGACGGACGGTGGTCGCTGATGATCACCCGCCGCGTGCGCACCCAGGTGCTCGTCTTCGTCGTCATCGGAATGGTCGCCGTCAGCTACATCGCGGTGCGCTATGTCGGGCTGCTGCGTGTGTTCGGTGTCGGCGTGTATGGGGTGCAGGTCGACCTGCCGGCCGCGGGCGGAATCTTCCCCAACGCGGAGGTCGACTACCGAGGTGTCCCGGTGGGGCGGGTGACGGCCGTCCGGCTGACCGCCGACGGCGTGGCGGCCGACCTGCAGTTGAACACGTCGGCGCCGTCCATCCCGCAGGACCTCCATGCCGTCGTGACCGACCGCTCGGTCATCGGCGAGCAGTTCCTCGACCTCCGTCCCAACACGAACTCAGGTCCGTATCTGCACGACGGCTCCGTGATCCCGCGCAGCCAGACCGCGATCCCGCCCACGACCAACTCGCTGCTGACCAGCGTCAACGGACTGCTTCAGACCCTGCCGATCCATTCGTTGCAGACCGTCGTGCGCGAGTCCGGCACCGCGTTCGCGGGGTCGGCGCAGAACCTGCGCACGCTGATCCAGGTCAGTCGCTCGTTCTTCCGGACCGCCGACCGCAACTTTCCCGCCACGACGATCCTGATCGACTCGTCGACGACGGTGCTCGCCACCCAGCGCCGGGTGTCGTCGAGCATCCGCTCGTTCAGCCGCAGCCTGAACCTGCTGTCCGGCCGCCTCGCCGCGTCGGACTCGGACGTGCGCGCGTTGCTGCGCACCACGCCGTCGGCCGCTCGCGCCGCGTCTGATCTGATCCGCAGCATCGGCACCCCGCTCGGCGTGCTCGTCAGCAACCTGACCACCACCGCGCAGGTCACCGTGGCCAACGTCGACGGGGTGCGCCAACTGCTCGTTCAGTTGCCGCGCGCGGTCGACATCGGATCCACCGTGGTCGGTCCGCAGGGCGCCAAGGTCGGGCTGACGCTGACGTTCTTCAACCCGTTGCCGTGCACCCAGGGCTATGAAGGGACTGTGCGCCGCAGCGGCCTGAACACCTCGGCCGGAGCGCCGCTGAACACGTCCGCCGGATGCACGGCCACTTCGGGCGCGAACGATGTCCGTGGCTCGCAGCACGTACCCTTCCCGGCAGGCGTCACGTCCACCGCGGACGCCCGCTCCGTGCACTCCCTGGCGCAACTGATGGGGTCGTGAGCCGGCGATGACGACGACAGCTTCCGGAGCCATGACCGACCAGGACGACCCGAGTGCGGACGACCCGAACGCGGACGAACGCGCCGCGGAAGCGGCCGCGGCCGCCGAGAAGGCGGCGAAGAAGGCGCGCAAGGCGCAGCAGAAGGCCGATCGGCTCGCTGCCGAAGCGGCCCGCCTGGCCGAGCCCGAGCCCGCCCTGTCGGTCGAGGCGGCCGAACCCGCGGGCAGCCGCACACCGCTGGTCGCGGCTGCGGCGCTGCTCGTCGCGTGCGTGGCGTTCCTGGTCGCCGCTGTGGTCGTGCACGTGCGCGGCGATGACGCATCGGCACAGCCCGCCACGGCGGTTCGCGACGCGGCGCTGATCGCAGCGCGCCAGGACATCGTCGTGCTCAACTCGCTCGACTACCGCAGCCTCGACGCCGGGCTGCACCGGTGGCTCGACGCGTCGACCGGCGAGCTGCACGCGTCCTTCACGCACGTCACGGCCGCGGACCGGAAGCGGATCACCGATGCCGCCGCGGTCACCACCGCGCATGTGCTCGAAGCCGCGATGGTCTCGCTCGACGCCGCGGACGGGCACGCAACGGTTATCGCGAGCGTCGAGCTCACGGTCACACCGACGAACGGTAAGGCGGTCGTCAAACGCGAGCGGCAGAGCGCTGACGTCACGCGGGTCGCCGGGGTGTGGAAGGTCAGCGGGCTGCAGCAGGTCGGGGTGACGGTGCAGTGAACGCGCAGCGCCGCGGCTGGACGTCCGTCCCTGTCCTCGTGATGACCGCCCTCGCGCTGGCATGCGCCATCGTGGCTGCGGTGCTCTTGGCGACCTCGAGTGACGCGAGCGCGCCGGCCGACCCCAACCAGGCGGTCGTCGACCGCACGCGCACGGCACAGGTCGTCGGGCAGGTCGACACCGACCTCGAGCACGTGCTCAGCTACGACTATCGCAATCCGGACACAACCCGCACCGCGGCCCACCAGGCGCTCGTAGGTGACGCGCTCAAGCAGTACGACGTGCTGTTCACCGCGCTGCAGAACAAGGCCGGCGGACAGAAGCTGGTGCTGACCGCGAAGGTGGTCAACACGGGCGTGACGATCCTCGACGGCGCCCGCGCGCAGCTGCTCGTTTTCCTCGACCAGACCTCCACCCGAGCCTCCGACGGCGCGACGAACACCTCGGCGGCACAGATCCGTATCACCGCGGTCGAGCAGGGTGGAACCTGGAAGATCAGCGAGCTCGTCCCGCTCTGACATGTGCCGTTATCAGTGGCGTGAGACCCTACAAACTATGGCGGACGACGAGACACAACCCATCGGACGGGTACTGGGCGACGGCTTCGGGATAGCGCCCCTGCCGTCCGGCTGGACGGCGCTCGAGGGCGTCGTCCTCGTAAAGTGTCTCGACGTCGACGGACAGCCTTCCTGGGCATTCCGGCACACGTCCGGCCTCAATCACGAAGAGACGATCGGTGCGCTCACCGTGCATCTCGATCTGATGCGCGACGAGATCTCCGACCTGTTCCGCCCCGGCGATTCAGATACCGACTAGCGCTTCGCCCCCAAAGTCGGCAAACGATCACCTCTTCCTCCAGGATGTTCGGTTTAGGCCGCCCAAACCGAACATTTGGGAGGAAAACCTGATCAACAGCGCCCACGGTCAGTCAGCCCGGACCGGTGACCACTCGGCGAAGGGGACCAGCGGGCGCGGGTCAGGTGGTTTCGTGGCCGGCGATGGCGCCGGTCTGCTCGTACTCCGCCAGCATCGCGATCCGGCGGGCGTGCCGCTCCGCGCCGGAGAACGGCGTCGACAAGAAGATGTCGACGAAGCGGATCGAGTCGTCGTCGGGATGGTCGCGCGCGCCGAGACTGATGATGTTGGCGTCGTTGTGCTCGCGCGCCAGCCGGGCGGTCTCGTCGTTCCAGACCAGCGTGGCGCGAACGCCTTTGACCTTGTTGGCGGCGATCTGCTCGCCGTTGCCCGAGCCGCCCAGCACGATGCCGAGGCTGCCCGGGTCAGCCATGGTGCGCACCGCGGCGGTGATGCACGGCGGCGGGTAGTCGTCCAGGGCGTCGAACGCGTGCGCGCCGCAATCGACAGGGTCGTGTCCCGCCTGCGTCAAATGGGCGATCAGCTTGGCCTTCAGCTCAAATCCGGCGTGGTCGCTCCCGAGATAGACGCGCATGCTCACATCATCGCAGCCCTGCCACCATGGACACGTGCCCGCTGCTCCGACCGTGACCACGCTGCTCACGGCGTGGACCGTCCAGCCGCTCGCCATCGTGGCGGCCGTCACGGTGACGGGCTGGTACGCGCGCGGGGCCCGGCGGGGCGGCATCCGGCCCGGCCAGGCGGTGGTGTTCGTGGTCGGCATCGTGGCGCTGATCTGGGCGACGTGCGGGTTCGCCGGCGCCTATCTGAACGACCTGTTCTACGTCTGGACGGCCCAGCAGCTGGCTCTGCTGCTGGTCATCCCGTACCTGATCCTCGCGGGCGGACCGCTGCAACTGGCCCCGCGGCCGGTGCAGAGCCTGCTCGAGACGAGGTTCGTTCGGACGTTGGCCAACCCGCTCATCGGGCCTGCGCTCGTCCCTCTGCTGTCGGTCGTGCTGTTCTTCGGACCGTTACCCCGCTGGGCGATCGACGTGCCCGCCTTCGGCTGGATCGAGCAGCTGGTCGTCGTCATGATCGGCTGCCTGATCGTGCTGCCGCTGGTCGGCGTCGGCAACATCCGGTCGTCGCTCGCCGTCGGGCTGTCGCTGGCGATCGGGTCCCTCGAACTGGTGGTCGACGCGCTGCCCGGCATCGCCCTGCGGCTGCACCGGACGCTCGCGACGTCCTACTTCGACTCCCGGGTGCAGCACGACTGGAGTCCGACGCCACTGCGCGACCAGCAGATCGCCGGGGCCGTGCTGTGGTGCGTCGCCGAACTGCTGGACCTGCCGTTCCTGATCCTCGTGTTCCGGCAGTGGCTGAAGGCGGACGCGAAGGACGCGGCGGACATCGACGCGGTGCTCGATGCCGAGCGGGCGGCACGCGGTGAGGAGACCGACGACGAGACCCGCGACACCCCGTGGTGGCTCAGCGATCCGTCGATGCAGGACCGCCTGCGGCGGCGCTGAACACCCAGTCACCGGACGGGTCGCGCTCGAGGCGGTGCCGCCCGACCGCCGCGGCCGTCGGGATCGGCCCGTACACGTGCGGGAACTCCTCCCCCGCGCCGTAGCTGTCCTCGACCCGCAGCTCGGCCGGGACGTCGTCGGACTCGATCTCGACGACGATCAGGTCCGGCGCATCGCGGTAGAGCGCGTTCGCGACGCGGGCGACCTGCCCCGCGAACGAGAAGTGGACGAAGCCGTCCGCCGCGAACCCGGCCGGCAGGTACGCGCCGCGCTGCTCGGCCGCGGCCCAGTCGGACGGCGCGACGATGTGGAAGATCCGCACGTCCGCCATCCTGGCAGCCGCCGTGCTGCTCCGTGCGACGAGAATCCGGCCGGCGGAGTCGTCACGCGGAGCAGCAGGCGAGAAACGGCTCAGCTGCCGCCTGGGTTGAGCGTCACCTGGATCGGCTTGAAGCTCGACCCGGTCACGTCCTGTCCCATCTTGCGCAGGTTCGCCAGCGCCTTCTGGGTGAACTCGTTGGTGTACGCCTCACCCTTCGGCGCTCCGCTGAGCACCGTCTGCCCATCGGCGTTCTTGGTCTTCTCGGCGATTTTGACGGTACGATCCCACGCCGCCTTGTCGACCATGCCGATGCCCTGCGGCGACGGCCACACGAGCTTGTTGACCTCGTTCATCTGCCACAGCTGGTGCGACGCGCCGAGCTTCGAACCGGCCTTGACCACCATGTCGCGGCAGTCGGTCGGGTTCTTCGCGCAGTAGATCCAGCCCTCGTAGCTCGCCGTCAGGAACTTGACCGTGGTGTTTTGGAAGGACGGGTCCTGCAGCTTGGTGGTGTTGGCCCAGACGGCGTCCTGCAGCATCGCCGTGCCGACCTGGTTCCAGTTGATCACGTTGAGGTCGGACGGCTGGTACAGCTTGCCGGTCGCTGGGTTCTTCGCCTCGAGCACCTGCGCGTACTCGTTGTAGATCATCGCCTGCGCGGCGTCGATGTCGCCGGCGAGGAACGCGTTCATGTCGAACTGCTGCTGCACGATCTGGACGTCCTTGCCCGGGTCCAGTCCGTCCCTCGTCATGCCCGCGAACAGTTCGTACTCGTTGCCGAAGCCCCAGTCACCGACGACCTTGCCCTTGAGGTCGGCCACCGAGGTGATGTTGTTCTTCTTGAACGAGATCTGCAGCGTCCCGGAGCGCTGGAACACCTGACCGACGTCGGTGATGTCGGCACCTTGCTCGCGAGACTGCAGCGCCTTCGGCACCCAAGCGATCGCGAAGTCCGCCGAGCCGCCGTCGTCGACAGTCGTCTGCGGCACCGTGTCCGTACCGGCCGGCTGGATAGTGACGTTGAGGTTCTGGTCGTTGTAGAACCCCTGCTTCAGCGCGGCGATGTAACCGGCGAACTGTGCCTGAGTCACCCACTGGAGCTGCAGGGTGACGTCCGCCGGCGCGGCGTTCGAGGTGGATTGACTGCCACCGCCCGCGGATGTGTTGGCACCGGTGCCCTTGTCGTTGCCGCTACTGCTGCAGGCGGCCACCAGCGCGGCAACTCCCGCGATCGCCGCGGCCGCCAGGCCGACCCGTGTCCTTCCGTTGATCCCCGTCATGCATTTCCTCCTGTTCGGTTACCGAATCGGCGACGCTGCCGACGGACGTGGCAATACAAAAATCAGGTGGCCGGCGCCGCTCGGTTGCCGAGCGCAAGCCGCTCGAGCAGGAGTGCGCCGATATAGAAGATGAGTCCGAGGACGACCGCGCCAAGTACCGACGCC
>DASXJR010000062.1:0-66323 GCA_036497285.1 Jatrophihabitans sp.
TTCGCCGCCCGCCCGCCGTTGCTCGCCTCGCGAACCGCGGCGGTTGCCACGGCGCGGATCGTCTCGGCGCCGAGCTCACGTGCCAGCCGCACCTGGGTTGCGACGACCTCGGCGACCTCCTCCACCTTGTCGGGGCAGATCGCGCCGTCGGCGTCGATCGCCTTGTTGATGCGGGTGTAGGCGCGCTGCTCCATGACCTTGCGAAGCTGGCCGTCGCCCGGCTCTGCGACGAGGACGCGGGTCGTGTTGGAGACGATATCGATGGCGGCGCAGAGCATCAAGCGGTGTTTCGCATGTTCCCAAACGGGCCGGATCTCACACGTTCCGGCCGCGGCCGGCGCTCAGCCACCGGCTGGATGCGAGGCGTCCTCGAACTCGCGGAAGAGCCCGGTGACGACGAAGGCGACCTGCTCGCCGATGTCGACCGCGTTGTCGGCGGTGCGCTCGATCGCCCGCGCCGCCAGCATCATCGTCATCGCCCATTCGCGCCGGTCGGCGTCGTCGCCGATCTCCAACGCCAGCCGGAAGCAGTCGCGGTTGAGGTCGTCGACGACGTCGTCCTGGCGGACCAGGTCGCGCGCCATCTCGACGTCGCGCTGCTCGAAGGCGTGCTTGGCCTGGCTCAGCATCGCCCGCGTCTGCCGTCCCATCCGCAGGATCAGAGCGACCATCTCCTCGTCCGCCGGCGGCTCGTTGCCGGAGATCGGGATCACCTTGCAGATGTTCACGCACTGGTCGCCCATACGCTCGATGTTCTTCAGCACGTGCAGCAGCGAGGCGATCAGCCGCAGGTCCGTCGCCACCGGCGACTGCGTGGCCAGGAGCGTGATCAGCGACTGGTGGACCTCCAGGTAGCGGCCGTCGATGCGGTCGTCGTCGGCGATCACCAGCTGCGCCAGCTCGACGTCCTGGTGCTCGATCGCCTCGAGCGTTTTGGCCAGCGACGAGCTGACCAGGTCGAGGCCGCCGAGCGCGCTCGTCTCGAGACTGTCCAGTTCCTCTTGGTATTCGACCCGCACCGCCTCAGGCATCTCCCAGCCCCCTTCTTACCCGAAACGCCCGCTGACGTAGTCCTCGGTCGCTTTCTCCGTCGGTTTGGTGAAGATCGTCTCGGTCGCCCCGATCTCGACCAGCCGCCCCGGCTTGCCCGACTCCTCGAGGTTGAAGAAGGCCGTGTTGTCGGAGGCGCGCGCCGCCTGCTGCATGTTGTGGGTGACGATCGCGATCGTGTACTCCTTCTTCAGCTCCGCGATCAGGTCCTCGATCGCCAGCGTGGCGACCGGCTGCTGCTGCGCGATCAGCTGGAAGGTGCGCTCCTCGAGATCGGTGCGCAACGCGTCGATGCGCCGGTCATCGGCGATTACCTGCTCGGCCAAGACGAGATTCGCATCGAGCAGCGCCTGCGTGCCGCGCTCCATCGCGACCGCTACGAGATGCGTCATCTCGAGGATGCGCTTGCCGATGTCGTCGAGTTCGTCGTGGTAGATGTCCCGCATTCGCCAGCTCCCTGCGTATCAGCCGAACCGGCCCGAGATGTAGTCCTCGGTCCGCTTGTCAGTCGGATTGGAAAAGATCTTTTCGGTCTCGTCCATCTCGACGAGCTGACCGGGTTTACCCACACCGGCAAGATTGAAGAACGCGGTGCGTTCGGACACGCGCGCCGCCTGCTGCATGTTGTGGGTGACGATCACGATGGTGAACTGCTGCTTGAGTTCCTGGATCAGGTCCTCGATGGCCAGCGTAGAGATCGGGTCGAGCGCCGAGCACGGCTCGTCCATCAGCAGCACCTGCGGCTCGACCGCAATGGCGCGCGCGATGCACAGCCGCTGCTGCTGACCGCCGGACAGGCCGGCACCCGGTTTGTCGAGTCGGTTGCGTACTTCCTCCCACAGGTTCGCGCCGCGCAGCGCCTTTTCGACCACGTTGTCGAGTTCGCCGCGTGAGTACTTGCCCGTGAGCTTCAGCCCGGCCGCCACGTTGTCGTAGATCGACATGGTGGGGAACGGGTTCGGCCGCTGGAACACCATGCCGATCGTGCGGCGCACGTTGACCGGGTCGACGGCGCCGTCGTAGATGTTGTCGCCGTCCAGCAGCACATCGCCCTCGACACGAGCGCCTGAGATGACCTCGTGCATGCGGTTGAGCGTGCGCAGCACGGTGGACTTGCCGCAACCGGACGGGCCGATGAATGCGGTCACCGCGCGGGGCTCGACCGTGAAGTTCACTTCACTGACGGCGAGGAACTTTCCGTAGTAGATGTTGAGATTCTTTGCATCGATGCGCTTGGCCACGGCGTCCCTACTTCGCGAGCTTGTTACGGCGCCCGATCAGGCGCGCGATGATGGTGAGAACGAGCACGATCAGGATGAGGGTCAAGGCCGCCCCCCACATCCGCGCGACCGCATAGTTGGCCGCTCCACCGGCGATCCGCTGACCGGTCACCGGGTCGAGGTGATAGCTCGGGCCGGAGGCCGTGAGACCGGCGTCGCTGAACTGGCTCCGGATCAGGGTCGGCAGTGCGCCCTGCGCACCACTGAACGGGTCCGAGTTCAGGCTGTCCGAGTAGCTCACCAGGATCAGCAGCGGCGCGGTCTCGCCGGCGACGCGGGCGATACCGAGCACCACGCCGGTCACGAGGCCACTGAACGCCGTCGGCACGACCACCTTCATGATCGTCTTCCACTTCGGCACACCGAGCGCGTACGACGCCTCGCGCAGCTCGTTCGGGACGAGCTTGAGGATCTCCTCGGTGGTGCGCACGATGACAGGAACCATCAGGATGATCAGGGCCAACGAGATCAGCCATCCGGACAGGCTCACCCCGAAGGTCTCGACCACAAGCGCGTAGATGAACAGGCCGGCGACGATCGACGGGATTCCGGTCATGATGTCGACCATGAAGGTCGTCACCTTCGCGAATGGGCCACGACCGTACTCGACGAGGTAGATCCCGACGAGGACGGCGACCGGGACCGAGATGACGGTGCAGATCGCGACCTGCTCGAGCGTGCCGACGACGGCGTGCAACGCGCCGCCGCCCGGGTCGGTGTAGGTGATGTTGCGCATCGTGCCCGTCCACCACGAGGCGTGCACCACGGTGCTGAGACCGCTGCCGATGACCGTCCAGAGCACCCAGACGAGCGGGATCAGCGCGACGACGAACGAGACCCACACCAGAACGGTGGCGGTGTTGTTCTTGAACTTCCGGCCACCGCTGGCCCTGGTCAGGCTGCTGGTCGGACGGCTCGCGACGGCGGTGCTCATTCGACGAAGTCCTTTCGGCGGTTCACGACGAATCTCGCGATCCCGTTGACGACGAAGGTCAACACGAACAGCACCAGACCCGCGGCGATGTACGGCCCCGGGTGTGTACCGAACTCGCCGGAACCCGCGGCGATCTTCGCTGCGATCGTCTGGCCGCCGCTGAACAGCGAGAAGTTGAACTTGCTCACCGAGGACAGGATGAGCAGCACGGCGATCGTCTCACCGAGGGCGCGACCGAGACCGAGCATCGCGCCGCTGACCACGCCCGGACGTCCGTACGGCAACACGGCCATGCGGATCATCTCCCACCGAGTGGCACCGAGCGCGAGCGCGGCTTCCTTGTTCGCCGTCGGAGTGCGGTCGAAGACGTCGCGGCTGATCGCGGTGATGATCGGAAGGATCATGATTGCCAGCACGATGCCCGCGTCGAACACGGTGCCGACGTCGATGTTCTGGTTCGAGAAGATTCCGAGCCCGATGTGCGACAGGGCGTGCTGCAGGCCCGTCAGATGTGGCGCGAGAACGCGGAATCCCCAGACGCCGTAGATGATCGAGGGGATAGCGGCGAGCAGATCGACAGTGTTCGCTACCGGCCGCGCGAGCCGCTTGGGCGCGTACTGCGTGATGAACAACGCGATCCCGATCGCCAGCGGAACGGCGAGGATCAGCGCCACGATCGAGCTCAGCACCGTCGTGTAGAGCAGGCCGGCGACACCGAACCGGAGCACCCCGCTGCGCGTGATCGTCCACTGTGTGGAGGTCAGGAAGCTCGCCTTGTCTTCGGCGAGCGACGGCACTGCCTTGATCACCAGGAACGCCCCCACGAGCACGACGATCAGTACGACGAAACCGGAGGCGCCGGTGGTGAGCGAGGCGAACACACTGTCACCGAACTTGCTGGACGAAGCGTGGATCGAGCCACCGCCCGCTGCGCTGTCCGCGCCAGGGCCCGCGTCCGCGGCAATCGTCGCTTCAGCGCCGGTGATTTCGTCGGTAGTAGCTCCGAGCGATGCGGTCGGATCAGTCGTCGGCGCCGCGGTCGGGTCCGGGTCCGGGCGTTCGGGAATGTTGTTCACCGTCGTGTCGGCCTCACGGGTTTCGAGCCTCGGGTCGGTCCGTCGATCAGCCATGAAAATCGTGCCCTTCTCACTGCGGCACTCGAAGTGGAGTGCCCGTCGGCCGCCAACGGATGGGCCGGCGGCCGACGGGACTTTCCGCGAACCGTGCTGCTTGCTGACTAGCTGACCTTGGCGATCGACGCCTTGACCTTCGCAGCCAGCGCAGTCGGGATCGGCGCGTAGCCGAGACCCGGCAGGATGCTCTGACCAGAACCCACCGTGTAGTTCAAGAAGTCCTTCACGAAGGTCCCGGTCGCCGTATCCGAGTACTTGGTGCAGACGATCTCGTAGGTCACGAGCACCAGTGGGTAGGCGCCCGGCGTGTTCTGGCCGTAGTCGATCGACAGGCTGAGGTCGTCGCCCGTGCCCACGACCTTCGCGGTTGAGACCGCCTTGCTCGCGGTGTCCTTGGACAGCTGCACCGGGCCGCTGCCGCTGTCGATGGCGGCGTAGGGCAGCTGCGCCTTGACGGCGTACGAGTACTCCATGTAGCCGACGCCGCCGGAGGTCTGCGTGACCGAGTCGGCCACACCCTGCGACCCGTTCTCGCCCTGGCCCGCGAAGTGGGCATCACTCGAGACCTTGTTGGGCTCGCTGGTGAAGTCCTTCGGCGCCGCAGCCTTGAGGTAGCTCTCGAAGTTGAACGTGGTACCCGAGTCGTCCGACCGGTAGAACGGCTTGATCGCAGTGGACGGCAGGTTCACGCCCTTGTTGAGCGCCGCGATCGCCGGGTCGTTCCACGTCTTGATCTTGCCGAGGAACATCTGGGCAATCGTCGACGCGTTCAGCGTCAGGTTGTTCACGCCGCTCAGGTTGTAGGCGATCGCGACCGGCCCGACAACCATCGGCAGGTCGAGCGCGGGGCTGCCGCAGGCCTTGGTGGCAGGCGGCATTTCCTCCTTGGGGTCCAACGCGGCGTCCGAGCCGGCGAAGTCGGCCTTCTTGTCGGTGAACGCCGAGATGCCGTCACCGGAGCCGATCGAGTCATAGTTGATCTTGGCACCGCTGCAGGCCTGTTGATAGGCCTTGCGCCAGGCGTCCATCGCGTTGGTCTGCGCGGTCGATCCGGAGCCGTTGAGCGTGCCGGTCGTGCAGCTGATGCCGCTGGCACCGCCCGTGGAGCCGGACGCGCTCGACGACGTCGGCGCCGGAGCCGACGTGTTCCCCCCACTGCCGCCGCCGCTCGAGCTGCACGCGCTGAGCGCGAGTGCGCCCGCGGCCAGCAGCGCCGTGAGCGCCGCGGCGCTGTTCAGGCGATTTCGCCCCACTGGTTCACCATCCTTGATGTGATCTGTCGTGACCCGACCGACGCTAGGAGTGGATTCCGACCAGTTCCTGACCTGTGAATGAACTCAAGATGAACGGGCTGTCATGTCCGGGAGGCGGTCTCTCAGCGAGTAGACTCACGCGTTACTGATCGGTGCTCAATAGGGAGTGCAATGGCCGACTTCGACGTGATCGTCATCGGATCCGGGTTCGGCGGCAGCGTCACCGCGCTGCGACTGTCCGAGAAGGGGTACCGCGTCGGCGTGCTCGAGGCCGGGCGCCGCTTCACCGACGCAACCCTGCCGAAGAACTCCTGGCACCTGCGCGATTTCGTCTGGGCTCCGAAACTCGGCTGCACCGGCATCCAGCGCATTCACCTGCTCAAGGACTGCGTGATCCTTGCCGGTGCCGGCGTCGGCGGGGGCTCGCTGAACTATGCGAACACGCTTTACGAGCCGCCGCAGCCGTTCTACGACGACCCGCAGTGGGCTCACATCACCGACTGGCGTGCGGAACTGGCGCCGCACTACGAGCAGGCCAAGCGGATGCTCGGCGTCGTCACCTATCCGGGCGACACACCCAGTGACCGGGAGATGCAACGGCTGGCCGAGAAGTTCGGGGTCGCGCACACGTTCCGCAAGACCCCGGTCGGTGTGTTCTTCGGCCGCGACGGCGAACTCGAACCGGGCAAAACGGTGGCCGATCCCTACTTCGGCGGTGCCGGGCCGGAGCGCACCGGCTGCACCGACTGCGGCGAGTGCATGACCGGCTGTCGGCACGGCGCCAAGAACACGCTCGTCAAGAACTACCTGGCCCTCGCCGAGCGCGCCGGCGCGGTGGTGCACCCGCTGACGACGGTCACCGGAGTCCGTCCGATCGACGGCGGCTACGCGGTCGACACGGTGCGCACGGGCAAGCTGGTCACGCGGCGTCCCGACCGCACGTTCACCGCAGAGCACGTCGTGTTCAGCGCGGGCACCTATAACACCCAGAAGCTGCTGCACCGCTTACGCGCCACCACGCTGCCGAAGATCTCTGCGCGGCTGGGCTACTTGACCCGCACCAACTCCGAGTCGTTGCTCGGCGTGCGCATCGACAAGCCGACCGAGGACTACACCAAGGGCGTGGCAATCACGTCGTCCTGGCACCCCGACGAGAACACCCACATCGAGCCCGTCCGCTACGGCAAGGGCAGCAATGCCATGGGACTGCTCAACACGATCATGACCGACGGTGGCACCCGACGGAATCGCTGGTGGCAGTTCCTGATCGCGATGCTGCGCAAGCCGTCTCTGGTGCGATTGCTCGTGCCGCGGAAGTGGTCCGAGCGCGTGATCATCCTGCTGGTGATGCAGTCGCTGAACAACTCGATCACCGTACTGCGCAGGCGCACCCGGCTCGGGTTCAGCAAGCTGACCAGTGTCCAGGGCGAGGGTGAACCGAACCCGACGTGGATCCCGGTGGCCAACCAGGCCGCGAAGCAACTTGCCGAGAACGTGGACGGCACCCCCGGGGGCACCTGGGGCGACCTGATGAACATCCCGATGACCGCGCACTTCATCGGCGGATGCCCGATCGGCGACTCCGCGCGAACGGGCGTGATCGACCCGTACCACCGGCTCTACGGCTACGACGGGTTGCACGTCGTCGACGGGTCGACCTTGTCGGCCAACCTCGGCGTCAACCCGTCCCTGTCGATCACCGCGCAGGCCGAGCGCGCCGCGGCACTGTGGCCGAACAAGGGCGAGGCCGATCAACGGCCCTTGATCGGGGCGTCGTACCGCCGCCTCGAGCCGATCGCGCCGCGATCACCGGCCGTACCGGCACACGCCCCGGCCGCCCTGCGCACGGTGCCGCTGGGCACGCCGCAGGTGCGGTCCGCCTGAATTCGCGCGGTTTGCGCATCCTCGTGCCGACTACCTCGTTCTAGACGGTGAGCGCCCGCCGTGCGGGTGCCTGACGTGTTGTTCCGACCGGGGGACGGACGTCACCGAACGAGGAGAGCCATGTTGGCCGAGCAACGCCGTCGCAGGTCCCGCACCGTCCGTGCCGTCACCGCCGCCACCGTGCTGACCGTGGCCGCCGGGTCTGCCCTCCTGTGCACCGCGGCGCCGGCCTCGGCCTCCGCCGTCAACGCCCAGGCCGTAGGTCGGTTCCTGGACGGGTCGCTGGGCGGCAAGCCGCTGCAGCAAGTCGTGGACCTGCACGACGCAAGGGCGACCTATCCCGGCACGACCTCGGCGCAGAACCCGCTCGACGTCACGCTGTTCGGCCAGGCCGACGTCCCGCTCTCGGGCAAGCTGCAGGCGCCGGGCAACAACGTCTTCCATGCCGGCGTCGCGAACCAGATCGCCATTGCCCGCGCCAACGGTCACGCGCTCGGTGCGGCCGGCGCCGTCGCGAACCAGGGTGGCGCCGCGCTCGGCGGCCAGCACGGCTACCCGTCCGACGCGACGCTGAACCTTTCCGCTGCGGCGTTCCCGTCCACGCCGCTGCCGATCCCCGGCGCCGGCGGTGCGGCCGCGCTCGGCGGGCTCACTGCGACGATCGGTGCGGTCTCGGCCCGGGCGGCCACGCCCGCCGGGTTCGGCCACGGCGCGACCACGCACTACGGCATCGCCGGGCTCAAGCTCACCCTCGCCTCGCCGGCGCTGGCCGGGGTGCTCAAGCAGCTGGCCGACGCGTTGGACACGCCGGCACCACCCTCGTCGCCGCTGCCGGTGCCGAAGGAGCCGACCGCGTGCAAGTTCAAGGGCCAGGCGCTGGCGCCGATCTCGATCGCGAGCGGCGCGATCTCGATCGAGCCGACCACCGGCGCTCTGACGATCGACGTCGCCGCATTGCTGCACGTGCTCGGCGCCGACCTGAACAACCTGCCGGCCAACACCGACCTGCTGGCTTACGTGACGAACTACCTCGCCAACGGCTTCGGTGCGGGGCTGCAGAAGGCGCTGGTCCACTCCTTCGCAGACCAGAAGCAGAACTTCGCCGACTGCCTCACCGCGCTCTCGAAGAACTTCCCGCCGCAGCTCCAGGACGCTGTCGCCCAGCTCATGGCCGCGGTGCAGCAGGGTCAGGACCAGCTCACCGCGGCGCTGCACCAGGTCACGTCCAAGCTCGGCGGTGGCACCAACCCGTTCCAACCGCTGGTGGACGGGCTCAAGCAGGCGTTGCAGGTCGGAGTCAACGTGCAGCCCACCGGCGTGCCCGGCACGTACCGCAGCCCGCTTCGCGCTACGCCGGACCAGGCCACGCCCGCCGTCGCGGGCCAGACCGTGGTGCGCGCGCTCGAGATCGATCTCGGCGGTGGGCAGATCAGCCTGGCGCTCGCGAACGCTGCGGCCGGCCCGTCCAATGCCCCGGCCGCGCCGCCTGCACCGCAGCCCACGCCGGCCGTGGTCAAGCACAACCACATCGTCCCGACCGGGGTGCCCGCGGGGCAGGGTCCGATCGGTGGCGGCGGGCCTGACCGTCCGCTGGTGCTCCTCGTGATCGGCCTTGCGCTCGCGCTCGCCGGCGGCGCCGTGTACCGGTTCCGCCCGCGCGGTCACTGATAACCAGGTTTCTTTACTTCCTCGGCAACTATTAGTACGTAGCAGTCGCTGCACGGGGTATCTGAGGGATACGCTCGATTCGAGGAGGCGGGCATATGTCGGGGGACGCCCAGAATCGGCTGTCTACGCGCATCGCGGACGTGTGGGGCCATTTCGCGCCGGAGATCCTGTGCGTTTCGATCGTCGGCGCGATCATCGTCGGACTGCGCCCGCCCGACAGTCCGGTGATGCTCACGCTGCCGCTCGCATTGATGCTGGTCGTGCTGGTCAGTTGGATACTGATGCGCCGCCACGACCGTCGGTTGTGTGAGCAGTGCATGGCTGCGATGCCGCTCAACGCCGCCGAGCAGTCCGCCAAGTACGGGCGGCGGTTCTGGATGGCGCATACCGGCTCCGAGCCGCGGTTCCTGATCCCCTACCTGGCCGTGCTCATCGGCTCGAACTTCTTCCCTGGCACGTGGGGCCGCATCGTGTGGGCACTCGTCCAGCTCACGATGGTCTACCTGATCATGAGCCACGTGGCGCACCGCCGCTTCCAGCCGTGGTGCCCGTGGTGCCGCGACGGTGGCGGCGGCAGCGAGCGTGACGACGACGTGGCACCGCCGCCGCTCCCCGACCACGACCGCGAACTGGTCTGACCTACCTGCGCACCGACAATGGTCAGTGCGCGCACCGACAGTGGTCAGTTGGAGCGCACAGTGGTCAATTGCAACTGACCACTGTGGACAGAACTAACCACTGTCGGGAAACGCGCCCAGCTCAATCGGTGGACGAAAGCGCGCGCACGACCAGCGACGGGCTGGGCCGGCCGAGCTGCTCGGCCATCCAACGGCTCGTCCCGACCAGCGCCTCGAGATCGACGCCGGTCTCGATGCCGAGCCCGTGCAGCATCCATACGAGATCTTCCGTCGCCAGGTTGCCGGTCGCGTTCTTGGCATAGGGGCACCCGCCGAGGCCGCCCGCGGACGCGTCGACGGTTGTGATGCCGTACCGCAACGCGGCCAGGGTGTTGGCCAGCGCCTGCCCGTACGTGTCGTGGAAATGCACTGCCAGCCGGTCGGCGGCGATCCCCCGCTCGCCGAACCCGGTGAGCAGGGCGGTGACATGCCCCGCACTCGCCACCCCGATCGTGTCGCCGAGGGACAGTTGCGAGCAGCCCAGGTCGAGCAACTGCGCGCCGACCGACACGACCTGCTCGATGGCCACCGCGCCCTCCCAGGGATCGCCGAAGCACATCGAGAGATAGGCGCGCACGTCCAGCCCTGCGTCCCGGGCGCGAGTCACGACCGGGCCGAACATCGTGATCGACTCCGCCACCGTCCGGTTGAGATTGCGTTTGGCGAACGACTCGGTCGCGCTGCCGAAGATGGCGATCTCGGTGATGCCGTGGGCCAGCGCACGGTCCAGACCGCGCTCGTTCGGGACGAGGACGGGGTAGCGCACGCCGGGCACCCGCTCGATCCGGCCGATCAGTTCCTCGGCGTCGGCCAGCTGCGGTACCCACGTCGGGTGCACGAAGCTGGTGGCCTCGATCGTGCGCAGTCCGGCAGCCGCGAGCCGGGCGACGAACTGAGCCTTCACCTCGACTGGAACCACCGTCGGCTCGTTTTGCAGACCGTCACGAGGCCCCACCTCGTGTATGGTGACGGCACTCGGCAGACCGGGCTCAACAACGCGCTGCGGGCTTCTCACCCGTCCAGTATCCGTGCGGTAACCCTTAGTCCAGCTTGAACCGGTGTAATGGACGTATGGAGTCCGGCCTTTGAGCACAATCAGTCCCCGTTCCGCACCCCATCATCTGCGGGTGCGGCTGCCCAGCCTCGCCCTCGTGACGGTCACGAGCGTGCTCGTCGCCTGGCTCGCCCGCTGGGGTCCCGACTGGCCGGCGCAGGAGTTCCGGGCCTGGATCGCCGGACACGACGGCCTGTCGCTGTGGACGATGCGCTGGTACAGCGGTTCGGCCTTGCCGGGCTATTCAGTGCTCTATCCGCCGCTCGCCGCGGTGCTGGGCGCGGGCACCGTCGGTGTCGTCGCGTGCGTGGCCATCACCTGGTCCGCCTCCGGGGCGATCCCCAACGTGAGCCGGCGCCGCGCGACGCTGATCGGCGTCGGAATCGCCGTCAGTGTCACCGAGAACCTGTTGATCGGCCAGGTGCCGTTCCTGCTCGGGACCGCGTTCGCGGTTGCGGCGGTCCGCAGCCTGCTGACCGGGCGCTCGCCCTACCTCACCGCCGCGCTCGCCGCACTGGCCTCGCTGTCCAGTCCGCTTGCCGGGGCGTTCGTGCTGCTCGTCTCGCCGGCTCTGGCGCACAACCGCGGGGTACGGGCCGTGTTGCCATTGGGCGCCGCGATCACCGGCTCAGCGGTCGCGTTCGTGATCGGCGGGGTGGACGGACCGTTCCCGTGCCCATGGCAGACGTTCCTCGGTGTGGCCGCGTTCTGCGTCGCGATCCTGGTCATCGCTCCTAGGTCGCAGGCCGCGATGCGCTTGTTCGCCGCCTGCTATCTGCTCGTCGACGTCGCGGCGTTCTTGGCGCCGAACCCGATCGGCGGCAATGTCGCGCGCCTTGCCAAGCTCGTCGCGATCCCGCTTGCCGTGTACTACCTCGACGGTCGCGGGGTGTGGTCACGCATCCGGACGTCGGCGATCGCGGTGCTCGCGGTCGTGTGGCCGACGGTGGCATTCGCCTCGTCGGTGGTGCACGGCGCTGATGACCCGTCGCGGGCGCCGTCCTTCTATGCCGGCATCGACCGCTTCCTGGCGAGCCGGCCGGCGCTGATCTCCGGGCGGCTCGAGATCCCGTTCACCCGCGAACACTGGGAGTCCTACTTCGTCGCACGGCACTTCCCGATCGCCCGCGGGTGGGAACGGCAGTCCGACCTGCAGTACAACGCCGTCCTCTACAACCGGCTGACGCCCGCGCGCTACCGCGCCTGGCTCGACGACAATGCGGTCAGCGTGGTCGCCCTGCCGCGGGCACCGCTCGACACCGGAGGCAAGGCCGAGGCGGCGCTGCTGCGGCACGCACCGTCGTACCTCGTCCCGGTCTGGCAGGACGCGCACTGGCGGGTGTGGCGAGTGGCCGATCCCGAACCGCTCGTGTCCGGGCCGGCCCGGCTGGTCGATCAGGAGCCGTCAGCACTCACCTTGCACTTCTCTGCGCCGGGCACGGCCGTCGTCCGGGTCCGCGCGAGCAACCTCTGGGTCAGTGATGACCCGGACGCCTGCATCGGCCGTACGCCGCGGGACTGGCTCACGGTCAGTTCGCCGAGCGCCGGCAACATCCAGGTCAAGACGTCGCTGACGGCGCAGCTGATCACCGGGACGGGCTGCCCCGGCGACCGCTGATCGTCGGCTACGCGGTCTCGACACTTTCGAGCGCCGCATCGGGAGCCTGGTGCGATTCCACCCATAGGCGCAGCGCATCGAACTCATCGATCTCGTAGCCGCAGCGACACGAGAACGCGAGCACGTGCTCGCTCTCGTCGACGTTCGCCAGGCACAGCGACACGGTGGCGGAACTGCCGCAGTCGGGACAGGCGACCGTGATCGTGGAAGCCGAGGCCACGACGCCACCTCCTCTCGGCGGTGCGGGACAGTCGCCGTCGACGACTGCGGCCCGGGCGGGCCGACCGCTGACAGTACTCGATGGGCAGTCATACCGGTGTTCAGTGCGCTAAACCGGCAAAACGAATATGTTCCTCGCAGCACCGCGGCGTTCGTGTCACTCCGAGCCGTGCGCACGCCTGGCCGATCCTGGCTCCGGTACGACGAGAACCGGACGGCCCTGGTGCCGAACCAGCCACTTGTTGACGGACTCGCCGCCGACCAGGTGATGCAGCGCGCCGGGATGCGTTGCGCCGACCACCAGGTAGGCCGCGTCGACCTCGTCGGCGAGCTTGGCGAGCGCCCTGGCCGGCTCGCCGCGTTGCTCGTGATAGGTCCAGGCGACGGCGGTCGCGCGCATCGCGGTCTCGATCTCGCCACGTTCGCGGGCGCGGTTGCGTTCGCAGACGGCATCGAACTCGTCGCTGTCGGGGTCGATGCCGTAGTCGTCGACGGTGATGCTGTGCACGACGTGCAGCGTCGCCCCCAGCCGGGTGGCCAGTTCGATCGCCGCCGCGAGCGCCGCCAGGCCCGCCGGTCGTCGATCGTGTCCGACGACCACGCAGATGTCGGTGTCGGTCGGCATGGCTCAAATAGTCCTACACATGGGTCCTACGCGAACCCCGAAACGTGTCACCTTTGGTCGGCCGGATTCGTCCTGGTTGTGACGCTCCACGAAGGCGTCCAACGATCAGAAAGGATCCGAGATGCAAACCGTTTCGATCGAACCCCGTATGGACAACCCGGCGATGGTGACCTCGGACGTGCTGCCCGCGCTGCATGACGCGCACAAGGCGGCGATGAAATCCGGGCTCGCTGCGGAGATCGCGTACCTCGTCCACCTGCGCGCGAGCCAGATCAACGGCTGCTCGTACTGCACCGAGATGCACGCCCGCGAGCTCAAGGAATCGGGTGCGTCGGACGAGAAGATCTGGGCGGTGGGCGCATGGCGTGAGTCGCTGCGGTTCAGCGGCGCCGAGCGCGCCGCGCTGGCCCTGACCGAGTGCGTGACCCGGCTCGCGGACCGTCCCGACCCGGTGCCCGACGCGGTCTACGACGAAGCCGTCCGCTACTTTGACACCCAGCAACTGAGCGGGCTGATCATCGAGATCGCGCTGATCAACGTGTGGAACCGGCTCAACGTGACCATTCGCCAGCCGTCCGGGGGCGAATAGGTCGGGGGGCGGCAAGCATGAACTCCTCTGAGGCTCTGCCGATTCTTTAAGCGGCCTCGTGATGACCTTTGCTTGGCCGTTCCGGGTCGAGGGCATCGGGAGGGATCATGGTCACGCGCCGCAGGTCCAGCTCGGTTGCCGGCTAGGTGCCGCTCGAGATGCGCCCCACCGCAGTCGATGCGACGCCCCCGGCCGGCGCGGCGGTCGAACCGGTTCGGTCGGCCGCCGCGCTCGGCCGAGCGCTCCGGACGAAGGCCGCCGGTGGGATCTGGGCGCTGACGATCGCCGCGGTTGTCTACAGCCAGTTCAACATCTACGGCAAGCTCTCGCGCGATTCGGCGATTTACGTGTACGGCGGGCAGCGGTTCGTCCACGGCGCGCCGCCGTATGTCAGCATCATGGATCCGAAGGGGCCGCTGTCGTCGATCTTGTGCGGCGTCGGGGTGGCCGTTGCGCGGCTGTTCGGGCGCAGCGACCTGCTGGTGATCCGCGTCGAGTTCTGCGCGCTCGCCATCCTCGGCGTGCTCGGCGTGTACCTGCTGGTCGTCGAACTGTGGCAATCGGTGGTAGGCGGCCTCGTGGCGGCCGCAGTGTTCGTGACCTTCAGTCGCTTCGCGCACCAAGCCCTGGCCGGGCCGGACGGGCACTCGCCGGGCACGGTCTTCCTGATCTTCGCCCTCTGGCTGACCGCGCGGAAGAACTGGTACTTGGGCGGTGTGGCCGCCGGACTCGCCTTCGTTTCGTGGCAACCGCTGTTTCCTTACGTGCCCATCTCGTTGCTCTGTGCGGTCGCCTGGTCGCCGGGGCGGCGGCGGCACGCGGCGGCGTGGAATCTCGCCGGCGCCGCAACCCCCGTCATCCTGCTGATGGGCTACTACGCCGCGGAGGGCCACCTCGGGAAGCTGTTCGAGGGGTTGTTCGTCTTCCCGCTCACCGGGACGCGCCGTGCGCCGCTGAGTTTCGGCGCGCGACTGCAGTTCATGTTCCGGAACGTCGCCGGCTCGTACGGCGCGGGCGCGGTCCTGCTTTGGATCGGCCTGGCATTGGTGCTCGCAGCAGCGGTGTGGATCGTGGTGCGTTCGCAGTGGCGCGCAGCTTTACTGCACCCGCTCGTCCTGCTCGTGGGGCTCAGTCTCGTCACCCAACTCGCGTACATGGCCTATGACTACATCGGTTGGACGCACGCCTTCCCGGTGTTGCCCTACGCCGCCGCCGGCTTCGGGATGGCCGGCGCGAAACTGTTGCACCGACTGTCGGGCGTGCGGGCGCAGCAGGCGGCGACCGCCGGCCTGCTGATCGGTGTCACTGCCCTTGTGACCACCTGCGCGGTCCTGTACTACCAGCCGTCGGACGACGAGCCGCTCCGAAGCGAACAGGCCAGCGCTTGCGCCATCGCGGGAGCGCTGGTGCCCGGGACTCCGCTGTGGACGCTCGGCGACCCCGTCCCGCTCGTCCTGCTGCACCGCAGCAACCCGGACAACTACCCGTACCTGGGTAGCGGCGAGGACGTGTGGAAGGTGAAGCACACGCGCGGCGGATTCGACGGATGGACCGACCAGATCGCGGCGAGCGGCGCGACCGTCATCGTGATGGATACCTGGCGTGGACCGTACCGAGGGCCGATGCACGACTGGCTGGTCACGCATGGGTACCAACTGGGCTACATCGGGCCGTTCCGCGTGTACGTCACGCGCGCGGCTCGAGTGCAGATGGGGGTCGAGTCGATCCCACGGGCCCGCCATAAGGAGCAGTGGCCGCTGACGACCACCGGCGGAACGTTTCGCGACACCGGTTGCACCCATATCGAAGCCGGCTGAACGCGTCCTCGAGGATCCGGCCCCCGTCAGCGGTCGTCGCGGCGCGCCTGGTTGCGTCTGCCGATGGCGATGTCGGATGCGTCGCGCTTGCGTCGTCCGGTGGACTTGTGCGGCGGCCGAGCATCGGCGGACGTGTCGGTGGTCTCCTTCGGTACGGGTCGATGCGCGGCGCGAAGCGCGGCGCCGGGAGGACGGGCGGCGGCCAGGCGTTCAGCCCGAAGTTCCGTGGCCGCCCGCCGGGCGGCCTTCGCCAGGGCGCTGCTGACTCGGGCCAGCGAAGTCTCGAACACTTCGACCCTGTCGCGGGCGCGCTGGTTCTCGGCGTGCGCGACGCCGCGGCTGCCGGTCTCGTCCACGGCGGCGGCACCTTGGCGCCGGTACTGCCCCAGGTATTTGTTGCGGGCCCGGCGCACTCGAGCGTGCAGTTCGAGCAGCGCGTCTTCGTCGAGGTCGGCGAGCATGCTGGGCTCGGTGCTCCGTGCGATCGCCAGCTCCGACTCGGTCAATGAGTTGAGCGTCGCCTCCATGTCGAACCTCCACAACCAGACGCTCGACCACCACATACCTCGTGGCGCACAGCAACATCACCCGCGCCGGATGAGCCGTGCAGCTTCACCGGGACAGCGCTTGGAGGATGGCCAGGTTGGCAGTCGTGCTGCCGTCCACGCCCAGGTGCAGCAGTTGATTAAGGCGTTCGCCGTCGTTGACCGTCCACGCCGTCGCCGAACGAGCGTTAGCAGCGCCCGTCGATGGGGCACTGTATCGGCAGAGCCCCCGATAAGTGAGTGATCATGACCCACGACATCTTGATCGCGTTCTTCGTCTGTGCACCCGCCCTGGCGCTGATGATCACGTTCCTGACCTTGGGTTGGCGCAACGTCCGGAGGCAGTGAGCGGCGTCCGGCGCGTCGGAACCTACGGTGTCGACGCCGCCGCGGCCTTGTCGCCGATGCGGGCGCACTCGCCGATCTGGTGCATGTGCCGCAGGGCAATCCGGTAGGACTCGAGCAGGCCCGTCTCCGTGTAGGGAATGCCGAGCTGTCTGCAGTGCCGACGCACGATGGGTTGTAGCTGTCGCAGCGCGGGACTCGGCATGCTCGGGAACAGATGATGTTCGATCTGGTAGTTCAGGCCGCCGAGCAACGTGTCGACCAGACGGCTTCCCGAGATGTTGCGGGACGGGACGACCTGACGCCGAAGGAAGTCGAGCGAATCGCCTTCGGCGAGCATGGGCATCCCTTTGTGGTTCGGCGCGAACGAGCAGCCCATGTAGACACCGAACACGGCTTGGCTGATCGCGACGAAAGCGATGACCTTGCCGAACGGCATCGCGAGAAGGGGTAGCCCGATCAGCGCTATGAGGTGGACGACCAGCAGCAACTTCTCAGCCCGTGGCCAGCGCACCGGCTTGCCACCCCATAGATGGGTGATCGCTGAGACGTGCAGGTTCAAGCCTTCGAGGGTGAGCAGCGGGAAGAACAATTTCGCCTCATGCTTGGCGACCTGCCGGGCCAGCCCGGTGCGTGCGCCGACCTGACGTGCGGTGAACGCGAGCACGCTCTCGGCGACGTCCGGGTCCCGCTCCTCGTGGTTCGGGTTCGCGTGGTGACGGGTGTGCTCGTCCACCCACCAGCCGTAGCTCAACCCGACGAGCAGATTGCCTGCCACCGTGCCGATCAGATCGTTGCAACGCCTGGTCCGGCACATCTGCTGGTGACCTGCGTCGTGACCCAGGAACGCGATCTGGGTCAGCACCACCCCGAGCGCGGTTGCGACGATCAACTGGTACCAGGAATTTCCGAGCAGCCAGACGGCCACCACCACGGCAGCCATTGCCAACGCCAGCACGGCGGCGCGCACCGCGTAGTACGTCCTGCGCCGACGCAGCAGGCCGGCGGCCTTCACGTGTCGGCTGAGCACCGAGAAATCGGTGCCTCGGTCCGTGGGGACACCGGCAACTGCCGTCATCGTGCTGCTCCGCTCGATCGTCGACCGAACACAGCAAATCGCGACATCCGGTTGGCCGGGGTCTTACCCCGTTGGTCCGCGCGCCACACGCGCGTGCATGGGACAGTCGGACCGGGCCGCGTAGGCGCATACAGGCAAGGTGTCAGATGATCGAAATCTTCCACTCGCGTGAACTGCCACGAGCCAGGGAAGCAGGCGCGTTGGTCGCCGGCATTTTGCAGACGCTCAGGTGCCGCTGCGAGGTGGGCACCAACCTTCTGGACATCGACCGGTGGACCCACGACATGATCACCGAGGCCGGCGCTCAGTCGTGCTACGTCGACTACGAGCCGTCCTTCGGGCGTGGGCCGTTCGGTCACTACATCTGCACATCGGTCAACGATGCTGTGCTGCACGGGCGGCCCCATCACTACACGCTTGCCAACGGCGACCTGCTGACGCTCGACTTGGCCGTGTCCAAAGGCGGAGTTGTCGCGGACTGCGCCATCAGCTTCATCGTGGGCGACGCGAAGCCCTCGCAGAGCGTTGCGATGATCAGTGCCACCGAGCGGGCATTGAGCGCCGGAATTGCCGCGGCACGCCCTGGCGCTCGCATCGGCGATGTCTCCCATGCCATCGGCGCGGTCCTCACCGCCGCGGGGTATCTGATCAACACCGAATTCGGTGGTCACGGCGTCGGCACGACGATGCACCAGGACCCGCACGTCCCGAACACCGGGCGACGCGGTCGTGGATACAGATTGCGTCCCGGGCTCCTGCTGGCATTGGAGCCGTGGGTCATGGCGGACACCGCCGAACTCGTGACAGATGCCGACGGCTGGACACTCCGCAGCGCGACGGGCTCCCGGACTGCACACAGCGAACACACGATCGCTGTCACCGATGACGGCATCGAAGTTCTCACCTTGCCCAAGGAGGTCGACGATGGATGAGATGCAGCTCGTCCCGATCGCATACGTGGTCTCCGAGCTGCGCGACCGTTCCGAAGCGCCGCGACAGGGGAACGACGATGCGCCGGACGCCTGGCTGATGTTCTCGGACGATGTCGTGGACGGACTGCGCGACATCACGGCGGGCGCCGAGCTGCTGGTGCTGACCTGGTTGCACCTGTCCCGCCGGGACGAGCTCGCCACTCGTCCGGGCAACGACCCGAACAATCCGATCACCGGCGTGTTCAACACCCGCTCACCGAACCGGCCCAATCCGATCGGGGGGCGCCGAGGGAGGGACCGCCACAGCCGACCGACTGCAACGCCGCCGGTGACGAGCAGCAGCCAGGCCCACGGCAAGAGTGCGCCGCCCGTCAGCCGGTGTTCGTGCCGGGTTCAACCCTGCGTTAGTGGTACGGCGTGGTCGCAGCGACCGCGAGCGCCCGTTGCCGGTCGAACGGCGCGGCCTGGTTGTCCAGCCATGGTCGGCCGAACCACAGATACCCGTCGCACCACTTGTGCGCAGCTGCAGCGACGGTCGCCGGCAGATGCCACGCGGAATTCCCGACGTCGGTGGTGGGTGGGATGCCGAGTGTCACGCAGCGCTGCTCGGTGCGGTTGCGGCACACCTCGGCGTTGTTGAAGTTGCCGTGCGGATGCTTGACCCAGTACTGCGGCCACGTGAACGGGCGGCCGGTGTCCGCGGTGTTCACGACGAAGTGCCGGTTCGGGATTCCGGCGTTGGTCAGGGCCGCCACGATCTGCCGCCCGAAGGTGACCTGTGCCGCGGTGGAGTCGTAGTGGGTGGCGTTGAGGGCGAACCCGCGGACGTGCGCGACGCCGGCTGAGCGGAGCATCGAAGCGGCGGTGGGCACCTGGAGCCAGTCTGCGGCGCTGGCGTCGATGTAGACACTGGTTCGCTGCAGCGCACTGAACACTCGCGCCGCGTAGGAGACCAGGCCCAGGCGGACAGCCGGCCGCCAGCCGTGCAGGGCCAGAGCGAGGTCAGGCTCGAGGATCAGTGCCACCCGCGCAGTGCCGATCGCGGCTGCGACCTGGTCGACCCAGGCCTTGTAGTCGGCCTGCGCCGCGGCGGTGAGGGGGACGGACTTGGCGCGCTCGCCGCCGGGGTACACCCGGAACACGGCCAGTTGCACGAGCGCGTTCGCGTTCCCGGCTTGGGTCTGGCTGATGTAGGCACGCACAAGGCCGGCGATGTCGCTGGTCGGTGTCCATGCCCCGAACCAGTGCACACGCGGGCGCAGCGCGATGCGGGCCAGCAGTTGCTTGGTGGTGCCGGTCGCTTCCTGCCACGCCGGGTAGATGCCCTCGGAGCGCCCGGTGTTGACGCCCCAGGGGGCGGCTGCGAGCGGATTCGCGGAGGCCGGGCCGGTGTGGGTGGTTGTCGCGCCGGACGGCACGGACGTCGCGGCGGCGACGACCAGGAGCGCGAGCACGGCGAGCACGGCGCGCATGGCCAAGCGGCCGCGGCGCGGTTGGAGTTGGGTCCGCACGATCCACACATCGGCCGGCCGGCGAAGAACTTGACTCGAATTGTGGCGCGCGCGGGTGCGGTGCCTGAAGGCGGAGCGAGCAGGCGTCAGAAGACCGACGACGGCCAGCGGTGCCTGCGCCACTCGTCCCATGTAGCGAATCCAGGCGGTGCGTCATCAATGGGTTCACTGCCATCGAGTTCACCTGGCGTTGGGATGTCGATGGTGGCGGCCCAGTGCGCGAGTTCCTCGTCGGACATGGGCCAGGTCGTTTGTGGCGCTTCGGTTTGGCGCTGATCAAGTCGTCTCCGCTGCTCCCCGGGGCTGAGTTCGAAGTAGCGCATCTCCACCGTCGCGCCGCGGTCTGCTGCCGCCTGCCGGAGAGCGGAGCGCTCGTCTCGACCCCAGAGCCCGTAGTCGATCACGACGTTGTTGCCGAGTTCGAGGGCGCGCAACCCGACCTGGATCAGCCGTCCTTCGATCACGTCCTGGGCCGATGGCGGATTCTCGTGCCCGTAGAGAGCCTTCACCCATTCGTCCTTCGTGAGGCGAAGTGCTTTGTGCTCGACTTCTATGCGCCGCGCCGCCGTGGTCTTTCCGGTGCATGGGAGCCCGACAGTCAAGAACAAGGTTGGTTGCTTCATCAGCAAATCCGCGGGGTAAGGACTCTAGGCCCGATTGTGGTTGTGCGCGCCCGGCAGGACTCGAACCTGCAACCTCTTGATCCGTAGTCAAGTGCTCTATCCGTTGAGCTACGGGCGCTCGGCTGAACCGAACGATCAGTTTACCGGTGACACCGAACTGATTCGTCACCGGGCGCGGAGGCTCCGGGATTCGAACCCGGGATGGGCTTGTGACCCAAACCGCATTAGCAGTGCGGCGCCATAGACCAGACTAGGCGAAGCCTCCAACGGTCACGGACGAGTCCACGACCAGCCGAAAGCGTACCCAAGCCCGCGACTCACCCGCTGACGGCCTCAGCCTCGGTCAGGTAGTCGCCCGCCCGTGTGAACCCGGAGCCGTTCGCCTCGGCGTGACGGGCCGGCAAGGTTACGTCCGTCCCAGCCAGCGCTGCAGCCGGTGCGGACGGACGATGAACGCCTCGGCCTCCAGCGCCGCCGCCGCGATCCGCGGCAGGTCGCGCGCCGCGGGGTAGGAGATGAATCGCGGCTCCCAGTACGGCCGGAACTTGACGTTGAACCGGTACAGCGACTCGATCTGCCACCAGCGCGAGGCGAAGATCAGCAGCGAGCGCCACATCCGTAGTATCGGACCGGCACCGATACGCTCGCCGCGTTCGATCGCGTCGCGGAACACCGCGAAGTTGAGCGACACCCGCCCGACGCCGAGATCGGGGCAGGCCGCCATCAGCGAGGCGATCATGAACTCGTTCAGTCCGTTGTCCGACGAGCGGTCCCGCCGCATGAGATCCAGCGACAACCCGTCCGTCCCCCACGGCACGAAGTGCAGCAGCCCGCGCACGGCTCCGTCGGCGGTCGCCGTGGCGACCACGCAGTCCCCGTCGGACGGATCGCCCATCCGCGAGAGCGCCATCGAGAACCCCCGCTCGACGGCGTCGCCGCGCCAGGCCGCAGCGGCGTCCTGCAGCGCGGCGAGCTCGTCCGGCGGGATGTCCCGCGCGCGCCGGACCTGCACGTCGTAGCCGGCCCGGGCGACTCGCGTGCACGCCTGGCGCACGCCGCGCATCGCCCGTCCCTCGAGGCTGAACTCGTCCACCTCGACGATCGCCTCGTCGCCCAGCGCAAGCGCGGCCAGCTTGCACTCACGCTTGAACACGGTCGCGCCGAGTTCACTGCAGCCCATGACCGCGGTCGTCCAGGCGTACTCCTCGGCGAGGGCGCGGTAGGCGGCGATCGCGCCCGGCCAGGCCTCGGGATCGCCGATCGGATCGCCGCTGGCCAGCGCGACTCCGTGCACCACGCGGTACGTGATCGCTGCCTTTGCCGACGGCGACCACACGACCGACTTGTCGCGGCGCAGCGCGAAGTAACCGAGCGAGTCACGCTCGCCGTTGCGGTCGAGCAGTGCGCGCAGCCGCTGTTCGTCCTCGGTCGAAAGCTGCCCGATGGGTTGGGACGGACGGAGCACGAGCAGCACCACGACCACGATCGTGACCAGCCCGAACGCGAGCAAGGAGCCGTGGAAGATGTCGCCGAACCGTTCCCCGCGCACTCCGATGGTGCCGCCCGCCCCGACCAGCGACTGCACAACCTCGCGCAGTCGGGCCAGGAACGACGGGCGGCCGAGGACGTGCGCCGGGTAGGCGTACAGCAGCACCATGCCGAAAACGATCGCCACCGCGGTGAACTGGACGAAGACCCTCGCCGCGAACCAGCGGCTGCGCGGGTCGGGACGGGCAGTGAAGCGCGACCGCGCGACGATCAGGGCTACCAACAGCACGAGCGTGATCGCGGCCTCGACCGGGCGCCGCTCGTCGCGAAGCATGTACGCGACGGTCATGATCAGCGTGAGCAAGACCGCGGCGAGCCATTCGCGATGTTTACGCTTGCGCAGCCCGGCGGCCAGCCGCAACAGCAACAGGCCGCCGACCGCCGTGATCGCGGTGGCCGCGGCTGTGGCCGGCGCAGGAATGATCTTGGTTATCGAGTGCACGCGCAGCCGCTCGCTGGTCCACACCGCGCCGATCAGCGCAAGCAGCCCCAGCAGCCGGGCGATGTTGGCCACGATGCGCGGCGCGTTGGCGAGGTAGCCCCGGTGCAACCGCGTCCAGAACGTCGGCGGGGGCGGCGGCTCGGTGCCGCGCGGATGCGCCGCGGTCGCCGAATTGCCTCGTACCACCCGCTCATGGTCGCAAACCGGACGCCTTCCAGCGATTCGGTCCTCAGCGAGGCGAGATGAGCGGAATCAGCACCTGGTCGATGATTTCGTTGATCATCCTGGCGTTCACGGGCTCGCGCTGCAGAATCATCCGGTAGGTGAGGACGGACGGGAGCACGTCGGCCACCAGCGTCACATCGGCACCGGGCCGGACCTCTCCGCGTTCGACACCACGGCGTAACAGGGCGAGCATGGCTGCCCGCCGCGGCGCCTGGAACTGGTCGTCGACGGCGCGGGCGAGTTCGGGATCGGTGGCCGCTTCGCACTTGATCGCCCGCATCACGTCGCCGGCCGGGCTCGCCAGCGTCGCGGTGATCGCCCGTGCCACGCCGCGCAGAGCGTCCTCCGTGGTGACGTCGTCGGCGAGCGCCACCGGGAAGCCGCACTGCTCCGGCGTCGGCAACTGCGAGCTGATCGCGTCCAGCAGCAGCTGCGCGCGGGTGGGCCAACGCCGGTAAATGCTGGCCTTCCCGGTGCGCGCCCGGGCGGCGACCCCTTCGACGGTGAACGCCGTGTATCCGACTTCGGACAGCTCGGCGTAGGCGGCCTCGAGAATCGCGTCCTCGAGTGCGGCGCCGCGCTTTCGCTGCACGATCACGGTCACGTCGTTGTCATACCCCTCGGTCAGAATCCCCGGTATCGGAGTTCACTAAAAGACGGTTGCGTTTCTTACCTGGCCGGGCCTATGTTACCCCGATAAGGAACGCATTCGTACTCTAAGCCTGAAGTCGACAGAAGAGTAGTTGGAGCACATCGTGGCTGACACAGACCTGGCGCGCACCACCGCGCAACCCGCGAACGGCGCACGACGCCATGCGCATACCGCCCTGATCCTGATGGTGATCGCCGGCGCCCAGATGATGGTCGTGCTCGACGGAACGATCGTGAACATCGCGCTGCCGTCGATGGGTCGGTACTTCGACAAGAGCCAGACGGACATGACGTGGGCGCTCAACGCTTACGCGCTCGCCTTCGGCGGATTCCTGCTGCTCGGCGGTCGCATGGGCGACATCCTGGGGCGCCGGCGGATGTTCATCCTGGGCCTGAGCTTGTTCACGATCGGCAGCTTCCTCGCCGGGATCGCGCCCAGCTTCGGGCTGTTGCTCGCCGGTCGCGCCGTGCAGGGCTTCGGCGGCGCGATCGCCTCGCCCACCGCGCTGTCGCTGATCACGACCGAGTTCGAGGAAGGCCCGGCCCGCACGCGGGCGATCGCGGTCTACGCGGCCGTGTCCGGTGCGGGTGCCGCGCTCGGGCTGTTGCTCGGCGGCGTCCTCACCAACTACTTCAGCTGGCGCTGGGTGCTGTTCGTCAACATCCCGATCGGCGCCGTGCTGATCACCGGCGCGTACTTCTACCTGCACGAGTCCGAGCGGCTGAAGGGCAAGTTCGACTTCATCGGCGCGGCGCTGTCGGTGGCCGGCATGGTCGCGACGGTGTACGGCTTCATCCACGTCGCACACAGCGGCTGGGGCAATGCCCAGACCTTCGTCGTGTTCGCCGCGGCCGTCGTGCTGCTCACCACGTTCGTGTACTACGAGGCCAAGGTGGCGGCCGATCCGATGATGCCGATGCGCATCTTCGAAGACCGCAATCGCGCCGGCGCCTACGTGGTCATGTTCGTCGTCGGTGCAGCCATGTTCGGCATGTTCTACTTCGTGACCTTCTTCGTGCAGGGCGTACGTGAGTACGGACCGCTGAAGACCGGCTTTTCGTTCCTGCCCGTCGCCTTTGTGATCGGCATCGTCAGCCAGATCGTGGCCAAGCTGTTGCCGAAGGTCGGCGCGAAACCCCTGCTGATCGCCGGCACGGGCTTGATCACGCTGTCGCTGCTGTGGTTCTCGACCGTCAACAAGGATTCCGGCTATGCCGGCAAGCTGCTGCCCGGCATGTTCCTGCTCGCTGTCGCGATGGGTTGCCTGTTCGTTCCGCTGACCGCGACCGCGGTGTCGAACGTCCGCAACACCGACGCGGGTCTCGCCTCAGCGCTGCTCAACGTCGGGCAGCAGGTGGGCGGTGCGCTCGGGTTGTCGGTGATGACGACGGTATTCGGTACGAGCGCCCGCAGCTGGGCCAGCGGCCACGTGCAGGGTCTCGTGGCGCAGATCCCGACCGACTCGCATCAGGCGGTCTCCGGGTTCCTGGCCAAGTACGGGCAGAACGGACCGCAGGCCGCTGACATCAAGGGCTTCGTGATGCAGCACCCGAGCACGGCGGGCTTCTTCAGCCACGCGTACTCGGACTTCGCACGGTCCCTGCAGGCCTACGCGTCCGGCAAGGGCTTCCTGATGGGCGCCGCGTTCGGCCTGGTCGCGTTGGTCGTCGCGATCGTCATGATCAACGTCAAGAAGGACGACCTGCCCGCCGACCCGGCCGAAACGGCCGCCGTCGCGGCATAGGCAGGCGCCGCGTCGCGAACCTCAGATGAGTGGCGCGTTGTGACGCTGAGTGGCGCGATATTTCGCGCCACTCAGCACGTGAACGCGCCACTCATCACAATGGACGGGATGTCGAGCCCACGGAGCTGTCCCTTGTGGACGACCGGGAGATCTCGATTGCCGGCTGTGGACGACGCCCGATCGACCTCGCCGGCCGCGAACCTGGTTTCGTGGATGATTTCGTCAGACTCGGGCACGGCCGTACCGCCCGGCCGGATCGATCGCCGACATGGCCGACCGGATCGGCGCCTACCTCGACGCACTGCCTCCGGACACGGTCGTCGGCGGTATCACCGCGGCGCGCATGTACGGGCTCTGGCTGCCGGAGCAAGTGCCCGATGAGCGCCTCGAGTTCGTCCTGAATCGCCCCGCATCCCAGGCGCGCGAACTCGCCACCTGTAGACGCAGCGAGATCGTCACGCGGCGCCGCGAATTGTCGGCCGACGAGATCGTCATGACCGACCGCTTTCCCATGTTGTCGCCCGCTCGCGTGTGGGTCGATCTGTGCGAGTCGCTGTCCTTGGAGGACATCGTCAGCGCCGGCGACTGCTTGCTGCGCGGGCTCGCCACCCAGGACGAGCTCATCGCCGCGGTGGCAATGGCGCGGCATCGCCGCGGCGTTTGCCGTGCCCGGCTCGGCAATGGCGCGGCATCGCCGCGGCGTTTGCCGTGCCCGGCTCGCATTGACCCTGCTCGATGCACGCTCACGATCCCGCGGCGAGACCCATCTGCGATGCGCCGTCGTCCTCGGCGGATTGCCGTGGCCCGAGGTGAACATGCCCATCTACACCGACGATGGCGAGTGGCTGGCCGAACCCGACCTGCACTACAAGGCCGCTCGGCTCGCGCTCGAGTACAACGGAAGCGATCACAGCGGAGTTCGGCGGATGCGCCGAGACATCACCCGCGAGATCGACATCGATTGGAACGACTGGAAAGTAGTCGTCTTCGGTCCGAACGAGGTCTTTCGCTTTCCGTGGCGGATCGCGCCCTACGTCCGGGGGCAGCTGCAGGCTCGCGACCCCGGTTGGTGGCGTCGCCAGGCCGGCTGAGCCCGAGTGCCGGGCCCGCGGTTCCTGAGCCCGAGTGCTGCAATGAGTGGCGCGAACTGGCGGTGAGTGGCGCGAAATGTCGCGCCACTCATGGGTTAACGCGCCACTCATGCGAAAAGAAGGTCGCCACTCACCGGAAAAGGAGGTCGCGGGTCGTCGGAAAAGGAGGTCGCGGGCGATCAGCACTCGATGACGTTGACGGCCAGGCCGCCGCGCGCAGTCTCCTTGTACTTGATCTTCATGTCCGCGCCGGTCTCGCGCATCGTCTTGATCACCTTGTCCAGGCTGACGATGTGCCGGCCGTCGCCACGCAGCGCGATCCGTGCCGCGTTGATCGCCTTGACGGCCGCCATCGCGTTCCGCTCGATGCACGGCACCTGGACGAGTCCGCCGACCGGGTCGCAAGTGAGCCCCAGGTTGTGCTCCATGCCGATCTCGGCGGCGTTCTCGACCTGATCCGGCGTGCCGCCGAGCACCTCGCACAGCGCCCCGGCCGCCATCGAACACGCCGACCCGACCTCGCCCTGGCACCCGACCTCGGCCCCTGAGATCGACGCGTTCTCCTTGTACAGCACCCCGATCGCGCCGGCCGTCAGCAGGAACCGCACCACCGCGTCGTCCGAGGCACCTGGGCAGAACCGCACGTAGTAGTGCAGCACGGCGGGCAGAATTCCGGCCGCACCGTTCGTGGGCGCAGTGACCACCCGTCCCCCGCCGGCGTTCTCCTCGTTCACCGCGAGCGCGAACAGGTCGACCCAGTCCATCACTCGCAGCGGGTCGACGTTGTACTGCTCGGCGCACAGCCGCCGGTACAGCGCGGGCGCCCGGCGCGGCACCTTCAGCCCGCCCGGCAACGTCCCGTCGTGCGAGCAGCCGTTGGTGACACACTCCTGCATCACCGCCCAGATCGAGAGCAGCTTCGACCGGACCTCCTCCTGGCTGCGTCCGAACGCCTGCTCGTTCGCGAGCATCACCTGGCTGATCGACAACCCGGACTCGCGGCAGCGCGACAGCAGCGCGTCGCCGGTCTTGAACGGGTACGGCAGCTCGGTGGTGTCCTCGGTGATCCGGTCCGCCCCGGCGGCCTGCTCGTCGACCACGAACCCGCCGCCGACCGAGTAGTAGGTGCGCTCCCGCACGCAATCGCCGGATGCCGAGTAGGCGTAGAACCGCATCCCGTTCGGGTGGAACGGCAGGCTCTGCCGCCGATGCATCACCAGGTCGTCATCCACCAGCGCGGCGGAGTGCCTGCCTAGCAACGACACCTCCTCGGCCGCCTTGATCGCCGCCACTCGCTCGCCGACCGAATCCGTGTCGACGGACTCCGGCGCCTCGCCCTCGAGCCCGAGGATCACCGCCCGGTCGCTGCCGTGGCCGTGCCCGGTCGCGCCGAGTGACCCGAACAACTCCGCGCGCACGCGCACGACCGACTCGAGCACACCGTCCGCCTCAAGGCCGAGTGCGAACGTCCGCGCCGCGCGCATCGGCCCGACCGTGTGCGACGACGACGGTCCGATCCCGATCGAGAACAGGTCGAACACACTGATGGCCACGCCTGCCACGGTAAGCCATGTCATAGCGTGGCACCGGTGATCCGTCCCGCAGGCGTTGACGACGTCCCCGCCATCCTGGCGCTCATCCGCGAGCTCGCGGGCTACGAACGCGAGCCGGCCAGCACCGTCGAGGCCACCGAAGACGGCCTGCGCGCGGCGCTGTTCGGTCCCGATCCGGTTGTGTGGGCGCACGTCGCGGAGATGGACGGGACGGTCGTCGGCACCGCGATCTGGTTCGTCACCTTCTCGACCTGGACGGGCCGGCACGGAATGCACCTCGAGGACTTCGTGGTCAGCGAGGCAGCACGCGGCACCGGTCTCGGCGTCGCCCTGTTCGACGAGCTCGTGCGCATCTGCGTCGAGCGCGGCTACGCACGCTTCGAGTGGCGCGTGCTCGACTGGAACGTCGACGCCCAGCGCTTCTACGAGCGTCGCGGCGCCCGTCCCATCCCGGAGTGGATCAGCTGGCGGCTGACGCCCAAGTGACTTTTGGCGGCAGACCGTCAAATATCGCGGCTGGCCGCCAAAAGTGGCTAGACAACGGTGAGCGTGACCTCGATGTTGCCGCGGGTCGCGCGCGAGTAGGGGCAGAACTGGTGCGCGAGCTCGACCAGCTCCTGCGCCTTATCCCGGTCGACACCCGGGATCTCGACGCGAAGCTCGACCGACAGCGCCACGCCGCCCTCGATCTGGCCCAGCGACACCGCTGCGGTCACGGTCGAGTCCGAGGTGTCGATGTCCTGCGTCTTCGCCCGGTTCGCCAGCGCGCCCTGGAAGCAGGCTGCATAACCGGACGCGAACAGCGTCTCCGGGTTCGCCTTCGGGTTGGCGCTCGAGCCGGGCTTGCCCAGGTCGAGGTCGATGACGCCGTCCGCGCTGGTGACGTGGCCGGTGCGGCCGCCGTGCGCGGTTGCGATCGAGGTGTACATGACGGAGGTGAGGGTGTCGGTCACGGTCAATACCGTAGGCATGCCTCGGTAGGGTGCGACCACGTGGGCCAGCCGATTGTGAGCCGTTCCCCCGTTCACATCGGACGGGTGGTGGCGGCGGAGCAGCTGACCCCACGCATGCGCCGGGTCACGGTCGGGTCCGAAGCGATGGTCGGCGTGGCCGTCAAACCGGCGCAGGACATCGAACTGCACCTGGTCGAGCCCGGCGGGCGCAGGGTCAAGCGCCGGTACACGATCCGCTACGCCCGCCCGGACGCGGGCGAGCTGGATCTGGACGTCGCGCTGCACGGCGCGGGCGCCGGTGCCGAATGGGGTGCGGGCGCACGGTCGGGGGACGAGATCCGCTTCCAGGGTCCGCGCGGCAAGCTCGAGCTGCGGCACGCGTCGTGGCACGTGCTGTGCGGGGACGAATCGGCGCTGCCGGCGATCGCCGCGATCACCGAGGCGCTGCCGGCGGACGAGCAGGCCGTCGCCGTCATCGAGGTGCACGATCTGCAGGAGCAGTTGCCGGTGCGAGCGGACGTGCGCTGGGTGCACCGCGGCGAGCACCCGCCCGGCACCCCCGACCTGTTGCTCCCCGAAGCGGAGAAGGTCAGGGTGCCTTACGACTGGGCGCAGTACTACCTGCTCGGCGAGACCCGCTCGATGGTCGCGTTGCGCGCCCTGTTCGAGGGACGTGGCGCGCTGCACGACACGATCTTCGTCAAGGGGTACTGGAACATCGGGCGTCCCGACCGGATCGCGGGACGGACTCCGCGATGACCGAGTTCGTCGTCGTCACCACCGAGCTGCGCGACGACGCGGGCCGTCTGGCCGCGCAGACCACCCAGGCCCAGGCCGTCCTACCCGCGGCACCGGCCTAGATCGAGCAGCAACGGCCCGAACGTCGACCCGAGCACGGCATGGTGGCCGGTCGAGGCGATCGAGCCGCCGAGCAGCCAGCTCTGCATCAGCCGTCCGGTGGCCGCGTCGAGGCAGAAAAGCTGGTTGCCCGTGTCCGAGCCGCGCACCCAGATCGACGACGCTCCCCCGGCGACCAGCTCCGCCCCGGAGCCGAACAACGCATTGAACGACGGGCGCACCACAGGGCGCAGCGTGCGCGGGTCCAGTCGCATCAGTACGCCGTCACCGGTCGAGAACCCGGCGAGCCAGATCGCGCCCGCTGCAGCGACGATCGTGGCCTCGACCGAGCGGATCGTCACCTGGCGTCCGAGTCGGGCCGTGCCCCTCGCGCGCGGCACGATCGACTGAAGTTCCGACGGTCCGCTCTGGTACGACGCGATCAGTCGGCCGCGCACCGGGTCGGCGACCAGCAGCGTGATCGGCGCCCGGGCCGACAGGATGCGGCGGGGCGCGGTCCCCGGGCCCAGCTCGATCAGGTCGAGCCCGACCGCCAGGAACAGGCGATGCTGCATCGCGGCAGCGGCGGTGAAGGTCGATACGCGGGCACCGAAGTCGATCCGCCCGGTGCGTGCGTCGTAGGCCTGCGCCACGCCGCTGGCCACGAGCCAGACGAGCCCACTCGGCGCGTCGGTGATCAGGTGGGCGTCCTGCAGCGCGGCGGGCAACTCGATCCGTGCGGTTCGTCCGGGCCGGGCGACGTACAGCCCGTCGGCCTGCAGCACCCAGGTGCTGTTGCCGAGCACGGCGATGTCGAGCACCGGTTCGCCGGATGCGCGTCCCAGCGAGACGTGCGTCAGCCCGATGCCGTTGACCGGATTGACCACGCGTGGCGGACCCGTCGTGGTCAGCGGCGGCGGCGGCGGCACCGGCGCCGGGTCCTTCTTGGTGGTCGTGACGAGCAGCGCACCCAGCGCGACCACGCCGACCGCGAACCCAGTGACCCAGCGAATCAGCCCGCGCCGCGCTCCCCCTGACAGTTCCTCTTCCGCGTCGGGCTCGTCGACGCTGTCCGGGAGGAACTCGATGTCGGGCATGTGCCCTACAAGATCGGCTCTGGCTCGTAGTCGACCGCGGTCACGTCGGAGACCAGGACGGCGTCTACGCGCCGCACCACGGCGGCCACCTGCGCTCGGGCCGCGCCGGTGAACGACAACGGTTCGGCGAGCAGCGCGTCCAGGTCGGCGGTGCTCAGCCCCAGCCGCGAGTCGGCGGCAAGCCGCTCGAACAGGTCGTTGCCGTCGGTCCCCTTCTCGCGCATCTCCAGCGCGACCGCCACGGCGTTCTCCTTGATCGCTTCGTGGGCCTGCTCACGGCCGACGCCCGAGCGGACCGCCGCCATGAGCACCTTGGTGGTGGCGAGGAACGGCAGGTAGCGATCGAGTTCGCGCTCGATGACGGCGGGGGACGCGCCGAAGTCGTCGAGCACGGTCAGGGTCGTCTCGAGCAGGCCGTCGAGGGTGAAGAAGGCGTCCGGGAGCGCCACGCGACGCACCACCGAGCACGACACGTCGCCCTCGTTCCACTGGTCGCCGGCCAGCTCGCCGATCATCGACGCGTAACCCCGCAGCACGACCATGAACCCGTTGATCCGCTCCGCCGAGCGGGTGTTCATCTTGTGCGGCATGGCACTCGAGCCGACCTGGCCAGGCTTGAACCCCTCGGTCACGAGTTCGTTGCCGGCCATCAGCCGGATCGTGGTGGCCAGCGAGGACGGGGCGGCGGCGAGCTGGACGAGGCTGCTGAGCACGTCGAAGTCGAGCGAGCGCGGATAGACCTGCCCGACGCTGTCGAGTACCCGCTCGAAGCCGAGGTGTGTTGCCACCGAACGCTCCAGTCGGGCCAGCTTGTCGGCGTCGCCGTCGAGCAGGTCGAGCATGTCCTGCGCGGTGCCGACCGGTCCTTTGATCCCCCGCAACGGGTAGCGCGCGGTCAGCTCGTCGAGGCGTTCGAGCGCGACCAGCAGTTCGTCGGCGACCGTGGCGAACCGCTTGCCGAGAGTGGTCGCCTGCGCCGCCACGTTGTGCGAGCGGCCGGCCATCACCAACGCGTCGTACTCAGCCGCGCGGCGCGCCAGCCGCGAGAGCACCGCCAATGTCTTGTGCCGCACGATCGCCTGTGCCTGCCGTAGCTGCAGCTGCTCGACGTTCTCGGTCAGATCGCGGCTGGTCATGCCCTTGTGGATCTGCTCGAAGCCGGCGAGCTCGGCGAACTCCTCGATGCGCGCCTTCACGTCGTGCTTGGTGACCCGCTCGCGTTCGGCGATCCGACTCAGGTCGACGGCCTCGACACCGCGATCGACGATGCGCTGGTAGGCCTCGATCGCACCGTCGGGCACGCTCACGCCGAGTTCGTGCTGGGCTCGCAGCACCGCCAACCACAGCTGCCGTTCGGCGACGATCTTGTGCGCCGGCGACCACACCGTCGCCATCGCGCTCGAGGCGTAACGGGCGGCCAGGACGTCCGGAATCACGGGCTTCGGCACGTCCTCATTGTCGCACCGGGCTACAAAATGAGGTTCAGGCTGACGTAGTCGCAGAGCCGGCGCATCCTGTCCAGCGGCAACTGCTGCCCGCGGTGGCCGTAGGCGTTGACGGTGACCTCGAGGTTCACCGAGAGCGCCTTGATCTGGGCGAGCAACGGGTATCTCCCGTGGACGGACCCTAGGTGCGGCGAGACGTCCGGCCCGACGCCGTGCACGGTGCGCAGCCGAGCTTCCAGGTCGACATTGACGCCGCGGTAGCGGCCGGTGACGGCCTGGAACAGCACTCGTCCGGACGGGCCGGCGCCGCGTTCGCAGCGGTACACGCCGAGATTGCGGATCGCGATGCCGTGCAGGAAATGCCACATCGCCGACTCGATCTCGTTCGCCAGCGGCGCGCCGACTTCGCAGTGCACGGCCAGCAGGATCGACGGCGCAGGGGAAACGGCGGTCGACGACGACGCCGATGGCTTGGCCGCCGCCGTCTCATGACGCCGTGAACCGTCCGGGCGGGTCGCGGCCCAGATCACCAGAGCTGCGATCACCGCCAGGGCGGCGGCGACGCGCAGCACCGTGCCGTGCCCGGGCCGGCGCGGGGCACCGGGATCGCCCGGACCGGAATTCAGGAACTCGACCGGCTCGGTCATCCTTCAGACGGTAATCGCGCCCTGGACGGCCCGTAGCGCGATGTCCGAGCGCTGCTGCCCGTCCGCGAGCTGGACCGTGGCGGCGAGCGCGTAGGCAGCCTCGCGCGCTGCGTCGAGGGTCGGCCCGGTCGCGGTCACCGACAGCACCCGCCCGCCGCTGGACACGATGGCCCCGTCGTCGCGGCGTCGGGTGCCGGCGTGGATCACACCGTCCTGCTCCGCGCCGGTGATCACGTCGCCGGTGCGCGGCGTACCGGGGTAGCCGGCTGCGGCGCGCACCACCGTCACCGCGCTGCCCGTGCGCCACTGCAACACCGGCGGAGTGCCACCGGTTGCCGCCCATCGCAGGACGCCGGCGAGCGGCGTGTCAAGCAGGGCGAGCACGACCTGGGTCTCGGGATCGCCGAAGCGGGCGTTGAACTCGACAACCCGCGGCCCGCGGCTGGTGACCGCGAGTCCGATGTAGAGCAGCCCGGCGAACGGGGTGCCGCGGCGCCGCAACTCGTCGATCGTCGGCTGCGCCACCGACTGCACGATCTGCGCAGTGAACCCGTCGGGCAGCCAGTCCAGTGGTGCATACGCGCCCATGCCGCCGGTGTTGGGGCCGATGTCGTCGTCGCCGATGCGTTTGAAGTCCTGGGCCGGGACGAGCGGCACGACTGCGCTGCCGTCGGTGAGGCAGAACAGCGAGACCTCGGGGCCGTCGAGGTACTCCTCGATGACCACCCGCCCGCAGGCCCCGGCGTGCGTCAGCGCCTCGGCCCGGTCGGACGTGACGACCACGCCCTTGCCCGCCGCCAGGCCGTCTTCCTTGACCACGTACGGCGGCCCGAACTCGTCCAGCGCGGCGGCCGCCTCGTCGGCGGTGGTGCACAGGCGGGCTGCAGCGGTCGACACGCCGGCGGCGGCCATGACGTCCTTGGCGAACGCCTTGCTGCCCTCGAGCCGGGCCGCCTCGCGCGAGGGCCCGAAGCAGGCGATCCCGCGCGCCCGGACCGAGTCGGCGACCCCGGCGACCAGCGGCGCCTCCGGGCCGATCACGACGAGGTCGGCTCGGGTGTCGGCGGCCAGATCGGCGACGGCAGCCGGATCGGTGGCGTCGACACCGCGCTGTTCGGCGACCGCCGCGGTGCCGGCGTTGCCCGGGGCGCAGACCAGCGAGCTGACAGCGGGGTCGTGGGCGAGAGCCAGGCACAGTGCGTGCTCGCGGGCACCCGAACCGATGACGAGGACACGCACGCGGCGAGCCTAACGAGGCTCAGGTCGCGGCGATGACCAGGCCGGACATCGTGGGCACGAGCACGTTGCGGCCGTAGAGCGCAGGCGTCGCGAACCGGCTCGTCTCCCCGACCTGGACTTGCTCGCGGGTCACACCCGTGCGCAGGTCGAGCGCATGCAGCACGCCGGCCGTGGGGTCGAGGGTCCACACCCGTCCGCCGCCGACCACCGGCGAGCCGTTCACGCTGTCCGTTGCCCGCCAGAGCGGGTGCACCGTGCCCGCGTCGTCGATGCGCACGGCCCGGTCGCCGTCCGTACACGGCACATAGACGACGTCGCCGACGACGGCCGTCCCGCCGTACGAGTGGCACAACGCAACCTGGCTCACCTCGCCACCGATCCCGCCGAGGTGGCGCTGATCGAGTACGTAGGCCGTGCCGGACTTGCCCGCGGCGAAGACCCAGCGGGCGCCGACCAGCGCCGGACCCTGCGAACCGAGATCCAGATCGCCCGCGTTGTCACTCGCCCAGCTCGACGGCGAGAACGAGTCGAGCAGTTGTGCGGATGGGCTGATCTTGAGCACCGAATCGCTGTGGTCGTACGGATCGCCCTGCACGGACGCGCCGTTGCCGACTTGCACGAACAGGTTTCCGCCCGCGTCGACGGACGGGCCGGGCGGCGTCCAGATGCCGGCCTCGCGCGCGGTCGGGACCGTGTACGCGATCGGCGCGCCTGTGCCGTCGAGCCGCACCCCGATCACGCGGCCCTTGTAACCGCCGCAGTCGCCGAGCAACCCGCCGAAGGGCACCCACACCCGGCCGCCGGTGACGGTGAGCGCCCCGCGCTCCTGCATCGCGCGGGTTTCGACGCCCGGCAGGTCGATCGAGCGGCGCCACCGCACCGCGCCGGTGTCAAGATCCAGCGCGACCAACTCGTGCCGTGGCGGCGAGCCGTACTCCGGCGCCACGTAGACCGTGCCGTTCGCGACGACCGGGGTGCCGGTGATGCCCAGTGGATCGATGTTGCCGCAGGGCAGTTCGTCGGCGGTGGCGGGCGAGCCCAGGTGCTGCTCCCACTTCTTGTGGCCGCCGAGGTCGAACGCGTAGACGGTGTCACCCTCGCTCGCTGCGATCACCACACCGCCCACGACGACCGGCGACGCGTACATCGCGCCGTCCAGCTTCAGGTCGGCGACGATCCGAGGCGTGCGGGTGACGGTCGGCATGGACGGTGCGTACCCGGTCCGATCGACCCGGCCGTGGTAGGTCGGCCAGTCGGTGAGGTGCCGGGGCGGCGGCGCATCCGAAGACAACGCCGACGACGCCGGAGTCGTCGGCGTAGTGCTCGCCGGCGCGGTGGCGCTCGGGCCGCCCGTCCCGCTGCTGGTGCAGCCTGCGACCAGGACGGCGACCGCGGCCAGCGCGGCCCGCACACGCATCAGTAGCCCAGGACGGTGAGCCCCGACATGGTCCCGATCAGGATGCGCCGTCCCGACAGTGCGGGCGTGGCGAACCTGGTCACCGACCCGACCGCGACCGACGCCCGCGCGCCGCCGTGGAACGGGCCGAGGCCGTGCAGCACACCGCTGCCGGTGTCGAGGGTCCACACCACCCCGCCGCCGACTACCGGCGAGCCGGTGATCGAGGACGGCGCCTGCCACAGCATGTGCATGTGGCCGGAGTTGTCGATCCTGACCGCGCGCACCCCATCCGTACACGGCACGTACACGACGTTGTCGCGCACCGCTGTGCCACCGAAGGACGTGCAGAGGCTGGTCTTGCTGACCTGGCCGCCGATCCCGCCGAGATGCCGCAGGCGCAGCACGTAGGCCGTCCCCGACTTGCCCGCGGAGAACACCCACTTGTTCTGCACGATGGCCGGTCCCTGCGAGCCGAGGTCGAGGTCGCTCTGGTTGTCGGTCGCCCAGGTTGTCGGCGAAAAATGGTCGAGCAGGCGCCCACCGGTGCCGATGCGCAGGATCGAGTCGCTGAAGTCGTACTTGTCACCGGGGCCGGACGCGCCGTTGCCGACCGAGACAAACAGGTTTCCTGAAGGTCCGACGCTGGCGCCGGGCGGCGTCCAGATCCCCGCCTCGCGCGCGGTCGGAACGGTGTAGCGCACGGTTGAACTGCCGTCGAGCTTCCAGCCGACGACCCGTCCCTTGTAGTTGCCGCAGTCTCCGGCCAGACCGCCGAAGGGCACCCACACCCGGCGGTCGGTGATGGTGAGCGCGCCGCGCTCCTGCATGGCAGTGCGGTCGACGCCCTTGAAGTCGAGGGTCCGCTTGAACACGACGGCACCAGTGCCGATCTTGAGCGCGTACAGCCGGTGGAACGGCCGGGCCGCACCGAACTCGGCAGCGACGTAGACGCGGTGGTTGCGCTCGGAGTAGACCGGCGTGCCGGTGATCCCGAGCGGGTCGATGTTGCCGCACGGACGTTGCGATGCCGGTGACGGAGCGCCGAGGTGCCGCTTCCACACGACGTGGTTGCGCGGCCCGAAGGCGTAGACGGTGTTGTTCTCGGTCGCGACGATCGTCAGTCCGCGGGCGACGATCGGCGAGGCGTAGACCTGTCCGTCGAGGGTGATGCGCCGGATCACGTGCAGGCCGCGGTGATAGGCGGGCATTCGAGCGTTGCGGCCACTGCGTTCGTTGTCGCCGTGGTAGGTCGTCCATTCGTTCGCACCGGCGGCACGGTGGGCACTGTGAGCCGTGCGGACGGATTGTTCGGCTCCGGCGGGGACGGTGGTCACGGCGGCCAGCGCGGACGTCCCGAGCAACACGGCAGCCAAGATCGCGGGTGGGTGCATTTGTGCAGTTTGCGCCATCGCCTAGCGTCAGCGCCATGACTGTGCTCGATCTGGAACCTGATCAGCTGCTTTCCACCACGCGTGCGGTGCGCAAGCGTCTTGATTTCGACCGTCCCGTGCCCGACGACCTGATCCGCGAGTGCGTCCGACTGGCACTGCAAGCACCGTCCGGGTCGAACACGGTGACGATGCGCTTCGTCGTCGTGCGCGATCCCGAACTCAAGACGGCGATCGCGGGCTACTACAAGCAGTCCTACGACAAGTACCGGGCGCAGCAGCAGCCGCGTGACGAGCAGGGCCGGCGGGTGGCGAGTTCGGCCGACTACCTGTCCGAGCACATGGCCGAGGCGCCCGCGCTGGTGATCGGGTGCAACAAGGGGTTCGACCGCAAGAGCGCGCAGGTCGGCATGGGCAACATCCTGCCGGCGATGTGGAGCTTCATGCTGGCCGCACGGGCTCGCGCGCTCGGCACGTCCTGGACGACGCTGCACCTGCCCTACGAGCGCGAGGTGGCCGATCTTCTCGGCATTCCCTATGAGACGGTCGCGCAGGCCGTGCTGACGCCGGTCGCGTTCACGAAGGGGACGGACTTCAAGCCGGCGACCCGTCCGGAACCGGACAAGGTCATCCACTGGGACCGCTGGTAACCGCCCACTTTTGGCGGCCTGCCGTCAAATAGCACGTCCTGCCGCCAAGACCGGCTCAGTCGAGCAGGTCGCGCACCACTACTGTCTCGTCGCGGCCCGGCCCCACCCCGATCACCGAGATCGGCGCCTTGATCATCTGCTCGAGCGCGGCGACGTAATCGCGGGCGTTGCGTGGCAGGTCCTCGAGCGTGCGCGCCGAGCTGATGTCCTCCGTCCACCCCGCGAAGGTCTCGTAGATCGGGACGGCCCGCGCGAACTCGGTCTGGTTGGTCGGCACCTCGTCGACCCGCTCGCCGTCGATCTCGTACGCCACACAGACCGGCACCTCGTCCATGCCGGTGAGCACGTCGAGCTTGGTGAGGACGAAGTCGGTGACGCCGTTGACCCGGGCCGCGTACCGCGCGACGGGCGCGTCGAACCAGCCACAGCGTCGGGGACGTCCGGTGGTGGTGCCGAACTCGGCACCGGCGTTGCGCAGCTGTTCACCCTTCGCGTCGAGCAGCTCGGTGGGAAACGGGCCTTCGCCCACTCGCGTTGTGTACGCCTTGACGACCGCGATCACCCGGCTGATCCGTGTGGGCGGAATGCCGCTGCCGGTACAGGCGCCACCGGCCGTGGCGTTGGACGAGGTGACGAACGGGTACGTGCCGTGGTCGACGTCGAGCAGCGTCGCCTGACCGGCCTCGAGCACGACGGTCCTGCCGTCGGCGAGCATCCGGTCGAGCAGCAGCGCGGTGTCGGTGACGAGCGGGCGCAACCGCTCGGCGTAGGACGACAGCTCGTCGACGACCGCCTCGACGTCGAAGGCGCGCCGGTTGTAGATCTTGACCAGCACCTGGTTCTTCAGGTTCAGCGCCCCGACGACCTTGGCGCGCAGCACGTCCGCGTCGAACAGGTCCTGCACCCGGATGCCGATGCGAGCCATCTTGTCCGCGTACGTCGGCCCGATGCCGCGCCCGGTCGTCCCGATCTTCGAGTTGCCCAGGAAGCGCTCGGTGACCTTGTCCAGCGTGCGGTTGTACGGCGTGATGACGTGCGCGGAGCCGCTGACCACGAGTCGCGACGTGTCGACGCCGCGCGCGTTGAGCCCGTCGATCTCCTCGAACAGCACGCCGAGGTCGATCACCACGCCGTTGCCGATCACCGGCGTGCAGCCCGGAGTCAGGATTCCTGACGGCAACAGGTGCAGCGCGTACTTCTCGCCGTCGACGACGATCGTGTGCCCGGCGTTGTTGCCGCCGTTGAACTTCACGACGGCGTCGACCCGGCTTCCGAGCAGGTCGGTCGCCTTGCCCTTGCCCTCGTCGCCCCACTGGGCGCCGACAAGAACGATCGCTGGCATGCCTCACCTCGTCTGATTGCGGCCCCGAGCAGGGTAGTCGACCTGACTCCGCTCGCTCTTGGCCCCGCTGCAGGGTCCGCGTCGGCGTGTCGCCCGGCTACGGGGCCAAGACGTCGGCGGCTTCGGGGTCGCTGTCGCGCAGGAAGGTCGCGCAACGCTGTGCCTCGTCGTTCTCACCGATCGCGGCGGCAGCCTGACCCAGCGCGTGCAGCGCGCGCAGGAACCCCCGGTTCGGCTCGTGCGCCCACGGGACAGGCCCGGATCCGCGCCACCCCGCGCGGCGCAGCGCGTCCAGCCCGCGGTGGTAGCCGGTCCGCGCGTAGGCGTAACCCTCGACCGTCCGGCCGTCCGCGAGCGCCGCCTCGGCGAGCGTGGCCCACGCCAGCGACGACACCGGAAACGCCGCAGCCACCGCGACGGGGTCGTCTCCGGCCGCGAGCCGGGCACTCGCCGGGTCCTCGGGCAGGCGGGTGGGCGGGGTCAGCAGGTTGCCGTGCGAGTGGGTCACACCGGCGATTGTGTCAGCGTCTGTTGTCGGGCGCGGACGCCGGCTGGCGTTGGCAGCCTGACCTTGTACCGGTTTTGGCGGTCTGACGTTCTCTACGGCGACAGGCCGCCAAAAGTGCGTCAGGCGGTCGGGCTGGTGCCGGCCGAGAGCAGGTCCTCGCAGGCGCGCTGTACACGCGCCGCCATGCCGGTCTCGGCCAGCTTGAGGTACGAGCGCGGGTCGTAGACCTTCTTGTTGCCGACCTCGCCGTCGACCTTGAGCACGCCGTCGTAGCTGGTGAACATGTGCCCGGCGATCTCGCGGGTGAACGCGTACTGGGTGTCCGTGTCGACGTTCATCTTCACCACGCCGTAGCCGACGGCTTCGCGGATCTCGTCCAGCGACGAACCGGAGCCACCGTGGAACACGAGATCGAACGGCTTGTCCCTACCCACCTTCGCCGCGACCTCGTCCTGCAGGTCCTTCAGGATTGACGGACGGAGCTTGACGTTGCCCGGCTTGTAGACGCCGTGCACGTTGCCGAACGTCGCCGCGAGCAGGTAACGGCCCTTGTCGCCCGTCCCGAGCAGTTCGGCGGTACGCACCGCGTCGCCCGGCGCGGTGTACAGCTTCTCGTTCATCTCGCCGACGACGCCGTCCTCCTCGCCGCCGACCACACCGATCTCGACTTCGAGCACGATCCTCGCCGCCGCGGCCTTCTCGAGCAGTTCCGCCGCGATCGACAGGTTCTCCTCGAGTTCGATCGCCGACCCGTCCCACATGTGCGACTGGAACAGCGGGTTCTGGCCGCGCTCGACGAGACCCTGCGAGATGGCGATGAGCGGACGGACGTAGCTGTCGAGCTTGTCCTTCTGACAGTGGTCGGTGTGCAGCGCGATGTTGATCGGGTACCTGGACGCGACGACGTGTGCGAACTCGGCCAGCGCTACCGCGCCGGTGACCATGTCCTTGACCGCGGTGCCGGAGGCGAACTCCGCGCCGCCGGTCGAGACCTGCAGGATGCCGTCGCTGCCGGCATCGGCGAATCCGCGCAGCGCGGCGTTCAACGTCTCGGACGACGTGACGTTGATCGCGGGATAGGCGAACCCGCCCGCCTTGGCGCGGTCGAGCATGTCGGCATAGATCTCGGGCGTAGCGATCGGCATGACAGCAAGCTACCCGGGTGTCTCGACCGCGGACTCAGTCGCGGTCGCCCCGCCGCCCGGAGATCAGGTCGTTCAGGCCCGGGACGACCGAGCCGAACTGCAGGTCTGGCCTTCATGCCCCAGCCCGCCTTCGGAGTCGGGTCAACGCAGGAAATCGAGCAGCGAGAGTTGCCGCACGGTGGCCGATGTCTGCAGGGCGGCCTGGTACGCGGTGTTCGCCGTGGTCACGTCGATGGCCATCTGCGCGGTGTCCACATCCTCGATCGACGACAGTTGGGTCTTCAGCGACGTTGTCGCCGAGGTCTGCGCGGTCTGCACCTGCTGGTAGGTGACGCCCTCGCTCGCCTGCACGCTGCGATCGGTGGGCGCGACGCTCACACCGCCGAGCTCGGTCTGGGCGGTGCGCGAAGGGTAGGTGCCGGACATCGGCGGGGTCACGACAGCGTGCGCGCCGAGGCAGCCGGTCCGACGCGGTCGTCGTAGCGGCCCGAGGATTTGGCCGAGGGCGCGAGCGCTGCGAGCTGCTCGAGGGCCTCGCGGGTGGCACGCTCGCCGGCGAGGAGCAGCGTGCGGTTGTGCGCGGTCACGGTCTCGATCTCGGTGGTGAGCGTGCGCAGCGCGACACGGTGATCGCCGAGCACTGTCGCCCACGGCTCGCCCGCGTGTGAGGCGATCTCGACCAGCGACGCATCGCCCGGCAGGCCGAGGATCTGCACCAGGGTCTCGACCTCGATCGCGCGGACCACCTCGTGGTCCTGCACTGCCCGGGCCGCGGCGGCGACCGCCGCGTCGACGCGGGGCAGCCACCGGGTCTGGCCGGCGTCGAGCAGCAGCTGCTGCTGGGACAAGGCGAAGAGGAGATCCTCCAGGACCTTTCGCTCACGCCAGAGCACCTCGGCGAGCTCGCCCAGCACATCGATGCCGCCACTCAATCCTGCGGCGTCGGGTACTGGGTGAAGGGCGGCGCGCGGCAGGTGGGTCACGCCTTCTTCTATCGGTCCCGATGTCCGAAACATTAGGTATCTGGCCCGCCGGGAGACCTTCGAATCCGGAGGTAACCGTCCCGGCTACGACGAAATCCGAAGCGACGTCCGATTTGCACACAGAAACTTAACAAGTTTGGACCGGGATCTTGCGCCGCGAGACCAGGAGATGACAGACTCGCTTTACGCCGATCTAACATGTCGGCGAAAGGGAAGGTCGGGAGCCTTTCCCCAGGTCCGCGGGGGACCGAAACGCCACGACCGGCACACCGCCGAATCGCACGTATTAGGAGCCCCCGCGATGACCCTGATCCTCGACCGCGAGCCGACCAACACCGACCTCTTCGAGCCGGCTGTCACTGCCTCGCCCGCCGACGTCGAGAACCTGATCCGCGAGCACCTGCCCCTCGTCGGCCACCTGGTCCGCGAGGTCCTCAACCGCGTCCCCGCGCACGTCAACCGAGACGACCTGACCTCGGCCGGGATGTACGCCCTCACGTCGAGCGCCAAGAGCTTCGACCCCGCCTTCGGCGTTCCGTTCCCCCGCTTCGCCTCGATCCGCATCCGCGGCGCGCTCACCGACGAGCTGCGCACGATGGACTGGGCCAGCCGGGCTGTTCGCGGCAAGGCGCGCGAGCTGAACATCGTCCGCAGCGAGCTCACCCACACGATCGGCGCCGAGCCGACCCGTTCCGAGATCGCCGACGCCATGGGCATCTCGGTCGCCGACCTTTCGACCCTCGAGTCGGACGTGCAACGAGCGGGCCTGGTCAGTCTGCAGGCTCTGCCGTCCGAGGATGGCGCGGCGACCGTCCCGTCGACCGACGACCAGCCGGAGGAGACCCTGATCAAGCGCGAGCAGATCGGCTACCTGCGCGACGCGATTGTCGAGCTGCCTGCCAAGTTGCGCCTGGTCATCGAGGAGTACTTCTTCGGTCAGCGTCGCATGGCCGACATCGCTGCCGAGCTCGGTGTCACCGAGTCGCGGGTGTCGCAGCTGCGCTCCGAGGCCTTGGTCATGCTCCGCTCGGCCATGGCCGGCATGGACGACGGCAAGACGGATGCCGCGAGCGCGCCGGCGCGGGGCCGCGCCGCAGCCGCCAAGCAGGCTTACGTCGCCGCTGTCGCCACCCGCTCCACGCTGGCCAGCCGGTTGTCGGCCACCACGCTGCTCGGTGAGACCCGCTCGTCGGACAACGGCGAGTACCGCGTCGCCAACTGAGCAGCGCCGGCATGTGATCCTGCGGCCCCGGCCGGGCCGCAGGATTGCAGACCCTGCCAGCATCGCCTGTCGCCGACGCCTCGTCGCTGTTGTGGTTGGCCGGTAGGTCCACGAGGAGCAAGGACACTTCGCGCTCGGCGAACTCCACTTCCCCTCCGACCGACTGACTGATCGACTGGCGGGGTGGTAGTCCGCGAGAACGTCTTAGTCATCGGTGGGTCGGTCTTTCTCGGACGGGCGGTGGTGGACGAAGCGCTCGCCGCGGGCGCCGATGTCACCGTCTTCAATCGCGGCAGATCGGGCCGTCCGCGCGACGACGTGCGACAACTGAACGGCGACCGCACCGTCGCCGCCGATCTCGAGCAACTGCGCGGAGAGCGGTTCGACCTGGTCGTCGACACCTGCGGCTACGTCCCCGCCGACGTGGGGCGAGGCGCAGAGCTGCTCGCCGACAGCTGCGGTCACTACGCCTTCGTGTCGAGCATCAACGCGCTGCCCGGCTGGCCCGAGGAGCTCGACTACCACGCGCGCGGCGAACACGACGGCGCGCCGGACGCGACCCGTGCCGACGTCCCGGAGGACATGGACCCGTCGGCCGCCTACGGCTGGCTGAAGGTCGGCTGCGAGCGCGCCGTGGCCCGCGCGTTCGGGGCCGACCGGACGTCCGTGCTGCGGGCCGGATTGATCGTCGGCCCGAACGACAGCGCGGTCGGGCGGCTGCCGTGGTGGCTCTACCGCGTGGCCCGAGGCGGCGAGGTACTCGTACCCGGCAGGCCCGACGCGCCAGTAGCGATGATCGACGCTCGCGATCTCGCACAGTTCGCGCTGCGGGCCGCGCCGGGCGTGTTCGAGACACCCGGCCCGTCCGGGCGTGACACCCGCGCCGATCTCATGGCCGGGTGCGCCGCTGTCACCGGCGCGGACGTGCGGTTCACCTACGTGGAGGACGAGGACTGGCTGATGGCTCAGGGCGTGGTGCCGTGGACCGAGATCCCGCTGTGGGGGCCCGCGAAGCAGATGCCCAGCACGTTCGTGCACGACACCGCAGCCGCCGAGCGGGCAGGGCTGCGGTGGCGGCCGATGCGCGCGACGCTGGCCGACACCTGGGCCTGGCAGCAGGATGTCGAGGGCGGCTGGACCCCGACGGCGATGGCGCCCGGTCTGGCACCGGAGCGGGAACAGGAGTTGCTGACCGCCTGGCCCCGAACCTGAGGACGTCTCGGTGCCGGACGGGCGCAATCCGTAAGGTGCCAGATGTGATTCATGTCCTGGCGAATCCGATCTCTCCGGACACCCTGCTCAGCAATTTCGGTCTGGCCGGCCTGGCCGTGATCCTCTTCGCTGAGTGCGGGCTGTTGATCGGTTTCTTCCTGCCCGGGGACACCATCCTGCTGGCGGCCGGCATCTCACTCGCGATCGGGACGATCAAGACCCCGCTCGGCTGGTACCTGGTGATCGCCCCCATCGCCGCCATCCTCGGCAACCTGGTCGGTTACTGGATCGGGTATCGCGCCGGCCCGAAGGTGTTCGACCGGCCCAACTCCAAACTGTTCCGGCCCGAGTACGTGACCCGCGCGCACGCGTTCTTCGAGCGCTGGGGGGTGCTGACGATCCTCATCGCCAGGTTCGTGCCGATCGTCCGCACCGTCGCGACCGTCATGGCCGGAACCGGAAAGATGCGGTTCTCGCTGTACGCGATCGTCTCCGTCATCGGCGGCGTCATCTGGGCCGACGGTGTGCTGCTGATCGGGCATGCGCTCGGGCACGTCTCGTTCGTGCGCGACCACAAGAGCTACATCGACTACGCGATCGTGGCCGTGGTGATCCTGTCGTTCGTCCCTGCCCTGTACCACCTGGTGCAGAACCGTCGGCGGACGAAGGCGCGCAACGAGTCCTGACGTCGGGGTCCTCGCGGAATCGCCACGCTTTCCAGGCGATTTCGTGGGGTGACTAGGAGCAGAACCGGTTCAGCCGGTCCGGCGGGCTCAGGTGAACGCCGAGGAAGTCGAAGTTGCACTTGTGCTGGTCGATGCGGTGCTCGATCGACGTGCGCTGTTGCCAGACGACGAAGACCAGCACGACCACGGCAACCGCCACGAAGACTCGGACAATGAGCTTGGTGATCAGCAGGCTGATGATCAGCCCGAGCACGATCAGCGCGATGATGATTCCGACGCCAAGTTTGGTGACGTCGCCTGCGTCCAGTGCCTCGACCACACGTGGACGATAGCCTCAAGGCGTGGAAGCTCCTCCTGAAGTGCCCCCCGGCGGCCTGCGCGTCGTCGCCCTCGGCGGCATCAAGGAGATCGGCCGCAACATGACGATGTTCGAGTACCGCCCGGAGCGCGGGCCGAGCCGGTTGCTCGTCGTCGATTGCGGCATGTTGCTCGGCAAGACCAACTCACCCGGCGTGGACGTGACGCTGCCGGACTGGTCGTACTTCGACGAACGGCTCGGCGACATCGACGCAGTGGTGCTCACGCACGGCCACGAGGACCACATCGGCGCGCTGCCCTACCTGCTCAAGGCGCGGCGTGACGTGCCGGTGTACGGCTCGCGGCTGACGCTCGCGCTGGTGGCCGCCAAGCTCGAGCAGCACCGCATCCACAATCCTGATCTCCGCCAGGTGCGCGAGGGCGAACTGACCGACGTCGGGCCCTGGGGTCTGGAGTTCTTCGCCGTCAACCACTCGATCCCGGACGCGCTCGCCGTGGCGATCCGGGTCGGCGGGCAGACCGTGCTGCACACCGGCGACTTCAAGATGGACCAGACGCCGCTCGACGGGCGCCTCACCGACCTGAACGGATTCGCGCGGCTCGGCGACGAGGGCGTCGATCTACTACTCGCCGACTCGACCAACGCCGAGGTGGGCGGATTCATCCCGTCCGAGCGGCAGGTCGGGACAGTGGTGTCCGACGTGATCGCCAAGGCGCCCGGGCGGATCATCGTGGCCTGCTTCGCCTCGCACGTCCACCGCGTGCAGCAGGTGCTCGACGCCGCCCGCGCCAACGGACGCCAGGTCGCACTGGTCGGGCGGTCGATGGTGCGCAACATGACGATCGCCCGTGAACTCGGGCTGCTGCACGTTCCCGACAATCTGCTGATCGACCTCAAGGTGGCCGAGGAGCTGCCCTCGCGGCGGGTGCTGTTGATCTCCACCGGGTCGCAGGGCGAGCCGCTGTCGGCGCTGTCGCGAATGGCCAACCGCGACCACCAGACGGTGCGGATCAGCACCGACGACACGATCCTGCTGGCGTCCTCGCTGATCCCGGGGAACGAGACCTCGGTCGGGCACGTGATCAACGGCCTGTCGCGGCTCGGGGCGACGGTGGTGCACAAGTCCACCGCGCTGGTGCACGTCTCCGGACACGCGCCGGCCGGCGAGCTGCGGTACCTGCTCAATGCGGTCCGTCCGGCCAACCACATGCCGGTGCACGGCGAGTGGCGGCACCTGCGGGCGCACGCCGAGATCGCCAAGTCTGTCGGCATCCCGCCCGAACGGATCATGCTGGCCGAGGACGGCACCGTGGTCGACCTCGTCGACGGGATGGCGTCGATCACCGGCCATATCCCGGTCGGCTACGTGTACGTGGACGGACTCGAGGTCGGCGACATCGGCGATGTCACGCTCAAGGACCGCCGCATCCTGGGCGAGGAGGGCTTCCTCTCGATCCTGGTGGCCGTGGACCTCGAGGCGGGCAAGGTCGTCTACGGGCCCGAGATCACGGCGCGCGGGTTCAGCGACGACCCGGCCGCGGTCGAGCCGATCCTGGCCGAGCTCGTGGAAGTCGTCGAACGTGCGCTGGTCGACGGCAACCGGGACGTGGACTCGCTGCAGCACCTGGTGCGGCGGACGGTCGGACGTTGGGTCGACCGCGAGTACCGCCGCCGCCCGATGCTCATCCCCACCGTCGTCGAGGTCTGACCGCGTCTGCCGCAGCCTGCTCGACCCGCTGGTGCGGATGAGTGGCGCATTTTGCGCGTGAGTGGCGCGATATCTCGCGCCACTCATGCCCGTATCCCGCCACTCATCGAGACCGGGGTTCGCGCCGCCCGGCACAATAGAGTGGTGACCGCCAGCACCGCTCCCCTGCGTCCCGGGACGATCAGCCCGCGCCGTCCGGTGCCGAGCAGCATCGCCCGTCCGCACTACGTCGACGCCCGGCCGGGCATCCCGGCCGACTACGACGACCCGATGGTCAAGGACGCCGACACCATCGCCCGCATGCGTGCGGCCGGCCGGATCGCCGCCGATGCCATCGTCGAGGTGGGCAAGCACGTCGCGCCGGGCGTCACCACCGACGAACTCGACCGCATCGGGCACGAATTCATGATCAGCCGCGGCGCGTACCCGTCAACGCTCGGCTACAAGGGCTTTCCCAAGTCCTTGTGCACGAGCGTCAACGAGGTCATCTGCCACGGCATCCCCGACGACCGCCCGCTCGGCGACGGCGACATCATCAAGGTCGACATCACGGCGTTCAAGGACGGCGTGCACGGCGACACCTGCGCGACGTTCTACGCCGGCAACGTCAGCCAGGAGGTCCGCGACCTCGGTGAACGCACCCGCGAGGCGATGCTGCGCGGGATCAACGCGATCCGCCCCGGCCGTCCGGTCAGCGTTATCGGACGCGTCATCGAGTCCTACGCCAAGCGCTTCGGCTACGGCGTGATCCGCGACTACACAGGCCACGGCGTCGGCCCGAGCTTCCACACCAGGCCGACGATCCTGCACTACGACGAGCCGCGCGCGACTACCGAACTCGAGCCCGGGATGACCTTCACCGTCGAACCGATGCTCAGCCTCGGCGGCTACGAGTGGGAGTCGTGGGACGACGACTGGACGATCCTCACCAAGGACCGGTCGTGGGTCGCGCAGTGGGAGCACACCGTCGCGGTGACCGAGGACGGCGCCGACATCCTCACCCTGCCGAGTGCCTGAGGAGCTCAGCCCTTCCGAGCGCCGGCGACGTGACACTGCACCGATGCGGGAGCGGTTCTTGATCGGGTTCGCCGTCGCCGCACTCGCAGTCGGACTGGTCGGCATCTTCTCGCACTACCACGCCCCCGGGTCCACGTACACGCTCGCGCTGAGCGCGTTCGCGACCTACCTCGGTATCGGCGCCGTATTAGCTGCGGTGCTGTTCGCGCTGCTTCGCACCCGTCTCGGCTGGGCGGGTTGTGCCGTCGCCATCGGCGTCGTCGTGTGGACGGTCGCGCTGCAGGTGCCCGCGTACGTCGCGCAGACCCTCCCGACGCAAGGCACCGACGTAGTCGTCATGACCTCGAACCTCAAGGTGGGGGCGGCCGATCCGCACGCCGTCGTCGCAGCCGCCCGATCGCACCACGTCGACGTATTGATGCTCGAGGAGTTGACGCCCGGGATCCGCCGTGCGCTGCGCGGCGCGGGCCTGGACGAGTTTCTCCCGCACTCGGTCGCCGACCCACACGACGGCGGCGCCGGGACCGGGCTGTGGAGCCGTTACCCGCTGACCGATGCGAGCGTGCGCCGCGACCTCGGCTTCTCGTTCGTGACAGCGCGGACGAAGCTGCCCGGCGGCGAGACGACGCTCGCGGCGATCCACGTGTTCGGTCCGTACCCGCAGGCGCAGTTCCCCCGGTGGAACAGCGACATGCACGCCTATCCCGGTGTGCTCAGCGCGCTGCCGGGGCAGACCGTCCTCATCGGCGGAGACTTCAACGCGACGGGGGACGACGTCCAGTTCCGGACTGTGCTGGGCGACCGCTACCTCGACGCAGCCGTACAGGCCGGCGCCGGCTACACGCCGACCTGGCCTGCCAACCGCTGGTATCCGCCGCTGATCACCATCGACCATGTGCTCACCCAGGGCGCGGTGGCCCGCTCGGCCGACACCGTGGAGATCGCCGGGTCGGACCACCGGGCGCTGATCGTGTCCGTCCGGATTCCGGGCTGATACGACACTATTGCGAAATCTGCGATCAGCCATAGATTCGCCGATACAGTCCGAGCGTGGATCCCGTTCGGAACCCCTATGCCCCCGGCGCGGGGCAGCGCCCGCCGGAACTGGCCGGCCGTGACACCGAGCTCGACGGCTTCGAGGTGGTGCTCGAGCGGATCGCGCGGTCACGCCCGGAACGCTCGATGGTGCTGATCGGGTTGCGCGGCGTCGGCAAGACCGTGCTGCTGAACGCGATGCGCAGCGCCGCGGTGCGTCGCGGGTGGGGCACCGGCAAGCTCGAGGCTCGTCCGGGGCAGTCGCTGCGTCGTCCGCTCGCCGCCGCGCTGCACCTGGCGGTGCGCGAACTGGCACACCCGCAGGACGCCGACGTGCGTCAGGTGCTCGGTGTGGTGAAGGCCTTCGCCCAACGTGAGCCCGCCGGCGCGAAGCCGACCAAGCAGCGGTGGTCGCCGGGCATCGACGTGCCGGCCGCGGTCGGACGGGCGGACTCGGGCGACACCGAGATCGATCTCGTCGAGCTCTTCTCGGACGTCGCAGGGCTGGCCGCCGACACCGGGCACGGTATTGCGGTCTTCATCGACGAGATGCAGGACATCGGTCCCGACGACGTCTCGGCGCTGTGCGCGGCGTGCCATGAGATCTCGCAGCAGGGCCTGCCGCTGGTGGTGGTCGGCGCCGGACTGCCGCATGTGCCGGCCGTCCTTTCCGCGGCCAAGTCGTACTCCGAGCGGCTGTTCCGGTTCGCACGAATCGACCGGCTCGAGCGAGCGGCCGCCGACGTCGCGCTGCAGGTACCGGCCCGCGAGGAGGGCGCGGAGTTCACCGACGACGCGCTCGCCGCGATGTACGCAGCCACCGGCGGCTATCCCTACTTCGTGCAGGCGTACGGCAAGGTGGCGTGGGACGTCGCGCCGCACTCGCCGATCACCGCCGACGACATCGCGGTCGCCGCACCCGTCGCCGAGAGCGAACTCGCGGTGGGATTCTTCGGCTCGAGGTACGAGCGGGCCACGCCGGGCGAACGCGAGTACCTACGGGCAATGGCCGAGGTGGCCGAGCCGGTGGCTCCGGACGAGCCGGTCGCGACCGCCGCGGTGGCTGAGGTGCTGGAGCGGTCGCCGCAGTCGGTGTCGCCGGCGCGCGATGCGCTGCTGAAGAAGGGCTTGATCTACTCGGGGCAGCGGGGCCGGATCGCGTTCACCGTTCCGCACTTCGGCCGCTACCTGCGCGAGCTCGAGGCTTAAATCACTGCGTGCTGGCGGATCCAGGTGTGCATCGCGATCCCTGCGGCGACGCCGGCGTTGATCGAGCGGGTCGAGCCGAACTGGGAGATCGACACCGTCAGTGCGGCAACCGCACGCGCCTCGTCGGACAGCCCCGTCCCCTCCTGCCCGAACAACAGCAGCGCGTGGCGCGGCAGCGTCGTGGTCTCGAGCGGCACTGCACCGGGCAGGTTGTCGACGGCCACCAGTGTGTAGCCCTGCTCGGACGCGTAGGCCGCCAGGTCAGCTGGGGTGTCCAGGTGGCGCACGTGCAAGTAGCGGTCGGTGACCATCGCACCGCGCCGATTCCAGCGCCGCCGTCCGACGATGATCACCTCGCGAGCCTGGAAGGCGTTCGCCGTGCGCACCACCGTCCCGATGTTCAGGTCGTGGCGCCAGTTCTCGATCGCCACGGCGAACTCGTGCCGCGTTGTGTCCAGGTCGGCCTTGATCGCCTCGACCGTCCAGTACCGGTACCGGTCGGCGACGTTGCGGCGGTCGCCATGGCGCAGCAGGCCCGGGTCCATCCGCGGGTCGTCCGGCCAGGGCTGCGGGTGCGGCCCGACCCCGACGTCCGGACAGTGGTCAGTTTCGTCCACAGTGGTTAGTTGTAACTGACCACTATCGCCGGAACTAACCACTGTCGGCGCATCAGGCGAGGCCGAGGTCGGCGAGGGTGTAGACCGAGCGCGCCTCGAAGCCCTCGGCCTCGATCGTGGCGAGGCCGCCGCGATCGGCGATCAGCGCGACGCCGGCGACGGTGGCGCCGGCTTCCTGTGCGGCCCGGGCGGCGGTCAGGGGTGAGTCCCCGGTCGTCGAGACGTCGTCGACGATCAGCACCCGGCGTCCCTCGACGGACGGGCCCTCGATCTGCTGCTGCATACCGTGCGCCTTCTGCGCCTTACGGACGAGGAACGCGTCCACCGCACCGCCGGACGCGTGCATCACCGCGCAGGCCACCGGGTCCGCGCCCAGAGTGAGCCCGCCGACCGCGTCGTAGTCCCAGTCGGACGTGAGCGAGCGCAGCGCGGCCCCGACCAGCGGGCCGGCGGTGCGGTGCAGCGAGATGCGCCGCAAGTCGAGGTAGTAGTCGGCCTCTTTGCCGGAGGACAGCGTGACCTTGCCGTGCACCACGGCGAGGTCCTTGATCAGATCGAGCAGTTGGTCAGCCACGGCTTAGAAGTTACGGCGGGCCATCACCCGCCGCAGCAACGGGCGGGGCACCAGCCGCGAAAGCGTCACCAGCCGCCGGTACTGCCGGCTCGGGATGCTGACCGGCTTGCCCTCGAACGCGTCGGCCAGGCCCTCGCGCACCACCGAAGCCGCGTCGAGCCACATCCGGTCGGGTACGTGCGACATGTCGGCGTGGGCGCGGTCGTGGAACTCGGTACGGGTGAAGCCCGGGCAGATCGCAGTCACGGTCACCCCGCTGCCGGTCAGCTGGACCGAGAGCGCCTCGCTGAACATCGTCACCCAGGCCTTGGACGCGGCATAGGTGGCGTTCGACCCACGCGGCACGAACGCAGACACCGACGAGACGTTGACGATGCGACCCTGCCCGCGCGCGGTCATCACCCGTACTGCGGCGTGCGAGAGCCGCAGCACGGCCCGCACGTTGAGATCGAGCTGACGCTCCTCGTCGGCGAGGTCGGCGCTGCCGAACACCTTGTACATGCCGAATCCGGCGTTGTTCACCAGGACGTCGATGGGCGGGTCGCGGTCCTCGATCCGCTCGGCGACTGCGGTGCAGCCCTCGTCGGTGGTGAGGTCGGCGCCAATCAGCTTCACCTTGCGGCCGTGCCGCCGGGTCAGCTCGTCGCCGACCTGCTCGAGACGGTCGGTGTCACGCGCGACCAGGACGAGGTCGTAACCGTCCGCGGCCAACTGCCGCGCGAACTCGGCCCCGAGCCCCGCGGTCGCTCCGGTGACCAGAGCGGTCGGCACCGTCAGTCCGTGCTGCGGCGGGACTTGCTCGCCTTGGCGCGCGAGCGGGCCAGCTCGGCCCCCCGGGCCACGGCCTCGGCGTCGGCGCGGACCTTGGCCCGTGCCTTCGGCGCACCGGACGGGCGGACGGCTTCGTCCTTGGCCCGCTGCTGAGCCGCGCGGGCGGCGGCTGCCTGCCCGCCGCCCGGACCGCCCAGGCCGGGACGTTGCCGTCGCGGTCCGAACAGGCTGGGTCGCGGCTGGCCGCGCCGCTCCGGCGGCAGGGAGGCCTGCCGGCAGTCGCGGAAGTACTTCTGCGAGGGCGGCGGAACGAAGACCAGCAGGATCGCGGCGATCGCGGCGACCCCGACCACCACGCCGGCCACGTTGACCGCGGCGGGGAAGCCACTGATCGGCACGACGTAGAACGGCAGGCTGGTGAACACCATCAGGATCAGCAGCGCCCACCGCGAACCGCTCGCCGAACGGGCCCGGCGGACGGCGAACACCAGCAGCGTCAGGGCGACGGCGATGACCAGGCCCATGACGAGCGTGCCTTGACGCAGCGAGTGCAGGTCCGCGTTGATCTGGTCGGCACCGTAGGGCGTCTTCTTCTTGTCCCCGGCCTTGTTGTTGGCGTTCACCAGGTATGAGGTGAGCGTCGAGGTCGAGCCGAGCAGCAGGAGGCCACGAGCCACCGACGCCACCGCGACAAGGATCATGGCCAGGCACGCGAGGTCGATCGTGCGCGGGGTCGGCAGCTGCTTGGGCATGTCGCTCGAGGCGGCCGCGCTGGTCTTGCGGAGCGACTTGCTCAGCGAGATGCGCGAACGCTCGTCGGTCGATGAGGTCGTGTCGCTCACCGGCGCAGTGTACGTGGCGCGAGCGGCGCGCCGCCCACCGCGCACAGTTCGCCGCCGGGTCGGACCCTGCGAGCCGGTGGACGGGCGGCGCGATGTCATAGAGTCGGGCACCACACGAACGACACCCGGCGAAGAGGCACCCTGCGATGACCGTCCCGCCCGAGAAGGACCCCGAGGGCAGCGGGTCGAGCGAACAGGCCCCGCTGGACTTCGATCCGTACCGCTTCGGCAAGCCCGACCACCCGATCCCGCCGGAGTACGCCCCGCCGGGTTACGTGCCGCCGGCCACCCAGCCGGGTCAACCGGCGCCGGTGTGGCCGCCGCGTGACGACGAGCAGCGCACGCCGTACGGCGGCTACCCGCAGTACCCGCCGGGCCCGTACCCGCCGGGCCAGTACCCGCCGAGCCCGTACCCACCGGGCCAGTACCAGCAGGGCCAGTACCAGCAGGGCCAGTACCAGCAGCACCCGCCGCCACCGCCGGGCTACCCGGCGTACGGGCTGGTGCAGCAGGGCAACGGCAAGGCCACCACGGCGATGGTGCTCGGCATCCTGGCGATCGTCTTCTTCTGGCTGACGATCATCGACCTGGCGCTCGCCATCCCAGCGATCGTCATCGGCGCACTGGCCCTGCGCGACGCCAAGCGGTTCCCCGAGCGCGGTGGTCGGCGCAAGGCCTTTGCCGGCCTGGTGTGCGGGATCGTCTCGGTCGTCATGATCATCGCGACCGTCGCCGTCGTGTACGTAAGGATCAAGCCGTGCTTCGACTACGGCATGAACTCGAACGCGTACAACTCATGCGTGCGGGACAAGCTCTAGGCGGCGCGCAGTGACCGAGCAGACCCCGCAGGATCCCTACGCCGGCAAGCCGTACTACGGCCCGCCGCAGCAGCCGTACGGCCAGTACCCCCCGCAGGGGTACGGGCAGCAGTATCCGCAGCAGTACCAGTCATATCCGCAGCAGCCGGGGTATTCGCCGTACCCGCAGTACGCGCCGTATCAGTACCAGCCCTATCCGTACCCGTACCAGCGGCCGCCCGACAGGCCGGGTACCGCGACCACCGCGGCCGTGCTCGCCTTCGTCGCCGGCGGGTTGCTGATCGTCGCCTCGCTGTTCCTGTTCGCCGGCGCCTCGCTGATCAACGACCTGGGCGACGAGCTGAACCAGAGCACCGGTCCCGCCACCAGCGAACTCGCGATCGACGGGGTCATCAATCTGATCGCGTCGGGGCTGCTGATCGCGGGCGGGGTGATGGTGGCCGGGCGCAAGCTGCGCGGGCGCAACCTGCTCACCACCGGCAGCGGCATCGTCGTTGCCTGTTCGATCTACTGGTTGGTGCGCTTCGACCACTCGTTCGGCGGCACGGTGTTCTACGCGGTGCTGTTCTCGGCGCTGGTCGTCATCTCGGTGTCCATGGCCTTCACGACGACGTCGCGGGCCTGGCTGACAGCAGCGCCGTCCACCAAGCCCGCGACGTAGTAACTCAGGCGGCTGAGACCGTCAGCCCCGACCGATCGTCCAGCGCGTCCACCATCACGGTCTGGCCGTCGCGGATCTCGCCGGACAGCAACGCCCGGGCGAGCGTGTCGCCGATGGACGTTTGCACCAGCCGCCGCAGCGGACGAGCACCGTACAGCGGGTCGTAACCGTTGAGCGCCAGCCATTCGCGCGCCGCGTCGGTCACCGACAAGGTGAGCCGGCGCCCGGACAGCCGCTTGCCCAGCGCGGCGATCTGGATGTCGACGATCTGGGCCAGCTCATCGGTGGTCAGCGAACCGAACACCACGATGTCGTCGAGCCGGTTCAGGAACTCCGGCTTGAAGTGCGAGCGCACTGCTGCCATGACCGCGTCACGCCGCAGTTCGTCGGTCATCGCCTCGCCCACCAGCGCGGTCGAGCCGAGGTTGGACGTCAGCACCAGAATCGTGTTGCGGAAGTCGACCGTACGGCCCTGGCCGTCGGTCAACCGCCCGTCGTCGAGGACGGCGAGCAGGATGTCGAACACGTCCGGGTGGGCCTTCTCGACCTCGTCGAACAGCACGACCGAGTACGGCCGGCGCCGCACCGCCTCGGACAGCTGGCCGCCCTCGTCGTAACCGACGTAGCCTGGCGGGGCACCGACCAGGCGCGCCACCGAGTGCTTCTCGCTGTACTCGCTCATGTCGATGCGCACCATCGCGCGCTCGTCGTCGAACAGGAACGCGGCAAGCGCCTTGGCGAGCTCGGTCTTGCCGACGCCGGTGGGTCCGAGGAACAAGAACGAGCCGGTCGGCCGGTTCGGGTCACTGATGCCTGCCCGGGCACGGCGCACTGCGTCGGAAACGGCGCGCACGGCCGCCTTCTGCCCGATCACCCGCGAGCCGAGTTCGTCCTCCATGCGCAGCAGCTTGGCGGTCTCGCCCTCGAGCAGGCGTCCGGCCGGGATGCCGGTCCACGCGGCGACGACGTCGGCGATGTCGTCGGCGCTGACCTCCTCCTTGACCATGACGTCGCCCTGGTCGACCTCGGACTCCGCCTGGCTCGCGGCCGCGAGCTCCTTCTCGAGGACGGGCAGCTCGGCATATTGCAGCCGAGAGGCCGTCTCGAGATCGCCGTCGCGCTGCGCCCGCTCGATCTGGGTGTTGATGTCGTCGATGCGCTCCTTGAGTTCACCGACCCGGTTCAGTCCGGTCTTCTCGCGTTCCCAGCGGGCGTTGAGCGCGTCCAGCTTCTCGGTCAGATCGGCCAACTCGCCGCGTAGGCGCGCCAGCCGCTCCTTGGAGGCTTCGTCGGTCTCCTTGGTGAGCGCCAGTTCCTCCATCTTGAGTCGGTCCACGGCACGCTGCAGTTCGTCGATCTCGACCGGACGAGAGTCGATCTCCATGCGCAGCCGGCTCGCCGCCTCGTCGACGAGGTCGATCGCCTTGTCCGGCAGGAAGCGGCTCGTGATGTAACGGTCGGACAGGGTCGCCGCAGCGACCAGCGCACCGTCGTTGATGCGCACCTTGTGGTGCGCCTCGTAGCGCCCCTTCAGCCCGCGCAGGATGCCGATGGTGTCTTCGACGGACGGCTCCCCGACGAACACCTGCTGGAAGCGCCGCTCGAAGGCGGGGTCCTTCTCGATGTGCTCGCGGTACTCGTCCAACGTGGTGGCGCCGACCATGCGCAGTTCCCCGCGGGCAAGCATCGGCTTGAGCATGTTGCCCGCGTCCATTGCGCCTTCGCCCGTGGCGCCGGCGCCGACGACGGTGTGCAGCTCGTCGATGAACGTGACGACCTGTCCGTCGCTGTCCTTGATCTCGGTCAGGACCGCCTTGAGCCGCTCCTCGAACTCGCCGCGGTACTTGGCGCCGGCGACCATGGCGCCCAGGTCGAGCGCGACCAACTTCTTGCCGCGCAGGCTCTCCGGGACGTCGCCGGCGACCATGCGCTGCGCGAGGCCCTCGACGACGGCGGTCTTTCCGACGCCGGGCTCGCCGATCAGGACGGGGTTGTTCTTGGTGCGCCGCGACAGCACCTGGATGACGCGCCGGATCTCCGAGTCGCGCCCGATCACCGGGTCGACCTTGCCCTCGCGAGCCGCGGCGGTGAGGTCGTTGCCGTACTTCTCGAGGGCTTCGAAGGTGCCCTCGGGATCAGGCGTGGTGACCCGACGGCTGCCGCGCACCGCTTGCAACGCGTCGGCGAGTGCGGCCGGGGTGACGCCGTGCTGCTTGAACAGGTCGGCGACCTCGTTCTGGGTCTGCGCGATCGCGAGCAGGAGCAGCTCCGTGCTGACGTACTCGTCGCCGCGGTCGCGTGCCTCGCGCTCAGCGGCGCTCAGGACATTGAGGACGCCGCGGCTCGTGCTGGGGGTACCGACCGTCGAACCGCTCGCGGCCGGGAGCTTGTCGACCAGCCGCTGCGCCTCGGCGCGCACGGTCATCGGGTCGACCCCGAGCTTCTGCAGCAGTGGTCGGGTCAGTCCTTCGGCGTCGTCGAGCAGCGCGACGGCGAGGTGCTGCGGTTCCACCGAAGGGTTGCCGCGCTCGGCGGCGCTCTTCACCGCGCTCGAAACAGCCTGCTGGCTGCGGGTGGTCAAGTCCATACAGTCACTATCTCCTGTGTTGAGGTCCTGACGACACAACGAACCGCAAGTTGAGTCTGTTCCGCTCAACCCAGTCCGACTTGGCCTCCCAGCAGGGCGACACGCCGCGCACGACCCTGCTGCGGGGCCAAGCCGGGTCAGGCAAGAGCGATCATGGTGTCCGCGGCGGCGGCGAGGACGGGATCGTGGGTCGCGGCGACGACGGCCACCCCGGCGCGGGCTGCCGCGACGAGCACCGCGGCGACGATCTCCGCGTGCGCTTCGTCCTGCTGGGAGGTCGGTTCGTCCAGCACCACGAGCGGACGCTGGGTCACCAGCGACCGGGCGATCCCGACCCGCTGCCGCTCGCCGCCCGACAGCAGCCGGACGGGCCGGCGCGAGACCGCGGCCAGGCCGAGCGCGGCAACCACCGAGCGGGCCGGCGCGTCGTCGGGCGACATGCCGCGGGCGGCGCGGGCGAGGGCCAGGTTCTCCCAGGTGTCCAGCGGCTCGGCGAGCGCGCCGGACTGCATGCTCACCCCGACCAGCGCCCGGCGCACATCGGCCCGGGCGCTGCGCGACAGCACCGCCAGGTCGTGCTCGCCGAGGCGCACTGTGCCCGAGTCGGGGTCCGCGAGACCGAGAAGCAGCCGCAGCAGGGTCGACTTGCCGGCCCCGGACCGTCCCCGCACGATCGTCAGCGCGCCGGGTGCGATCGTCGCGTCGAAGCCGTCGAACACGACGCGGTCGCCGTAGCTCACGCCGATGTCGCGCAGCGCTGCCACCGGTCCGTCCGTGACTTGCTGCGGAGGTTGCAGCTGGATCGTCCGATCCGGCTCCGGCAGGTACTCGCCGTCGCCGGACAGCATTGCCGCGTCGCCGTGCGCCCGCACCCGCGCGCGCTCGCGCAGCCCGATCCGGCGGCGCAGAGACTCCGGCAGACGCACCCAGCCCCGGTCGTCGACCACGAGCTCCTCGTCGTCCGGCGCGTCCGGGGACCACTGCTCGGACAGCCGACCGTCGCGGATGCGCACCACCCGGTCGGCGATGCGGGCCGCCCGCTGGTCGTGGGTGACGAGCACGAGCGTGGCGTCCGCGCGCTTGGCTGCCGCGGCCAGCAGGTCGTAGACGGCGTCGGCAGCGTCGATGTCCAGCTCGCCGGTGGGTTCGTCGGCGAGCACGACGGACGGGCCGTGCGCCATCGCGGCACAGACGGCCACCCGCTGCGCCTCGCCCGCGGACAGCGTCGGCGGGCGCCGCGCGGCGAGCGCGGAAAGGCCGAGCGCGCCGAGCGACTCCTCGGCGGTGGCGCGGGCCGCGCGGCGGTCGTGCCCGGACAGCCGTAGCTGCAGCGCGACGTTGTCGAGCACGTCCAGCTCGGGTCGCAGCGCACGTCCCGAGTGCTGGTCGACGACGCCGAGCACCTCGCGCCGCAGTCCGGAAAGCCGGGCCGACCGCGCGCCGGCCAATTCCACGCCGCTCACCCGCACCGATCCGGAGCTGGCCGCCACCTCGCCGGTCAGCACCCGCAGCAAGGTCGTCTTGCCCGACCCGTTCGGACCGTGCACGACCAGGCCTTCCCCGGCTGGCACGCGCAGCGACAAGCCGCGCAATGCTGCCACCGTCGCTCCGCCCGGCACTGTGTACAGGCAGAACAGATCGGCCACGCGGATCGCGTCCTGTGCGCGCTCGTTCTGGACGGGTTCGATGGTCATGGCCTCATCGACCCGCTCCCGGCTCGATCCGCTCCTTAGTCGCGGACTGTGCTTCTTGGCTCGTCGCGCGAGCGCTCATCGCAGATCTGCTTCCGCCTGGACGGGGAATTTCTCGCGCAGGGAGCCGGCCGCGACCAGCGCGCCGAGCAGCACACCGGCGCCGACTCCGACGGCGAGCGCCAGCGGCGTCCACACCGATCCGAGCGTCACGGCCAGCGGCGGCGTCGGCGTGGTGCCGGACGCGTCGACCGCCACCAGCGTTGCCCCGGCACGGGCGACCAACAGCCCGGCGAGCACGCCGAGCGGAATCCCGACCACGGCGACGGCGAGCATGCGGATCGCGAGCATGCGCCGCAGCGTGCTCGGCCGCGTCCCGTCCGCTTCGAGGGCATACAGCTCGCCGGCGCCGTCACGGCGCTCACCGATCACCAGCAGCACGAGCGCGACCGCGGCGACGGCAAGGGCGAGCAGGGCGACGATCACCAGCAGATTGCGCGCACCTTGTCCGATCGGGTCGGCGTCGAGATCCTGCTGCACGACGTCGCGTCGCTGGATGGACAGATGGGCGAACCCGGCAGTCGCCAACGTGCGGTTCAGCGCCGCCGATGGTGCGCTCACCCAGTACTCGGACGGGTTGCTGCCGGGCTCGCGCAGGTTGAGCGCGGCGGTGTAGGTGGCGAGATCGGCGACGATGACCGGCCCGGTGACGGTCGGGAACCGCGGCAGCACCGCGACGATGCGGGCGTTGATGCTGGTCGTGGCATCGATGGCCAGTTGCAGCACGCCGTCGTGCGCGTTGCGCGCCGTGGTCGGATCGACCGCGACCGGCAGCTGCAGAGCCGACGCCGCGGCGAAATCGGGCGCCGCGATCACCGGCGTCCCGATGATCTTGTAGCTCAACGCGAATGCATCCGCCGTCGCGGACACCGTCCCGTGGAGCGACCCCCAGCCCGCCCACGTCCAGTTCACCGGCCGGCCGTCGGCGCGGACCGCACCGAGGTGCAGCGTGCCCGCCAGCGCCGGTTGATCGGTGTTGCCCTCGCCCGTCGAGTGCGCCCGGTGGGTGGCGTAGTCGAAGCTCTCGTCGACGCCGACGGCGACCACGGTGCGCGCGTTCGGCGGGACGTCGGCGAGGAGCTGATCAGCTCGGTGCTTCAGCGTGATCGTCACCTGCCCGTCGCCGGTACCGAGCCACAGCCGCACGGTGCTGTTCGGGTCGTAGCCGCGTTCGGTGAAGGCGAGCCGGGTCGTGCCGAGCGGCAGCCGGAGCGCCGGCGGTGCGCGCACCCGCAGCTTCGTGGCGAGATCCGCGGCGGACACGGACGATCCCGTGGTGCGCCCCCAGTCGTGCATGCGCGGGAGCGCGGTCGAGTCCAGGCTGACGATCGGGGTGCTCTCGACGACGCCGGCGATGCGGGTGATCCCGGCGGACGTCCGGCGCACCGGGTACACCTGCCCGTCCGGTCCGAACGCGGTGTCGGACAGGGACGGGACGAGTTGGGTGTCGCTGCCGCCTATGATCGCGTCGAGCGGCACCTGGTAGGCCGCCTGGTCGGCATTGTTCGCCAGCAAGGTGGCTCGGTAGGCACCGGCGAACACGACCGAGGCGACCGCGGCGGTCAGGAACGCGACCGTGGCCACGGCGCGCAGCGGACGGCGGATCGAGCCCAGCAGTCCCATCCGTGCGGCGATCGACCGCTTGGGCAAGCCGCGTTCGGCCAGCCGTGCGAGCGGACCCCACAGTCGGGCCGCGACGAGGCCGGCCACGACGGAGGCCAGCACCGGCAGCGCGACGACCAGCGGATCGCCGGCCGGCGATCCGGACGACGCGGATCCGCGGTCGGTTGCCAGCACCGCGGCGCCGAAACAGGCGATGGCAAGCAAGTCGACCAGGCGCCACACCGCGCGCGATTGCGTGTCGGGCCAGAGCAGTACGGCGACGGCGACCACGGCCGCCGCAAGCGTGAGCAGTGCCCCGGCCGGCGCCGCGTGCACCACCGCGTCGAACGCGGCGGCGACGACGGTCCTGCCGGTTTCGTGGGTCTGCGTGGCGGCGACGATGCCGCCGACGACCGCGCCCGCGACCACCGCCACGACCGTACTGACCACGACCTCGAGCACGGTGACGGCGACGACCTGGCCGGTGACCGCGCCCCGGCGGATCAGCACGGCGTTGAGCAGTTGCCCCTCGCGCCGCAGCCCGATCGCAGCCACCGCGGCGAAGCCGAGCAGCAGCACGGCGGCGAAACCGCCGAGCAGTCCGAACCGTCCGGTCGAGGTGTCAGCCCGTTGCTGGGCGGCGAGCAGGCCGGCGTCCGGGCGGGTGAAGGTGGTGCCGCCGACCTCGGCCGAGATGGCGGCGTCCACCTCGGCGCTGCGTGCGACGTATCCGGCGGTGCCGAGCGAGACGACCCGGTCGACGTCGATCGGTGCGACCCACGAGTAGTGCCGGCCGAACAGGTCGAGCGCCTTCAGGTGCGATATGGCGTCGACGTCGGCTCCGAGCAGCACCGGCAGCGGACCGGGGTCGAAGGCGCCCGAGACGAGCACGGGGTTGGTGCGCTCGACCTGGCCGACGACATCGATACCGAGTTGGCCGACGCCGTTGCGCAGCCGGGCGGAGTCCTGCCCGTCCACCACGACGACCTCGCAGTGGGTCGGGGTGCAGACCCGGGGCAGCCGACCGCTGACGAGCCGGACCGACGAGCCGAGGTGATCGGCCGCGCCGAGGAAGAACGACGCCCCGGACACCGTGAGCTCCCGGAACAGCAGTTCGCGCACGACCGGACTCGCGGTCAGCCGAGCGAGCTGCGTGCGGACGTCACGGTCGTTCTGGTCGGGGCTGCCGTGGCGCAGCGATGAGCTGCCGTCGAGGTTGACCAGCAGCGTGCTGTCGGCCAGGTCGAACTTGCTGATCGTGCGGCGGATCGTCTGGGCGCTGGCCGTCGCAGTCATCGCCGACGTGATGACCGGGACCGCGACGACGAGGGCGATCCCGGCTGCAAGCAACGCCCAGCGCCCGCGCTGGTGCCGCAGCTGCGCCCAAGCGAGTGACCAGACGATTCGCACCCGACTCACTAACCATTGGCCGTCATTTAGTGGTTAGCATGCTCCCATGCGGGGGTCGCGATGACCAGGCACTTCGTCGAGGGTCGACCGATGCCCGACCATGTCGCCGGACACCGCGCGCTCGAGTTCTGCAACACCAAGGCACTGTGGGGACGGGCGGACGAGAACGAGTACCTCACCGACCACACCGCGGCGGTCATCTGGGCCCGTGAGCACGAGTTGGTCACGCCCGCAGAGGCGGCGACACTGCGCACGGTCGACCGGCCGCGCGGACGCGCCGCCCTGGGGCAGCTGCGGGCGCTGCGCAAAGCGCTCTACTACGCGGCGATCGCTGATGGGCCGCTCGAGCCCGTCCATGACTTTGTGGCACGCGCGGTCGCTCGGGCGGAATACCACCGCGACGGCGCGACGCAGCGGCTGCAGGCCCCGATGTCGCCGACCGTGCTCGTCGATCGCGTGGCGCTCGACGTGCACCATCTGCTCGAGGACTACGGCACCGCCGCGGTCGGGCTGTGCGCGAGCGAGGCGTGTGGCTGGGTGTTCCTCGACCCGTCGCACCGTCGCCGGTGGTGCTCGATGGCCATCTGTGGCAACCGCGCCAAAGCGGCGCGGTTCCGCCGTCGCCAGTCGCCCGATGCCGACTGACGCCCCAGCCCCAACCGTCCAGAACGACAGTGGTCAGTTTCGTCAGTCAGTGGTTAGTTGCAACTGACCACTGTGGCCGGAACTGACCACTGTCGGCGGAGTGGCTCAGCGCTTTGGTTTCCAGACCACCAGGGCCGCCGTGGTCGGGTTGCGCGCCGCCAGTTCGGAGCGGGAGTGGTCGAGTTCGGCACCCAGTTCGGCCACGCGCTGGCGCAGCACGTCGATTAGCGCCTCGAGCTCGATGATCCGCTTCACCCCGGCGAGATTGACGCCGTCCTCCTGGGACAGCCGCTGCACCTCCCTCAGCAGCGCGACGTCGCGGGCCGAGTAGCGCCGCCCGCCGCCGCCGGTGCGTCCCGGCGTGACCAGGCCGAGCCGGTCGTACTGGCGCAGCGTCTGGGCGTGCATGCCCGCCAACTGCGCGGCCACCGAGATGACGAACACCGGGGCGTCCTCGGGGACGTCCTCACGCCTGGGCATGCTGGGCTCCCCGGGCCAGCGCCGCGGTGATCTGCGGACGGGGGTCGCCCACCTGGGCCGAGGCGTACTTCTCGAGCGCGTCGCGGGCCTCGTCGGTGAGAGCGTGCGGCACATCGACCTCGACGGTCACGAGCAGATCGCCCGTGCGCGACTTCGTGGCCACTCCGCGCTTGCGCACCCGCAACGTTCGTCCGGACGGAGTCCCCGGCGCCACCTTCAGCGACACCGCGCCCTCGAGCGTCGGCACGCGCAGGGTCGTGCCGAGCGTCGCCTCGGCGAATGAGATCGGCACCGTCAGGGTCAGGTCGTCACCGTTGCGGCCGAACAGCGCGTGCGGGCGCACCCGCACCGTCACGAACAGGTCGCCGGCCGGCCCGCCGCGGATGCCGGGCGATCCCTTGCCCGCGATCCGCAACTTGGCGCCGTCCTTGACGCCCGCAGGCACCCGCACTGTGATGGTGCGGGTCTGCACGGTCTGTCCGCTGCCGTGGCACTCCGGGCAGGGGTCCTCGACGACCTGGCCGGTGCCGCGGCACTCGCGACAGGGCTCGCTGAACCCGAAACCGCCCTGGTTCACTATGGTCATTCCGCTGCCGCCGCAGTTCGGGCAGGTGTGCAGGCCCGTGCCGGGACGGGCGCCGCTGCCGTGGCAGGTATGACAGGTCCCCGCGCTGGACAGGTGCAACGGCAGGGTCGCGCCGCGGACGGCTTCCTCGAATTCGAGGGTCACCTCCGCGGACGCATCCTGACCCTTGACCGGGCCGGCCGCGGACGACCGGCGGCTGCCGGCTCCGCCCGGCGCACCGCCGCCGAACAGGTCGGAGAACAGATCCCCGAGCCCGCCGCCCCCGCTGCGCGCGCCGAACAGGTCGGACATGTCGAAGCGGGTCGCACCACCGTTGGCGTCCGAGCCGGCGTACGCGCCGCCGGGACGGAAACCGCCGAAGCCGCTGCCGAACAGCGAGCGGGCCTCGTCGTACTCCTGGCGCTTGGTGCTGTCGGACAGCACGTCATAGGCCTCGGACACTTCCTTGAATCGTGCCTCGGCCTCGGCGTTGCCCGGGTTCTTGTCCGGGTGCAGGTCGCGGGCCAGCTTGCGGTAGGCCCGCTTGATGGTGGCCTGGTCCGCATCCTTGGCGACGCCGAGCGCCGCGTAATAGTCCTTCTCCACGTAGTCCTTAGCACTCATGACGTCACCCCCTCGTTACTCGTCGTGCGCTTCGGGTTCGGTTGGCTCAACCGGATCCGGTGTGGCCGGGTCGGAGACCCCGACCATGGCCGGACGCAGCAGGCGATCGTTGTGCTTGTACCCGGGCCGCATCACGGTCGTGCAGGTCGGTTCGCTGACGTCGGCGCTCTCGTCGTGCATGACCGCGTCGTGGATCGTCGGGTCGAACGGGTCGCCGACCTCACCGAACGCGACCAGCCCGAGCTTGCTCAAGATGCCTTCGAGCCGGTCGGCGATCGCCTTGAGACCACCGGTCAGATCGTCGTGCTGGCGAGCCCGGTCGATGTCGTCGAGCACGGGCAGGAAGTCCGCCAGCGCCCGTCCGAGCGCCAGCTCGCCCGCCGCCTGCCGCTCACGCTCGGAGCGTCTGCGGTAGTTGGCGTAGTCGGCCTGCAGTCGCTGCAGATCGGCGGTGCGCTCGTCGAGCAGCGCTGCCTCGACCATCGGCACCTGCGCCGACTCGGCGGCCGGCGGCTCCGCACCCTTTTCGGGTGCGGAGCTCCCAGCGCCCTGACCGCCGGGCTTGCGGCTCATCGGTCGATCGATCTTGCGCTTGTCCGTGATCACGACCGGCTCCTCCTCTGAAGGACGGTCTGCCATCAGCGTGTCTCCCGGTTCGACGATGGCCCCGCGAAGCGCCGGTCAGCGTTTACTCCGGTTGTCACCAGCGTGCCGTCCGGCCACGACGATGGCCCCGCGAAGCGCCGGTCAGCGTTTACTCCGGTAGAGACCAGCGTGCCGTCCGGCCACGACCATGGCCCCGCGAAGCGCCGGTCAGCGTTTACTCCGGCAGACACCAGCGTGCCGTCCGGCCACGACCATGGCCCCGCGAAGCGCCGGCCAGCGTTTACTCCGGTTGTCACTTCTGCTCCTCGGTCCCCTCGTCCACGACCTCGGCGTCGACGACACCGTCGTCAGCCGCGTCCGCCTCGGACGGACCCTCGGGACCGGCAGCGCCCTGGCCGGCGGCAGCAGCGGCCTCGTACATCGCGCCGCCCGCCTCGGAAGCGATCTTGGACACCTTCTCCTGCGCGGCCTTGATGGCCTCGAAGTCGGCGCCCTCGAGCGTCTTCTTCAGCTCCTCAATCGCGGTCTCGAGCTCGGCCTTCTTGTCGGCCGGGAGTTTGTCGCCGCTGTCCGCGAGGAACTTCTCCGTGGCGAACTGCTGGGCCTCGGCGGAGTTGCGCACCTCGGCCTCGTCGCGGCGCCGCTTGTCCTCCTCGGCGTGCGCCTCGGCGTCCTTCATCATCCGGTCGATCTCGTCCTTGCTCAGGCCCGAACCGCCGGTGATCGTCATGCCCTGTTCCTTGTTCGTCGCAAGGTCCTTGGCGCTGACGTGCACGATGCCGTTGGCGTCGATGTCGAAGGTGACCTCGATCTGGGGCATACCGCGCGGCGCCGGCGGGAGGCCGGTCAGCTCGAACATGCCCAGCTTCTTGTTGTAGGCGGCGATGTCGCGCTCGCCCTGATAGACCTGGATCTGCACGCTGGACTGGTTGTCGTCCGCGGTCGTGAAGATCTCCGAGCGCTTGGTCGGGATCGTGGTGTTGCGCTCGATCAGCTTGGTCATGATGCCGCCCTTGGTCTCGATGCCCAGGCTCAGCGGCGTGACATCGAGCAGCAGGACGTCCTTGACGTCGCCCTTGAGCACGCCGGCCTGCAGGGCAGCACCGACCGCGACGACCTCGTCCGGGTTGACGCCCTTGTTGGGCTCCTTGCCGCCGGTCAGCTCCTTGACCAGCTCGCCCACCGCGGGCATGCGGGTCGAGCCGCCGACCAGCACCACGTGGTCGATCTGGCTCACGCTGATGCCGGCGTCCTTGACGACGTTCTGGAACGGCGCCTTGGTGCGCTCGAGCAGGTCGGACGTGATGCGCTGGAACTCGGCGCGAGAGAGCGTCTCGTCCAGGAACAGCGGGTTCTTCTCCCCGTCGACCGTGATGTAGGGCAGGTTGATGCTGGTCTGCTGCGAGCTCGACAACTCGACCTTGGCCTTCTCGGCCGCCTCGCGCAGGCGCTGCATGGCCATCTTGTCCTTGGTCAGGTCGATGCCGTGCGCGCCCTTGAACTTGTCGACGAGCCAGGTGATGATCCGCTCGTCCCAGTCGTCGCCGCCCAGGTGGTTGTCGCCGCTGGTGGCCTTGACCTCGATGACGCCGTCGCCGATCTCGAGCAGGCTGACGTCGAAGGTGCCGCCGCCCAGGTC
>DASXJR010000063.1:0-36586 GCA_036497285.1 Jatrophihabitans sp.
CGGAACTCTACGTGTTCAACGGGCCGGTGCCGAACGCGATCACGCTGGGCGTGGACAAGCCGTTCATCGCGATGAGCAGCGGGCTGTACGAACTCGCCGACGAGGCCGAGCGACGCTTCGTGCTGGGCCACGAACTCGGCCACGCGCTGTCCGGGCACGCGCTGTACCAGTCGATGCTGCAACACCTGCTGAACCTCATCGGCGTCTTCGGCTGGATCCCCGGCGGCGGGCTCGGGCTGCGGGCGCTGATCGCGGCGCTGCGCGAATGGCAACGCAAAGCGGAACTCTCCGGCGACCGGGCCGGCCTGCTCGCCACGCAGGACGTCGAGGCGTCGTTGCGGCTGCACATGAAGATGGCCGGCGGGGCGCACCTGGACCAGATCGACCACGACGCGTTCCTCGCCCAGGCCGCCGAGTACGAGAGCTCCGGCGACCTGCGCGACGGCGTGCTGAAGCTGCTCAACACCGAGAAGGCGTCGCACCCGTTCGCGGTCGTCCGCGCCGCCGAGTTGCGCCGCTGGGTGGACAGCGGGGAGTACCAACGCGTCGTCGACGGCGAGTATCCGCACCGCGACGACGACCACACCGCGAGCTTCTCCGACTCGGCCCGTGAGGCCGCGCGCACGTACAAGAAGCGCATCGACGAGTCGGCCGACCCGCTCGTCACCACCGTCCGCAACATCGGCGCGAGCGTCGGCACCGCGGCGGACAGCATCGTCGACTGGTTCGCCCGCCGGGCCCGCCCCGGCCACGACGACGAGCCGTCCGGCGACGTGCCCGCCGACGACGAGTCGCCGCCGGCGGATGAATGACCCGGTACCGCGGAACTATGCGCGTAGTCCCGAACGTTGGAGGGTCATGAACGTCGCCAAGGTGTTGCTGGGTCTGCTGGCCGTATGGATCCTCATCGGCTTCATCGGCTTCATCGTCAAGGGCCTGTTCTGGCTGTTCATCCTGGCCTGCGTCGCGTTCACCGTCACCAGCATCGCGGGCGGTCGGCGCAGCATCACCGGCCGGCGCCTGTAGCGCAGCTCAGCCGACCGAGCCGGCTAGATGCGGCTTGCCGGATCGCGCGCTGCGCACGTCGAGCGTCCACGCGTCCCCGTCGTGTGATGTCGCAACTGCGATCGTCGACGGCAGCGGCACCGGCAGCTTGAACGCGACGTCGGCCGTGTAGGAATCCGGCAGCCGCCCCTCGAGCGTCGCAAGCGTGCGCGCCTTGAGCCACATACCGTGCGCGATCGCGGACTTGAAGCCGAACGCGCGCGCGGTCAGCGAGTGCAGGTGGATCGGATTGCGGTCGCCGGACACCGCGCCGTAGCGACGGCCGATGTCGCCCGGTACCCGTACCTGCGCGATCGGGCCGGCCTGCTCGCCGAGCTCGGATCGAGGCGACTTCTCCCCGGACGACTTGCCGCGCCGCAGGTAGGTCGAGCGGCCACTCCAGACCTCCTCGTCGCCAACCGTCGCGCGGGCGAGCAGGTCGAACTGCCGACCCGCCGAGTGCGGGCGCAGGTCGGCCGCGCGCACCTCGAACGAGACCGTTTCGTCCACCTGCACCGGCCGCCCGATCGTGATCGAGTTCGCGACGTGCACCATGCCGACGAGCGGGAACGGGAAGCCGCGCTCGGTCATGAGCGCGACCGACAACGGGAACGCGAGGACGTGCAGATACGTCGGCGGCAGCACGTCCGAGACGCCGAAGCCACACACCCGCTGGTATTCGGCCAGGTGGGCAGCGTCCATCGACTGGTCGGCGAGGGTGTACACCGAGTCCGGCAGCGAGTCGCCGCGATGCAACGGCCCGGTGACCGCCGCGCGCGCATAAAGCGGCAGGAGCGACGGCGCCGAATCCAACGCCGGCACCGTCAGGCCCCGACGAGGTTCTGCCCGCAGACGCGCAGCACCTGCCCGTTGATCCCGCCGGCCCCCGGCGAAGCCAGCCACGACACCACCTCGGCGACGTCGATCGGCAAGCCGGCCTGCTGCAGCGACGACATCCGCCGGGCCACCTCGCGGGTGGCGAGCGGCATCTTCGAGGTCATCTCGGTGTCGATGAAGCCGGGCGCGATCGCGTTGATCGTCGAGTCGCCGTGCCTGGTGAACGCCGCGGCGGACGATCGGACGAGCCCGATCACGCCGGCCTTGGTGGCGCCGTAGTTGGTCTGGCCCCGGTTGCCGGCGAAACCGGTGGTCGAGGACAGGCTCACCACGCGTGCCTGGTCGCGTAGCTGGTCCGAATCGAGCAGTGCCGCGTTGATGCGCAGCTGCGACTCGAGATTGACCGCGAGCACCGAGTCCCACTGTTCGGGCTTCATGTTGGCCAGCAGCTTGTCACGCGTGATCCCGGCGTTGTGGATCAGGATGTCCAGCCCACCGGTGTGCTCGGCCAGGTGCGCAAGCAGCTTCGCCGGCGCCTCGGGCGAGGCGACGTCCAGGTGCAATGTCGTCCCGTTGATCTTGTTCGCCACCTTGGCGAGGATTTCGCCCGCCGCGGGCAGGTCGGCGGCGATGACGTGCGCGCCGTCGCGGGCGAGCACGCCGGCGATCGCCGCGCCGATCCCCCGCGCGGCGCCGGTGACGAGCGCGGTCTTGCCCGCCAGCGGTTGCTCCCAGTCCTCGGGCGCAGGTGCGGTGCCCGGCCCGAGCAGGACGGGCTGGCCGTCCACGTAGGCCGAGCGGCCGGACAGGAAGAAGCGGATGGCCGACTCGAGCGAGGCTTCGTCCTCGACCCACAGCAGATTGGCCGTCGCGCCGCGCTGCAGTTCCTTGGCCAACGAGCGGACGATGCCGTCGAGCGCCTGCCGGGTGGCATCGACCGTGACATCGGCACCGTTGGCCGCGCGCGCCAGCACGATCACCCGCCCGGACGGCGCCAGCGAGCGCAATCGCGGCGTGAGGAACGCGCGCAGGGTGGCGAGATCCGCGGGCGCCGCGACCGAGCGGGCGTCGAGGATCAACGCGCCCCAGCGGGCACCTTCCTGCGGCTCCGTCACGGCCTCCGCGCCGGCGCCGTTGACGATCTTGGTCAGCGCCGTGGGCACCTCGCCCGACGTCGAGCCGAGCAGCACCGGGCCGGGCACGATCGGCTGGCCTGCCGTGAACCGACGCAGCACCACCGGACGGGGCAGCCCGATCGTTGCGGCGACCTTCGCACCGATCGGGGAATTGACGAGATTGAGGTATTTATCGGACATCACTTCTCCAAGATTGCGACGACGCCCTGGCCGCCGGCCGCACAGATCGAGATCAGGCCACGTCCGCCGCCGTTCTCGTGCAGCAGCTTGGCGAGGGTGCCGACGATGCGTCCACCGGTCGCGGCGAACGGATGCCCGGCGGCCAGCGACGAGCCGTTGACGTTCAGCTTGGACCGGTCGATCGAGCCGAGCGCGCCGTCGAGGCCGAGGTACTGCGTGCAGAACGCGTCGTCCTCCCACGCAGCGAGCGTGGTCAGCACGGTCGAGGCGAACGCCTCGTGGATCTCGTAGAAGTCGAAGTCCTGCAAGCGCAGCTTGTTGCGTGCCAGCAGCCGGGGCAGCGCGTAGATCGGCGCCATCAGCAATCCGTCGGTCCGCCTGTCGCCGTGCACATAATCGACGGCCCCGGTCTCGGCGTCGACGAGGTGCGCCAGCACCGGCAGGTTCCGCTGTGCCGCCCACTCGTCCGAGGCGAGCAGCACCGTCGAGGCGCCATCGGTGAGCGGAGTCGAGTTGCCGGCCGTCATCGTGGCCCCGTCCTCACGCGTGCCGAAGACCGGCGAGAGCTTGGCCAGCTTCTCGGCGGTCGAGTCCGGACGCAGGTTCTGGTCGCGGGTCAGGCCGAGGAACGGCGTGAGCAGGTCGTCGAAGAAGCCGCGGTCGTAGGCGGCGGCGAGGTTGCGGTGCGAGGCGGCGGCGAGTTCGTCCTGCGCCTCGCGGGTGATCCCCCACTCGCGGGTGGTGACGGCCTGGTGCTCGCCCATCGACAGGCCCGTGCGCGGCTCGCTGTTCTGCGGGATGGACGGCACCAGCTGACCCGGCCGCAGGCCACCGAGGGCCTTGAGCCGGCCGCTCAGCGTCTTTGCCCGGTTGAGGTCGAGCAGCACCTCGCGAAGGTCCTCGTTCACCGCGATCGGCGCGTCCGAAGTGGTGTCGACCCCACCTGCGACACCCGACTCGATCTGGCCGAGCGCAATCTTGTTGGCGACGAGGATCGCGGTCTCCAGGCCCGTCCCACACGCCTGCTGGACGTCGTAGGCGGGCGTCGTCGGCGCCAGTCGCGAGCCGAGCACCGACTCGCGGGTCAGGTTGAAGTCGCGGCTGTGCTTGAGCACGGCGCCGGCCGAGACTTCGCCGAGCCGCTCGTCCTGCAGTCCGAATCGGGCGACCAGGCCGTCGATGGCGGCCGTGAGCATGTCCTGGTTGGACGCGTGCGCGTAGCGACCGTTCGACCGGGCGAACGGAATTCGGTTGCCGCCGACGATGGCGGCGCGTCGGGAAGTACTCATGGAACCCAGAGTATGCGATACCGTGGGTACCGTGAAAGGTGATGTGGTCGCGGACACCGCTGTGGACGGCCGGCGCACCCGCTGGGACGCCCACCGCGCCGCGCGCCGCGAGGAGTTGATCGACGCCGCGATCCGGTCGGTGAAGCGGCACGGCGCCGCGGTCGGCATGGATCAACTCGCCGCGGACGCCCGTACCAGCAAGCCCGTCATCTACCGGTACTTCGCCGACAAGACCGACCTGCACCGGGCGATCACCCAGCGCGTCGTCGGCACGATCATCGCCGCGCTGCGTTCGGTGACCGGCCGCACGCCGAACGCGCAGGAGCTGATCCGCGACAGCGTCGCCGCCTACCTGGAGCTGCTCGAGCAGAGCCCGGAGCTGTACCGCTTCGTCCTCGCACACCCGCATCTCGAGGACAACACCACCTTCAGCGAGGTGATCGCCGACCTGCTCGCCGAGCAGCTGGCCGGATCGCTGCGCGCGGGCGGGCTGGATCCCGCGTACGGGCATCCGTGGGGCGAGGGCATCGTCGGATTCATCAGCGCGGCCAGCCTGTGGTGGCTTGACCACCCGTCGGCGATGTCGCGCGAACACCTCGTCGACTACCTGTCCGCGCTGCTATGGGGCGGTGCTGCCGGGGTACAGATCTACGCAGGTCGGCCCACCGATCCGTCCCCCGCACCGGGGGTGTTCCCGCGCTTGGAGGAGTCGTGACGTCCACCGTCGTGCCCGTCGACGTCGCTGCCGTACAGCAGGTGCTGGACGGGCGGTGGCGCCCGGTCCGCGATCAAGCCCGCGAGCTCGCGGGCGATCCGCGCTTCGCCGTCACGGTCGGGGCCGACACCGAGCAGCAGCGTGCCGACGTTCTGGAGAAGTTGCTGGCGCTGGCCGGTGCGCCGTACTCAGGTCTCGGCTTTCCGTCCAAGTACGGCGGCCAGGACGACGTCGGCGGCAGCGTCACGGCCTTCGAGATGCTGGCCTTCGGCGATCTGTCGCTGTTGGTCAAGGCCGGCGTGCAGTGGGGGCTGTTCGGGGGCGCATTGCTGCACCTGGGCACTGCACGGCACCACGATGCCTACCTCGCCGACGTGATCACCGGGGAACTGCTCGGCTGCTTCGCGATGACCGAGACCGGCCACGGGTCGGACGTCGCGAATGTCCGCACCACCGCCACCTTCGACCCCGCCACCGACGAGTTCGTCATCAACACCCCGGACGACGACGCCCGCAAGGACTACATCGGTAACGCAGCGCGCGACGGTCACGCAGCCGTCGTGTTCGCCCAGCTGATCACCGGAGACGAATCGCGAGGCGTGCATGCCTTCGTCGTCCCGATCCGCGACCCTTCGGGCAACCCGATGCCGTCGGTGCGCATCGAGGACTGCGGGCTCAAGGCGGGCCTCAACGGTGTCGACAACGGCCGGCTGCAGTTCGACTCGGTACGCATCCCGCGCGACAACCTGCTCAACCGGTACGGCAGCGTCGAGTCGGACGGCAGCTACTCCACGCCGATCGAGAACAAGACTGCGCGGTTCTTCACGATGCTCGGCACGCTGGTGCAGGGCCGGATCTGCGTCGCCGGCGGCGCCGGCTCGGCCACGAAGCTGGCGTTGACGATCGCGTTGCGCTACGGCGACGTCCGGCGGCAGTTCGCCCGGCCGGACGGCGCAGAGATCCGGGTGCTCGACTACCTCGGTCACCAGCGCAAGCTTCTGCCGGCCCTGGCCAAGTCCTACGCCTTGCATTTCGCCCAGCTCGACCTCGTCGCGCTGCTGCACGAGACGACCCCGCCACTGGAGGAGATAGCAGCGGCCGGGGACAAGATCGAGGACGACCCGCGCCGGCGCGAGCTCGAGGCGCGGGCGGCCGGGATCAAGGCCATCGGCACCTGGCATGCGACCCGGACGATCCAGAGCTGCCGGGAGGCATGCGGCGGCGCCGGCTATCTGGCCGAGAACCGGCTGCCTGGGCTCAAGGCCGACACCGACGTCTTCACCACGTTCGAGGGCGACAACACGGTGCTGCTGCAACTCGTCGCCAAGGAACTGCTGACCGGCTACCGCGACCACTTCGGCGAACTCGACTGGATCGGCACCGCCCGCTTCGTCGCCGATCAGGCCCTGGACACGGTCGTCGAGAAGGTCGGCGGACGGCGGCTGGTGCAGCGCCTGCTCGATGCCGGCCGCGACGAGGAAGCCTCAAGGCTCGACCGCAGCTGGCAGATCGAGATGTTCGAGTACCGCGAGCGGCACCTACTCGAGACCCTGGCCCGCCGGCTGCGCCGGGCGACCGACAGCGACGACCCGTTCGCGATCTTCAACGCGGCACAGGACCACCTGCTGTCCGCCGCCCGCGCGCACGTGGACATGGTGCTGCTGCGGGCCTTCGCCGACGCGATCGACGCGCATCCCGCGGTGGCCGACACGCTGAACCCGCTGTGCGACCTGTTCGCGCTGGCCACGATCGAGGCCGAGCGCGGCTGGTTCCAGGAGCACGGCCGGCTCACCGCCACCCGGTCCAAGGCGGTGATCGCCGAGGTGAACGAGCTCTGCGGGCGACTGCGCCCGTCCGCGCTCGATCTCGTCGCCGCCTTCGGTATCCCGGAGGAAGTCATCGCCGCGCCGATCGCCCAGGGCGCCGAGGCCGCCCGCTCGGAAGCCGCCGGCCGCGCCTGACCCGGCTTCGGTCCGATCAGCCGCCCGCGCGAGCGCAGCGAGCTTGCGGTTGGCGCTGCGGACGGCCCCGAGCGGAGCGAGCGGGCCAGACGGTGCGACATTGCGGGCTATGAACGGTGATGTATCGTGGCGATACATCGCGGTGATGTAACACAGCGATAGGGGGTGACAGTCGTTGTTGGAGATCGCGGTACTCGGGTTGCTCAACGAAAGCCCGATGCACGGTTACGAGCTTCGCAAACGGCTGTCCACCCTGTTGGGCGCATTCCGGGCCTTCTCCTACGGTTCGCTCTACCCGACGCTGCGGCGGTTGTCCGAAGCCGGGTGGATCTCGGAGGAAGCCCCACTGGAGAACGTCTCCGGCGCCCGGTCCCGGCGCGGCAAGCGGGTCTACCGCCTGACTGCGGAGGGCAAGGAGCACCTGGCCGAATTGCTCAGTGACGTCGGCCCGGACGCCTTCGACGAGGAGGGTTTCGGCGCGCGGTTGGCGTTCTTCGCCCAGACCCGCTCGGAGATCCGGCTGCAGATCCTCGAAGGACGGCGCCGCCGGGTCGAGGAGCAACGCGACGGAATGCGGACCGCCTTCGGGCGCACCGGCGAACGACTCGACCGGTACACCCGCGAGCTGCAACAGCACGGTCTCGAGTCCAAGGAGCGCGAGGTCCGTTGGCTCAACGAGTTGATCGAGCACGAGAACAACCTCAGCAATCCCCTCGCGACCAAGAACAGTCCCACCCCAAAGGAGGAGCCCTGATGGGTTCAAAGACCACGGCCGCCGGCCCGATTCGCGTCGGCATCGTCGGCGTCGGCAACTGCGCCGCGTCGCTGGTTCAGGGCGTCCACTTCTACCGCGACGCCGATCCCACCAGCAAGGTGCCGGGCCTCATGCACGTCAACTTCGGCCCGTACCACATCAGTGACATCGAGTTCGTCGCCGCGTTCGACGTCGATGCGAAGAAGGTCGGCACCGACCTGTCGCAGGCGATCGTCGCCAGCGAGAACAACACCATCCAGATCTGCGAGGTCCCCGAGCTCGGTGTGACCGTGCAGCGTGGACACACCTTGGACGGCCTCGGCAAGTACTACCGCGAGACGATCGAGGAATCCCACGAGGAGCCGGTCGACATCGTCCAGGTGCTCGAAGACAAGGCCGTCGACGTCCTGATCTGCTACCTGCCCGTCGGTTCCGAGCAGGCCGCGAAGTTCTACGCGCAGTGCGCCATCGATGCGGACGTCGCCTTCGTCAACGCGCTTCCGGTGTTCATCGCCAGCACGCCCGAGTGGGCCAAGAAGTTCGAGGACGCGGGCGTGCCGATCGTCGGTGACGACATCAAGAGCCAGGTCGGCGCCACGATCACCCACCGCGTGCTGGCCAAGCTGTTCGAGGACCGCGGTGTGGAGGTGCAGCGCACCTACCAGCTCAACGTCGGCGGCAACATGGACTTCAAGAACATGCTCGAGCGCGACCGGCTCGAGTCGAAGAAGATCAGCAAGACGCAGTCGGTGACGTCGCAGATCCCCGACCGCGAGCTCGGCGAGCGCAACGTGCACATCGGGCCGTCCGACTACGTCGCCTGGCTCGACGACCGCAAGTGGGCCTTCGTCCGGCTCGAGGGCAAGACCTTCGGTGACGTGCCACTGAACCTGGAGTACAAGCTCGAGGTGTGGGACTCGCCGAACTCGGCAGGCATCATCATCGACGCGTTGCGCGCGGCGAAGATCGCCAAGGACCGTGGGATCGGTGGTCCGATCCTGTCCGCGTCGAGCTACTTCATGAAGTCGCCGCCGGTGCAGTACTTCGACGACCAGGCCCGCCAGGCCGTCGAGGACTTCATCGCGGGCAAGCTCGACCGCTAGGTCGTAGCTGCTGCGCCAACCGTTCGTCGTCACAGGGCCGGTCTCCTGGCGGAGACCGGCCCTGTTGACTTATGTTCGGTTCTGCAGAAAAGTGATGAGACTTGCGGCAGCACGCTCGAAGGAGGATGCGCAATGCTTGCCAAGCAGCGACAAGCCCGGATCCTCACCGAGATCCAGGAGCACGGCTGGGCGCGGGTCACTGATCTGACCGCGCTGCTCGGCGTCTCCGACATGACCGTGCGGCGAGATCTCGATCAACTCGCCGCGGCCGGATCGGTGCACAAAGTGCACGGCGGCGCGGTGCTCAACAACACCACGGCGGCCGACGAGCCCGGCTTCGAAGCGAAGTCCGTGCTGGAACTGCCGGCCAAGAACGCCATCGCAGCCGAGGCGGCGCGGCTGATCCGTCCCGGCTCGGCGATCGCGGTCTCCGCCGGCACCACCACGTGGGGCCTCGCCCACCACGTCAGCGACATCACCGGGCTGACCATCGTCACCAACTCCACGACCGTCGCCGACGTGATCGCCAACTCCGGCCGCGGCCGAGACCAGACGGTGATCCTCACCGGCGGGGTGCGCACTCCAAGTGCGGCCCTGGTCGGCCCGGTCGCCGACCAGGCGATCCGCGCCCTGCACGTGGACCAGCTGTTCCTCGGCGTGCACGGGATGGACGTGCAGGCCGGCTTCACGACGCCGAACCTGGCTGAGGCACAGACCAACCGTTCGCTGATCGCAAGCGCCGACCAGGTCATCGTGTGCGCCGACTCGACGAAATGGGGCTCGGTCGGACTGGCCTCCTTTGCGCCGCTGTCAGCGGCCGACGTTGTCATCACCGACAACGGACTCGCCGCCGAAGGACGTGCCAGCCTCGCCGATGCCGTCCGTTCGCTGCGCATTGTGGACGTCGAGCGCGCGGAGCTCGCCGAATCTCACGCGCACTGAACACATATCCACAGAAATCAAACAGGGTCGTTCCGAGGTATCTGCGCCGGTTCGGCGTGCTTTCGGGCCTCCGGTTGGTTGAATCCGAGAAAAATGGGTCACGAATTCATGTCGAACCCTTGACGGTCGCGTTTGAATCTGGTGGATTACGAGGAATTTCCGACGCCCGCGTCCGTCCGCCGAGGAGGCAATCTCGATGCCAGAAACACCCACCCCATTCACCCCCACGCGACGCACCGTCCTCAAGGGCGCCGCGATCGGCGCCGCGGGCATCGCAGGGCTGCCCCTGCTCGCCGCGTGCACAGGCACCAGCAAGGGCGGCAGCAGCTCCAACTCGACCACCCTGGGATCCAGCGCGTCGGACCCGATTCCGAAGGCCGGTATCGCCGCGCTCGTCAAGGCGTACGAGAAGAAGTCCAGCGACACGGTCACCGTCAACACGGTGTCGCACAACGACTTCCAGGAGAAGATCAACTCCTACCTGCAGGGCTCGCCGGACGACGCGTTCACCTGGTTCGCCGGCTACCGCATGCGTTACTACGCCGCCAAGGGTCTGGTGGCGCCGCTCGACGACGTGTGGGACAAGCTCGGCGCGGACAACTTCGGTAAGGGCATCCAGGCGGCCTCGACCGGTGACGACGGCAAGAAGTACTTCGTCCCGAACTACAACTACCCGTGGGCGATCTTCTACCGGAAGAGCCTCTGGCAACAGAAGGGCTACCAGGTCCCCACGACCTGGGACGACCTCAAGACCCTCTGTGCGCAGATGAAGAAGGACGGGCTGATCCCGATCTCCTTCGGCGACAAGGACGGCTGGCCGGCGATGGGCACGTTCGACTACCTGAACATGCGCCTGAACGGTTACCAGTTCCACATCGATCTGATGGCGCACAAGGAGAGCTGGGACAGCAAGCAGGTCAAGGACGTCTTCGACACCTGGAAGTCGGTGCTGCAGTACCAGGACCCGGGCGCTCTCGGCCTGACCTGGGAGGACTCGGCACAGAAGCTGGCGCAGAAGAAGGCCGGCATGTACCTGCTCGGCTCGTTCGTCACGCAGCAGTTCACCGACCCGAAGATCAAGGCGGATGTCGACTTCTTCGAGTTCCCGAGTCTGACCGAGGCCAACGGACAGGACGCGCTCGAGGCCCCGATCGACGGATTCATGCTCTCGACCAAGGGCGGAAGCAACCAGGCGGCCAAGGACATGCTCGCGTACTTCGGTAGCCCCGAGGGCCAGAACACCTACTCGAGCAAGGACCCGAACCAGATCGAGACGAACCTGAAGGCCGACTTCAGCTACCTCGACGCGATCGGCAACAAGGCACAGCAGACCATCGCCAAGGCGAAGTACATCTCGCAGTTCCTCGACCGCGACGCGCTGCCGCAGTTCGCCAGCGATGTCATGATTCCGGCGCTGCAGACCTTCATCAAGAACGGTCAGTTCGACACGGCCAACGTCGAGAAGCAGGCCAAAGCCCTGTACGCCGCTCAGTAGGGAGCGACATCGTGGCGACAACCGGATCGGACCTGCCCCTTGTCGGGGTACCACCGGACACCAAGATCAAGCGGGCCAAGCGACGGCTGCAGCGGCTGACCAAGCGCGACAAGATCGTGCTGGGATTCATGGTCGGTATCCCGGTCCTGATCGAGCTGGTGCTGGTTTGGATCCCGACGCTGCTTTCGGTCGGGTTGTCGTTCACGAAATGGAATGGGCTCGACTTCTCCAACATCAGGTCGAACGGCGTCCAGAACTACACCTACGTCTTCCAGGACTACCCGCAGTTCTGGCCGGCAGTGCGGCACAACATCTTGTGGCTGCTCTTCCTCGCCATCGTGGGGACGCCGCTCGGCCTGCTCATCGCAGTGTTGCTGGATCAGCGCATCAGGGGCAGCAAGTTCTATCAGACCGTGTTCTTCGTACCGGTCATGCTCTCCCTGGCGCTGACCGGCATCATCTGGGAACTCATGTACAACACCGACCAGGGACTGATCAACAACGTCCTGGGTACGGCCGGCCACAGCAATGCGACGAATTGGCTCGGTGACCCGAGCATCAACATCTGGTCGGCGCTGATAGCGGCGACGTGGAAACACGTCGGTTACATCATGATCCTCTATCTAGCCGGCCTGAAGGGTGTCGATCCGGCGCTGAAGGAGGCCGCCGCGATCGACGGTGCCAATGAGCGCCAGGCGTTCTTCCGTGTCGTGTTCCCCGCGATGCGTCCGATCAACATCGTCGTCGTCGTCATCACGATCATCGAGTCGCTGCGCGCGTTCGACATCGTGTGGGTGTTCAACAAGGGACGCAACGGCCTGGAGCTCATCAGCGCCCTGGTTATCCAGAACCTGGTCGGTGAGGGCCAGAGCATCGGCATCGGTTCGGCGCTCGCGGTGATCCTGCTGGTCGTCTCGCTAATCCCGATCGTCATCTACCTATCGCGCACCTTCGGCAAGGACAAGCAGCCATGACCACTCTTTCCGAGCGTCCGTCAGCCGATGAGTCCGCCGAGCAACCGGAGCATCACGCCACCCGGTCCGGCCCGCGGCCGAAGCGATACGGCACGCAGATCTTCCTGCTTGTCATGGCGGTGCTGTGGCTGATCCCGCTGCTCTGGACGATCTACACCTCGCTGCGCACGAGATCGGACACCAACCAGAACGGCTACTTCAGTTTCGCCAAGGCGATCACGTTCTCGAATTTCTCGACAGCGTGGAAGCAGGGTGGCTTCGCGCAGGCGTTCACCAACTCGGCGATCATCGTGATCCCCACCGTGCTGCTGACCCTGTTCCTCGCGTCACTGATGGCGTTCGCTGTATCGAGGTTCAGCTGGAAGTTCAACATCACCCTGCTGATCCTGTTCACCGCCGGCAACATGCTTCCGCCGCAGGTGCTCGCGACGCCGATCTTCGAGATGTACAAGCACTTCTCGCTGCCGTACACGGTCAGTGACTCAGGAAACCTGCTCAACACGTACTACGGCGTCATCGCTATCATCGTCGGATTCCAGCTGGGCTTCTGCACGTTCGTCATGAGCAACTACATGAAGGCGCTGCCGACGGAGCTCACCGAGGCTGCTCTGGTCGACGGCTGTGGCGTGTGGAAGATGTACTACAAGATCATCATGCCGTTGTGCCGACCGGCGCTCGCTGCGCTCGGGACGCTTGAAGTCATCTGGGTTTACAACGAATACTTCTGGCCGCTGCTGCTCATCTCCAGCGGAGACCGGCTGCCGGTAACGACCGCAATCAACAACCTGCAGGGCGAGTTCCTCAGCAACTACAACCTCATTGCCGCCGGTGCGACGATCACGATCGTCCCGACCTTGGTGGTCTACTTCGCGCTGCAACGTCAGTTCGTGGCAGGACTGACGCTCGGCGGCACCAAGGGCTGATTCATATGGGCACGCTGTTCGGTAGGCGTGACTCAGAGCCGATGGGCGCCACTGCCGGGACGAACCGTCATGGTGCCAGGATCGCGGAACCCGTTCGCCTCGTAGGCGTCGCGAACAGCGCGTTCGGCATCCGCGACGACGCCCTGGTCCACGACGGCGATCACGCAGCCGCCGAAGCCGCCGCCCGTCATGCGCGCGCCGATGGCGCCGGCGCCGACGAGCGTGTCGGCGGCGACGTCGAGTTCGGGGATCGTGATGCGGTAGTCGTCGCGCATCGACGCGTGCGACTCGTTGAGCAGCGGACCGATGTCGGTCAGTCGTCCCGCGCGCAGCAGGTCGACCGTCCGCTCCACCCTGTCGTTTTCGGTGACCACGTGCCGCACGTAGCGGCGCAGTTCGTCGTCCGGCAGTTGCGCCAGCGCGTCGCCCAACTGGGCGCGGGCGATATCACGCAACGCGTCGACGCCGAGCAGTTGCGCGGCACGCTCGCACCCCTCGCGCCGCTGGCTGTACTCCCCGTCGGCGTGCCGGTGCTCGGCGCGGCTGTCGACGACGAGGACGGCGAAGCCCTGCGCGGCGACGTCGAAGGGAACCTGCTCCACTTCAAGCGACCGCATGTCGCAGAACAATGCGTGATCCTGCGTGCACCGCAGCGAGGCAATTTGATCCATGCCGCCGGTCGGTGCGCCGACGTAGTCGTTCTCCGCGCGGCGCGAGACCGCCAGCAAGTCCGCGTCGGACAGGTGCAGGCCGAGCAGGTCGTCGAGCGCCGTCGTCACCGAGCACACGAGCGCGGCGGACGAGGACAGTCCCGAGCCACTCGGCACGTCGCTGTCGAGCGCGAGCTCGAGACCGGAAATCTCGGCGCCGCCTTCGCGCAACGCCCACACCACGCCCGCGGCGTAGGCCGCCCAACCGCCGGTCCGGGGCCGGAGGTCGGCAAGAGCGAGCTCGACCGGGTCATCGCGTTGCGCCGACCGCATGCGCAGCACCGGCTCATCGACCTTCTGCACCGACGCGGTACATCCCGCCTCGATCGCAAACGGCAGTGCGAATCCGTCGTTGTAATCGGTGTGTTCACCGATCAGATTGACCCGACCGGGCGCACGCCATCGAATCGACACGACGAAAGTTCTACCAGGTTGGTGACTTCATGACGCACCGGACCGCGATCCGTCTCGCCGACGGACGCGAGCTGTTCTACTACGACCGCGATGCCGGTGCAGACCGCAGCGCGCCCGATCGGCGCAGCGATCTGCCTGAAGCCGTGACCACCTCGCAGATGCGATGGAACCCGCTGATGCGCGACTACTCCGTCATCGCCGGACACCGCCAGCAGCGCACGTACAAGCCGCCGGCCGACCTGTGCCCGCTGGACCCGTCGAGCGGTGACAAGTCCACCGAGATCCCGGCTTCGGATTACGAAGTGGTGGTGTTCGAGAACCGATTTCCGTCGTTTTCGCTGCGGGCCGGTGAGCATGTCCCGCTCATAGACGTGCCGCCCTTTCGTTCCGGACCCGCAGCGGGTCGGTGTGAAGTGGTGTGTTTCAGCAGTGATCACGACTCGTCCTTCTCGCAGCTTCCCCTCGAGCAGGTAGCGACTGTCATCGACGCATGGAGCGATCGCACGCAGGCACTCAATGCGATCGACTCGATCGACTATGTTTTCTGTTTCGAAAATCGCGGTGAAGAGATCGGGGTGACGCTGAGCCACCCGCATGGTCAGATCTACGGCTACCCGTTCATCCCGCCGCGCTTCTACCGGATCGTCGAAGCGTTCGAACGCCACCGCGAACGCACTGAACGGTGCCTGCAGTGCGACCTGGTCGCCGCCGAGCTCGCGGACGGCTCGCGCATCGTGACCGAGTCCGAGAACTGGGTCGCCTACGTCCCGTTCGCGGCCCGCTGGCCGTACGAGGTGCGGCTGGTGCCGCGGCGGCACGTGCCCGACCTCCCCGCGCTGGACGACGTCGAGCGCAAGGACCTCGCGCAGATCTACGTCGCGGTGCTGCGCGGGTTCGACGGCCTGTTCGAGACACCGACGCCCTACATCGCGGGTTGGCAGCAGGCGCCGGCCCGGCACGGTCGCGCGGCTTGGCACCTCGCGGCGGAGATTTTCACCATCCGCCGCGCGGAGGGAAAGCTCAAGTACCTCGCGGGGTCGGAGTCGGGCGCGGCGGTGTGGATCAACGACATCGCTCCGGAAGACGCTGCGGCTCGGCTGCGGGACGCGCTGCAATAGCACTATCGACTCACCACCTCCCGAGGTTCTACGGTGTGCCCACACGGACAAGGGAGGCGCCATGGGCAAGTCAACACAGGTCGATCAGGTACGCGACGCCGTCACTTACGGAGCGCTCGGCTTCGGCACGGTGGCGATCGCCGCCCCCAAGGTCTTTGCCGGCATCTACGGCCTCAAGGGCGACTCGCAGCTCATGACGATGATCCGGCTGTGGGGCACCGCAGTTGCCGGTATCGGTGGGATCAGCATGATGGTCGACGACGAGAAGGCGCAGCGCGCGATCATCACGACCGCGCTGACGATGAACTGCGTCAACGCCGTCGCGGTCGCCACGTCCGGGCCGGAGACCTCCAAGCGCTCAAAGCTGCTCGGAGTGCTGACCTCGCTCGGCTTCGCCGGCGCCGCCGGCTACGTCCTGAGCCAGAGCTGACTCTCGGTCGGTCGGGAACCTGCCCAGCGGGGACCTCGCCCGATCTCGCGTTGTTGATCAGGTTTTCCTCCGGGCGGTTCGGTTTCGGCGGCCGGAAGCGAACATCCGGGAGGAAACGTGATCATCCCAGGCTGGGCCAGGGCCAACCTCAGCGGTATGTGACGCCGTCGGTACCGAGCCGGCGGCGCATGACCTCGTTGGCCTCCGGGTTGTGGTCGACCAGTACGAAGCGCCGCCCGGTCGCCTGCGCGACCGCACCGAGCGTGCCGCTGCCGGCGAAGAAGTCGAGCACCCAGTCCTCGGGACGTGACGACGCGAGCACGATCCGGCGCAGCACGCCTTCCGGTTTCTGCGTCGGGTAGCCGGTCTTCTCCCGACCGGTCGGCGACACGATCGTGTGCCACCACACGTCGGTGGGCAGCTTGCCCAGTGCCGCCTTCTCGGCGCTGACGAGGCCGGGCGCCATGTACGGCTCGCGGTCGACCGCCGCCGAGTCGAAGTGGTAGGCCTCCGGATCCTTCACGTACACGAGGATCGTGTCGTGCTTGGCGGGCCAGCGCCGCTTCGTCCGCGCCCCGTAGTCGTAGGCCCACACGATCTCGTTCAGGAAGCACTCGCGCCCGAACATCGCGTCGAGCAGCACCTTGGCGTAATGCACCTCGCGGTAGTCGAGGTGTAGATACAGCGTGCCGTCGCGCGCCAGCAGCCGCCACGCCTGCTCGAGGCGTGGTTCGAGGAAGCTCCAGTAGTCGGCGAACGCGTCGTCGTAGGCGGTGATCCGCCCGCGCACGGTGTCGTAGGTGAACCCGCCGAACCCGACCCGCGTGCCGGTCGCCGACCGCGTCGTGGAAAGTGTGCGCCGCACCTGGGCCCGGCCGGTGTTGAACGGCGGATCCAGGTAGATCAACGTGAATACGCCGTCCGGAAGCGCAGGCACGACGGCGAGATTGTCACCGGCAATCACGAGTCCGCGAGTGCCGTCGGCAGGCAGCATCAATTCAGCAGCGGGTCCGGCGGATAGGTCGACACGAGGTTCAGCGGCGGCGGCTGGCGGCGCAGCACTCGAGGCCACATCGGCCGCGGATCCGCGCTGAACAGATCGGCGGGACTGCCTGGCACCACCCACCACGCACCCTCCGCGATCTCGTCGTCGAGTTGCTCGGGCGCCCATCCCGAGTGGCCGGCGAAGACCCGCAACCGGCGGGCCAGCCCGTTGATCACCGTGACGTCGCCGTCCAGATCAATCGTCGCGACGCCGTCCACGACCCGGCGCGCACCGGGCCCGTCCGTGTCCAGATGACCGAGGCACAGCGCGCCGTCCGGCTGCACCGGACCGCCGTTGAAGACTACGGACGGGCCGCTCACCGCATCATGCCAGCTCGGCAGCACCTGCCCGACCGGCGTGTGGCTGGGTCGATTCAGGATCACCCCGACGGTCCCGCCACCGTCGTGCTCGAGCACGTAGACGACGCTGCGGAAGAAGTGCGGATCATTGAGCAACGGCGTGGCGATGAGCAATCGACCACCCGCCGGCTCCAGCCCGCCCAGGTCGGCCCAGCTCGTCACCCGTTCATCTTCTCGTTGCGGTGCCCGCTGCACCAGCGCTGTAGACCCGTCACGCGTCGCTCTCAAGAACAGGTGTCTACCGTCAACGTCATGCACCCGGTGATCGGCCGCCACCATTTGCGCGCCGCGCTGCGGCTGGCGGGGTTCCGCCGGCTGTTCGGCGTGCGGCTGGTCGGCCAGTTCGCCGACGGGGTCTTCCAGCTGAGCCTGGCCGGCGCGGTGCTGTTCAACCCGGAGCGGCAGGCGTCCGCTGCGGACGTCGCGGCGGGCTTCGCGGTGCTGCTGTTGCCCTACTCGTTGATCGGTCCGTTCGCGGGGGTCTTGCTCGACCGCTGGTGGCGCCAGCGAGTGCTTGTGTGGACGAGCGTGGCGCGAGCCCTGGCGGTCATCGCGATCAGCGCAGAGATCGCGATCGGTGTGCACGGGCTGGCTTTCTATGCGAGTGCTCTCGTCGTGATGTCGACGAGCCGGTTCTTCCTGTCCGCGCTGTCCGCGGCGCTGCCGCACGTGGTCGGCCCGGACGAACTCGTGACCGCCAACGCGTTGTCGACCACGTTCGGTGCCCTTGCCACCACTGCGGGGGGCGGGGTCGCGGTGTTGCTGCGCGCGCTGTTCGGCGGTCCGTCGGCCGGCTCGTACGCTACGGTCGCCGCGATCTCGTGCCTGCCCTACGCAGTCTCCGGCCTGCTCGCGACGGGGTTCGGCCGCCGCATCCTCGGGCCGGACGACGTGCAGCGGGCCGGGCGCGAAACCGTCCGCGAGATCGCCCATGGCCTGGTCGCCGGCGGCAGGCACCTGAAGGAGCGGCGGCCGGCCCTGCTTGCGCTTGGCGCGATAGGGGTGCACCGGCTGTGCTACGGGCTGTTCGCGGTCTGCACTGTGTTGTTGTTCCGGAACAGGTTCACGCCCGACGGTCCGCTGCGGGTCGGCCTTCCCGGACTCGCCCAGGTGGTCGTCGTGATCGCGATCGGCGGTGGCCTGGCCGCGTTGTGCACTCCCACGGCCACGCGCCGGATCGGGTTCACCCGATGGTCCGCGGCGCTGCTGGCCGCCTCGGGTGTGATCCAGTTGGGGCTCGTCCTCACCTATCAGCTGCCCGTGTATCTGCTTGCTGCGCTGCTGTTGGGCTTCTGCGCCCAGGGCCTGAAGATCAGCGTGGACACGATCGTCCAGTACGAGGTGGCCGACGAGTTCCGTGGCCGCGTCTTCGCGCTGTACGACATGCTGTTCAACGTCGCCCTCGTGACCGCTGCCCTGCTGACCGCGCTGATACTGCCGGCGGACGGGTACGCGCCGGTATCGGTCGTGCTGATCGGGCTGGCCTACCTCGCGACCAGCGCCTGCTACACCCGCCTCACAGGCGGCACCGGGTCGATCAGCGCGACTGCTGCGTCCACCAGCGTTTGAGCTCTTCCACCGCGCGGTCGTGGTCGAGCGGGCCGAGTTCCATGCGCAGGTCCTTCAGGAACTGCCACGCCTGACCGACCGCCGGCCCCGGCGGGATGTCGAGGATCCGCATGATCTCGTTGCCGTCCAAGTCGGGACGGATCGCGTCCAGCGCCTCCTGTTCCTGCAAGGCTGCGATGCGCCGCTCGAGCGCGTCGTAGGCAGCCGACAGCGCCGCCGCCTTGCGCTTGTTGCGGGTGGTGCAATCCGAGCGGACGAGTTTGTTCAGCCGCGACAGCAGCGGTCCCGCGTCGACCACGTACCGGCGGACCGCCGAGTCGGTCCACTCGCCCTCGCGGTAGCCGTAGAAACGCAGGTGCAGGAACACCAGCCGCGACACGTCCCGGACGAGGTCCTTGCCGTAGCGCAGCTCGCGCAGCCGCGTGCGGGCCATGTCACGTCCGACCACCTCGTGGTGGTGGAAGCTGACGCGTCCGCCGGGCTGGAACGCGCGGGTGCCCGGCTTGCCGATGTCATGCAGTAACGCGGCCCAGCGCAGCACGAGGTCGGGACCGTCGTCCTCGAGACCCATCGCCTGCTCGAGCACCTGCAGGGTGTGCGCGTACACGTCCTTGTGCTGGCCGTGCTCGTCGTCGGCCATCCGCAGCGCCGGGATCTCCGGCAGCACGATGTCGGCGAGGCCCGTGTCGACGAGCAGTTCGATGCCGGCACGCGGATCGGCGCCGAGCAGCAGCTTGGTGAGTTCGGCCTGCACCCGCTCGGCCGTGATTCGCGCGAGCTGTGGCGCCAACTCGGTCATCGCGGCCACCACTTCGGGGGTCGGCTGCATCCCGAGCGTGGCGACGAAGCGCGCGGCCCGCAGCATGCGTAGCGGGTCGTCGGCGAAGGACTCCTCGGCGGTGGCCGGGGTGCGCAACACGTACTTGACCAGGTCGCCCAAGCCGCCGAACGGGTCGCTGAACGCGCCGTCGCCGGTCACCGAGAGCGCCATCGCGTTCATGGTGAAGTCGCGCCGGCGCAGATCGTCCTCGAGCGACTCGCCGTAGACGACCACGGGGTTGCGGCTGACCCGGTCGTAGCGGTCGGCGCGGTAGGTGGTGATCTCGCACATGACGCCGTTGACCTGAGCGCCCACCGTCCCGAAGTCGATCCCGGTGGTCCAGACCGACGACGCGACCGTCTCGAGCACGGCCAGGCTCTGCTCCGGACGGGCGTCGGTCGCGAAGTCGAGGTCCTGGGACGCGCGTCCCATCAGTGCATCGCGCACCGTCCCACCGACCAGATGCAGTTCATGCCCGGCGGCGGCGAAAGCGGCGCCGAGCACACGGGCAGCCTCGGGCACCTCGATCAAATCAGCGGGCGAACTCACGGGCATGCAGCGTACCGACCCGCTCCGCGGCCAGCGGCTACCATCGGGCCATGGCGAGAGGCGGTGCAGCAGGTAACCCCGCCGGAGGCGGGTCCCGGCATCGCCAGTCACGCCGCAACCGCGAACGACGCCTGCGGCAGGTCGACGAGTTCAGCGCCGGCGGACTCGTACTCGACCTCGATGGCGACGTGCCCCGAGGGGCGCTGATCGCGCGCACCGACCGGCACGGACGCCTGCTGTGGTCCCTGCCGAAGGGTCACATCGAGAACGGCGAGACCGCCGAGCAGGCCGCCGTTCGCGAGGTGGAGGAGGAAACCGGCATCGCCGGCACCATCCTCGGACAGCTCGGAACGATCGACTTCTGGTTCGTCGCGGACGGCCGGCGCGTGCACAAGACCGTCCAGCACTATCTGATGCGTGCCGTGGGCGGGGAGCTCAGCGACGCCGACATCGAGGTGACCGAAGTCGCGTGGGTGCCGCTGCCTGAGATCGCTGCCCAGCTGGCCTACCCCGACGAGCGCGGGCTGGTCGACGCCGCCGGGCGCCTGCTCGCCGAAACTGCGTGAGCGACAGGTGCGAACAAGCGGTACCCGATTCTGCGCAGCGGCGGTCGCAGCCGCCCTGCTGGCGAGCATGGTCGTCTGGTTCGGGGCACCGGCTGCATCGGCCCGGGACACCCACGTCAGCATCGACGTCATCGACGTCTCGCCGAACACCCCGGCGGTGACCCGCGCGGCCAAGCCGCTGACCTTCACCCTCGCCGTGACGAACTACACCTCGATCCCGATGCACGTCACGATCTCGGCGGTCCGCAGCGACCCGATCGGCACGCAGTCGCAACTCGACAACGCCATCACCGAGCCGCACGAGCCGAGCCCGTCGCTCGTCTCGCCGATCCAGGGCAACCCGACGGCCAGGGTGCGGGCGAACCACACCATCACGATTCCCTTCGAGACCTCGACGAGCAACGTCTTCCAGATCGCCCAGAACCGCGGCGGCATCTGCCTGTGCGCCAACGCGATCTATCCCATCTGGTTCAGCGCCGATTACGCCAACAGCGAGGCCACAGGAACGGCGACGACGCAGACGTACCTGCCGTCGTTCACCGAGCAGCCGACCAAGTCGACGGTCAGCTGGGTGTGGCCGCTGCTGGACCGGCCGCACCGGCTGCTGCACCATCGGGTGTTCACCGACGACCAACTCGCCGAGGAGGTCGCACCGACCGGGCGCCTTGGCCGCATGCTGGACGTGGTGCAGCAGGTCTCGCCCGACGTGCCGATGACCCTCGTCACCGACCCGGACCTGATCGACGAACTGGTCCAGATGGCGCACGGGTACTCGGTGATCACGCCTGGCGGGTTGCACAAAGGCACCGGCACGGCTGCCGCGGCGCAATGGCTGGCCACGTTGCAGCAGGTGCTCAGTACGAATCACCAGGTCCAGCTCGTGTTCACTCCGTTCGCGGACCCCGCCGTCGACTCGTTGCACAACGCCGGGAGGGGATGGGGCGTCGAGCTCACTTCCGGCGAACAGCAGGCCGTCATCAACGCTCTGGGCCGCACGCCGCTGACCGACCTCGCCTGGCCCGCCGCCGAGGCGCTGTCGCACGGCACGCTGAACACGCTCGTGAAGCAAGGTGTGAACACCGTCCTGACCGCCGACCGCGTGCTCACTGCCGGGACGGGCGACGGCACCGAGATCCCCGACGCGCTGGCGACGGTGAACGCCGGTCCCGGTCGGGCAGCCACGCTGGCTGTGACCTCAACATCGCTGCAGCGGTTGGTCGAGCACGTCCTCGACCCGTCCGGCAACGGCCTTGTGACGCTGCCGCAGCTGGTCGCCCAGCTGGCCATGCGGGTGGTGCTCGAACCCAACGTCTCGCACTACATCGTGATGACACCGCCGCGCGATCTGGACGTGAACGTCGATGTCGCCGTGCGCACCATCGAGGCGACCGCGAACAGCCCGTGGTCGCGCCCGCTGACCATCGAGTCCGCGGTCGGCCGGATCAAGCCGGTCGACCACGGGCAGCTTCGCGACAACGCGCACGGGCCCGCGTTGTCGCACCGGCTCCTGCGCACCCTCGACCACGTGAACGCCATGCTGCCCGAGCTCAAGAACCTCTACGACGACCCGGACGTCGGCGCGGCGTTCGTCGCGCCGTTCCCGGCTGCGGTCCAGCGCTGCCAGTCCAGTTCGCTGCTCGGCGACCGTGCCCGGGCGCTCGAGATGGCGCGGCGGCTCGCACGGATCGTGGACCGCACGAGATCCGCCGTCCGGATCCAGAAGCCGTTCAGCAACGGCACGTACACGCTGACCTCGGAGAATTCCAAGCTTCCGATCACGGTCGTGAACACGTTGCCCTTCGTGGTCGACGTCAAGATCTCGGTCCGGACGAAAGACGACGTGCCGGGGCTCACCGCCGGTGACGAGGACAAGGTCTTCATCATCAAGGCGAACAGCAAGGTGCAGGAGCACATCCCGACCCGGGTCGACCACGTCGGCAAGATCATCGTCTTCGTCACCATCCACACCAGGACCGGCACTCTGCTCGGCAAGCCGATCCGGCTCGCGCTGCGCAGTACGGCGCTGGGAACGATCGGCGTGATCATCACCGTCGTTGCAGCGATCGTCCTCGCCCTCGCGGTGGTGGTACGCACGGTGCGCCGGCTGCGGCAGCGCAAGCCGGAGGAGGAAGCGCCCGCCGAGCCGAGCCGCGCACCGGCACCTGCCGCCCCATGAGCGACCAGTGGAGCACCCCGTCGCTCTACTCGGGACGAGGACGGGCGGTCGAGCCGCGTACGTTCACCGAGGCCGATCCCATCTCGGCGATGCTGGTCGCCGACTGGCTCGAGGATCCCGACCAGGTTCACGAGAATCCGTGGAGTTCGACGACCTACGTCGGCCCGCGTCGCCGCCGGCCCGACCGTAGGCGCCGCCGTGGCACGGCAACCACCGAGGCGCCCCCGGAGCCCGGCGCCCCGGAGACCGCCGCCCCGGCAGGGGTTGCCGAGGAGGAGGTCGAGGGCAACCGGCGGGTGCTCGCGAACAGCCGCGCCATGGCGATCGCCAGCCTGGTCAGCCGCATCACCGGTTTCCTGCGCAGCGCCTTGCTCGTCGCGGCCCTGGGCGTGGGGCACGTCGGCGACGCCTACAACCTCGGCAACAACTTCCCGAACATGGTGTACGAGCTGCTGCTCGGCGGCGTGCTGTCGAGCGTGCTCGTGCCGTTGCTCGTCAACGCGCAGGAGGACGACGCCGACGAGGGGGTCGCCTATACCCAACGCCTGCTCTCGCTCGCCACGGTGGCGCTGTCGCTCGTGACGATGCTCGCGGTGGTCTGCGCACCGCTGATCGCGTCCGGCTTCGTCGATCCGGGCCCGCAACGGTCGCTGACCAGCCTGTTCGCCACGCTGCTGCTGCCGGAGATCTTCTTCTACGGCTTGGGCGCCATGTTCATGGCCGTGCTCAACATCCGGCACAGCTATGCGCCCGGTGCCTGGGCGCCCGTGCTGAACAACGTCATCATGATCGTGACCGTCGCGGTTTTCTTCGCATTGCCCGGGCCGAACGTGCTGACGCCGAGTTCGATGACCACGGCGCAGGTGGTCGTGCTGGGTGTGGGCACGACGCTCGGCATCGCCGCCCAGGCGCTGGTACTCATCCCGGCGCTGCGGCGCACCGGCTTCCACTGGAAGTGGCGCTTCCGCGCCAATCCAGACGAGGCCGGTCGGCTGCGTGAGGTCGGCCAGCTCGCCGGCTGGGTGCTCTGCTACGTGGTGGCGAGCCAGATCGGCGTCACCGTCATCGCGGCGGTCGGCGGCCACAACAAGGCGTTCACCGTCTTCACCCAGGCCGACCTGCTGATCCAGATGCCCTACGGCATCCTTGTCGTCTCATTGCTCACGGCCCTCATGCCGCGGCTCTCGCGCGCGGCCGCCCGCGAGCAGCACGACGAGGTCATCGCCGATCTCGGCCTTGGCGCCCGACTGTCGGCGATCGCGCTCGTTCCCATCACCGCCGGACTGATCGTGCTCGGCCAGTCGCTGACCATCGTGCTGTTCGCGCACGGACAGACGTCGATCGAAGGCGGCCGGCTGATCGGCACCGCGCTCGCCGCATCGGCGTTCGGACTGTTCCCGTTCGCACTCGTGATGCTGCAGCTGCGGGTCTTCTACGCGATGCGGGACGGCCGCACTCCCACGCTCATCAACGTGTTCATGGTCGGCACCAAGATCGTGATCGTGCTCGTGTGCAGCCACCTGTTCGACGACACCGGCCGGATCGCGGTGGCACTGACCGTCGCCACCTCGACCTCGTACGTGATCGGCGCCGTGGTCGGTCACATCTGCCTCACCCGGCGGCTTGGGAATCTGGGCTTCCGGAGCGTCGCCGACACCGTGGCGCGGGTCACGCTCGCCTCGGCCGCCGGAGGGGCCGCGGCATTCGGCGTCGGGCTCGCGCTGCGTTCGGCGCTCGGGGACGGACGCAGCGGGGCCCTCGCGACGCTGCTGCTGGGCGGGGCGGCGGGCGTCGCGGTGCTCGTGGCGGTGCTGTGGCGGATGCGGATCAGCGAGCTCCAGGACCTCACCGGACTGGTGCGGCGGCGCTGACCCGGCGGGAATTACCGCCCGCCTAGGATCGTTGCGGCGGTCGAGACCACATCGGAAAGAGGCCTTCAGTGACGCAGCATCGCAACGTCATCATCGTCGGGTCCGGCCCGGCCGGCTATACCGCCGCGCTGTACACGGCGCGCGCCGATCTCGCACCGCTGGTGTTCGAGGGTTCGCAGTACGGCGGCGCGTTGATGAACACCACCGATGTCGAGAACTTCCCGGGCTTCCCCGAGGGCATCCTCGGCCCGGAGCTCATGAATCACGTCCGCGCCCAGGCCGAGCGGTTCGGCGCCGAGTTGGTCAGCGACGACGTCACCGAACTGGATCTCACGGGGCCGGTCAAGATCGTGCGTACGCACGGCGGCGAGTACACCGCGGATGCGGTGATCCTGGCGATGGGCTCCGCCTACCGCAAGCTGGGCCTGGCCCGCGAGGACGAGCTGTCCGGTCGCGGCGTGTCCTGGTGTGCGACCTGTGACGGGTTCTTCTTCCGCGACAAGGACATTGCCGTGGTCGGCGGTGGTGACACCGCGATGGAGGAGGCCACGTTCCTCACCCGGTTCGCCAACTCCGTCACCGTCGTGCACCGCCGCGACCAGCTGCGGGCGAGCAAGATCATGGCTGAGCGGGCCCAGAAGGACCCGAAGATGCGCTGGGCCTGGAACAGCGAGGTCGTCGACCTGCACGGCGACGGCACGTTGTCCGGTGTCCGGTTGCGCGACACCGTGACCGGTGAGGAGCGCGACCTCGAGCTGGGCGGACTGTTCATCGCCATCGGCCACGAGCCGCGCAGCGAGTTGGTGCGCGGGCAGGTCGACCTCGACGACGAGGGTTACGTACGCACCACCGGAGACGGCCATGGGGCAACGCACACCAACCTGGCCGGTGTGTTCGCCGCGGGCGACCTCGTCGACCACGTCTACCGTCAAGCCGTCACCGCGGCCGGCACGGGCTGCCAGGCGGCACTCGACGCCGAGCGCTACCTCGCGGGACTCGCCGACGGCTGAGGCGTCCGCCGAGCCGGAATGCTGGGAAGACTTCTCACGTTATGACCTTCGACAACGTCGACTCCAGGAGAGCAGGAATGGGCAACAACACCAAGACCGTCACCGACGCCAGCTTCAGCAACGATGTCCTTCAGGCCGATGGACCGGTACTCGTGGACTTCTGGGCCGAGTGGTGCGGGCCGTGCCGGCAGGTGGCACCTGTCCTCGAGGAGATCGCCGGCGAGAACCCCGACAAGCTGACGATCGCCAAGCTCAACATCGACGAGAACCCCGAGACCGCCCGGAACTACCAGGTCATGTCGATCCCGACCATGGCCGTGTTCAACAAGGGCGAGATCGTGAAGACCATCGTCGGGGCGCGGCCGAAGGCCGCGATCCTGCGGGAGCTCAGCGAGTTCGTCTGAGCCCCGATATAGCGCGCGGCCGCCACCGACCAGGTGGCGGCCGCTTCGCATTGGTGGGCGTGCCTGGGCGCAGACCTGGGTAACTCTCAGGTGACCACCGGCTGGCAGGTGTGCAACGGCGCGGCGACGCTGAGGCACAATGGCCGACGGATGACCAGCCCCGACCCGGCGAGGATGTCTTTCGATCATGCAGTTGCTGCACCGCGGAGCCTGCGGCACCGCCGTGGCCGACGTGCGCCGCATGCTCGCATCGCTCGGCCTGCTCGACAACACCGACGTCCACACCCAGGACAGGTACGACGAAGCCGCCGAGCTTGCGGTTCGGCACTTCCAGCAGACGCGTGGCATGTCGGTCGACGGCATCGTCGGTCCGGAGACCTACGGCGCGTTGGTCAACGCGCACTGGCGCCTCGGCGATCGGGTGCTGGCCCACGAGGCCGGCGGGATGCTCGTCGGCGACGACGTCACTGCGCTGCAGACCCAACTACTCGAGCTGGGCTACGACATCGTCCGCGCCGACGGCGTGTTCGGGGTGCGCACCGCCGAAGGGTTGCGCAACTTCCAGCGTGACTACGGCATGGTCGCCGACGGCATCTGTGGCCCCCACACCCTGCGTGCGCTGCGCCAGCTCGGCCGTCGCGTCACCGGCGGGCGGCCGCAGTTGTTGCGCGAGATGGTCGCAGTGGCCGCCGCCGGGCCGTCCCTGCTCGGCAAACGCATCGTGGTCGATCCGGGCCACGGAGGCGACGACCGCGGCACCGTCTACGTCGGTGACCCGGAGGATCCGACGTCCGAGATCAACGAGGCCGACCTGTGCTGGGACCTCGCCAGCCGGCTCGAGGGACGGCTGACCGCACTCGGCGTGCGCACCTGGATGACGCGCGGCCCGCAGAACGGACGCAACGAGGAGGACCGCGCGACGCTGGCCAACGAGGTCGGGGCCGACCTCGTGATCTCCATCCACGTGGACGGATTCAGCTCCCCCCGCGCGAACGGCCTGGCCGCCTACTTCTACGGCGCCGGCGAATCGTCCTCGACCATCGGCGAGCGCTTGGCCGACCTGGTGCAGCGCGAACTGGTCGCGCGCACAGGGCTGACCAACGGCCGCATCCACGCGAAGACCTGGGCGCTGCTGCGGATGACCCGCATGCCCGCGGTGCGGGTGGAGCTGGGCTATTTGACCTCGCCGCTCGATCGTGTCCGCCTCACCGACCCGTTGTTTCGCGATACCGTCGCCGAGGGGCTGCTCGTAGCCATCCAGCGGCTGTACCTGCCGCAGGCCGACGACCCGCCCACGGGTGTGCTGCGCATCCCTGCGCATGCCTAACGGGCCACAAGGGAGGGCTGGCCGTGCCGTATCGCTTTCTGCCCGATGCCGAACTGACCGGCCTCTTCGCCCGCGAAACGATCACCGCGAGCGTGGGCAAGGACGACTACATCCTCGACATCGGCGCGCTCACCAGTAACTACCGGTGCATCTACGGCCAGGGCTGCCAGGGCACGACCCCACTGGTCGGCGAACGGCCGGGACAGCACCGTCCGGCAGACCTGTCGGTGACCGGCTGCTGCCGCACCTCACCGGGGTACGGACGAGCGATCGCCGAGGCCGACGACCCCGAGCAGCCGGCGGCGACCGCGGGGGACACGCCACTGCGGGTGCAGCCCTACGTCGATCAACTCCGCCCGGACGAGGCCCAGCACTACGAGCGGATCGCCGCCGGCGAATGGTTGGAGGAATCCGAACGCCCGGACGGGTTGTGGGACTCGCGGCACGCCACCGTCAGCGGCAACTGCATCTTCCTGAACACCGAAATGCCCAACGGCAAGACCGGCTGCGCGCTGTGGCACGTGGCGATGCGCCTCGGCGATGACCCCAAGAACGCCCGTCCTTATGTCTGCCACAGCGCACCGGCGGCGGCGTTCGGTGCGGGCGTCACGGCCGACGGCACCGGCGAGCGGGTATTCGTGACGCTCCGCCCGCACTGGTTCGGGTGGTTCGCTCCGGAGGGCTACTTCTGCACCGACGACCCGGCCGCGTACAGCGCGGGCGAGCCGGTGTTTCGGCGGATGTCGTCGGAGTACTCCACCCTGCTGGGCGCGGAGGTCTACGCCGCGCTGCTGCCGACGCTCGAGCAGGCCTGGGCCGAACGCGGCGAGCGGCTAAGGGCCGCCTGGGGAACCCCCACCGACCTCGGTCGGCCGCCCTGGGAGCGCTCGCCCCAGCCCATCCAGCTGGTCTCAACGACCGCCGAGGGCGGGGACGGAGATCGAGCCGAATAGCCGCTCGAAGGCGTATTCGACGTCCTCCTTCCACGACACGATGCTGCGGATGTCCAGGCGCAGCCGAGGGGTGCTGTGGTGGGCGCGGACCGTCTTGAACCCCACCGCGAGCAGGAAGTCGGCCGGCGGCAGGCAGCTCAGCTGCGGATCGGTGGTCTCGTCGACAGTGCGCCCGAACGCCTCGACCGCACGGATTCCGCGGCGCGTGACGTCGCGGGCAAGGCCCTGCACGAGCATCCGGGCGAGTCCGCCGCCGCGGTAGTCGGGGTCGAGGTGCATCGAGGTTAGCAGCACCGCGTCCGGGCTCGCCGGTGAGGTGGCAAAGCCCATTGCGCGAGGGACGTAGGCGGCCGGGGCGTACAGCACGTGGCCCGCGGCGGCGCCGTCGACATAGATCAACTGGCCGCAACAGCCCCATTCGAGCAGGGTGTCGGAGACCCAGACCTCCTTGTCGAGATCGATCGTCCCGGCAGCACAGGCCCGCTGCCCGGCGGCAGCGTCGAGTTCCCAGAAGACACAGCTGCGACACCGGCCGGACAAGTCACCGAGATTGTCCAGCGTGAGGTTGACCAGACGCCGGGACACAGTTCGAGGGTAGGTGCTCAGGCTGCGTCGCGGTATGCCGAGAGGAACGTCGCGATCCGTCCGATGGCATCGGTGAGGTCGTCGGCGCGTGGCAGGGTGACGATGCGCAGGTGGTCCGGATTCGGCCAGTTGAACCCGGTGCCCTGCACAACCAGCACGTGCTGATCCCGCAGCAGGTCGAGGACGAACTGCTGGTCGTCCTTGATCGGGTAGACCTCGGGATCCAGCCGGGGGAACACGTACAGCGATCCGGACGGCCGCACGCAGCTCACCCCGGGGATCTTCTCCAACGCGGTCATCGCGGCGTCACGCTGCTCGAGCAGGCGACCGCCGGGCAGAACCAGGTCGCGGATGCTCTGCCGGCCCCCGAGCGCGATCTGGATCGCGTGCTGCGCGGGGACGTTCGCACACAGCCGCATGTTCGCGAGGATGGTGAGCCCCTCGAGGTAGCTGCCGGCATGCTTCTTCGGCCCGGTGATCATGAGCCAGCCGGCCCGGAATCCGGCAACCCGGTACGCCTTGGACAGCCCGTTGAACGTCAGCGTGAACACGTCCGGCGCGACTGCGGCCATCGGGTGATGCGTCGCGTCATCGAAAAGGATCTTGTCGTAAATCTCATCGGCCAGCACGACCAACTGGTGCTCACGAGCGAGAGCAGTGATCTCTTCGAGAACGTGCCGAGGGTAAACCGCACCGGTGGGATTGTTGGGGTTGATGACGACAATCGCCTTGCTGCGCGGGGTGATTCTCGATCGGAGGTGTTCGATGTCGGGTAGCCAGCCGGAGCTCTCGTCGCACAGGTAGTGCACGGGTGTCCCGCCGGCCAGACTCGTCGAGGCGGTCCAGAGCGGGTAGTCCGGCGCCGGAACGAGCACCTCGTCGCCGTTGTCGAGCATCGCCTGCAGCGCCATCGTGATCAGCTCGCTGACCCCGTTGCCCAACCAGATGTCATCGACGTGCACGCTTTCGATCCCGCGCTCCTGGTAGTGCTGCACGATCGCCGTGCGGGCCGAGAGCAGGCCCTGCGAGTCGCAGTAGCCCTGCGAGTTCGCGAGGTTGCGCACGACGTCGACGAGGATCTCGTCGGGTGCCTCGAATCCGAACGGCGCCGGGTTGCCGATGTTGAGCTTCATGATGCGCCGGCCTTCGTCCTCGAGGCGCTTGGCCTCTTCGAGCACCGGACCTCGAATGTCGTAGCAGACGTCTTCGAGCTTGCGCGATTGGCGGAGGTCCACCGCGACACGATGTCACATCCACGTCGCTGCGAGCAGCTGATATGTGCACACTCACGTCATGGAATTGCGCGACGCGATCCGGACCCGCCGGATGATCCGTACCTACGACCCGGACCGCCCCATCCCGCGCGAGACGCTCGACGAGCTGCTCGAACTGGCCGTTTTCGCGCCGTCAGCGGGGTACTCCCAGGGTTGGCACTTTTTGATATTGGATGACATAACGTCGGTCCAAAAGTTCTGGACGGCGGCCGCCGGCGGCGAACCGGACAGTTGGCTGCGCCGGCTGCAGACCGCACCGGTGCTGGTCGTCTGCTTCGCCGACAAGCAGGTGTACCTCGACCGCTACGCCGAATCGGACAAAGGCTGGACAGACCGCGATGAGCGGCACTGGCCGGTCCCCTACTGGGACGTCGACACCGGCATGGCAGCGCTGCTGATCATGCTCGGGGCAACCGATCTGGGCCTGGCAAGTTGCTTCTTCGGCGTCCCGGGCGACAAGTGGGACGACGTGCGGTCGGCGTTCGGCGCCGCGGAACACCTGCGCCCGGTGGGAGTGATCAGCCTGGGTCACCCCGCCCCGGACGTGCGCTCACCGTCGCTCAAGCGGGGCCGCCGCGCTCACTCGGACGTCGTGTCGTACGGCGCGTTCGACTCGCCGCCCGCCTGAGGCCGGGTGGCGAACTGGGGCGCCATGACCGCGACGATGCGCTCGAGATCGTCCACGGACGCGAATTCGACGGTGATCTTGCCCTTACGCCTGCCGATGTCCACCCGGACCCGGGTGTCGAAGGCATCCGAGAGCCGGTCGGCGAGATCTGTGATGCCTGGAGCCGTGATGCGTGGCTGGTTCGTGCGCCTGGGCTTGGGCCGGTCGCCGTACCCGGGCTGGTGCAACGCGACCAGTTCCTCGGTGGCTCGCACCGACAAGCCCTCCGCGACGATCCGGCCGGCAAGCTCCTCCTGGGCGTCTCTGTCCTCGAGCGCGAGCAGGGCGCGGGCGTGGCCGGCCGAAATGACCCCGGCTGCGACGCGTCGCTGCACCGGCACCGGCAGATTCAACAGCCGGATGGTGTTGCTGATGACCGGCCGGCTGCGCCCGATGCGTTGCGCCAGCTCGTCGTGGGTGGCGCCGAATTCCTCGAGCAACTGCTGGTAAGCCGCTGCCTCTTCCAGCGGGTTCAGCTGGGCGCGGTGCACGTTTTCCAGCAGCGCATCGCGCAGCATGGCGTCGTCGGACGTATCGCGCACGATGGCCGGGATCGTGTCCAGTCCCGCTGCGGCGACTGCACGCAGCCGTCGCTCACCCATGACGAGTTCGTAGCCGTCGCCGTCCGGACGGACCACGATCGGCTGCAACACGCCGAATTCGCGCACCGAATGCGCCAGCTCCGCCAGAGCGTCCTCGTCGAAAACCTGCCGGGGTTGCTTCGCGTTGGCATGGATCGCCGACACCGGCAGTTCGACGAACCGGACGCCGGTGACCGGGACCAGGCCCGGTCCGAACGGCTCATCGTCAGGCTGCTGGGACGGTTGGAGATCCCGAGCTCGCTCGCTCGCGGTGTCACTGGATCCGTCGCCCACAGTTTGCGCGACGGGTTCGGGTCCAGGTGTCGCGTCGCCGGAAGGATCCGCGGGCGGCGGCGCCAGATCAACAGGTGCTGCTGTGGGGATCAACGCGCCGAGGCCGCGGCCGAGGCCACCGATGCGGGGGCGATTACTCATTCGCTTCATCCTTGCTGCCAACGTCGTTGCCAACTTCCCAGCCTGCGCCGCGCTGCGCGATCTCATGCGCGGCCTCAAGGTATCCGATCGCTCCGCGCGACCCTGCGTCGTAGGTCATCACCGTCTGACCGAAGCCCGGCGCTTCGGAAACCCGGACGTTGCGCGGAATCGTGGGTGCGAGCACGAGGTCGGCGAAGTGCTTGCGCACTTCGGCGGCGACCTGGTCGGCCAGGCGCGTGCGGCTGTCGTACATGGTGAGCAGCACGGTGCTCACTGCGAGCGACGGGTTGAGGTGTGAGCGCACCAGTTCGACGGTGTTGAGCAGCTGCGCGAGTCCCTCCAATGCGTAGTACTCGCACTGGATCGGAATCAGCACCTCGCGCGCGGCGACCAGCGCGTTGAGGGTGAGCAGGCCGAGCGATGGCGGGCAGTCGACGAACAAGTAGTCCGGCGGCTCGTTCTCCTCGAGGTAGGTGGTGACCGCGCGCTGTAGGCGGTATTCGCGAGCGACCTGGGAGGTGAGCTCGATGTCTGCGCCGGCCAGGTCCAGGGTGGCCGGGATGCAGGTGAGGTTGGGTGCGAACTCGGTCTTCTGGGCCACCTCGGCCAGCGGACGCCCGCCAAGCAGAACGTCGTACACCGACGGCGTCCCCACCGGGTGATCCACGCCGAGCGCGGTGCTGGCGTTGCCCTGCGGATCGAGGTCGACGACGCACACCCGCAGCCCGTGCAGCGCGAGCGCGGCGGCGAGGTTGACGGTGCTGGTCGTCTTACCGACGCCGCCCTTTTGGTTGGCGACGGTCATCACGCGGGTGTGCGGCGGACGTGGCCACTGCTCCTGGCGGACGTTCATGACATGGACTGCCTGCGCTGCCTCGCGGGCTATCGGGGTATCGAAGCGCACGTGCAGGTCTTCCTCGACCTCGCCGTCGCTTTCGTCCACGGTTTCACGTGAAACGTCCGCCGACTCGATGGACGGGTCATCAGCGGTGCTCGTTTCACGTGAAACATCGAAGCCGGTCGACACGTCCGTCCCGTCGCTCATCCGTTTCCTCTCACGCTCACAGGAGCGTCTACCGTCACAACTGTCACCGGCGGATCGACCAACCCAGACCCGCACGTCCTGATCTGCGTCCGAGTGGCGCCAGCGCGCCGCAGCGCCGAACCGTGCGTCGCCAACTCCTCCGCCGCACCGGCACCCTTCATCAGCGCAAGGCGACCGGACGAGCCGAGTAGCGGTAGGCACCATCTCACCAAACGGTCCAGCGGCGCTACCGCCCGAGCACAAACCCAGTTCGCGCCTCCGACCTCGGCGAGAAGATCTTCCGCTCGGCCGCGCATCACGCGAACCTGTCCGGTCAGGCCGAGCGTGTCAACGGTCGACTCGAGGAAATCGACCCGGCGCTGCAGTGGCTCGGCCAGGTCGATTCGAAGATCGGGTCGAGCGATGGCCACGGCGATCCCGGGCAGACCCGCACCCGACCCGACATCGACCACGCGCAGCCCGGGTTCGAACAGTTCGCCGATCACCGCGCAATTGAGCAGGTGCCGGGTCCAGATCCGAGCAGGTTCACGCGGTCCGATGACTCCGCGCAGCACGCCGTCGCCGCAGAGCAGAGCGGCGAACCGCTGCGCGAGGTCGATCCGGCCGCCGAAGACGGTCGTTGCAGATGCGGGCGCCGGCTCAACCGGTGCAGCCGGTTCTGGGTTGATTGCGGCGCCCGATGAACTCATCCGTTGTCCGGCAGCACGACAACGCGCCGGTTCGGCTCCTCACCCTCGGACTCGCTGCGGACTCCGTCGATCGCGGCGATGGCGTCGTGCACGACCTTGCGCTCGAACGGGTTCATCGGGGTCAGCCGCGCGGCCTCCCCGGACTCGAGCACGCGCTTGGCAGTGTCGGTGGCCAGCGCACTCAGCTCGCTACGGCGCGCCTGCCGGTGCCCGCTCACGTCCAGCATCAGCCGACTCCGCACCCCGGTCTTCTGCGCGACGGCCAGTCGGGTGAGCTCCTGCAATGCATCGAGGGTCTCGCCGCGATTGCCCACCAGCGCCTGAAGCCGGTCACCGATGATGGCCACGACCGCGCGATCGTTCTCGACGTCCAGGTCGATGTCGCCGTCGTAGTCGATGATGTCGAGCAGTCGCTCGAGGTAGTCCGCAGCGATGTCGCCCTCTTCGATCAGCAGCCCACTGCCCTCGGTGCTGCCGTCCGCCTTGGTGTCTGCACCGGTGTCCGCGCTGGTGTCCGCGCTGGTCCCGTCTGTGTCCGCACCGGCATCCACGCCGGCCGAACCGATCTCCTCGACGCCGTTGTCGCTCATGGCTTCACTCACCTGGGAATGGTCCTCTCGACTCATGTCGTCGTCACGTCGCGGCGAGAGCCGCAGGCAACGATCTAAATGTATTGATATGGATGGCGACCGCTGCCTTCAGCGCCGTTTCTTGGCCTGGCTCGGCCGCTTGCTCGGCGGTCGCTTCGCCCCCGGACGTTGCGGTTTCTGCCCGGGACGAGGCGCGGTGCTGCGTGCGGTTCCGGGCGCAGCGTCGTCGGCGCGGGGCGGTGCACCGTCGTCCGTGCTCCCAGTGTCGGGAGTGTTCGTCGTGCCGACGCCGTTGGCCGGGTTTGCCGGACGCGTGCGCGCCGCCCGGGTCGGCTTCTGGCCGGGCTTGGGCGCCAGGGTCTTGCCCACCGCACCCACCTCCGCAGTCTCCTTCGGCTTCGGCGGGTGATAGCGGTTGATGTACATCTGCTGCAGCAGCGTCCAGGTGTTGCTCGTGAACCAGTACAGCAGCACGCCGAGCGGGAAGAACACACCGGAGAACAGCACCGAGATCGGGATGAAGACCTTCATCAACTTCTGGACGGTCGCCGCGGTGCCGGTCGGGACGGTGGTGGCCCGCGAGGTGACCAGGATCTGGGTCAGGTAGGTCGCGGCCGCGCTGATGACGACCAGCACGATCGTGACGATCCGGGTGCTCGTGATGTCGCCGCCGAGCAGAACGTTGATCGTGTGGGCGCCGTCGCGCAGCGAACCGGCCAGCGGCGCGCCGAACAGCTTGGCCTGGGCGGCGTTGCAGGTCTCGGTGCGGGTGAACGTGTACAGGGTCAGCTGGCCGCCGTGATAACTGGCGCCCTGCTGACACGCCCCGATCGAGTTCGCCAGGTGCCGCAGCACGTGGAACAGCGAGATGAACACCGGGATCTGCAAGAACATCGGCAGACAGCCGGCCAGCGGGTTGAAGCCCTGCTCCTGCTGCAGCGCCATCATCTGCCGCTGCATCTCTGCCCGGTCGTTCTTGTACTTCTCCCGCAGCTTCTGGATCTCCGGCTGGATCTCCTGCATGTGCCGCTGGTAATGCACCTGCTTGACGAACAACCGGAACAGCAACAATCGCGCCGTCACGACCAGGAACACGATCGACAACGCCCAGTTCAGCCCGCCCGCGGGATCCAGGCCGATAGCCGTGAACAGCGAATGCCACCGCAACAGCACCCACGAAACGGCCGTGTAAAGGAAATCCACTCAACTTCTCCTTGACTGCACTGCCCGCGGTCCCAGCGCCGACACAGGCTCAGGGGTGCTGTGAACAGCAACGGACGGGGGCACGGGGTCGTGCCCGCCCTTGTGGAACGGGTGGCACCGCAACAACCGGCGCAACGCGAGCCAGCCGCCGCGCGCGAGCCCGAAACGCTCGATCGCTTCGAGGGCGTATGCGCTGCAGGACGGCGTGTACCGGCAGGTCGGTGGACGCAACGGGCTGATCGACTCCCGGTAGAACCTGATCGCGCGCACCACCGCGCGCCGCGGCGCGCTCACAACCCGGCACCCGCGCCGGTCAACCGGGCCAGCGCCGCATCGAGATCGGCGGCCAGGACACTCGAGTCGGCCGACGCCGCCTCGGGCAGCGCACGTACGACGGTGTTGCTGTGCTGCGGCAGCACGGTCAGGCGATCCCGGACGACGTGACGCAGCCGGCGGGTGACCCGATGGCGTACCACGCTCGTCCCGACCACCTTGGACACGACGAACCCGACGCGGGCGGGCCCCGCGTCGGGTCTGATCAGCTGGTGCACGACCACCGAACCGCGCCGGGCGCGACGACCCTGGCGGATGGTGACGCCGAAGTCGGACGACCGCCGCATCCGATGGGCCGGGGGCAACACGGGCGGCGAAGCAGCGACGGACCGGACGAACCGGCCGTCAGGCCGACAGCTCGCTGCGTCCCTTGCGACGACGCGCGGCAATGATGGCGCGGCCGGCGCGGGTACGCATGCGCAGCCGGAAGCCGTGCGTCTTCGCCCGGCGGCGGTTGTTCGGCTGGAAGGTGCGCTTGCTCACGGTCAGGCTCCAAAACTCAGGCGGTGC
>DASXJR010000064.1:0-32521 GCA_036497285.1 Jatrophihabitans sp.
GCCGGCCGCAGCCGGCGTTGCTCGGCGCGCCCGGGCAGGCGGTCTGCCACCCGCCGGGATGCCTCGAGCAGGGTCTGCCCGGCACGCCGCGACACGTCGAGCGCGACCACCGGGACGCGCGCACCGCGGCCGAACCGCTCGTCGACATCGCGGATCGCGGACTCATCAGCGCCACGGAAGGCGTAGATGGACTGGTCGGGGTCGCCGACGAGGATCAGCTCGTCGGCGCCCTCGGCGAGCACCGAGAGCAGTTCGGCCTGCGCGGGATCGGTGTCCTGGTACTCGTCGACGAGGACGTGCCTGCGCCGCGAGCGCTCGGTTTCCAGCAACTCCCGGTCCTCGGCGAACGCGCCCAGCGCCGACCGGATCAGTTCAGCCGGGTCGTAGGCGCCCGGGCGGGCGAGCGAGGTGACGTCGTGGTACTCACGCAGGAACGCACCGGCAGCGATCCAGTCCGCGCGGCCGTGCGCCCGGCCCAACCCGGCCAGCCCGGCGCCGTCGAGGCCGCGTTCGACCGCGCGCATCAACAGATCACGCAACTCGCCGGCGAACGCCCGGGTGCGCAACGCGGGACGCAGCTCGGCGGGCCACAGCGCCGGGTCACGATCGCCGAGCAGCTCGCGCAGGATGAGGTCCTGCTCCGGACCGGACAGCAGCCGCGGCGCCGGCAACCGCTGTGCCAGGTTGGCCAGGCGCAGCACCCCGAACGCGTACGAGTGCAACGTGCGCGCGACCGGCTCGCGCACAGTACGGCCCAGCCGAGCGGTGATGCGGTCGCGCAGTTCACCGGCCGCGCGGCGGCTGAAGGTGAGCATCAGCAACTGCTCGACCGGAACCCCCGCCTCGACGCGGGCCACGGCCGCCTCGACCAGCGTGGTCGTCTTGCCCGTGCCCGGGCCCGCCAGCACGAGCAGCGGCCCGCCTCGATGCTCGACCACCCGGCGCTGCGCGGCGTCGAGCACCGGCACGTCCAGCTGGGGACGGCCGCCACGCACGAGCCGGTAGTCGGTCACCTCCACATCCCAACACGAGCGGGCGACAGTTTCGCGGGACACACTGGGGCAACCCTTCCAGGGGCAGCGCTTGCGGTTGCCCCGGGGCAACCTCGTAGCGTCCCCGGCGTGGCTGCGCGACCGGACGACCGGCACTTGAGCGTCGGCGCGTTCGCGCGCCGGGCCGGCCTTACCGCCAAGGCGCTGCGGCACTACGACCGGATCGGACTGCTCGAGCCGGCCCGGGTCGACCAGGACGGCTACCGCTGGTACTCCCCGCGCCAACTGCCGGCGGCACGCCGGATCGCCGCCCTACGCGCGGTCGACGTCCCGCTCGACGACGTCCGGCGCACTCTGGCCGACGAGTCCGCGGTCGGCGACGTTCTCGCCGTCCAGCGTCGCCGCCTCGAGGCCCGCCTGGCGCGGGTCCAGCGACAACTGCATCACCTCGACCACCTCACCACGGATGGGATGGAGCACCCCATGCCCGACACAGACGTCGACGTCATCGACGAGCGCCGCTTGGCCGCGGCCCTGTTCAACGCGACTTGGACCCTGATGGAGAAGGAGAACCGCACGCGTGCCGAGGACGACGAGATGCTGCACATGGCACACGCGTCGCGGCATCACTGGGGTCAGGTCGCCGAGGCCACGCCGGCCCATTTCGGCCGCGGCGAGTGGCAGTGTTCCCGCGTCTATGCCGTGCTCGGCCGCAGCGAACCCTGCCTGCATCACGCGCAGCGTTATCTCGACATCTGTCAGGAGAACGGGATCGCCGACTGGGATCTCGCGTTCGCCTACGAAGCGCTCGCCCGCGGGCACGCGGTGGCCGGTGACACGGAGCAGGCGCGCGCGTTCACCGAGCAGGCGCTCGCCGCGGCCGAGGACGTCGCCGAGGACGACGACCGCGAGCTGGTTCTGAGCGATCTCGAGTCGATCCCCGGGCAGCCGCGGTTTTGGTGAGGGCTCTGTGCCAGCGCGGTGATCACATCATCGACCCGACTACGCATTCGTCGATGAGCCGAGATCCTCGAACAGGGTCAGTTGCACGCCACCCGGAGCGTCCAGCCGTGCGTTGAGCGAGTTCCACGGCGTGCGGGTGGGTTCGGCGAGTACTGCGGCCCCGGCCGCTGCAACGGCCCGGGTGACGGCAGCGGTGTCGTCGACCTGCAGCGCGAGCCGGAACTTCCCCGCGACCCGACGACCGACCTCCAGCGCGTCGATGTGCTCCGCGTGTTCACGGTCGGTGAGTTCGAGGGTGGCTCGGCCGGCTTCGAGGATGATCACCCGGCCCTCGCCGTCGGCCATGTACTCCGCCGCCGGAGTGAGCCCGAGCGTGTCCCGGAAGAAGGCGACCGCGGCGTCGTAGTCGTCGACGGTGACGACCAGGCGCAGCTCCGACACGCCGGTCATTCCGGAGTCACATACGCGCCGCTGATCCCGCCGTCGACGAGGAACGTCGACGCGGTGATGAACGAGGCGTCGTCACTGGCGAGGAACGTGACGGCGGACGCGATCTCGTCGGCCTCGCCGAAGCGGCCCATCGGGATGTGCACCATGCGCCGGGCCGCGCGGGCCGGGTCCTTGGCGAACAGTTCCTGCAACAGTGGTGTGTTGATCGGGCCGGGGCACAGCGCGTTGACGCGTACGCCGTCACGGGCGAACTGCACCCCGAGTTCGCGAGACATGGCCAGCACCCCGCCCTTGCTCGCGGTGTAGCTGATCTGCGAGGTCGCCGATCCGAGCACCGCGACGAACGACGCGGTGTTGATGATCGATCCCCCGCCTGCGGCGCGCATGTGCTCGATGGCGTACTTGCAGCACAGGTAGACCGAGGTCAGGTTGACCCGCTGCACCCGCTCCCATGCTTCGATGCCCGTGGTCAAGATCGAATCGTCTTCGGGCGGCGAGATTCCCGCGTTGTTGAAGGCGATGTGCACGCCGCCGTGCTTTGCGACGACGTCGGCGAACATCACCCGGACCTGCTCCTCGTCGGTGACGTCGACCTGCAGGAACTCGCCACCGACCTCGTCGGCCGCGCGCTTGCCCGAGTCCGCGTCGAGATCGGCGCACACCACGGTGGCGCCCTCGGTCGCGAACCGCCGGGCGGTGGCCAGGCCGATGCCACTGCCCGCACCGGTGATCACACCGACCTTGCCGTCGAGCCGTCCGGACACGTCCTACTCCTTCGTCGAGATGAACACGTTCTTGGTCTCGGTGAACGCGAACGGCGCATCCGGGCCCAGCTCACGGCCGAGGCCCGAGGACTTGAAACCGCCGAAGGGCGTCCAGTAGCGCACCGACGCATGCGAGTTCACGCTCAGGTTGCCGCTGTCGATGCCGCGGCTGACCCGCAGCGCGCGGCCCACGTCGCGCGTCCAGATCGAGCCGGACAGGCCGAATTCGCTGTCGTTCGCGATCCGGATCGCGTCAGCTTCGTCGTCGAACGGGACGACCGCCACGACCGGCCCGAAGATCTCGTCGCGCAAAGTGCGATCGGTCGGGTCGGACGGGATGAGCACGGTCGGCCGGAACCAGAACCCCTTGCCGTCGGGAGCGGAACCCTGGAACGCGATCGGTGCGTCGGCTGGGACATAGGCGCTGACCCGGGCGTGCTGCTCGGCGCTGATCAGCGGACCCATCTCGGCCTTCTCGTCGGACGGGTCAGTGACGACCACGCTCTTGACGGCGGGCTCGAGCAGCCCCAGGAAGCGGTCGTACACCGTGCGTTCGACGAGGATGCGCGAACGAGCGCAACAGTCCTGGCCGGCGTTGTCGAACACCGCGTACGGCGCGGTCGCGGCGGCCTGCTCCAGGTCACAGTCCGCGAACACGACGTTGGCGCTCTTGCCGCCGAGTTCGAGCGTGACGGGCTTGATGTGCGCAGCGCAGCCGGCCATGACCGACCGGCCGACCTCGGTGGAACCGGTGAACACGATCTTCGCAACGCCAGGGTGGTCGACGAAGCGCTGGCCGACGACACGTCCCGATCCCGGCAGCACCTGGAAGACGTCCTCGGGGATCCCGGCGTCGAGCGCAAGTTCGGCCAGCCGAATCGCGGTCAGCGGAGTCAGTTCCGCCGGCTTCAGCACGACGGTGCTGCCGGCCGCGAGGGCGGGCGCGAATCCCCACGACGCGATCGGCATCGGGAAGTTCCACGGCACGATCACGCCTACCACGCCGAGCGGTTCGTGGAAGGTGACGTTGATGCCGTCGGCGACGGGAATCTGCTGTCCGATCAGCCGTTCCGGCGCGGCCGAGTAGTACGCGATCACGTCGCGTGCGTTGCCGGCCTCCCACCGCGCGTTACCGATGGTGTGGCCGGAGTTCGCGACCTCCAAGCCGGCCAGGTGCTCGCGGTCGGCGTCGACCGCCTCGGCGAAGCGCCGCAGCAACCGCGCCCGGTCGCCCGGCGCGACCGCCCGCCACGACGTGAATGCAGCGCGCGATCGGGCGATTGCGGCGTCGGTCTGTTCCGCGTCGAGCAGATCGATAGTGGTGACGCGTTCTTCGGTCGCGGGGTTGATGACGTCGTGCTGCATCGCCGTCACATCCGCTCGAAACCGCGGATGCGTTCCCAGTCGGTCACCGCGGCGTCGAAGGCAGCGAGCTCGACGCGCGCGGTGTTGCTGTAGTGCGCGACGACGTCCTCGCCGAACGCTTTTGCCGCGATCTCGCTGGTGGCAAGCAGATCGGCAGCGTCACGCAGTGTGATCGGCACGCGCGGCGCGTCACTGGTGTAGGCGTTCCCGTCGAAGGCAGGCTCGAGTTCGAGCTTGTTGTCGACACCGTGCAGGCCGGCCGCGATCATCGCCGCCACTGCGAGGTACGGGTTCACGTCGCCGCCCGGAAGGCGGTTCTCGAAGCGCAGAGAGGAACCCTGACCGACCACGCGCAGCGCGCACGTCCGGTTGTCGAATCCCCAGGCCACTGCGGTCGGTGCGAACGAGCCCGGCTGGTACCGCTTGTACGAGTTGATGTTCGGTGCGAAGAAGTAGCTCAGCTCGCGAAGGCCGGCGATCTGCCCGGCGAGGAAGTGCTCGAACAGCGGCGACACGCCGCCGGGCCGGTCGCCGGCGAACACCGGGCTGCCGTTCTCGTCGCGCAGCGACAAATGCACGTGGCACGAGTTGCCCTCGCGGGCGTTGAACTTCGCCATGAATGTCAACGCCATGCCCTGCTGGGCGGCGATCTCTTTTGCCCCGGTCTTGTAGATGACGTGGTTGTCGCAGGTGGTCAGCGCGTCGGTGTACTTGAACGCGATCTCGTGCTGGCCGGGGTTGCATTCGCCTTTGGCCGACTCGACCTGCATCCCGGCGCCGCTCATGCCGAGGCGGATCGCGCGCAACACGGGTTCCACCCGACTGGTGCCCAGAACCGAATAGTCGACGTTGTACTGATTCGCGGGCGTGAGCGCGTCGTAGCGCTTGTTCCACGCCTGCTCGTAGCTGTCCTCGAAAAGGATGAATTCGAGTTCGGTCCCGGCGAAGGCGGTCCAGCCCCGATCGGCGAGGCGTTCGACCTGCTTCTTCAGCACCTGCCGCGGCGATTCGGTCACCGGTTCGTGGTCGAGCCACGCCGCGTCAGCGAGCAGCAGCACCGTGCCGGGGTGCCAGGGCAGCATCCGCATCGTGCCCAGGTCCGGAACCATGACGAAGTCGCCGTAGCCGCGTTCCCATGACGAGATCTGATAACCGTCGACGGTGTTCATCTCGACATCGACGGCGAACAGGTAGTTGCATCCCTCGGTGCCGTGCTCCAGCACGTCGCTGAGGAAGTACTCCGCGTCCAGCCGCTTGCCCTGCAACCGGCCCTGCAGGTCGGTGACGGCGACGATGACCGTGTCGACCTTTCCTTGCGACACCGCTTCCTGCAGCGGCGCCAGGGTCAGCATCTCAGCAGGCATCGCGCACCCCACTCCTACGAAGGTCTGCCGAACATACCTTCAAGACTTTCAACTGAGGAAGCCCCGGAGCAGCGCGGCCGTCGCATCGACGTGTTCTTCCATCTCGGTGCGGGCCGCGTCGATCTGGCCGCCGAGGATCGCTTCGACGATGCGCGCGTGCTGCCGGTCGGAGTGCGCGATGTTCGGCCCGATCACGGGGATCGCACGCAACAACGCGTCCAGTCGGAACTGGACATCGGCCACCACGCCGGCCACCGACGAGCTTCCGCCCAGTGCCGCGACCGCGAGGTGCAACCGCGAGTCGGCCAGCCGCCGCTCGTCCGCGCCGCAGTGGGTCGCGGCATGCAGGTAGGCGCGCAGGCTGGCCCGGTCGGCGGCGGTCAGCGTGCGACTTGCGGCGAGCGCGGCCGCGCCCGGTTCGACCACCCGGCGCAGCGCGAGCGCATCCTCGAGACCTTCGGCCAGGCTTTGTTCGAACTTGCCACGCAAGCCGCCGTGCGCGCGGGTGGGTGCGACGACGAACGTGCCGCCACCGCGTCCGCGGCGCGACTCGACCAGGTCGGCGTCGCGCAGCGCCCTGATCGCCTCGCGCAGTGTCACCCGACTGACGCCGAACGTCTCGGCCAGCTCGCGCTCGGGCGGCAGTCGCTCACCGTCGCCGAGGACGCCCAGCCGGATGCCCCGCGCCAGCCGCTCGACAGTCACCTCGAACGCGTTGCGGATGGGAACGGGCGAGAACACCGCCCGCGCCCACAGCGCCTCGACGTTGCCGGCGGTCATGGGTGCGCCGCTGCCGTCTGCTGCGCGGACCGCTCCGACCACTCCACGCAGGCGCCGACGAATGCCGCGAAAAACGGCTCGCCGGCGAACGCCTCGGGATGCCACTGCACGCCGAGCACCCAGGTGTCGCCGGGCCGTTCGACCGCCTCCACGACACCGTCGGCGGCCCACGCGGTGGCCACCAGTCCGGCGCCGATCCTGTCGACGCCCTGGTGGTGGTAGGTGGCGACCTCCGCGGTGTCCCCGACGACGGCGTGCAGTGCGGAACCGGCCGCGACAGTCACGTCGTGCCGTCCGTGCACCCCGACGGTGGGACAGTGCAGTTCGGTGCCGACGTCGTCGGGCAGGTGCTGGCGCAGATTGCCGCCGAGCGCCACGTTCAGCACCTGCATCCCGCGACAGACCGCGAACACCGGAAGCTGCCGGGCGAGCGCTGCACGCACCAGGGCAAGCTCCCAGTCGTCACGGTCCCGCCGCGCCGGCCCGGTGGCCGCATCGCGGTCGGCGCCGTACTCACCCGGATCGACGTCGGGACCGCCGGCGAGCAGCAGCCCGTGCACCGCATCGAGCGCATCGGCGGCGGTCGCCGGTTCGCCCGGCGGCAGCAACACGGCCACTCCCCCGGCCGCGCGGACGCCGGCCGCATAGCTGGCCGGCAGCAGGTCGGCCGGTTCGGACCACACGCCCCAGCTCGCAGGTTCGCGGTAGGTCGTCAGCCCGATCCGCGGGGACGCGACGCGGTCGCTCATCGGAGGCACGGCGCAATGGTAAGGCGACCAGGCCACTGTGGCGTGATCATGACCGGACCCGTTCGCTGCGTGGGTCGAACAGCGTGTCGGTGTGGACGGTCCCGGGGATCCACGTGCCGAACAGGTCGATCGCGACCGCGGTGCCCGGCCCGAGATCCACCGGCAGGTAGGCGAGCGCGATCGACGAGGCGACGGTGTACCCGAACCCACCTGAGGTCACCCGGCCGACGACCTGAGTACCGCAACGTACCGGTTCGCTGCCGATCACGACCTGAGCCGGGTCATCGAGCACGATGGTGCGTAATCGGCGGGCGAGCCCGCCCTGCTTGGCAGCGAGCAGTGCCTCACGGCCCTCGAAACCACCGGGTTTGTCGAGTTTGACGCAAAAGCCGAGCCCGGCCTCGTACGGACTCGTCTCGCTGGTCAGGTCGCTCGCCCAGACCCGGTAACCCTTCTCCACGCGCATGCTGTCGATCGCGCGGTACCCGCCGACGATCAGGTCGTGCCCGCGTCCCACGCTCACAAGCAGTTCCCACAGCGCTGCGCCGTACTCACTCGACGCGTACAGCTCCCAGCCGAGCTCACCGACGAACGTCACCCGCAGCGCGCGCACGGGGACGTCGCCCACGGTGAGTTCCTGTGCGGTCATGAACGGGAACGCGGCATTGCCGAGATCGGCCGGCGTGATCCCGGAGAGCAGGTCGCGCGCCGCCGGTCCCCACAGCGCGAAACAGCAGGTCTGTCCCGTGACGTCGGCGATCCGTGCGTCCGCGTCGAAACGCCTTGCCTGCCGCTGCAGCCATGACCGGTCGTGCGTGCCGAAGGCCGTCCCGGTGACGATCGAGAAGATGTCCGTGTCGAGGCGCGTCACAGTGAAGTCGCACTCGATGCCGCCGCGTCGGTTGAGTGCCTGCGTGTAGGTGATGTCGCCGATGCCACGAGCCACCGCGTTGTCACATGCCCGGTCGAGGAATTCCGCAGCGTCCGGGCCGGTCACCTCGAGCTTGGCGAACGAGCTTTCGTCGAACAGTCCGACGCTCTCGCGGGTCGCCAGGTGCTCGACGCCGATCGCGGGCGACCAGCCGCGGGCAGCCCAACCGTGCGGGCGGGTGATGCCGACGCGATCGGCCCGCTCGCCGCGTGCGTTCGACGCGTAGTAGTCGACGCGCTCCCACCCGGCCTTCTCACCGAACACGGCGCCGTGCTCGCGGTGCCAGCTGTACGCCGCCGAGCGGCGCAGCCCCCGCCGGGATTCCCGCTGCCGTCCGGGGAACGGAATGTCGTAGTACGTGCGGTAGTTCTCGAGCGTGCGGGCCAACGTGTACGACGGTGAGCGGTACTGCGCGCCGAACCGGTTGATGTCCATGTGCGACACGTCCAGCGACGGCTCGCCGTCGAGGATCCACTCGGCCATCACCTTGCCGATACCACCTGCCCCGGCGATGCCGTGCGCACAGAAGCCGGCGGCGACGAAGAAGCCCGCGACGCTCGTCTCGCCCAGGCAGAACTCGTTGTCGGGGGTGAACGCCTCCGGGCCGTTGATCATGCGGCGCACGCCCGTGTCTGCGAGCACGGGAACCCGCTTCTGTGCGTTCGTCGCGATTTCCTCGAAGCGCGGCCAGTCCTCGGCAAGCAGCTTGGCGTTGAAGTCCGGCGGCACCGCGTCGTAGCTGTTGGGCGACGCCGTCCACGGTGCCGGATTTCGTTCGTAGCCGCCCATCACCAACCCGTCGACCTCCTGACGGAAGTAGACGAGCAGATCGGGATCGCGAAGGGTCGGCAGCGGCGGTGCGCCCCGATCCCGGATCGGCTCGGTGACGACGTACTGGTGCGCGAGCGGCACGAGCGGCACCCGCACACCGGCCAGCCGGCCGATCTCGGCTGCGAACATCCCGCCGCAGTCGACTACCACCTCGCACTCGATCGAGCCGCGGTCGGTGCGCACCGCATGGACGCGGCCCCGCTCGACGTCGACGCCGAGCACGCGGGTCCGCTGCTGCACCGCGACGCCGCGAGCACGGGCATGGTTGGCGAGCGAGTAGCACAGCTGGGACGGGTCGAGGTAGCCGTCCGATTCCAGATAGGCCGCACCCAGCACGCCGTCCAGCGAAACAAGGGGGAATCGCTGTCCGACGTCCTCCGGCGTGATCTCGTGCAGCGGCAGGTCGTAGGTGCGCGCCCAGCTGATCTGCCGCCGGATCTCCTCCACCCGTTCGGGCGAGGAGGCGAGCTTGATCCCGCCGCACTCGCGCCAGCCCACCGGGAACTCGCCGGCTTCCAACTGCCGATACAACTCGACGGAGTACATGTTCATGCGCGTCAGCGTCGGGTCTGCGCGCAACTGCCCGACCAACCCGGCCGAGTGGAAGGTCGAACCGCTGGTCAGCTCGCTGCGCTCGACCAGCACGACGTCACGCTCACCGCGCTCGGCCAGGTGGTAGGCGACGCTCGCGCCGCCGACCCCGCCGCCGATGACGACCACGCGCGCACGTGCCGGCAGGGGGGAGCTCACATGCCGATGATGCTGACGGAATCCGTCGTTCACAAGACTCGGGACAACTCAAAAGGTCTGGGTACTGGACCGTTGGATTCGCTTCGCCCTACTATCCCGAACACCCGGTGTCGTCGGGAGGTGATGCGTGAACGGCCGCTCTGGCGCCTTCGATGTAGATGCGGCACGCCCGTCGGCAGTGCTCGAAGGTCTGGACTTCTGCCGCGGCGAGTCGTTCGAGCTCGCACGTCTCAAGGGTGGCCTCACCAATCGGAATTACCGAGTAATCACGACATCCGGCCGTAAATTCGTAGCCCGCTTCGCCGGCCCGAAGAGTGAACTGCTCTCGATCGACCGCGACGCCGAGGCCTACAACAGCGCCGTTGCTGCGTCGTTGGGCGTCGGACCGCGGGTTGTCGAATATGCACCGAACGCACAGGTTCTGGTCGTCGAATGGATCGACGGGCGGACCTTCAGCGAGGGCGACCTGGACGATCCGCTGACGCTGAGCCGGATCGCGGCCACCTGCCGCACGCTGCACGGCGGGCCCCGGTTCATCAGCGATTTCGACATGTTCGACGTGCAGCGCGGCTATCTGCGCATCGTGCGCGAGCGCGGTTTCCGCCTGCCCGCCGACTACCTCGATTTCGAGACCGAGATCCGCCGGCTCGACGATGTCCTGCACGCGAGCAGCGCCGGCACCGTCGCCTGTCACAACGACCTGCTGGCCGCCAACGTCATGGACAGCGACGGCAGGGTGTGGTTCATCGACTACGAGTACTCGGGCAACAACGACCCGTGCTTCGAGCTCGGCAACATCTGGAGCGAGGCCGAGCTACCCGACGACCGCCTCGAGCACCTCGTCGCCGCCTATCACGGACGGCCGGCGCCGGCGCAGACCGCGCGGGCGCGGCTGTTCGCGCTGATGTCGCAGTACGGCTGGACGTTGTGGGCGTCGATCCAGGACGCCGTCAGTGACGTCGATTTCGACTTCTGGACGTGGGGCCTGGCCAAGTACGAGCGAGCCACCGCCCTGTTACGCAGCACCGAGTTGCAACGCCTTATCGACACCGTCGAGGAATCTCCTGGAAAGGGACCCGGATCGTGGCCACAGTCGAACTGAATGCAGACGAACAACGGCTCGCTGAACTCGGCTACAAACAGGAGCTCAACAGATCCTGGTCCGGGTTCTCGAACTTCGCGATCTCGTTCTCGATCATCTCCATCCTCGCCGGATGTTTCACCACGTTCTTCGCCGGCTGGAACAACGGCGGCCCCGCAGCTATCGCCTGGGGCTGGCCGATCATCTCGATCTTCATCCTCGTCATCGGGCTCTGCATGTCGGAACTCGTCTCGGCCTTCCCGACGTCCGGCGGCATCTACTGGTGGGCGAGCAAACTCGGCGGCGTGAAGGCCGGCTACTACACCGGCTGGCTCAACCTGATCGGACTGCTTGCCATCGATGCCTCCGTCGCCTACGGCTGCGCCACCTTCTTCGACCTGACTCTCGACACGTACAGCACCTCCTGGGCGAGCGGGTACAGCCTGAAACGCGTTTTCGTGATCTTCCTCATCGTGCTCGCACTGGTCGCGCTGGTGAACATCTTCTCCAGCCATCTGCTCGCAATCCTGAACAACATCTCGGTGTGGTGGCACGTGATCGGCGCTACTGCAGTCGTGCTGATCCTCGCGTTCGCACCCTCCCACCACGCCACTCTGTCCTCGGTGTTCACCGACACCGTGAACAACACCGGGTTCTTCGGGGGCAGAACCACCGGTTGGGGCTTCGTGTTCGCAGTGCTCCCACTGTCCGTGATCCTCACCCAGTACACGATCACCGGGTACGACGCCTCGGCGCATCTTTCCGAGGAAACCCGCAGTGCCGCCAACGCCGCCGCCAAGGGCATCTGGCGTTCGATCTTCTACTCGGCCATCGGCGGTTGGATCCTGTTGCTCGCCTTCCTGTTCGCCGTACAGGACGAAGCCAAGGTCACCGCCGGCGGCGGCGGGGTCGCGATCATCTTCACCCAGGCGTTGACGGTCAACTGGGCGAGTCTGGTGCTGGGCATCGCCACACTCGGTCAGTTCTTCTGCACGACGGCCTGCATGACCAGCACGACACGCATGCTCTTCGCGTTCAGCCGCGACGGCGCGGTGCCCGGGTCGAAGTACTGGTCCAAACTGAACGCCAAGCGCGTGCCGGTGCACGGCGTCATCGCTTCCGCCGTCGTGGCAGTCGTGATCACCCTGCCGGCGCTCGTAACGGTGGACATCAACGGTGCGCCGGTGCCGGTCGCCTTCAACGCCGTCGTGTCGATCGGCGTTGTCGGCTTGTACGTGGCATTCGCGATCCCGATCTACCTGAGATGGAAGCAGGGCAGGAACTTCAAACCTGGCGGCTGGACACTCGGAAAGAACTACCGCTGGATGTGCGTTGTCGCAGTCGCCGAAATCGCGATCACCTCGTTCATCGCGCTCCTGCCCACGTCCTCGCTCGGTGCACCGTGGTATCCGGGCTTCGCCTGGAAGTACGTCAACTACACGGTGCTGGTGGTTCCCGGTGCGCTGCTGTTGCTGTGGATCTGGTGGCACGTCTCGGTCAAGAACTGGTTCAAGGGGCCGAAGACAACCGTCGACCTGCCGACGGGCGTTTCCGGTGCGGAGGAAATCGCGCTCGAACACCACGGCGGCACGGCGCACAGCCAGCAGGCGGCGCAGCAGCCGGTGAAGGCGCCCGAGCCAGAACATTAAGTTTGCGTTAGTTGTACTCTCGCCGCTATGACGGGAGCCGCCAAACCGGTGTGGCTGCTCGACATCGACGGGGTGGTCAACGCGCTGGCGCGCGGTCCCGTCGAGGGGTCGTGGCCGGCAGACATGTGGCTTCAGCGCGTCGTCAGTGCCGACATCCCGAACAGCGGTCGCATGGTGCTGCCGATTCTCGCGGCGCAGCCGGTGCTGGACTTCGTCACGCGCGTCGTGACCGCGGGCGCCGCCGATGTCATCTGGCATTCGACGTGGCGGGCGGCGGCCGTCACCGACCTCGCGCCGGTCTTGGGCCTTCCGCCCATTCCGATCTCGATCGCGCCGGAGTGGACGGACCGGCCCGCGGGCCTGTGGTGGAAGGTGCCGGCCGCGCAACGTGTGGTGGCATCGGGCCGTCCGCTGGTGTGGACCGATGACGACATCGCCGCCTTGCCGGAGCAGGTCGCGCAGCTCGCGCACAGCTCCGACACGCTGCTGATCAGTCCCGACCCGAGGACCGGGCTCACGGCGGAACAGCTCAACACGATCGCCGAATTCATCGGCCTGGAGCCGTTCACGGCCGCGTCGGTAACGCGCCGTTCGCTGCTCGCCCGCCTGCGCCGCGCCTGATCGGACGATTCAGCGGAGTTCGGCCAGTGCAGCCAGCCGGTCGAGCGATGCGCCGAGCTTCTCAGCACTCGTCGCGCGGGCGCGTTGCATGCGCGACTCGTCGGTCAGCTCCGTCCAGTCGTAGGTGTGCGTGACGCGGGAGCGATCGGCACCGAGCGGCTCCAGCTCCCAGCGCCACAGATGACCCGGCGGCGGTTTGCCGACCTCGGCCGGCCGCCAGGCGATCAGCCGGCCCTCGTCGAACTCGACGACGTGGTTCTCGCGGATCATGTCGCTGGTCAGCCGCATGGTGAACATGTCGCCCACTGCACGCACGCGCTGGCCGGCATCGGCCTCGGCCAGGTTCTTGTTGCCGTCCCACCGAGGCTGCTGCGCCGGGTCGGCGATGAGTTCGAACACCTGCGCTGCGCCGGTGGCGACGTCCCGGCTCGCACTGACGATCTTGTCCACGTCAGCGACCGTCCCACCGGAACTCGGCGAGTGCAACACGATCGCCCCGAAATCGCACGCCCTCGGCGAGAAGCCGCTGGCGCTGCTCGGTGTAGAGGTGTTCGGCGAGCGACCCGTCCGCGCGTAGTACCCGGTGCCAGGGCACGCTGCCGTCGTCCATGGCCAGCACGCGTCCGACGACACGTGCCGACCGGACGCCGACGAACTCGGCGACGTCTCCGTAGGTCATCACCCGCCCGGGCGGGATCGACTCGATGCAGGCGAGGATGCGTGCTGGGTAGTCGGCGTCGCCTGCTGTGTCAACCATCGGGCCAATCAGTACGACGGCAGCGAAGGATCGATCTGGTTGACCCACGCCGTGACCCCACCTTGCACGTGGACGGCGTCACGCAAGCCGGCGTTCTTGACGGCCGCGAGTGTCTCGGCCGAACGTACCCCGGTCTTGCAGTACATGACGATCTGCTTGTCCTGAGGGAGTTCCGACAAAGCGTCACCGCGAAGGATTTCGTCCTTCGGAATCAAGGTTGCACCAGGAATCCTGACGATCTCCCACTCGGCCGGCTCACGCACGTCGACGAGGTAGATCGACTTCTCGGAATCGATGAGGTCCTTGAGTTCGGCCGCCGTGATCGTCGAACCCGCCGCAGCCTGCTGCGCCTCCTCGGAGACGACGCCGCAGAACGCCTCGTAGTCGATCAGTTCGGTGATCTCGGGGGTGTTCGGGTCCTTGCGAACCTTGATCTCACGCCAGCTCATCTCGAGCGCGTCGAACACGAGCAGCCGACCGACGAGCGGTTCGCCGATACCGGTGATCAGCTTGATCGCCTCGTTGACCATCGCCGAGCCGATCGAGGCGCACAGGACTCCGAGCACGCCACCCTCGGCGCACGACGGCACCATGCCGGGCGGCGGCGGGTCGGGGTAGAGATCGCGGTAATTCGGTCCGTATTCGTTCCAGAAGACCGAGACCTGGCCGTCGAACCGGTAGATCGAACCCCACACATAAGGCTTGTTCAGGATCACGCACGCGTCGTTGACGAGATACCGCGTGGCGAAGTTGTCGGTGCCGTCGACGATCAGGTCGTACTGGCTGAAGATGTCGAGGACGTTGTCGGTGTCGAGCCGCGTCTCGTGCACGTTGACCGTGACCAACGGGTTGATCTCGCGGATCGAGTCGCGGGCGGACTCGGCCTTCGAGCGGCCGATGTCGCTCTGGCCGTGGATGATCTGGCGCTGCAAGTTGGATTCGTCGACGACGTCGAACTCGACGATGCCGAGTGTGCCGACTCCGGCCGCGGCCAGGTACATCAGCGCGGGGGAACCCAGACCGCCGGCGCCCACACAGAGCACCTTGGCGTTCTTGAGCCGCTTCTGCCCGGTCATCGCGACTTCCGGGATGATCAAGTGGCGGCTGTAACGGCGTACCTCGTCGACCGTGAGCGACTCGGCGGGTTCAACTAGCGGCGGCAAACTCACCATGCCAGCGTAACCGAGCCCGACCCCCCGTCATTCCGGCTGCTGCGCAGCTCACCCGCGAAGCCGGATCAGTCGCCGCCCATCGTGTACTCGCTGTTCGCGTCGGTGTCCGGTTGCTCCGCGCCCGGCGCGCCCTGGGCACCCGGCGGATAGGGCCACGGGTTGGCGCCGCACTGGGCACCGGTGACCGCGGACTTCAGACCGATCGTCTGCTGCATCATCACCGGTGCCAGGCCACCGGGCAGGCACTGGTGCGCGTGCTGGTGACCGAGCGCGTGCCCGTCCTCGTGGTTGATCATGTAGATCCGGTATGCCGCCAGGTCGCCGACGTATGAGGACGCGCCGCGTACCCACCGCGCGTCGTCGAACACGACGCGGTTGACGGTGAGGCCGGCACTGCTCCCGGCGGGCGCGTAGCAGGATGTCTCGACCGGGATGTCGTAGCCGCAGTACTGGCGCACGGTCATCGCCGAGGTGAGGGTGACGTGGAAGTCGATCGGACCGGACGACACCCGTTGCAAACGCACGCCGTGCCCGGACCAGCTGCGGGGATCGTCCAAGGTCTTGTCGACGAGGTTGGCGAACTGTGCGAGGTCGACACCCTTGATGCCGTTCTCGACCTCGATGTCGTAACGGAACAACTGCCCACTCGTACCGACGACCTCGGTGTGCCCCTTCAGCACACGGAAGGTGCCGTCACCGATCTTCGTGAAGGGGTCGCCGGGCGGCAGTTGGCCCAGCTTGAGCGCCTCGGTGTTCGCGCTCCCGCCGCTGGCGTCGGACTTCAGCGGAATGCTCTTGGGCGCGACCGGCGGGCTCGACGTGCCGTTCGAAGGTGCTGTCGCGGCGTTCGCGGCACTGCCGTCAGCGCGCCGCTGCGGTTCTGTGCGGACGGTGAGCAGTGCCACCACGGTGACGACGGCAAGGATGGGTAGTGCGTAGGCACGCCATCCGTAGCGCCGCACGAATTCACGCACGGATTCGCCGAACCCCGGACCGCCGCCGCCGCCGAAGGACGCGACCGCGCGGTGAGTGTGGTCGACGTCTGCGCGACGGCGAGTGATCGTCGTGGTCGATTCCGACCAGTCGTCGCCGTCGTGGTGCACGCGGACAGGTTGCCACAATTCGGGTGGAAGATCGGGTAAGCGCGCGCATCACGCACTGGCTGTCTCGGGCATCCCCTGCGCCGTTTGCGCACGGAAGTCCTCGACGAGGGCGAGCGTCGCACGGGCGGACGTCACCGGATCCTCCATCATCGCCGTGTGCCCCACGTGCTCGAGCACGAGCAGGCGCGCGTTCGGGATGGCCGCGGCGACGAACGGAGCGAGGTCCGACGCGACCAGGCGGTCCTCGTCGCCCCACAGGACGAGCGTGGGCGCTGTGATCGAGCGCATCTTCGCCCAGCCGGCCCGGTTCTTCAGGAACTGCGACCGCACCAGGCCACGGGTCGAGCGCAGCATCGCCTGCTCGATCCAGGGCCGGCCGATTCGATCACGCGCCTCCGCGAGTGCCTCCTCGTAACGTGCCTCCGACAGTCGGGACGGATCGGCGAAGCACAACGCGATCGTGCCCTTCACCCGGGCCTCGACCGGTGTGCGTCCCAGCTTGCGCAACGCCATCATCCCGACCATCGGGACGACGAGCAGTCCCATCCGCCAGTCGGTCTTGAGCACGTGGGCTCGAACCTTCAAGTCGGGGACGGCCGGGGAGATCAACGTAAGGGTGCGGATGAGATCGGGACGGCGGGCGGCGACGATGAGTGTGATGGCACCGCCCATGGAGTTGCCGACCAGGTGCACCGGGCCGCGACCGGACAGGTCGAGGTAGTCGATGACCGTGCGGGCATGCGCCTCGAGGGAGTAGTCGTCGTCCAGGGCGGGACCGGACCGGCCGAACCCCGGCAGGTCGATCGCCTCGATCGCCAGCTCGTTCCGCAACAGGCCGGCGAAGTCCGTCCAGTTCGTGCCCGAGCCACCGAGGCCGTGTACGAACAGCGCCGGCTCGGCGTCATCACGGCCGGCCGGTGTCGTGCGGACGAAGATCTGCTGGCCCGCGACCTCGACGGTGTGGCCCGGCCAGGTCGCGATTTCGTCCGCCGAAGCGAGGGGGGTTTCCGACAGGCGCGCCGTGGGCGCCTCTCGGCTGGGGGTGCGGCGCATTCTCCTGAAAATACGCGCTCGGTCGATCAAGCGGACTTACGGGTCGTCTTCTTGGCAGCGCTCTTCTTCGCAGTGGTCTTCTTGGCCGTGGTCTTCTTCGCGGGAGCCTTCTTCGCAGCGGTCTTCTTCGCGGGAGCCTTCTTCGCAGCAGTCTTGTTCGCTGGGGCCTTCTTGGCCGGCTCCTTCTTCGCTGCGCTCTTCTCGGCGGCCTGGTCCTCCGGCACACGTGCCGAGGCAGTGCCGCTGGTCGTGGTCGACGCGGCGGCAGCGCGTCCCTTCTTGGCGGCTTCGACCGAGGCCTTGAGCGCCGACATGAGATCGACGACATTGCCGGCGTCGGGCTGGCGATCCTCGGTCTCGACGATCTCGCGGCCCTCTACCTTGGCGTCGATCACCTGCTGCAGCGCCTCGCGGTAGTCGTCGGTGTACTCGGAGGGGTCGAAGTCGCCGGACATGCTCGCCACCAGCGACTCGGCCATCTGCCGCTCCTGCGGGCGCAGGTCGACGTCCGAATCGAGGAAGCCGAAGACCGGCTCGCGCACCTCGTCCGGCCAGATCATCGTCTCCATGACGATCACGCCGTCACGTACCCGCAACGTGGCCAGCTGTTCGCGGTTGCGGATCGCGACCTTGACCAGCCCCGCCTGACCGCTCGAGTCGAGCGCGTCACGCAACAGCACGTACGGCTTGACGGCGTTCTTCTCCGGCTCGAGGTAGTAGCTCTTCGCGAAATAGATCGGGTCGATCTGTTCCAGCGGGACGAACTGCAACACATCGACGACGCGTGCGGTGGGCAGCGGGAGGTCCGCGAAGTCCTCATCGGTCAGCACGACCGTCTCCCCGCCGGGCAGTTGGTAGCCCTTCGCGATGTCGGCGTATTGCACCTCCTCGCCGTCGACCTCGGCGACCCGCTTGTAGCGGATCCGCGAGCCGTCGGTGCGGCGTACTTGATGGAAGCTGACGTCGCGCTCCTCCGTCGCGGTGTACAGCTTCACGCCGATGCTCACAAGCCCGAAGGAGATGCTGCCCTTCCAGATCGAGCGCATCCGTTGCTCCTTTGGTTCGACCCTTGAGTTCAACCGGAGGGTTGGCTTACCCAAGAATGGACGGGTGCAGCCCATGCTCGCTACTGCCGCAGAGATTTTGCCGCGAGGCACTGACTGGGCGTACGAGTTCAAATGGGACGGTGTGCGGGCGCTGGCCGAGGTGTCGGCGACGGCGGTGCGTCTGTTCAGCCGGGCCGGCAACGAGATCACGACCGCCTACCCGGAGCTCGCCACCCTGGCCCGGGGCGACGCGCTCGTGGACGGCGAGATCGTGGCTTTCGTGGACGGCCGTCCCTCCTTCGGGGCGCTACAGGAACGCATGCACGTGCGCGCCAAGGCCGAGGCGCGCCGGCTCGCCGAGCGGCTCCCGGTCACGTACATGGCGTTCGACCTGCTGCGCGTCGACGGTGCCGATTTGGCCGGCCTCCCGCTACGGGAGCGCCGTGCCCGGCTCGAGGAGTGGGCGCCGGCGCACGGGGTGACGGTCAGCCCGTCCTTCGATGACGGACCGGCCACCGAGGCCGTCGCGCGTGAGAGCGGGCTCGAGGGCGTCATGGCCAAGCGGCTCGACTCGCGTTACCGGTCCGGTGTGCGCACCCGGGACTGGCTCAAGCTGCGGTTCCAGTCGACCGGCGACTTCGCGGTGGTGGGCTGGGAGGAGTCGCGCGACCATCCCGGTGCGCTCAGCTCGCTCGTCCTCGCCGCTATGACCGCCGACGGGCCGGTGTTCGCGGGCAAGGTGGGCAGCGGGCTCACCGCACGCACCGCGGCCGCCCTGCAGAAGCGGATGCACGAACAGCGCGCCTGTCCCCTGCCGGAACTGCCACCGGCCTCGCCGGGCGGGCGCACGGCACACTGGGTGGCCCCTGAGGTCGTTGTCGAGGTCAAGTACACGCTGGTGACCTCGGACGGCCGGTTGCGTCAGCCTGTGTTCCTACGGGTACGAGATGACAAGGGCGTCGAGGAGGCAACGGGCTGATGGCGGGCACGGACGAGAAAGTGTCGGTAGAGGTCGACGGTCACACGCTGCAACTGACGAATCTGGGCAAGGTGCTCTACCCGAGCACCGGCTTCACCAAGGGCGAAGTGATCGACTACTACACCCGGATCGCACCCGTGCTGCTGCCGCACCTGGCCGACCGCGCGCTGACCATCAAGCGCTACCCCAACGGCGTCGACGAGAAGTTCTTCTTCGAGAAGAACGCCGCCCGGGGCACCCCGGAGTGGGTGCGCACCGAAACTCTGCCCGTGCCCGGTTCGACGAAGAATCGCGACACGATCGACTACGTCGTGGTCGAGGAACTGGCCGCGCTCGTGTGGCTCGCGAATCTCGCGGCGCTGGAGCTGCACGTGCCGCAGTGGCACATCCCGCGACGAGCGCGCAAACCGCGGACCGATCTGCTGGTGTTCGACCTCGATCCCGGTGCGCCGGCCACGATCGCCGAGTGCTGCGAGGTCGCCGTTGCGCTGCGCGAGTTGCTCGCCGACGACGGCGTGGCGGTGTTCGCCAAGACGTCCGGGTCGAAAGGCATGCAGGTCAGCGCCCCGATCGACGTCGACGACCCCGACCTGCCGTCCAGGTACGCGCACTCCGTCGCCAAGCGGCTGGAGGCCGCGCATCCGAAACTGGTGGTTTCCCGGATGACCAAGTCGCTGCGCGACGGCAAGGTCTTCGTCGACTGGAGCCAGAACAACCCGGCGAAGACGACCGTCGCGCCGTACTCGCTGCGCGCCCGCGACCAGCAGACGGTCTCGACCCCGCTGACCTGGGACGAGGTCGAGACCGGTGGCATGTTGCGGTTCACCGCCGACGAGGTGCTCGAGCGCGTGGACGAGCACGGCGACCTGTTCGCCGGCACCCTCGATGATGATCAACGGACCCGGCTCACGCCGGGGATGGCTACTGACGAGTAGAGTTCCAGCGACTTCGGACAAATTTCGCACAGGGGGCCTCTCATGTCTCGCGCCGACGCCGACGCCGTCCCCCCGGAGCTGACGCGCGGCGGACGGCTGCCGCGCTCAGCGCGCCGTAGGCAGCTGCTCGCAGCTGCACAAGAGGTCTTCGTCGCCAACGGCTACCACGCCGCGGCCATGGACGACATCGCCGAGCGCGCGGGGGTCTCGAAGCCGGTGCTCTACCAGCACTTCCCCGGCAAGCTCGAGCTCTACCTGGCACTGCTCGACACCCAGGCCGAGATGCTCAGCCGCGCCGTTCAGGACGCCCTGGCCGCGACCGATGACAACCGGCTGCGCATCCACGGCGTGCTGTCGGCGTACTTCGGCTTCGTCGACCGCGACGGCGCCGACGGCGCGTTCCGGTTGATCTTCGAGACCGACCTCGGCAACGAGCCGGCCGTCCGCGCCCGGGTGGAGGCCGTGTCCGAGAAGACGATGAAGGCGGTCGCGGAGACCGTCGCCGGCGACACCGGCCTCGACCGAGCCCGGGCAGAGCTGCTCGCCACCGCTCTGACCGGCGCCGCGCAGGTCGCCGCGCGGTGGTGGCTCGACCGCGACCGTCCCGTCACGCAGGAGCAGGCGATCTTCCTGCTCGAGTCCCTCCTGTGGCGGGGAATCTCGAACTTCCCCCGCCACGAGTAGCCCGCCCGGTTGCCGCACGCCGCCTGGCGCGCCAAATGATCACCTCTTCCTCCAGGTGTTCGGTTTTGGCGGCTCAAACCGAACATCCTGGAGGAAAACCTGATCAGCTGGCGCAGTGACCCGTTCGCTCTCGGCGCACCTCCTGCGGCAGCATCCGGTATCGCGCTCGGCTAGCGTTGTGGTCTCACGGACGTCGGCTAGGAGGCTGTTGCGGTGGAGGTCAAGATCGGTGTGTTGCACACGCCACGCGAACTCGTGGTGGAGAGCAACCAGACGCCCGCCGAGGTCGAGGACCTCGTCGCCGCCGCCTTCAAGAGCGTCGACGGGCAGCTTGCGCTGACCGACGACCGTGGTCGGCGCGTGATCGTGCCCGCCAACCTCGTGGCCTATGTCGAGATCGCCCAGTCCGACCCCCGCCGGGTGGGCTTCGGCGCCAGCTGACGGCACCTGACCCGATACCTGCTCCGCGCCGCGGCCCTGGCCGGGGTGCTGAGCGGCGTGCCTTCCACGGCATGGGCGATCGTCCGGCGGCAGGATCCGCTCGCGCCGACCCGAGCTGCCGGGCGACTACTGCTTCCTGACACCACCGACCAGGTAGCCCTGCTCACATCGGCCGCCGCGGCACACGGCGCGTTGTCGCTGGCCTGGACGGCCGTGCTTCGCCGCCTGCCCGGCGGGCCGTTCCACTCGGCCTGTTACGGCGCAGCGATCGCCGCGCTCGATCTGGGCAGCGCGCACGTGATCCGCGGCCGTCACCTCGCTCCGATCGCGGACCTACCCGTAGTGCCGCAACTCGCCGACCACGTCGCGTTCGCCGTGATCGCCCGCGCTGCGGTCAGTGGGCCTGACACTCGGGAAGGGCGTCGACGACCTGCTCCGTTCGCATGACCGACACGAACGCGGGCGTACCGAGTTGGACCGGGGTCCGTCCCAGGTCTGGCATGCGCCGTGTACGCCGCTCAAGGAAAGCTCTGCTGACCATGTCCGACCACGTGCGGCGTCGCGGTTGGTGAGCCCGTCCCAGGCGATCATCAGCAGCGCGCGCGATCATGCTCGATTGCACTCACACCTGGAAGTGTCCGGCTGCAGCCGGATCTCACAACCGATCAGGTTGAAAGTCCCAGGGCTGCCATCCGCTGGTCGTGCCGGGCGGTGATCCGTTCGATCAGCCGGGCCACCCCGGCCAGGTCGCTCGTCCCGTGCATCATCAGGAGCATGAGCGCGTCACGGTCGGCCAGGACGTGCTGGGTCTGGCTGATCGCCTCGCCCACCAGGCGGCGTCCCCACAGCGCCAGGCGCCCGGCCACAGCCGGCTGCGCAGCGACTCCTGCGCGCACCTCGCGAACCGCGAACTCGGCACGGCCGCCTTCGGCGAGCACCTCGTGGATGAGCGTGCGGGTCGACTCGTCGACGAATTCGGCCACCTCGCGGTAGAAGTCCGCGGCCATGCCGTCCCCGACGTACGCCTTGACCACCCCCTCGAGCCACGTGGAGGGCTCGGTCAGCGAGTGGTAGGTCTCCAGGGCCGCGACGAACGGCTCCATCGCTACCGCGGGCGGCACGCCGAGCAGCTCGAGCCGCTCGGCCAGCCGCGAATAATGTCCCATTTCGATCGCGGCCATCGCGGACATGTGCGCCCGGCCGTCCAGGGTCGGCGCCATCCGCGCATCGTCGGCCAGCCGGTCGAACGCCGACAGTTCGCCGTAGGCGAGCGCGCCGAGCAGATCGACGATCGCGGGCTCGGCGGCAGGGACCGCAGGGGTTTCGTCCGACACGTCCGGCAGGGTATCCGTACTGGTCGGTACCATGAGTACCACCATGTGAATGCGCGTTGGCCGGGTTCGAGTCGCGCTGCCTCCCTCTGAAAGGTCGCAGGCAGCCGGACGATCGGTCGGCGCACCGACGAGGATGCTGATGACCGACAACTCAACAGACCCGATTACCGAAGTAGCCCCCGCACCGTTGGCCGCGCGCGCCCCGGTGCGCCCGGACAGCCCGGCGTTCAGCGATTTCGACGTCAAGCCCGAGATCGTGGCGGCGCTCGCGGACGTCGGGATCATCAAGACCTTTGCGATCCAGGAGCTCACGCTGCCGGTGGCACTCGCCGGCAAGGACCTCATCGGCCAGGCGCGCACCGGCACCGGCAAGACGCTCGGCTTCGGCGTCCCGCTGCTCAACCGGATCACGCTGCCCGGGGCCGACGCCGCCGCGCCGCAGGCATTGGTGATCGCCCCGACCCGCGAGCTGGCTGTGCAGGTGTCCGGCGACCTCGCGGCAGCGGGCAAGCGGATCGGTGCGCGGGTGCTCACCATCTACGGCGGACGCGCGTACGAACCGCAGATCGAGGCACTGCGCAAGGGCATCGACGTCGTCGTCGGAACGCCGGGCCGCTTGCTCGACCTGGCGCAGCAGGGTCATCTCGTGCTCGGCAACGTACGCATCCTCGTGCTGGACGAGGGCGACGAAATGCTCGACCTCGGCTTCCTGCCCGACATCGAGAAGCTGATGAAGATGCTGCCGGAGTCGCGGCAGACCATGCTGTTCTCCGCGACGATGCCCGGCCCGATCGTGGCCCTGGCGCGCAGCTTCCTGAACCAGCCGCTCCAGATCCGTGCCGAGTCCGACGTCGTGCACACGAGCACCAACCATGTCGACCAATTCGCCTACCGCGCGCACTCGATGGACAAGGTCGAAGTGCTCGCCCGCGTGCTGCAGGCCCGCGGTCGCGGTCTGACGATGATCTTCGTCCGCACGAAGCGGTCGGCCGCGAAGGTCGCCGACGATCTGGCCGAGCGGGGCTTCGCGGTCGCCGCGGTGCACGGCGACCTCGGGCAGGGCGCACGCGAGCAGGCGCTGCGCGCGTTCCGGTCGGGCAAGGTCGACGTCCTGGTCGCCACAGACGTCGCGGCGCGCGGTCTCGACGTCGAAGGCATCACGCACGTCATCAACTACCAGGCGCCCGAGGACGAGATGACCTACGTCCACCGCATCGGACGCACCGCGCGGGCCGGCGCGTCCGGCACGGCGATCACGATGGTCGACTGGGACGACGTGCCCCGCTGGAAGCTTGTCTGCGACAAGCTGGACCTGCCCTTCCACGAGCCGGTCGAGACCTACTCGACCTCGCCGCATCTGTACCTCGAACTCGACATCCCGGCCGAGGCGACGGGGTCGCTGCCGCGGGGCAACCGCACCCGCGCCGGTCTCGACGCCGAGGAGATCGAGGACCTCGGCGGCCGCCAGCCCCGCTCCTACGGCGGCCGCGACCGGCGCCCTGCCCGCACGAGTTCGTCCGGGCGGCCACACACCGACCGCAGCCGGCAGCGCACCCGCGGTGGCAAGCCGGTCAACGGCAGCGAGCCCGCGTCGGGTGAGAACGCCTCGGCAGCTTCGGAGAACGCGTCGACGTCCCGGGAGGGTGCGCCCCGCCGTCGCCGGCGGCGCCGTCCGAGCGGCGACAACGGAACGCGCCCCGCCTCCGAGTGATCTCAGCGGGATAGGTCAGGATGGGCGCCATGCCCGAGGAGGACGTTGCCGCCCCGACGAAAGTCGACGAGCGCGTGACCGAGCCGGCGGGCACGCCCGGGAGCGACGCCGCCCTGGCGGCGTACCGGCGGCGTATGCGCCCGTTGCGCATCCTTTACGCGGCCGGAATCGCCGCCGTCGTCGCGATCGCGCTGGTGCTGGTCAAGATCGCCTACGACCACGGCGAGATCAGCCACGCCCACCTGCAGACTGCCCCGGCGCCGCCGTCCCTGGCGACCGCGCCGGCTCCGGTCGCGACACCGAAGCGCGCCTGGTCGAACACCGACGTCACCGCGATCGGCGCCCCGGTGATCGGCGGCACGGTCGTCACCCATGACACGCACACCGTGCGCGGGCGCGATGCCCGAACCGGGGCACAAACCTGGTCCTACACCCGAACCGACCGCACCGTGTGCACCGCGATCCAGGCCCAGTCGGTGACGATCGCGGTGTACCGGCTCGGCGGCAACTGCGACGAGCTGACCGCGGTCAACTCGGAAACCGGCGCGCGACAATGGACACGCACGCTCGACAAGGACGGCGCCGTCTTCGACGGTCCCGCCACCTACGCGGTCAACGGCGGCACGGTCATGTTCGTCTCGCCCACATCCGTCTACACGATCGCCAGCGGCGGTAGTGCCGACCAAGGCAACGGTGGGCTGGACTACTGGGTCTTCCACCACACCGGCTGCACGATCAACAGCGCGGTACTCGGTAATTCCGGAGCGTTGATCAGCCAGACCTGCCACGGCCAGGACTGCAAGGGACACAAGTTCTGCGGGGACGGCACGCAGCTGTTGCTGCGCGACCAGACGGCGGGGACGGACGACAAATCGAACGACAACCCCGACATCGTCAAGTGGAACCACCTCGGCAGCGACCTGGTCCCCACCTCAGCCGGGCTGACCGTCACCGCCCGTGATCCGGACGGCGCCACGCTGCACGTGTTCGATCCCAAATCGGGCAAGCAGACTTCGCAACTGGCCCTGTCCGGCGACAGCGGCTCGAGCGTGCCGTTCGGTTTCGCCTCCGCCACCGACGCCGACCTGATCTGGATCGGCGCGCGAACGTACGCGTTGGCGAGCACGGGCACGTCCTTCGCGTGGACGGCGCCCACGACGGGGGTGCCGACGGTGGCTGACGGCGCCGCCGTCCTGAACGGTGATCACGCGTTCGCCCCGACCTCGTCCGGGGCCGTGCTTCTGGACGGCCGTACGGGCTCGCCGACGACCAGGTATCCGATCGCGCCGCCGGCATCGGGTAGTCGCGTGTTCGCGCTCGGTACCGGGCTGTTGGTGGCCGGCGCGCACACCGTGGCCTACCGGTGACCGCGCAGCTGGAGCCGGCCGGCAATCGGACCGTGATCGAGACCTCGGCCGGGCCGATCACCGCGTTGCAGGCAGGGTCGGCGGGTGAACCGGTGCTGCTGGTGCCCGGCTACACCGGCAGCAAGGAGGACTTCGCGCCGGTGCTGCCGCGGCTGGTGGCAGCCGGATTCGCGGTCACCGCGATCGATCTGCCGGGCCAGTACGAGTCTCCCGGGCCGGCCGATCCCGTGGAGTACACCCCGGCGCGGCTGGCCGAGGTGCTGGGTGAGGTCGTCGCTGCTCTCGGCGGCTCGGTGCACCTGCTCGGGCACTCGTTCGGCGGCCTGGTGGCGCGCGCCGCGGTGCTGACCAATCGGGCGGCGTACCGCTCGCTGGTGCTGATGTGCTCGGGTCCGTCCGGGATCGGCGGCGCGCGCCGGACGATGATCGAGCACCTCGAACCGGTGCTCGCGGCGTCCGGGGTGGCGGGTGTGTACGCCGCGAGCCTTGCCATCTACCGCGCACAAGCCGGCTACATCGAGCCGCCCGCGGCCCTGGCCGCGTTCTTGGAGAGCCGCTTTCTCGCCGGTGCGCCCGCGATGTTGCAGGGCATGGGACGCGCGCTGCGCGACGAACCGGACCGAGTGACCGAACTCGCCGCGCTCGGGGTGCCCACCCTCGTGGTCTACGGCGTCGACGACGACGCCTGGCCACCGCACGTCCAGGACGACATGGCCCGGCGGCTGGGCGCCGAAGTCGTCGTCGTGCCCGACGCAGCGCACTCACCGGCCGTCGAGAACCCGCCGATCACCGCGGCTGCGCTGACGGCGTTCTGGCAGCGTCAGACGGCGGCGTCGAGCCCGGCCCACGACTCGTAGTCGCCGGAGGCCGCGCGTCCCTCCGGGCAGGACGAGCGGAAATCGCACCACGCACACCCCGGTGTCGGTCGGGGCGGGAAGACCTCGTCCGCGTCGGCGCCGGAGGCCAACGTGTCGGTGGCGACCACGATGTCCTCGGCGGTCGCCTCGGCGCGCGCCACGTGGCGGGCCAAGGATTCGTCGGTGTGCTCGAACGCGGCCACCGTTCCGGTGGGCAGGTGGTGCAGTTCGACGCGGCGGCAGGCGCGGCGCAGCGTGCGGCGCACGGCCAGCACGTACAGCGCCAGCGCCTGGGACCCGCGCGCGTCGTCGGCGGTGAGCCCGCGTCGCCCGGTCTTGTAGTCGACGACCACAAGTTCGTCGCCCCGGTCGTCGACGCGGTCGATCCGCCCGCTGATCGCCAACGAGTCGGTGGTGGCGGACACGGTGCGTTCGACGCCGATCGGTTCGCGGCGCGGATCGAGCTCGGACAGGTAGGTCGAGACCCAGGCGCGTGCGAGCGCCCGCCAGCGGGCCGATTGTTCGGCATCGCGGAAGCCGTCGTGCTGCCAGCTCTGTTCGACCAGCCGCTCCCCCTCGTCCGGGATGCGCTGCGAGGCCGGCAGCGACCACCACCGCGCCAGCGCCAGGTGTGCCACGGCGCCGACCGTGTTGTGCGCCCAGGGCTTGCCGCGCGGCGGGGCCGGCCGGTCGAGATAGGTGAACTTGTACCGGCGCGGACAGTCGAACGCGGCCAGCCGTGACGGTGTGCACGAGAACAACCGGGTCGGCATCCCCGGCAATGTCGCGGTCACGGGCCCACCGGCCGGCGCGCGCTCGGCAGCGCGACGAGCGCGGCGTAGGCCTGCGGGCTGGTCGTGTACGCCGCGATCGGGGTGGTCTTGTTCGTACCGTGGAAGTCGGACGAGCCGGTGCCGATCAGCCCCAGCTCGCGCGCCAGGCGTGCCACGTGCGCCCGATCGTCGGAGTCCTGGTCGGGATGATCGACCTCGATGCCGACGAGGCCGGCTGCGGCCATCTGTGCGATCACCTCATCACTCACGACCGGCCCGCGGCGCCGCGCGAGCGGGTGTGCGAAGACCGGCAGCCCACCGGCTTCGCGAACCAGTCCGATCGCGGTGAACACGTCGGTGTCTGCCTTGGGAACGTAGTACGGCCGACGCGAGGAGAGCAGGTCACGAAACGCAGTCTCCACGTCGGGTACGACATTTGCGGCGACCAACGCCCGTCCGATGTGTGGACGGCCGACCGGGCCGCCCGCGGCGATGCGGTCGACCTGCTCCCAGGTGACCGGCACCCCGTCGGCGACCATGTTCTCGACCATCTGCCGGGCCCGTCGCAGTCTGGTCTCGCGAAGGCGGGCGCGTTCGGCGCGCAGGCGCGGATGGTCGGGGTCGAACAGGTAGGCCAGCAGGTGCAGGCTGATCCGCCGTCCTTCGGCCGGCACGTAGCGGCACGAGAGCTCCATGCCGAGGACGAGCGTCATGCCGTCCGGACGGCTCGCGAGGGCGGCGGTCCATCCCGCGGTCGTGTCGTGGTCGGTGATGCCGAGCACCGTCACTCCCGTGGCCGCTGCGTCGGCCACGAGCTGTTCCGGGCTGTCGGTTCCGTCCGAGGCGGTCGAATGGGTGTGCAGGTCGATCATCGTTTGCGCAGCGCGGACTGATCCAGTTTCGGCAGCGGCGCGGTGGTGTCCTCGGGCAGCAAACCATGCGTACCGACGTCGTCGGGATCGGGCGCCCGGTCGGCGAAGGTCATGTGCCGCAGCTCGCGGTAGAACGCGTGCGGGTGCCATAGCTTGACCATGCGTCGGACGTCCGGGTGATTACCCGGCGCTTCGAGTTCGATCGTCGCGTAGTCGAGCAGCTTTCCGGGCACGGTCTGCACCATGCGCATGCCGGACACGCGGTCGATGCGCAGGAACGCCTCGCTCGAGGTCGTCTCCGGAACGCCCCGGACGCGGATGATGCGGCGCCTGGTCAGGATGATCTGCTCGGCGCTCCAGGTCTGCCAGCGGAAGAACGCTCCGCCGAAGATCACCACGAGCAGCACGATCCAGATCGCCGGTGCGGCGAGGGCCCAGATGAACAGGGCGAGCAGGGCGAGGCCGACCCAGAGCTTGGGGAGTCGGAACATGACGATCCAGTGGTGCCGGGTGCGCGCCACGACCGGCAGCTCGGAACGCATCAGCGGCGGCATGCCGGGCGCCCGTTACGTCGCGAGCTTGTCGAAGAACTTGCCGACGCCGTGGGCGAGGCTGACGACAGAGTTCCACGCATTGTGGAAGAGGTTCGCCGCTTGGTCCGGAGAGGTCACCGCGTAGAAGACGATGAAAACGAGCAGGACGATGCCGATACTGCTCTTGACGGTCACCGCGGCGCCTCCTCGGGGGCTGGTTACGTCGCTCGTCCAAGCTATCTCGGCCTGTTTGGCGGGCGCGGCACACCCCCGCGGTGCGCCGCTCCCTGACAAGTCCTACAGCAGACTGTCGCAAATCCGGCGACGGCACGCCGAGGCGTGTCAGGGTTGTTGCGTGCAAGCTGTCGTGCAGTGTGCCGGTGCGATCGTCCACGACCACGCGGGCCGACTGCTGCTCGTCCGCCGCGCGAACGAACCGTCGCGTGGGCTGTGGTGCGAACCCAGCGGGCGCTGCGAGCCGGGCGAGGACGCCGCCGACGCGGCGGTGCGCGAGACGTTCGAGGAGACCGGGCTGGTGGTGCGCGCGGTCGGCGCCGTGGGCTCGGTCGATGTCGGCCACTACCGGATCGACGGCTTCCGCTGCTCACTGTTGGGCGGCATTTTGCGCGCCGGCGACGACGCGGCCGACGCGCGCTGGGTCGACGCCGCGCAGTTCGCCACGCTGCCGCTGGCACCCGGGCTGGCGGACACGCTCCGCGACTGGAACTGCCTGCCGCGCTAACGGTTCTTGGGCGTCTCGGGCGTCGGACGGCCGGGCTGCTCGCCGCCGCGCGCGTCGATGTACTCCTTGGTCGGCACCATCACCTTGCGTCGGAAGATGCACACGACGGTGCCGTCCTGGTTGTAGCCGATCGTCTCGACGTGAACGACCCCGCGGTCTGACTTCGACTTCGACGGTGTCTTCTCGAGCACTGTCGTCTCGCCGTAGATCGTGTCGCCGTGGAAGGTCGGCGCGACGTGACGTAGCGATTCGACCTCCAGGTTGGCGATCGCCTTGCCGCTGATGTCCGGCACGGACATGCCGAGCAGCAGCGAATAGATGTAGTTGCCGACCACGACGTTCTTGCCGAAATCGGTGGTCTTTTCGGCGTAGTTCGCGTCCATGTGCAGCGGGTGGTGGTTCATCGTCAGCAGGCAGAACAGGTGATCGTCGTACTCGGTCACCGTTTTGCCCGGCCAGTGCTTGTACGTCGCGCCGACCTCGAATTCCTCGTAGTACCGACCGAACTGCACGTTGCAGCGCCCCCTCTGGTTCTTCGGACCTGAGAGCGATCCTGCCCGGTCATGCGGTACCAACGCGCGCCGGAGGGGCAGAATGTGGCCGATGCCAAATGTTCCGCGTCCACGCGCGCTCGTGCCCGGTCGGCTCGTGCCCGGCCGGCGGCAGCGTGTCGAGACGGCGGTGGAGAACCCGGACCAGCGGTCGGCGATCGTCGATTGCGCGATCTACCGGGACGGTCGACGCGATCCCACCGCGGTCGACTGGCGCACCGCGATCGATGAGGTCGAGGCCTCGGGTGACGGCTTCGTGTGGATCGGGATGCACGAGCCGGACGAGGCGCAGTTCGCCGGGGTGGCCACGCGATTCGGTCTGCATCCGCTTGCGGTCGAGGACGTCGTTCACGCGCATCAGCGGCCGAAGCTCGAGGCGTACGAGAACACGCTGTTCACTGTCGTCAAGACGGTGCACTACGACGACGCGCTGCCTGGCGGCACGGCCGAGGTCGTCGAGACCGGCGAGGTGATGGTGTTCCTCGGCCACAACTTCGTCATCACGGTGCGACACGGTGAGCACGGTGGGCTGCACGCGGTGCGCAAGCGGCTGGAGGGCGACGCGGATCTGTTGCGCCTCGGTCCGTCGGCGGTGTTGCACGCGGTGCTCGACTCGATCGTCGACTCGTACGTGGTGGTCTGTCGTGCGTTGCAAGAGGACATCGACGAGGCTGAGACTGCGGTGTTCTCCGAGTCGAGCAAGGTCACCGACTCGAACGTGATCTACGTGCTCAAGCGGGAGGTGCTGGAACTGCGTCGGGCGACCGCGCCCCTCGCCCCGGTGTTACGCCATCTTTCGCATGGCAGGGCCGACCACATCGACGCGCGGGTCCGCGACTACTTCCGCGATGTCGACGATCACCTCAATGAAGTGGTCGATCGCGTCAACGGGTTCGACGATCTGCTGACGACGTTGGTGTCTGCGAATCTGGCGCGCGTGTCGGTCGTGCAGAACGAGGACATGCGCAAGATCTCGGCGTGGGTGGCGATTGCGGCCGTACCGACCATGCTCGCCGGCATCTATGGGATGAACTTCCATCACATGCCCGAGCTGAGCTGGGAGTTCGGGTATCCCTTGGTGATTCTCGTGATGGTTATCGCCTGCGGGACTCTCTATCGCGCCTTCAAACGAAACGGCTGGCTGTAGGTCGGTTTCGCTGCGCGTCGAAATGCGCAGCGTCGAGATCAGTTCGGGTGGTCGGTCGCTTCGAGCTGTCGGCTCACGTTCGTGTTCGCGAGTCGTCACTCATCGCTCGAGTGGTCACTCATCGGCCGCTCACTTTTTACTGGTTGCTCACCTCGCTTCTTGGTTGCGAATCGTCATATATATCTGCGGATTCCGTCTTGTGAACCTTCCGCGGAAGGCATATAATCGAATACATGAGCGCACCACCTCTGGACGGGTTGGAGTCGCTCACCGACGCCCAGGTACTCGACGAGCTGCGCGGCATCGAGGCCGACCGACGCCGGCTTGAGGTCCGCGAAGCAGCGCTACTGGGCCAGGTGCGGGCCCGCGGGCTCGCGTTCACGCATGGCTGCAAGGACGACGTCGCGTTCCTGCGGCACCTGCTCAACATCGGCGGCTGTGATGCCGCCGCCCGGGTGAAACTCGCGGCCGCGATCAACCCACAACGCACCTATCAAGGTGAGGTGTTACCGCCCGTGCACCCCGAGGTGGCTGCGGCGTTCGGGTCCGGCGCGATCTGCGGTGCGGCGGCGGTGACGATCGCGCAGACCGTGGACACGCTGCCCGCCGAGACCCTCGATCTGGAGCACGGCGCCGGGCGGGCGGTCGAGGTCGTGCTGGTGGATTTCGCCCGCGACAACGACCCGGAAACGCTGCGCCGGCACGCCGAAGCCGTGGCCACCGCGCTGGATCAGGACGGCGCCTACCGCGACCACGAACACCGCGAACGCGCCCGCGACATCCGGCTGTCCCGGCGCCCGGACGGCTCCGGCACCGCCACGATGGATCTGACCGCGGAGTTGGCGGAGTACCTCGAGACGATGTTCGACTGCCTCGGCAAACCCCAACCCGGCGCCGACGGCACCCCGGACCCGCGCACCCCCGGACAACGCCGCCACGACGCGCTGCTGGCCGGGTTCCGGCTGCTGTTCAGCTCCGGCCGGCTCCCCTTGACCATGGGCTGTGCCACCACCTTGACGCTCACCATGGACCTCGACGCCTTCGCCACCGGCCACGGCGTCGCCCGCACCGGGCACGGCTACCCCATCCCCGCCGACATCGCCAAGACGTGGCTCGACCCCGAAGCCCGCGCCATCCTCGTCCTGCTCTCCAAAACGAAGGGCATCGAGGCCTA
>DASXJR010000065.1:0-8879 GCA_036497285.1 Jatrophihabitans sp.
CGGCGGACCGTCGCCCCGGGCGAGCGCCACTTGCGGGGCAGGAACGCCCGCTGCCCGGCGTACAGCCCGAGCACCCACGGCTTCTCGGTCACCTGATCGAATCGGCTGACCGCGAGCGCGTGAATGCGACGCCCGACCCACAACCACTCAACCGCAAAGATCACGACGAGACCGATCGTGAAGTAGGTGCCGAGGTGATCGGGTATTGAGCCGGCGAACAGCAGCAGCGGGAAGACCAACAAGAGATAGTTCGACGCCAGGTGGTGGGTGTCGACCCAGTTCCGGGCGAGCCGGCGCACCGGGCCCGTGTCGCGTCGCGACAGCACCGACTCATCGCCGCGCTTCAGCGCTTCGCGATATTCGCGGGTGCCCATCTTGGCGGCCGCGGGGGCGTTTCGCGTCTGGGTGGCCTGTTGCTTGCGAAGCTGGGCGGCTTCCTTGCTGGTCCGCGGCGCCGTCATCGGTTGCCGCTTAGGGGCCGTATCGCGGCGTTTGGGCGTCGCCCGTCCCTTGCCGGCGACCGGTTCGACGACCGGTTCCGGGGTCGGTTCCGGGGCCGAACTGGGTTTACGAAGCAGGCTCACGCAACGAAGGGTAACTGCAGTACCGCGAGCGCAGTTACTTCCCAGGTCGGCGACGTGATCAGGCCAGCGCCAGCATGCGCTCCAACGCCAACCGGGCGTTGGCGGCGACCGTGGGCTCGACCGTGATCTGGTTGATCACATCACCGGCGACGAGCGATTCGAGCGAATGCACCAGGTGCGGCAGGTCGATGCGATTCATCGTCGAGCAGTAGCAGACCGTCTTCTCCAGGAAGGCGATCCGCTTGTCGGGATGCCGCGCCGCCAGGCGCCGGACGAGGTTCAGCTCCGTGCCGACGGCCCACGACGAGCCGGACGGGGCGGCGTCGAGGGTCTTGATGATGTACTCGGTCGAGCCCACGTAGTCGGCGGCAAGCACGACGTCGTGCCGGCACTCGGGGTGCACGAGCACGTTGACGTCGGGGATCCGGCGACGCATCTCGGCCACGTTGTCGGCGGTGAACCGGCCGTGCACCGAGCAATGTCCGCGCCAGAGGATCATCGTCGCGTCGCGCAGTTGCTGCATGGTGAGTCCGCCGCCCGGTTTGTGCGGGTCGAACACGACGCACTGCTCCAGCTTGATGCCCAGCTCCAGCACGGCGGTGTTGCGCCCGAGGTGCTGGTCGGGCAGGAACAGCACCTTCTCGCCGTTGGCCAGCGCCCAGCGCAGGGCCCGTTCGGCGTTGGACGAGGTGCACACCGCACCGCCATGGGCCCCGGTGAACGCCTTGATCGCGGCGGACGAGTTCATGTACGTGATCGGCACCGTGACATCGGCGACGCCGGCGTCCTGCAGCACGTCCCATGCCTCGACGACCTGCTGGTGATCGGCCATGTCGGCCATCGAGCACCCCGCTGCCAGGTCGGGCAGAACGACGGCCTGGTCGGGGGAGGTGAGGATGTCGGCCGACTCGGCCATGAAATGCACGCCGCAGAACACGACGTATTCGGCGTCGGGGCGACCCGCGGCGTCGCGGGCGAGCTTGAACGAGTCGCCGGTCACGTCGGCGAACTGGATAACCTCGTCACGCTGGTAGTGGTGGCCCAGAACGAACGCCCGCTCGCCGAGCGCGTCACGCGCGGCGCGGGCACGCGCGACCAGGCCCGGGTCGGAGGCGGGCGGCAACTCGCCCGGACAGTCCACACCGCGTTCGGCGCCGGCATCGCTGCCCCGGCCGAGCAACAGCAGTGCCAAGGGGGTGGCGTTGGGCTCCACGAAAGTCGCTTCAGGGCTCACGTTGCCCAGGGTATCCGCGGGTTGTAGCCCGTCCGACCGCATGTGACACACCGAGCAGTTACCATGGAATAGCTGTCCGCGACACGATCGTTTGTCAGACGGAAGTGTGTGTGTAACGCCGAGTTGAGCTGGGAGTCTGATGACCACCACCGAACCGACCGCTGTCGAACTGACCTCCGCACCGGAAACCGCGGCCCCGAGCCTCGAGCTGACCGAGCACGCGGCTGTGAAGGTACGCGCGCTGCTCGACCAGGAGGGCCGCGACGATCTGCGCCTGCGCGTGGCCGTGCAGCCGGGCGGGTGCTCGGGCTTGCAGTACCAGCTGTTCTTCGACGAGCGCAGCCTGGACGGCGACCTCGAGCTCGAAGTGCACGACGTCCCGGTGGTCGTCGACCGCATGAGCGCTCCGTACCTGGGTGGCGCCACGATCGACTTCACCGACACGATCGAGCAGCAGGGTTTCACGATCGACAACCCGAACGCCTCGGGCGGCTGCGCCTGCGGCAACTCGTTCTGCGGCTGATAGTTCTCGACCGGCCGGGTCCTGTTCGCAAGACGGGCCCGGCCGTCGTCATGTGGGTTCACTGATAGGTAGGTCGCCCGCCGTGCCCGTCCTCGTCGCAGGATCGATCGCCACCGATCACCTGATGCATTTCCCCGGCAAGTTCTCCGAACAGCTGCTTGCCGAGCATCTGCACAACGTTTCGCTCTCGTTCCTCGTCGACGACCTCGTGATCCGGCGTGGTGGTGTGGCGCCCAACATCTGCTACGGGATGGCCCAGCTCGGCGCGGCGCCGGTGCTGATCGGCGCGGTCGGCGCCGACTTCGACGAGTACCGGGCGTGGCTCATCCGCAACGGGGTGAACTGCGACTTCGTGTACGTGTCGCCGCAACATCACACCGCGCGCTTCGTCTGCACCACCGACGAGCAGATGTGCCAGATCGGCTCGTTCTACGCCGGCGCGATGGCCGAGGCCAGCAACATCGCGATCAAGGACGCTTGGCACGCGACGGGCGCGGACCTCGCCGTGATCAGCGCCTACGACCCGGCCGCGATGGTGCAGCACAGCTCCGAGTGCCGCGACAACGGCTTCCGCTTCGCCGCCGACCCGTCCCAGCAGATCGCGCGCATGTCGGGCGAGCAGATGACCGCGCTGATCGAGGGCGCGGATCTGCTTTTCACCAACGTGTACGAGAAGAACCTGCTCGAGTCCAAGACCGGGCACTCCGAGGCCGACGTGCTGGCGATGGTCGGTGTGCGGGTCACGACGCACGGCTCGAGAGGGGTCGATATCGTCGGCCGCGCCCTGGACGCGGACAGCGATCGCGTACACGTCCCGGTGGCCAAGGAGCGGCTGAAGGCCGACCCGACCGGCGTGGGCGACGGGTTCCGTGCCGGGCTGCTCACCGCCCGCGGCTGGGGACTGTCGTGGGAGCGGTCGGCTCAGGTGGGCAGCCTGCTCGCGACGCTCGTCCTCGAGACGATCGGCACACAGGAGTACACCGTCAAGCCCGCGGATTTCGCCGATCGGCTCGCCGAGTCCTATGGCGACGACGCCGCGGCCGAGGTGCTGCCCCACCTACCCGACTGATCACTGCGGCCTGCGGCGCGGGAGTGCGGGCAGCATTTGCCCCGCTGGCCTCGATCGGTCAGCGGCGGGGGAGTGCGTTGACGACGAGCCGGGCGATGATCCCGTAGCCATCCGTGCGCGGGTGGATGTCGCCGTACTGGCAGAAGTACGTCAGCCGGCAGACCTTGGCGACCGCGACCGGGATTCGTCCGTAGGGCGCGAGCGTCGTCGTGCGCCGCAGCGGGACGTACCCACCGGTCGCCGCGGTGACGTCGGCGAACTTGCCGTCGACGGCGGCGTATGCGGCCTTCAGCGTCGGGTTGATCAGGCTCCTGAAACCGAGCGCCGACAGCTTCGCCAGGCGCAGGTCGCTCGGACGGCCGGACACCGCCTTGCCGAGAAAGATGTCCGGGTACGTGGTGCCGACGATCACGGTGGACGGGCCCGCCGCAGCGCGCAGCCTTACCAGCATCGTGCGCAGGTTCTTCGTGATCACCTTCAGCGCGGCGGCCACGCACGGCACGACGTTCGCGACCGCAGCACACCCCGTCACGTCGTTGCCGCCGATCGACACGGTGATGAGCGCGACCTGCCCGCGATGACTGCGCAGGAACGCGGCCGCGGCCGCGGCCTGCGGCTGCGAATAACGTGCGGCGCCCGGCCCGAGCAGCCGCGGTGCGCAACCGGAATCGTGCAGCATCGACGCCGTCGTCGCCCCGGCACAACCGAAGTTGACGAGCTTGAGGTGATAACCGTTCGCCACCGCATCGTCGACCACTTGGTAGGCGAACCCGTTGCGGGTGGTGTGTCCCTCGCCGGGTCCGGTCGCCTGCTGCCCGGCCGCGTACGAATCGCCGAGCGACACGTACAGCGAGCCGGTGCCTGCCGCGGTCGCCGACGGGCTCGGAGTGCTGGTCGCACGAGGCGCGCTGGTCGACGGCGACGGTGCATCACCGGACGAGTTGGAGCAAGCGCTCAGGGCGAGCAGCGCTACGGCGGCCGCGGCCGCTCGACGGACAGTCACCTGCTCCAACGTACGGCGTGCTAGCTGACGCCGAAGCCGAGCGCGTCGAAGGCGAACACCACGAAGGCGGTCAAGGGCACGCTCGCCGCGCCCGCCAGCAACCACCGCTTCGTGCCGGTCACCGAGAGGGCGAGGACGAGCACGCCGAGCACAACATCGATGAGCACGCTCCACCCCTCGCGCAGCACGATCCCCTCCGCGAACAGCACCGAAGCGCCGAGCGCCGCGGCCGGTGCTGCGTACAGCGTCTCCGGCCTGCGCGACACCGCACCGGCCGCGCCGAATCCCGCGCCTGCCACCACGCCGAGCACGATCCAGATGACGGTGGAGCGCGAGGTCAGGTTGCCGATGTTGTCGTTCAGCGCGAGCGCGGCGGCGAGGTAGTACGCCTCGACCGCGACGGTCAGCATCAACGCACCGCTCACCGCAGCCGTCGCGATTCCGGTGCCCACCGCCCGTCCGAACAGGAACGCCGAAACGGCCCAGACCGCCATCGAGTTCGCGATCTCGAACCACGGATCGGGTAGCGCCAACTGTCCGATGAGATCCGCTACGCCGAACAGCACGCCGACGACGACAGCCGCGAGCAGCACGCCGACGATGCGCACTCGACGGTCGGCAGAAGGGGTGACGATGGTCATGCCGCCATCGTCGCCGCCGATCTATAAGGGGCCGATAAAGCAGCTCAGAGACGCACCGGGTAGACCGGCTCCGGGACCTCGGGGTGGATCCGCTGCTCGACGAAGATGCCGTGCCAGATCATGAACACCAGCAGTGTCCAGATCTTGCGCGAGTAGTCGTGCGGCCCGGCACGGTGTGCCTCGAGCAGCGTCAGCACGGCTTGCGTGTCGACGAGTTCGTCCGCCTGCGACGACGTGATGATGTCGCGCGCCCAGTCGTACATGACGTCCTTGAGCCAGTGCCGGATCGGCACCGGGAAGCCGAGCTTCGGACGGTTGAGCACGTGCGCCGGCACGATCAGCTCCAGTGCCCGCCGAAGCGCGTACTTCGTCGTCTCCTTCGTGATCTTCTGATCGGTAGGGACGGACGAGCCGATGTCGAACACGACGGTGTCGAGGAAGGGCACCCGCAACTCGAGCGAGTTGGCCATCGTCATCTTGTCGGCCTTGACCAGGATGTCGCCGCGCAGCCATGTGAACAGGTCGACGTACTGCATGCGGGTCGAGCCGTCGAGGTGCTCGGTCTGTTCGTAGAGCTTGCGGGTCACGTCCATGTACGAGACGGACGGGTCGAAGCGCTTGTAGAAGCCCATCTCGTCGGGGCGGAAGATGCGCGCGTTGCCGTAGTAGCGCTCCTCGATCCCGATCGACCCACGTCGCAAGAGATCCTTGCCGCGGGTGCCCTCGGGGATCTTCGTGGAGAGCTTCCCGAGACCGCGCTTGACCGCAGTCGGGACGTGGTCGAACGCGCGCAGCGAGATCGGTTCGCGGTAGATCGTGTAGCCACCGAAGAGTTCGTCCGCGCCCTCGCCGGACAGCACAACCTTGACGTGCTTGCGGGCCTCGCGCGCGATGAAGTACAGCGGGACGAGCGCGGGATCGGCCACGGGATCGTCGAGGTACCAGACGATCAGGGGCAGCGTCTCCATCATCTCCTCGGCCGACACGACCTTGGTGATGTGCTCGACCCCGATCGCTGCAGCCGATTCGGCGGCGACGTCGATCTCGCTGAAGCCCTCGCGTTCGAAACCCGTCGTGAACGTGAGCAGTTTCGGGTTGTGCCGCTTGGCGAGCGCTGCGACCGCGGTGGAGTCGATGCCGCCGGACAGGAACGAGCCGACGGTGACGTCGGCGCGCATGTGCTTCTCGACGGAATCCTCGAGGGCTTCGGCGATCTCGCGGTAGAGCTTGTCCTCGTTCGGGACGGGCTTGATCGCGAAGTCCGGGTGGAAGTAGCGGCGCGGGTGCACCTGCTCGCCCGGGCGCATGGTGAAGTAAGTGCCCGACTCGATGCGCCGGATCTTCGAGTGCATCGACGCCGGCTCGGGTACGTACTGCAGCGTCAGGTAGTGCTGCAGCGCCGTCTCGTCGACCGGGCCGGGATCAGTGGCCACGTCCAACAACGACTTCTTCTCGCTTGCGAAGAAGGTGCCACGCTCGTCGGCGTAGGTGTACATCGGCTTGATGCCGAACCAGTCGCGGGCGCCGAACAGCACGCGTTCCTGGGCGTCCCAGATCAGGAACACGAACATGCCGCGCAGTTCGCGCACGAACTTCTCGCCCAGGTAGTGGTAGCCCGCGACGATCGCCTCGCCGTCGCCGTCGGTGTCGAAGATGACGCCGAACTCGCGGGCGAGGCGCTCGCGCAGTTCGACGTAGTTGTAGATCTCGCCGTTGAAGATCAGGTGGTAGCGGCCGTCCAGCCAGGGCAACGGTTGATGCGAGTGGTCGATGTCGATGATCGAGAGCCGCCGGAAGCCGATGACCGCGTCGGCGTCGGCCCAGGTGCCGCCTTCGTCCGGGCCGCGGTGCCGCATGTCCTTCAGCGAGCCGTCCACCGACGACTCGACCGATTTGGCATCACCGTTGGCCGAGAGGAAACCGATCAGTCCACACACGCGCTCCAGTATCCCTGCTCAGTGCAGCCGCCGGACCACGTAGGCCGGTGTGCCGTCGGACGCGCTCTGTGCGGCGACGAATTCGTGCCCCCGCATGCGACACCAGGCCGCGATGTCCGGACGGGCGGCCGGATCGTCGGCCTCGACGGTGAGCGTGGCGCCGACCTCGATGTCGCGGATGTGCCGGGCGAGGTCGAGGATCGGCAGCGGGCACCGCCGCCCGCGCGCATCGATGATCACGCTTGGCCCCGCAGCAGGGCGACACGCCGGGCGGGACCCTGCTGGGAGGCCAAGACGATCACAGCCCGGTCGCCCCGAGTTCCGCACGCACGTCGGCGATCACCCCGGGCAGCACGGCGAGGAACTCGTCCACCTCAGCCGCGGTCGTGTCGCGGGTCAGCGAGACCCGCACGTTGCCGCTGGTCAGCGCGCCCATGGCGACCAGCACGTGCGAGGGCTCGAGCGTGTCGCTGGTGCACGACGATCCCGACGACACCGCGAACCCGCGCCGGTCGAGCGCGGTGAGCACCGCTTCGCCGTCCACGTACAGGCAGGAGAACGTGACGATGTGCGGCAGTCGGTCGGTGGGGTCTCCGAGCACCTCGACGTCCGGGATGCCACGGACGGACGCTCGGATCCGGTCGATGAGATCACGCTGTCGCGCCTCGACGGCCGGTCGCTCGTCGAGGACGGCCCGCAGGGACGCGGCCGCGGCGACCACGGCCGGCAGGTCGGGCACGCCGGGGACGCGGCCCCGGTCGTCCGGCGGGGCCGGGGAGCGCCAGCGGACGCCCGTCCGTACCGCCAGGACGCCCACGCTGGGACCGCCCCACATCCGCGCGTCCGCCGCCGCCACCGACCAGTTCGGCGGGATCTCGGCGTGCCCGAGGGTCTCGGTGAGGTCGACGATCAGCGGGACGGGCGAATCCAGCCCGGCCACCGGCTGGCGGGTGCCGACCTCGTGGTTGCCGGCCTGCAGCGCGCCGGCCGCGACACCGGGAGCCAGCAGCGCCGCTTCGAACGTCGTCGCATCGACCCGTCCGAGTGCGTCGACCCCGATCGGTACGGCTGGTGTCCCTTCCAGGGCGTGCAGCACCGCGGAGTGCTCCACCGCGCTGTGGACGACGGTCGGCGTGCGCCGCGCGCCGGCCAAGGTGCCGAGCACCGCGGCGTGCAGGGCTGCGGTGCCGTTGGCGGCGAAGTCGATCTCGTCGGCACGCGCACCGAGCGCCGCCGCGACCGCCTCACGGGCCGCGTCGAGCAGCTGCCGGGCCCGCCGGGCGGCCCCGTAGAGGCGCGACGGGTCGGCCCAGCCGTCGTCGAGGGCAGCGAGCAGCGCCTGCCGCGCCACCGGGTGCAGCGGAACTCCGGACGCAGCGTCGAGGAAAGCACCGGAGCCACCCATGGCACGACGGTAATCACCCCACCCCGTCCCGGGCCGCGGGGCCGGTGTCCAGTAGGCTCCGAAACGATCGAAAACTGTGCGAGAGGCGGGGTCGAGGTGCGGCGTAGGTCTTGGAAGCGCGGTGGGAAAATCGCGTTCATCCTCGCCACGTCAACCCTTCTACTGGCGGGCTGTTCGGTCCAGGACGCCGAGAAGCATCTGCGCTTCGGGTGGCCCAGCGGGGTCACCAAGCAGGCCGAGCGGATGCGGGTGCTGTGGTCGTGGTCCGGGGTCGCGGCGCTGGCGCTGGGCGTCATCGTCTGGGGCCTGATCTTCTGGTGCTGCATCCGGTACCGGAAGCGTAACGACGACCTGCCGCGCCAGACCAAGTACAACCTGGTCATCGAGGTCGTCTGTGTGACCATCCCGTTCCTGGTCATCCTCGTTCTGTTCTGGCGCACCGTGGTCGTCGAGGACTACGTGAACAAGCTGTCCAGCAAGCCC
>DASXJR010000066.1:0-29074 GCA_036497285.1 Jatrophihabitans sp.
TAGGCTCGTACGCAGCGAGACACGAACGACGCGGACGGGGGTGCTCGCGTGGCGAAGCCGCGATACCACTACGGCGCCTGGCACGGCGGGCCCGACCCGCTCGCGGCGCCGTACGACATCCGCGAGGCGCTCGACGACATCGGTGACGACGTGCTCGCCGGGTCCTCACCGCGCGCCGCATTGAACCGGATGTTGCGTCGCGGGGCGGACGGCCGAAACGGCCTCGACGCGCTGCGCCGCAAGGCTCGCGAGCGGGCCCGCGACCTGCGCCACAGCGGCAGACTCGACGGCACTCTCGACAAGGTCAAGGAACTGCTCGACCACGCCGTCGAGGCCGAACGCCACGAGCTGTTCCCCGACCCTGCTGACAGCGCTCGGATGGCCGAGGCCGAACTCGACAACCTGCCGAGCGACACCGCCCGCGCCGTGCGCCAGCTCGCCGACTACCAGTGGCGCTCGGACGAAGCCCGCGCTGCCTACCAGCAGATCCAGGACATGCTGCGCGACGAAGTGCTCGACGCGCAGTTCGCCGGCATGCGCCAGGCGTTGCAGAACGCGACGCCCGAAGACATGAGCCGCATCCGGGACATGCTCAGTGCGCTCAACGACATGCTCGACGCCGATGCACGCGGCGAACACACCCAGGAACAGTTCGACGAGTTCATGCAGCAGTACGGCGACTTCTTCCCGGAATCGCCGCAGAATCTCGAGGAGCTGATCGACTCGCTCGCCCGGCGGGCCGCGGCCGCGCAGCGCCTGCTCGACAGCCTCACCCCTGACCAGCGCAACGAGCTCGAAGGCCTGATGGCCGAGGCGATGCAGCAGGCCGGGCTCGCCCAGCAGATGGACCGGCTGCAGCACGGCCTGAGATCCGCCCGTCCCGACCTGCGGTGGGGCGGTCGCCAGCGCATGGACGGCGAGAGCGGCATGGACTTCTCCGATGCGACGGGCGCGCTCGCCGAACTCGCAGACCTCGACCAGCTCGACGACCTGCTCGGCCAGGACTACCCCGGCGCGAGCCTCGACGACATCGACGAGGAACTCATCGAGCGCGCGCTCGGCCGGGCCGCCGTCGACGACGTCGCGCAGCTGCGCCGCATCGAGCGCGAACTGCGCGATCAGGGTTACCTACAACGCGGCAGCGAGGGCCTGCGGCTCACCCCGCGCGCGTTGCGACGGCTCGGATCCACCGCCCTGAAAAGGGTTTTCGACGTGCTCGAGTCACGCGGCCGCGGCGGGCACGACGTGCGCGACGCCGGTGCCGCCGGTGAGGTGACGGGCGCGAGCCGCGAGTGGCGCTTCGGTGACGAGCAGCCGCTCGACGTCGTCCGTACCGTCCGCAACGCGGTCCAGCGCACCGCATCGGCGGGCACGGAACTCGGCCCGGCCCCGGGGCCGGATGGTCGGCTCGTGAAACTCGCCTCCGATGACTTCGAAGTCGTCGAAACCGAACGCCGCTCGTCGGCCGCTGTCGCGCTGCTCGTCGACATGTCGTACTCGATGGAACTGCGCGGCACCTGGGGTGAGGCGAAGACGACCGCGCTCGCCCTGCACGCACTGATCAGCACGAAATTTCCGCAGGACGCCATCGAGATCATCGGCTTCAGCGACTACGCGCGAGTGATGACCACGAACGCGCTCGTCGAGCACGACTGGGATCGCGTCCAGGGCACCAACCTGCAGCACGGGCTCATGCTCGCGCGCCGGCATCTCGACAAGCACCGCAATTCCGAGCCGGTCATCATGGTGATCACCGACGGCGAGCCCACCGCACACCTCGCCCGCGACGGCTTCGCGGACTTCGCCTGGCCACCGACGCGGGAGACGATCGCGGCCACGCTGGCCGAGGTCGAGCGCTGCACCCGGCGCGGGGCGACGATCAACGTGTTCATGCTCGACGACGACCCCCGGCTCGTGGAGTTCATGCGCGAGGTGGGGCGCCGCAACGGCGGACGGCTGTTCCTGCCCAAGCACGGAGCGCTCGGCGAGTACGTGGTCGCGGACTACCTGCGGTCACGCACCGGACGTCGCCGTGCCGCCGGCTGACCTCGAACTCCGGCCGTCCCCGATCGCCGGCAAGGGCGTCTTTGCCCGCACAGCACTTGACGAGGGCACCGCCGTGCACGGACCGTTCAACCACAGCTGCGACCCGAACGTGTGGTTCGTCGGCGCCGACCTCGTGACCCGCCGCGCCGTCGCTGCCGATGAGGAGCTGACCTTCGACTACGCCACCGAATCGACCGGCTTCGCGTCGCTGTTCTGCCACTGCGAGACCTACCGTTGCCGGCAGTTGATCGAGGGCTCCGACTGGCAGATCCCACAGCTGCTGCAACGCTACGCAGGCCATTTCAGCCCCGAGGTGCAAAGCCTGATCGACGCCGCCCAATAGGGTGGTCGCCATGCGCGTGCGCTACGCCTATCTCGGTCCGGCCGGGACGTTCACCGAAGCCGCGCTGCGCACGATCGCCGGGCCGGACGAGGTCGACTACCTGCCGCAGCAGCACGTCATGGCGTCGCTCGAAGCCGTCCGCTCCGGGGCGGCCGACTTCGCGGTCGTCGCGATCGAGAACTCCATCGAAGGCTCGGTGACGGCCGTCCTGGACACCCTGGCGACCGGCGATCTCGTCGTGACCCGCGAGATCCTCGTCCCGGTCAGCTTCAGCCTCGCCGCGCGCGACCGGACCGCCATGGGCGACGTGCGCCGGGTCGCCGCGCATCCACACGCCTGGGCGCAGTGCCGGCGCTGGCTGCGGGCGAACCTGCCGCAGGCGACGCACGTCCCGGAGACGTCGAACACGGCCGCCGCCGAACTGCTCGTCGACCCGTCGGCCCACACCGACTTCGAAGCCGCGCTGATCCCGCCCGCAGCCCTCGAACACTACCCCCTGCACGTGCTCGCCGACCAGGTCGCGGACAACGCCGCGGCGGTGACCCGATTCGTCGTCGTGGGCCATCCCGGCGAACTGCCGGCGCCGACCGGCGCGGACAAGACCAGCCTGGTCGTGCACCTGCCCGACAACGAAGCCGGCGCACTGCTGACAATGCTCGAGCAGTTCGCCACCCGCGGGGTGAACCTGTCGCGCATCGAATCGCGTCCCATCGGCGACGAGCTCGGTCGCTACCTGTTCTCGATCGACGCCGAGGGGCACATCGCCGAGGCGCGTATGGGTGAGGTGCTGATGGGGCTGCACAGGATGTGCCCGGTCGTGCGGTTCCTGGGCTCGTACCCGCGGGCGGACGCCGTCGCCAACCGGATCCGTCCGGGTACCGGCGCCGCCGATTTCGCGGCCGCGCGACAGTGGGTGCACGACCTGCGTTCCGACTGATCCTCAGCGCACCGTGCGCAGCAGCCTCGGCAGCGGCGGCGGGAGATGGCGTGGATAGCGGGTGACCGCACCGTTGGTCACCTTGGCCTGGTGGCAATCGGGCACGACGGTCAACGGGCCGACCAGCGTGCCGTGTGAGTCGTAGACCCGCAGCTGCACCAAGCCGCGCCCGTCGAACGGGGCAACACAGGGACCTGCGGCACGAGCCGGTCGGTGCGGTGCCGCGTTCAGGCTGTCCGCGAACTCAGTGGCAGCCTGCTGCGTCACAAGTGCGCCGTCCACGGTCGTGCCGTCAGGCCGGTATGCGCACGCCGAGACCGACGAGACGCTTGAAGGGACGAGTGACCCTGAAGACCCGCCGGACCGTTTGACGTGCACCGGCGTGCGCGGGCACGACGGCGCGGGCCCTCCCTGGTAGGCCGCCGGCGGGGACGGCACCGCACTGGCCCGCGCCGATTGGCCCGCGCCGCCCGCCGCGCCGCCGTTCGAGTACGCACCGTGGGCGGCGCGGTGTGCGGGCGCCGGCTGGCTCGCCGCCGACCCACCGCCGGCCTCCTCCTGCGTAGCTCGTGTCCCGATGAGCAAGGCGAAGCTGCCGAGCACGCCGACGACCGCGGCAACGCCGATCCCGGCGTTGATCCGGCGCCGCCGCTCGCGCCGGACGCGGTTGACGTTGGCGATCAACAGGCCGGCGTCGACGCCGTCCCCTTCGCCCTCGCGCAGCGCGTCGCGCAGCTGGGACTCGGTCGGGCTCATTTGCTCACCCCGATCTCTACCCGCAGTCGGGACAGCGCGCGCGAGCACGTGCTCTTGACCGTGCCCACCGGCACGCCGAGCGTCGCAGCCGTCTCCTGCTCGGACTGGTCGCAGTAGTAGCGCAGCACGATCACGGCCCGCTCCCGCGGCGAGAGCCCGGCGAGCAGGCGGCGCAATTCGTCGCGCTCGTCGGCCGCGCCGACATCAGAACTCTGCATCGCCGGGACTTCCGGCAGCGTCTCGGTCGGCCGCTCGCCCCACCAGCGACGCCGGGTCGAGTCGATGTGCGCGGTGACCAGAGCCTTGCGTGCGTACGCGAGTGGGGTGTCGATGCGATCCCACTTCAGGTACACGCGGGTGAGCGCCGTCTGCACGAGGTCCTCTCCGCGATGATGGTCGCCGGTCAGCAAGCGGGCAGCATGCAGCAACGCCGCGCCGTTCGATTCCACGAACGCGCGGAACGCCGCCTCATCAGCCACGCAGCGACCTCCTGGCTAGTGGGACGAGGCAGGTACCGCTTCAGGTTCCCGCCGGACGTTCAATGTCCGGGTTGGTAGACCATCAGGAAGACGATCACCGCGAACACCGCGCCGACCACGCCGCCGGCCGCCGCGACGCGCCCGGTCAGCGTGACGACCGATTCCTGCTTCTCGATGAGCGCGCTCGCCTTGGTCAGCGTCGGGACGATGACGGCAAGGACGAGGCCCACCGCGACCAGCCAGAGCAGCAGCGACAGCCAGATCCACAGCTGGCTGAATTCGCCGAGCTTCTTGCCCTTCTCGTCGGGATCGTCCATCGACATCAGCGCCATCCCGGCGATGACGACGAGCACGGACGCGTAGGAGTAGATCCGCAGCACCCGGGCCGACGAGGCGGTGGCCGCTCCGTCTCCGGTGCGTACTCCCCGTCCGGCCGTCGTCGCAGCGTGGACTAGCGGACCGATCGCGAAGATGGCGAACAGCAGGTGGAGGGCGAAGACGAATTTCGTCACGCCTGGGAGGTTATCGACCCCACCGGACGCACTTTTGGCGGCAGGCCGTCTATGTGAACGTCCTGCCGCCAAAACCGACTAGATGACGCGGTACGCGAGATGGACGGGGCGGATTCGACATCGTCCGGCAAAGGCTCGCTACAGGCCGCGCAACCGGCGTGGACCTGTGTCCGCGCGAGCCGTTGCCGGCGCGATCCGGACGCTGAGCGTGGTGACGTGCGCGCCGATCGGCGTGGCGAGCGCGTGGATGCCGCACTCGGCGAGCTCGGGCAGCGCGTCGGTGAGCGCGGACAGCCGCAACAGCAGGTCGCGCAGCGCCAACAGGTCCATGGCGGGCGAGCCGCTGTAGCCGGTGAGCAGCGGCGCGGCCCGCGGGGCCAACACGAGTTCCTCGGCATCGGCGGTGGTCAGCGGGACGGGCGCGTACGCCCGGTCGCCGAGCAGCTCGGTCGCCACGCCGGCGATGCCGAACGAGGCGAGCGCGCCGAAAGACGGGTCGTCGCGGGCGCCGAGCACGACCTCGACCGCGTCCGGCGGCACCTCGTGCGAAACCACGATGCCGACGCAACCGAGCAGGCGGCCGGCCTCATCGGCATCGAGCATGCGCCCGTCCGGCGCATCGGCCAGCACCGACTCGACGAACCCTCGAGCGGCGCCGATGTCGAGATCGGGCAGGTGCGGCACGGCGCTCGCCGGACGTCGCCGCCACGCCGAGTACCGCCAGGCGCGGGCCAGCGCACGGACGGCGCGTTCCGGCGAGGCGTACGAGGGGACGGACCCGGGCGCGGGCGAGCTCGCGCCGCCCGCCGCGAGCCCCGCGGGCACGCCCTCGAATCCGAGGAAGGTTGACACGATCGGCTTGCGGTTTTCGCCGGCGGCGCGGCGCACCGCCTGTGCGACCTGGTCGCCCCTTGCCGGTTGCAGCGGCGGCACGAACACCGCCACGACCGCGTCGACGCCGTCGTCGTCGAGCACCTCGCGCAGCGCCGTCTCGTACTCGTCCGATGCCGCGACGACACCGACGTCGACGATGCGCTCGAGCGACAAGCCATCGGCCGCGCAGGCGTTGCGGACGAGCACGGCGAGCGCTGTGGAGTTGCCGACCACCGCGACGCGCGACCCGGCCGGCAACGGCTGCGAAGTGAGCAGCAGCGCGACGTCGAACAGGTCGCCGACCGTGTCGACCCGGATCACGCCGGACCGCTCGAACAGCGCGCGGGCGGTGTCGTCGGGCAACGCTGTCGACGTGGTCTCGAGGCCGGCTACCACCGTGCCGGCCGCGCTGTTGACCGCGACGATCGGTTTGCTGCGGCCGAGCCGACGCGCGAGCCGGGCGAACTTGCGCGGGTTGCCGAACGACTCGAGGTACATGAGCACGACGTCGGTGTGCTCGTCGGTTTCCCAGTACTGCAGCAGGTCGTTGCCAGATACATCGGCACGGCTGCCTGCCGAGACGAACGTCGACACCCCGATTCCGCGCCGCGCCGCCTCGCCGAGCACGGCGACCCCGAGCGCGCCCGACTGCGCGAAGAACCCGGCCCGCCCGGCCAGCGGTGGGAACGGCGCCAGCGAGGCGTTCAGTGAGACGGTGCCGTCGGTGTTGATGACGCCCAGGCAGTTCGGTCCGACCACCCGCATGCCGTTGCCCCGCGCCTCGGCGACCATGCCGCGTTGCAGCGCACGGCCGACGGCGCGCTCGCCGTCGTCGCCACGCTCGCCGAACCCACCGCTGAGCACGACCAACCCGCGAACCTCGCGGCTGGCGCACTGGTGCACCACGTCAACCGCGGCCGCCGCGGGCACGGCGACGACGACGAGGTCGAGCCGTTCGGGAATGTCCAGCACAGACTTGTACGCCGGCACGCCGCCGACGTGCCGGGCCTCGGGGTTGACCGGGTACAGCGTGCCGTCGAAGCCGCCGCGCAGCAGGTTCGCGAACACGGCATGGCCGATCTTGCCGGCGTCGTTGCTGGCGCCGACTACGGCGACCGAGCGCGGGTGGAGCAGCCGGTGGATCGAGCGTGCCTCGGCACGTTGCTCGCGTTCGCGCATCACCGCTTCGGTAACCGAAGTGGCGTCGATCGAGAACTCCAGATAGACCTCGCCGTGCTCGAGATGCCGCTTGGTCTCGTACCCCGCGTCGCGGAACACCCGGACCATGCCGGTGTTCTCGGCGAGGACGACGGCGTTGAACCGCTTGATGCCGCGCTCGCGTCCGGCCGCGGCGAGGTGCTCCAGCAGGACGGACCCGATGCCGCGTCCCTGATGGTCGTCGGCCACCACGAAGGCCACCTCGGCCTCGTCCGTCCCGGGCGCGCGTTCGTACCGTCCGACGGCAATGATCTTGTCGCCGAGCATGGCGACGAGCGCCACCCGGTCGCGGTGATCGACGTGGGTGAATCGGACGAGGTCGCGCTCCGGGATCCGCGGGTAGGCGGAGAAATACCGCAGGTAGCGGGTGCGAGCGGACAGCCCGGCGTGGAAGGCGACGATCGTGTCGGCGTCGTCCGGCCGAATCGGACGCAGGTGCACCGTGCCGCCGTCGGCGACGACGACGTCCGCCTCCCAATGTGCGGGCGGTTCCGGGTCGGTCGATTGCTCAGTCACGGGGATCGTCCGGATCGAGTCCGAGCAGCGGGAACGTCGCCCGTCGGGTCGCCCCGATGGCGCGGTCCAGCCAGGTCTCGCCGCCGGGTTCCCAGGCAGTGGGTTGCGGCCGGCGTCCTTCGCCCATGCAGCGAGGCAGGTCGCCGCGCGCGCCGCGGCGGCGCACGTCGTCGGTCCAGACCGTGGGGATCTCGGTGGCCGGATCGATGCGCACACCGGTGGCCTCGGCGAGCAGATGGGTCCACGTGCGCGGTACGCAGCGCACCAGGCCGTACCCGCCGCCGCCGTAGGCGACCCATCTGCCGCCGGTCAGTTCGTGGGCGAGTTGGTGCAACTGCCCGATCGCCTGGCGCTGCCCGTCCACGGACAGTTCGAGGTTCGCCAGCGGATCCTCGTGGTGGGTGTCGCAGCCGCACTGCGTGACGAGCACTTCCGGGGCGAACGCGCGCACCGCGCCCGGCACGACCGCGGCGAAGGCACGCAGCCAGCCGTCGTCGTTGGTGCCGGGAGGCAGGGCGACGTTGACCGCAGTGCCCTCGGCGGCGCCGGTGCCGACTTCGGTGGGCAGGCCCGTGCCCGGGAACAGGGTACGCGGATCCTGGTGCAGGCTGATCGTGAGCACGCGCGGGTCGTCGTAGAACGCCGCCTGTACGCCGTCGCCGTGGTGCACGTCGATGTCGACGTACGCGACCTTCTTCGCGCCTGCCGCGAGCATCGACCGGATGCCGAGCACGACATCGTTGAAGACGCAGAATCCGCTGGCGTAGCCGCGCATCGCGTGGTGCAGCCCACCGGCGATGTTCACCGCGTGCTCGACCGCGCCGTCCCATACCTGCATGGCGGCCTGTACCGAGCCGCCGGCTACCAGCGCGGACGCGTCGTACATGCCCTCGAACACCGGATCGTCGGTGGTGCCGAGGCCGTATCCGCTGAAGGTCGGGTCGCTGCTCGCCGCGCGCACCGCGGCCAGATACCCCGGATCGTGGATCGTGAGCAACTGCTGCTCGTCGGCCGGCTGCGGCGCGATGATCTCGACTCGGTCGAGCACGCCGAGCGCACGTGCCAGCCGGATCGTCAGGTCGAGCCGTACCGGGTTGAGCGGGTGGTCGCCGAAGTCGTAGGCGAGATAGCGCTCGTCCCAGATCGCACTCGCGGAGCACGCCATGCCCCCAAGTTAACCGTGCGGTTAGGGTCGGGGCATGGAGGGGCCGCAGTACCCGATCGAGACCGATCGCCTGCTGCTGCGCCCGTTGCGGCCCTCCGACGCGCCCGCCCTGCACGCCTACCAGTCGCGCGAGGACGTGTGCCGCTACATCCCGTACGAGCCGCGAAGCCTCGCCGACCTGCGACAGCGGCTCAGCACGCCGCAGTTCACCCGGTCGGAGGCGGACGAGCCGGGCCAGGCGATCATGCTCGCCGTCGAGCGCAGCACGGACCATGTGCTGGTCGGCGACCTCATGCTCGCGTGGACGAGCAAGGAGCACCAAGGCGGCGAGATCGGGTACGTCTTCAACCCCGATCACCAGGGCCACGGCTACGCCACCGAAGCTGCGAAGGCGCTGCTACGGCTGGGTTTCGAGACGCTGGGGTTGCGCCGGATCATCGCGCGGGTCGATGCACGCAACACCGCCTCAGCCGCGGTGCTACGGCGCATCGGGATGCGTCAGGAGGCGTACCTCGTGCAGAACGAGTGGTTCAAGGGCGAGTGGACGGACGAGATCGACTTCGCGATCCTGCGCGACGAGTGGCGTCAGGCCAACGCCTGAGCGAGATCGGCCAGCAGGTCGTCGACGTCCTCGATGCCCACCGACAGGCGCACCAGGTCGTTGGGTACCTCGAGCGGCGACCCGGCCACGCTGGCGTGCGTCATGCGGCCGGGGTGCTCGATCAGCGACTCGACGCCGCCGAGCGACTCGCCCAGGGTGAACACCTCGACCAGCTCGCACACCTTGAGCGCCGCCTCTTCCCCGCCGCGCAGCCGGAACGACACCATCCCGCCGAAGCCGGACATCTGCCGGGCGGCGATGTCGTGGCCGGGGTGCGACGGCAGGCCGGGGTAGAGCACCGCGCTCACCGCCGGTTGCCCGGTGAGCAGTTCGACCACGCGCTCGGCGTTCGCGCAGTGCCGGTCCATCCGCACGCCCAGGGTCTTGATCCCACGCAGCACCAGCCAGGCGTCGAACGGGCCCGCGATCGCGCCCATGGCGTTCTGGTGGAACGCCAGTTCGTCGCCGAGCGTCGCGTCGGCGCTGATGAGCGCTCCCCCGACGACGTCGGAGTGTCCACCCAGGTACTTGGTCGTCGAGTGCACGACAAGGTCGGCTCCCAGCGCCAGCGGCTGCTGCAGGTAGGACGAGGCGAACGTGTTGTCGACCACGAGCCGCGCACCGGCCTCGTGCGCGATCGAGGCAAGCCCGGCGATATCGGCGATACCCAGCAAAGGGTTGGTCGGCGTCTCGCACCAGATCACCTTGGTGGTCGGACGGACGGCCGCCCGCACCGCGTCCGGATCGGCCAGTGCCACCGGGGTGTACTCGAGCCCCCAGTTCGTCAGCACCCGTGCCACCAGCCGGAACGTCCCGCCGTAGGCGTCGCCGGGCAGGATGACGTGGTCACCGGGGCGGCACAGTGCTCGGAACACGGTGTCTTCGGCGGCGAGCCCGCTGGCGAACGCGAGCCCGCGTACACCGCCTTCGAGCGCGGCGAGCGCTTCCTCCAGCGCGGTCCGTGTCGGGTTGGCGCTGCGGCTGTACTCGTATCCGCCGCGCAGCCCGCCGACGCCGTCCTGCTTGTAGGTCGAGGTCTGATAGATCGGGACCGCGACCGATCCGGTGTGTGGATCGGGTTCCTGTCCCGCGTGGATCGCACGCGTGTTGAAGCCCGCCGTCGAGAGTTCTGTGGAGTGCCCTGGGATGTGCTCTGCCATGACTGAGACGCTACCGAGTTGGTTGCCGTGCTTCCTTACCCGATTGGCTTACCTTGATCTGCGTGCTTCCGGTTCGTCGTCTGCTCGCCTGCGTCGCTGTGACCTGCGCCGCGGTTACCGGCTGCGCGTCAGGTGCGGCGGCGCCGGTTACGTCCACGGCCGCACCGATGCAGACGGCCGCCCCCAGCTCACCCCTGGCCGGATCCGCTGCGGCGACGTCCGCGTCAGCGACCTCCGCGCAACCCGACCCGGCCGTCGTCCGTAACCACGCCCGCACCGCGATCGCAGCGATCGCCGCCAAGGAGCCGCACGGTTCGATTTCCGTAGCGGCGCTCAACACCGGCACCGGGGCACGGTTCGTCGCCGGACACAACGGTGGGATGTGGACGGCGAGCGCGTACAAGCTGTTCGTGCTCGAGGCGCTGATGTTGCGCGAGGGCGGCCCGGTCTACGGGTACGAGGACGGCGACGCCGACGCGGCGATCGAGAACAGCGACAACGCGGCCGGTTACCGGTTGTTCCTCGCCGCCGGCGGCAACGCCGGGTTGGAGTACGCCGCGCGCAAGTTCGGCATGAAGCACACGGTCCTGGGCGTCAGCGACCCGACGTTCACCCGCACCAGCGCTGGGGACTTCCTGATCCTGGTGCACAACCTGGTCGACCAGGACAGCCCGCTCACGCCGGCGGCGCGGCACTACGCGCTGCGGCTGATGCGCAACGTCGAGGCCGACCAACGCTGGGGAGTCAGCGCTGCTGCCGACAAGAACAGCGTCTTCTACAACAAGAACGGCTGGCTCTCGATCGACGACTCGAACGGGTACGGCGAGACCGACAACGATCGCTGGGCCGTCACCAGCGTAGGCATCATCCAGGTGCACCATCAGCAGGTGCTGATGTCGATCTTCACCCAGCATCAACGACTGATGGGTGACGGCGTGCACCTCGTCGAGCGGCTGGCGAAGCTGGTCGCTCCCGTCGTCGCTCCCTGAGCTCAGCCGCCGGCGAGGTGCCCCAACAGGTCTTGCCGGGTGATCACGCCGGCGGGTTTGCCGTCGACGTGCACGAGCAGCGCGTCTGCGTCCCCGAGCGCGGTGACCGCGGCGGTCACCGGCTCACCCGAGCCGATGATCGGCAGCGGCGGGTCCATGTGCGGTTCGAGCGCATCGGCCAGTGACGCCCGTCCGGCGAACAACGCGTCCAGCAGTGCCCTCTCCGACACCGAGCCGACGACTTCGCCCGCGGTGACGGGTGGTTCGGCCCGCACGATCGGCATCTGCGAGACGCCGTACTCGCGCAGGATGTCGATCGCCTCGCGCACCGTCTCGTTCGGGTGGCCGTGGACGAGCGAGGGCGTGTCACCCGACTTGCCCTGCAGCACCTCGAGCACAGTCGCCCCGGCCGCCTGCGACAAGAACCCGTAGTCGGCCATCCACGTGTCGGAGAAGATCTTGGACATGTAGCCGCGTCCGCCGTCCGGCAGCAGCACGACGACGAGGTCGTCCGGACCGCAGCGCTCGGCGACCCGCAACGCCGCGACCGCCGCCATGCCGCACGAGCCGCCGACCAGCAGGCCTTCCTCGCGGGCGAGGCGGCGGGTCATCTCGAATGACTCCGCGTCGGACACCGCGATGATCTCGTCGCAGATGCTGCGGTCGTACGTTTCGGGCCAGAAGTCCTCGCCTACGCCTTCGACGAGATAGGGACGGCCGGTGCCGCCGGAGTAGACCGAGCCCTCGGGGTCGGCGCCGATTACCCGCACCGCGCCCTTCTCCTTCAGGTAGCGGCCTGTGCCGGAGATCGTCCCGCCGGTGCCGACGCCCGCGACGAAATGAGTGATCCGGCCCTCGGTCTGCTCCCACAGCTCGGGTCCGGTCGTCTCGTAATGGGAGCGCGGGTTGTTGACGTTGGCGTACTGGTTCGGCTTCCAGCCGCCGGGTGTCTCGCGGGCCAGCCGGTCGGACACCGAGTAGTACGAGCGCGGGTCCTCCGGCGCGACAGCTGTCGGGCAGACCTCCACGTCGGCACCGTAGGCCTGCAATGTATTGATCTTGTCGCCGCTGACCTTGTCGGGGCAGACGAAGATGCACTGGTAACCGCGTTGCTGCGCCACGATCGCGAGCCCGATCCCGGTGTTGCCGGAGGTCGGTTCGACGATGGTCCCGCCCGGCTTCAACTCGCCCGACTGCTCCGCGGCGTCGATCATGTTGACCGCGATGCGGTCCTTCACCGACCCGCCCGGGTTGAAGTACTCGACTTTGGCCAGCACGGTCGGGGCGAGGCCTTCGCTCACGCGGTTGAGCTTCACCAACGGGGTGTTTCCGATCAGATCGACCACTGACTCGTAGTACGGCATGTGCCACACCGTAGCGATCGCTCAAGCAACCCCAGGTATCAGCCGAATGGTCCTTGCATACCTGACCAGCGGGCACCACGAGAGCCAGGACCGAGATGAGCGCCGGCTGCGAACCGCTGCCGCCGTGTGCCGGCGTGGCGTCGTGGGGTCACTCGTCGGGTCCGCGGCGTCGGCGCGCTCGTCCCAAGATCCACAGTCGCGGTGGACCGCACGGCCTGGGCGGTCGGCAAGCGCTACCGTGCGAAGGGTGAAACTGTCCCGCCGAGCTCGCCGGGTCGCCGTCTACGGCGGCGGCGGGCTCGGAGCGACGAGCGTGATCGGCGCCGGGGTGGCCGCCGTCATGTGGGGTGAGGTGAAACTCGCCGAGCGCCGGATCCCGAGCGCGACCGAGCCCCCGCCGATCTCGCACGACACGATCTGGGCGGCGCCCGGGGTCAGCGTGGCGCGTCCGCCGATCCGAATCGCGCTGCTCGGCGACTCGACCGCGGCCGGGTACGGCGTGCAGCGCGATCGTGACACGCCGGCGGCCCAGCTCGCGATCGGCATCTCTGCCGCCGCACGGCGACCGGTGCACGTCACGAACGTCGCGGTGGTCGGCGCGGAGTCGAAGCATCTGCCCGAGCAGTACGACGCACTGGGCACCGCGCGGATCGAGTTGGCGGTCATCATGATCGGCGCCAACGACGTCACCGAGCTCACCAAGCCCGCCGAGGCGGTGCCGTTCCTAGAGGATCTGGTGCGCAAGCTGCGCACCCGCGGCGCAGAGGTCATCGTCGGCACGTGTCCCGACCTGGGCACGATCCGCCCGATCTCCCAGCCGTTGCGCGCCTATGCCCGGCGGCTGTCGCGGCGCATGGCCCGCGAGCAGACCGTGGCAGTGGTGCGCTCCGGCGGCCGCACCGTGTCGTTGGGTGACGTGCTCGGGCCGCTGTTCGCGTCGCGGCTCGAACTGTTCGCGGCCGACCGCTTCCACCCGTCCGAGGAGGGCTACCGGGAAGCGGCGCTCGCGGTGTTGCCATCGGCCCTGGACGCCCTGGGTGTGCGCACCCGGGCCCGCTCGGCGAGCACGTTCACCACCCGGCTGGCCAAGCCGCTGGAGAAGGCCGCCGCGCAGGCCGCCGCACGTCCCGGCAGCGAGGTTGCGCCGAGCGAGACGCCGATGACCGCACGACGCGGTGCGGGCGGCACCTGGGCCAGGCTGCGTCGGCGGCGTCCCCGCGTGCCGCTGGAGGTGCGCACCGAGGCCGCGCTGCCCGTCCGTCCGGAAGAGGCCGCGCAGTAGCGTGAGAAGGAAAGTTCGGCTGCACGTGAAGGGGTCCCCATGTCCGAAGCCGTGATCGTCTCCACCGCCCGCTCGCCGATCGGGCGCGCGCACAAGGGCTCCATGACCAGCATCCGTCCGGACGATCTCGCCGCGCAGATGGTGCGTGCCGCGTTGGACAAGGTTCCTGCCCTCGACCCGCACGACGTGGTCGACCTGATGATGGGCTGCGGTCAGCCCGGCGGCGAGTCCGGCTTCAACGTCGGCCGGCAGGTGGCGGTGCTGCTCGGTTACGACTTCATGCCGGGCACAACGGTCAACCGCTACTGCTCGTCGTCGCTGCAGACGTCCCGCATGGCCTTCCACGCAATCAAGGCCGGCGAAGGCGACGTTTTCATCTCGGCCGGCGTCGAGACCGTCTCGCGCTACGGCAAGGGCAACTCCGACGGCTGGCCGGACACGCACAACCCCGCGTACGCCGAGGCCGAACAGCGCACCGCGAAGGCGGCCGAGTCCGGTGCGGCGGCGTGGGTCGATCCGCGCGCGGAGGGCAACGTCCCCGACGTCTACATCGCGATGGGCCAGACGGCCGAGAACGTCGCGCTGCACAAGGACGTCAGCCGCGAGGACATGGACCACTTCGGTGTCCGCTCGCAGAACCTGGCAGAGCAGGCAATCGCGAACGGGTTCTGGGCCAAGGACATCACCCCGATAACGCTGCCCGACGGCACGGTCGTGGCTAAGGACGACGGGCCGCGGGCCGGGGTCACCTACGAGGCCGTCGCCGGGTTGAAGCCGGTGTTCCGCCCGGACGGACGGGTCACCGCCGGCAACTGCTGTCCGCTCAACGACGGCGCGGCGGCTGTGGTGATCATGTCCGCGGACAAGGCGTCCGCGCTGGGTCTCACGCCGCTGGCCCGCATCGTCGCGACCGGCGTCAGCGGGCTGTCGCCGGAGATCATGGGCCTGGGGCCGGTCGAGGCGTCGCGCCGTGCGCTGGCGAGCGCGGGCATGACGATCGACGACATCGACCTCGTCGAGATCAACGAAGCGTTCGCGGCGCAGGTGTTGCCGTCGGCGCGTGACCTCGGCATCGACATGGACAGGCTCAACGTCAACGGCGGCGCCATCGCGGTGGGGCACCCGTTCGGCATGACCGGCGCGCGGATCACGTCCACTCTGATCAACTCGCTGCAGTTCCACGACAAGCAGTTCGGTCTGGAGACGATGTGCGTGGGCGGCGGTCAGGGCATGGCGATGATCCTGGAGCGGCTGTCCTGACGGTTACGGCAGGTCCGCCCCGGTCGGGTCGGACGTGCGGACCGGCTCGCGCGGCGCGAGTGCGGGCGAGATGAGGGCCGCGATCACGCCGCCGATGGGCGGGGCGATCAGATAGAGCCAGACGTGTGAGAGCGCCGTCCCGCCCTCGAACAGCGCCGGCCCGAGCGAGCGGGCGGGGTTCACCGAGGTCCCGTCGACCGGGATCCCGACCAGGTGGATGACCGTCAGCGTCAGCCCGATCGCGAGGCCGGCGAACCCCGGCGTCGCGGCTCGGCCGGTGACCAGGATAACGACCAGCACGAGCAAGAACGTGAGGATCACCTCGAACAGGAAATCACCCCGCGCGGTGATGGTGCCGTCCCAGTCGTTGGCCCCGAGCGTGCCGGTCTGGTCCTTGACTTTCCCGAATCCGGACGTGAGCAGCTTGATCACCGCCGCAGCTGCGATCCCGCCGAGGAATTGCGCGACCCAGTACTCGATCGCTTCGACCAGGGTGATCCCGCCCCGCATCAGCACGCCGAGGGTCACCGCGGGGTTCACGTGGCAGCCGGTGACCGGGCCGATCGCATAGGCCAGCGCGAGCAGTACGAGCCCGAAGGCCAGCGCGACCCCGACGGCGCCGATCTCGTTGAGTCCGAACACCGCCGAACCGACCCCGAAGAACACCAGGATGAAGGTGCCGACGAACTCGGTTATCGGGCGCTTTCCAGGGCGGTACATACTCGCCCTCCGCTCCGTCCGACACCGACATCGGCTCCTATGCTTTCGACAACTTCAGCGGGCCGCATCACCCAGGACGGGTGAGGTCGCCCGTCCCGGAATCGGTCCGTTCATAGTCAACAGCCGCCCACCCGTCGTTGGCGGCGGGTGAGCGGCTGTTGAGGAAACCTGCAGAAAGGCGGCGACGTCAGTCGCGGGCGTAACCGATCAGTCGCAGGATCTCGATGTAGAGCCACACCAGCGTGACCGTGATGCCGAACGACGCGTACCAGGCGAACTTGTGGTCGGCACCCATCCGGATGCCGCGCTCGACGACGTCGAAGTCGATGACCAGGTTCATCGCAGCGATACCGATGCACAGCAGGCTGAACCCGACCGCGAGCGGGCCGCCGGTGCGCAGGCCGAGCCCGCCGTCGACGAACAGATAGGCGATGAGGTTGACCAGCATCAGGCCGAAGGCGCCGAGGGTGGCACCTACCACGATGCGGGTGAACCGCGGCGTCACGCGGATGGCGCCGATCTTGTAGACGAAGAGCATCGCGACGGCGACCATGACCGTGCCGGTGACCGCCTGGACGACGATCCCGGGGTAACGCATTTCGAAAATCTTGCTGATGGCGCCCAGCAGCGTGCCCTCGAACGCGCTGTAGATCAGGCAGGTGGCCGCATTGGCCTTACCCGTGAAGGCCATGTACAGCCCGAGCGCGAGCCCGCCCATCAGGCCGACGAGCAGCAGCGGCATCGCTGCCGAGAGCGAGTCGGACGTCATGGCCCAGGAGGCAGCGCCCGTGGCGAGGATGACCAGCAGCATCGCCCCGGTGCGCTGGACGACGTCGTCGAGCGTCATGTAGCGCGGGGTGACGCGCGGGCCGGTGTAGGCGGGCTCTTCGTACTGCTTTTGCAGGTCGGCTGCCGACGGGGTGGCGATGTTGCTCGCGAACCGGCGGATAACGGGGTTCTCGGCCATGGTGTCGGCCTGCCTCCTTCGCTGATCGCCGCGTCCGGGCGATCTACGGGGACAACGATAGGCAGCACCCCCCGGTTCCCGCGACAGTTACCCCCGTGTTGGCCCCCCAGCAGGGTTCGCGACGGCATGTCGCCCGGCTACGGGGCCAAGCCGCGATCAACCCGACGCGAGCGTCATCACGTCTGCTTGGCCACCGCCGTACCTGCGAGTAACTTATATCTGATACACGCGGTACCGGTTAGTGGGGGAGTGCAGATGTCAGGGCGCAACAGACGTGGCCGCGACGCCATGGGCGCGGGACTTGCGGCGCTGAACAAGCTGGCCGCTGCGAGCGTGCTCGACCGGTTCAAGGCCCGTAAGCACGCCGAACGTGCCGTGTTCGAGGCCAGCAAGGCGGGCTTCCGCACGATGACCGCCGCCAACCGCAGCTTCGCCACGGTGAAGAAGGGCGGCAAGCCGCAGCGCCTGCCCGGCACGGGGTCCAGCGGCCTGTTCGACCTCGAACCGACCGACGAGCAGAAGATGATCGTCGAGGCCACCCGCGAGTTCGCCGCCGAACAACTGCGTCCCGCCGCTGCCGAGGCGGACAGCGCCTGCGCCGCCCCGGAGACCGTCCTCAAGCGCTCGGTCACCGAACTCGGCATCACCCAGCTCGGCATTCCGGAATCGCTCGGCGGCATGAGCAGCGAGCGGGCGACCACCACCGGCGTGCTCGTCGCCGAAGCGCTCGCGCACGGCGACATGGGTCTCGCGGTGGCGTGCCTTGCGCCCGCGGCGGTCGCCAACGCGCTCGTGCTGTGGGGCGACGCCGACCAGCAAGCGACCTACCTGCCGTCCTTTGTCGGCGACGAGGTGCCCGCCGCCGCCCTCACCGTGCTCGAGCCGCGGCCGCTGTTCGATCCGTTCGGGCTGCGCACTACCGCACGGCGCACCGAGGGCGGCTTCGTGCTCGACGGCGTGAAGTCGCTCGTTCCGCGGGTCGCCGGTGCCGAACTGTTCGTCGTCGCCGCCGCGCTCGACGGTGCACCTGCGCTGTTCCTCGTCGAATCGGGGACGAGCGGCGTGAGCGTCGAGTCCGAGCCCGCGATGGGGTTGCGCGCGGCCTCGATGGGCCGCCTCGTGCTCGAAAACGTCACGGTGCCGGCCGGTGCCCTGCTGGGCGAGGCTGACCCGGACGTCTACGCCGACTGCGTGCGACTGGGCCGGATCGGCTGGGCCGCGCTCGCGTGCGGCACCGGCAGAGCCGTGCTCGACTACGTGATTCCCTACGTCAACGAGCGGCAGGCCTTCGGTGAGCCGATCAGCCACCGGCAGGCCGTCGCGTTCATGGTCGCCAACATCGGCATCGAACTCGAAGGCGCGCGCCTGGTCACGCTGCGCGCGGCCGCACGGGCCGAGCAGGGCCGGTCGTTCGCTCGCGAAACCGCGCTCGCCCGTCGGCTCACCACCGAGTACGGCATGCAGATCGGCAACAACGGCGTGCAACTCCTCGGCGGCCACGGCTACGTCAAGGAACATCCGGTGGAGCGTTGGTACCGCGACCTGCGCTCCGTCGGCGTGATGGAAGGAGTGCTCATTCCATGAGCATCAGTCTTGAGACCCCGAAGAAGTTCGCGATGCTGGTCAACCAGGCGCACCAGGTTGCGACCGAGGTGTTCCGTCCGATCTCGCGCAAGTACGACCAGGCCGAGCACGCGTACCCCAAGGAACTCGACATGCTCGCCGCGGTGATCGACGGCATGAACGAGGGCGGCGAGGGCGGCACCGGTGCGCGCGGCGTGCGACGGGACACGTCCGAACAGATGGGCAACCGCAACGGCACCAACATGTCCTCCGTCCTGTCGATCATGGAGGCGTGCTGGGGCGATGTGGCGATGGTGTTGTCGATGCCGCGTCAGGGGCTCGGCGACGCGGCGATCGCGTCGGTCGCGAACGACGACCAGCTGGCGCGGTTCGGAAAGCTGTGGGCGTCGATGGCGATCACCGAGCCGGGCTTCGGTTCCGACTCGTCGAAGGTCACCACGACGGCGGTGCGTGACGGCGACGAGTACGTGATCAACGGCGAGAAGATCTTCGTCACCGCCGGTGGGCGCTCCGATGCGGTGGTCGTGTGGGCGACGCTCGACAAGACGAAGGGACGCGCGGCGATCAAGTCGTTCGTCGTACCGAAGGACACGCCGGGCTGCGAGGTCGAGCGACTCGAGCACAAGTTGGGCATCCGCGCGTCCGACACCGCGACGATCCGCTTCACCGACTGCCGCATTCCTGCCGCGAACATGCTCGGCTCGCCCGACATCGAGGACGACAAGGGTTTCGCAGGGGTGATGCAGACCTTCGACAACACCCGTCCCCTGGTCGCCGGTATGGCGGTGGGCGTGGCCCGCGCCGCGCTCGACGAGATCGAAGACTTGCTGTCCGAAGCGGGTGTCACTGTCGATTACGACCGTCCTGCCTACGCTCAGCACGCTGCCGCCGCCGCGTACCTGCAGATGGAGGCCGACTGGGAGGCGGCATACCTGCTGACGCTCGAGTCGACCTGGATGGCCGACAACCGCAAGCCGAACTCGCTGCAGGCGTCGATGGCCAAGGCGAAGGCCGGACGAAGCGCCGTCGACATCACGCTGCGGTGCGTCGAGCTGGCCGGGTCGTTCGGTTACAGCGAGAACTCGCTGCTCGAGAAGTGGGCGCGTGACTCGAAAATCCTCGACATCTTCGAGGGCACTCAACAGATCCAGCAGCTCATCGTGGCCCGCCGACTCCTGAACAAGACCTCGGCCGAACTCAAGTAGCTGAGAAAGGTGATCGCGCTCATGATGAGCGCACAGCACTCCTGGGCATAACTGATCAACCGGCGTTGTTGTCCGCCGTACCGACGAGACCATGCTTAGTGGAGTGCAACCTAATGACCACCGCAACCCCTGCTCGTGCCAACCACCTCTCAGCCCGACTGGACGGCCTGCGCGCCGAGCGCGCGACAGCGATCGAAGAGCTTGCCGTCAGCAACGGCGGTGACGTCGCCGACCGCGCGACCAACGTCGACGCGAACGCCCGACTGACCTTGATCGAACAACGCATCGCGTCGGTCGAGGTAGAGATTGCGAACCTCGACCGACGCAAGAACGACAGCGGCGGCGTCTCCGTCGGAGACGTTGTCACCGTCGACCTCGGTGACGGACCGGAGACCTACCTGTTCGCCTCCGTCGACCAGGCGGGCGACGGACTGGACGTGATCAGTCCCGCCAGCCCGCTCGGTCAGGCCATCGAAGCAGCCGCTGTCGGCGCAACCGTCACCTACCGCACCAAGACCAACCGCGAGCTGAGCGCGACGATCGTGGCGATCAGCTGAGCCGGTACGACGGGCGATAGCCTGCCGGGATGCTGACCGAACCCACTGGGTCGTCGCTCGGCGTTCTCGCCGAAGCAGCGCTCGAGCGGTTCGGTGCGCAGAGCACGGTGTTGTTCGAGGGCGCGACGTCCATGTCGGCCGACATCGGTGCGCAGGCGCGCCGGTTCGCCGCCGGTCTGACATCACTCGGCGTCACCGCGGGTGACCGCGTGGCGGTGTGCATGGCGAACTGCGTCGAGGTACTGGTCAGCTATCAGGCCACCTGGCGGATCGGGGCTGCCGTCACGCCGCTGCTGTTCCTGCTCAGCGAGGACGAGCTGCGCTACGCGTTGAAGGACTCCGGCGCCGTCGCAATCGTGACGACGCCGGAGTTCCTGCCGAAGGTGCTCGTCGCGAGCGCCGGGCTCGACATCCGGGTCGTCGTGACCGGCGAGCGGGTGGACGCGGCGGTCTCGTTCGCCGAGCTGTGCGCCGGCGCCGAGGCAGCGCTCGTCCCGGTCGACCCGGGTGAGATGGCGGCGTTGCTGTACACCGGCGGCACCACCGGACGTTCCAAGGGCGTCGTGCTCAGTCACGACGCGATGTCGTACGCGGCATGGGCCGGCGTGAAGTCCGGCGAGCACGACGGATTCACGGTCGGGCTGTTGCCGTTGCCGTTGGCGCACGCGTTCGGGCTGGCGGTGTCGGTGCTGGCGATGCACGCGGTGCGTCCGAGCCGCACGGTGCTGATGCGCTGGTTCGATCCGATCGGATGGTTGCAGCACGTGCAGGACGAGCGGGTCGAGCACGGGGCGCTGGTGCCGACCATGCTGCGGCTGCTCGCGGCGCATCCGCTCGAGAACTACGACCTGTCCTCGTTGCGCAAGCTCACCAGCGGCAGCGCACCGTTGCCCGCCGAGATCGCCGAGCAGTGGGCCAGGCGTGTGCCGGGCTGCGAGGTCGTCGAGGGTTACGGCTGCTCGGAGACCGCGGCGCTGGCCACGCTCACACCCACCGGACAGAATCGGCGCGGCAGTGTCGGACGTGCTGCGCCGGGCGTCGAGCTCCGTGTCGAGGACGGCGAGCTGTGCGTCCGGTCGCCGTCACTGATGAGCGGGTACTGGCATGATCCCGACGCCACCGCCGCGGCATTGCGCGACGGCTGGTTCCACACCGGCGACGTGAGTCGTATCGACGCGGACGGCTACGTGTACATCGTCGACCGGCTCAAGGACGTCATCATCCGCAACGGTTTCAACGTCTACCCGCGCGATGTCGAGGACGCGCTGCTGCGGCATCCCGAGGTGGCGGTGTGCGCGGTGGTCGGACGGCCCGACGACGAGAGTGGCGAGGAAGTCGTGGCGTTCGTGCAGCCCGTCCCCGGCTCGGCCGTTACCGCGGAGGAACTGATCGCCTGGTCGCGCGAGCACCTGTCGGCCGTGAAGTACCCGCGAGAGGTGCGGCTGATCGAGCAATTGCCGCTGACCAGCATCGGCAAGCTCGACCGAAAAGCCGTGCGCAAACAGCTCTGACCCAGCGCCCGTCCCGACAGTGGTTAGTTTGCGGGCACAGTGGTCAGTTGCAACTGACCACTGTTGCCCGAACTAACCACTGTCGGCGGTCACGGCCAGCGGGTGGTGAGTTCGGCGCGGGTGGGTGGTTCGGCGCCGCGCCGCTCGCAGGTGATCGCGGAGACGGCAACCGCCTGGTCGACCGCGGAGCCGATCTGATCGCGATCAGCGGCCGCGAGAGCGGACGGCGTGCTCAGCCCGGCGTCGGCGAGGGCAGCCAGCAGGCCTCCGGCGAACGAATCGCCGGCGCCCACGGTGTCCGCAACGACGACGTCGCGGCCGGCGCAGCGGGCCAACTCACCGTCCGTCCCGTACGCCACTGCGCCGTCAGCGCCGTACGTGATCACGACGAGCTGCGCGTTCCAGCGCGCGGCGACCTCGGCGAGGGGTTCTCCCGGATAGAGATACGCGACGTCCTCGTCGCTCGCCTTCACCACGTGGGACGACGCGATGCAGCGCTCGATGCTCGCCCGGGTTGCACCGACATCGGCGATCAGCGCGGGTCGCACGTTCGGGTCGTAGCTGACCAGCGTCGTGCCGGTCTCGAACGCGCGGCGCTGGATCGCCTGCAGCACCGGACCGGACGGCGGGCGCCAGCTCGCGATCGAGCCGAAGTGCAGCACGCCGCCGGTCGGTACCAGGCCGACGAGCATGTCGTCCCAGGACAGACCCGCAGTGCTGTCGAGATAGAAGTCGTAGGTGGCGCCGCCGGACGGGTCGAGGCTGGCGACCGCGAGACTGGTCGGCTCGGCCACGACCTGCCACCGGTCGAACGCGACGCCGCTGGCGCGCGCCTTGTCCTCGAGCATCCGCCCGAAGGCGTCCCGTCCGCTGCGCGCCACGAGCGAGACAGGCTGACCGAGCCGGGCCAGGGTGATCGCGACGTTGTACGGACTGCCGCCGGCATGCGCACTGAACTCGGCCGGGTTGTGACGTGATTGCACCAGGTCGACCAGCGCTTCGCCGACAACCGTGAACATCGCCACCTCCGCACGTACCTTCGAATCGTGAGCAATCTCGACCGGACGCCTAGTTTGACGCACAGCGGCGAGAGCGAGGTCGCCGCCCGTCCTGTGCTGGAGCGTTTCGAAGGACGGGCCGTGCGCCTCGGGCAGAGCACCGAGGTGCGCCGGCTGCTGCCCAACCTCGGACGGCGATTGGTCGGGCCGTGGTGCTTCGTCGACCACTACGGACCGGACGACATCGCGACGCAGCCCGGCATGCAGGTACCGCCGCATCCGCACATCGGATTGCAAACGGTGAGCTGGCTGCGCGCCGGCGAGGTTCGGCACCGCGACAGCCTCGGCAACGACATGACGATCCGTCCCGGCGAGCTGGGCCTGATGACCTCCGGCGCCGGCATCGTGCATGCCGAGTACAGCCCGGTGCCGCATCCGGTGATGCTGCACGGTGCTCAGCTGTGGGTGGCGTTGCCGCTGGACGCCGCCGCGACCGCGCCGGGCTGGGAGCACCACGCCAACCTGCCGAAGCTCACCGCGGACGGGATCGAGATCACGGTCTTCCTCGGCGAGCTGTCGGACGAGCGGTCACCCGGTACGACGTTCAGCGACCTGGCCGGAGCGTCGATCCGCATTGCCGGCGGGCGACGCGACGTGATCGCGCTCGAGCCGGACTTCGAGTACGCCGCGCTGGTGCTGTCCGGATCGGTGACAATCGAAGGTGCGCCGCTGACCGTGGGCACGATGCTCTACCTCGGCACCGGGCGTGCCTCGCTGCACTTCACGTCCGAGACCGGCGCAGAATTCCTGCTGCTCGGTGGCGCGCCGTTCGGCGAGCAGATCGTGATGTGGTGGAACTTCGTCGCCCGCTCGGACGACGAGATCGTCGCCGCCCGCGACCGGTGGGGCGAGGGCGGTTTCGGCGCGGTCGCCGGTGCGGGCGAACCGCTCAAGGCGCCGCCGCTGCCGCCGGGCCGGCTCAGGCCCGGCGGCGCAACCCGCTGATCCCCAGAGACGGTTTTGGCGGCGTGCCGCCATATAGGTGGTCACGCCGCCAAAAGTGCGAGCGGGTCAGGCGGCCCGGGTCGCGTCCGCGGAATCAGACGCGGTCTCGAGCGCGTAGTCGAGGATCTCCTCGACGGCCGCCACCGGACGCACGTCCAGCTCCTTGAGCACCTCGGCCGGGACGTCGTCCAGGTCGGGCTCGTTGCGCTTCGGGACGAAGACCGTCTTCAGCCCGGCCCGCTGCGCGGCGAGCAGCTTCTGCTTGACGCCGCCGATCGGCAGCACCCGTCCGTTCAGGGTCACCTCGCCGGTCATGCCGACGTCACCGCGCACCGGACGTCCGGATGCGAGCGACGCGAGGGCGGTCACCATCGTGACGCCGGCGGACGGTCCGTCCTTGGGCACGGCACCGGCCGGGACGTGCAGGTGCACGACCTTGTCCAGCGCCGGTGCCAGGTCCGGACGGTGTGCCCGCAGGTAGCTCAGCGCGATCTGCGCCGACTCCTTCATCACGTCACCGAGTTGGCCGGTCAGGGTCAGCCGGGCATCGCCCTCAGTCGCATTGGCCTCGATGAAGAGCACGTCACCTCCGGTGCCGGTCACCGCCAGTCCGGTCGCGACGCCGGGGACGGCCGTGCGTTCCGCCGACTCCGGGGTGAACCGCGGCCGCCCCAGGTAGTCCTTCAGGTCGTCGACGACGATCGGAGCATCCTGCGTCGCGAGCTTGGTCGCAACCTTGCGCAGGATCCGGGCCAGCGAACGCTCGAGCTGCCGCACGCCCGCCTCGCGGGTGTACTCGGCCGCGACCAGGCGCAGCGCGTCATCGGTGATCGTCACCTCGTGCGGCTCCAGTGCCGCCCGCGAGAGCTGCCGGGGCAGCAGGTGGGTGCGGGCGATGGCGACCTTGTCGTCCTCGGTGTAGCCGTCGAGCGTCACGACCTCCATGCGGTCGAGCAGCGCTGCCGGGATGGTGTCGGCGACGTTGGCAGTCGCGAGGAACACCACGTCGGACAGGTCCAGCTCCACCTCGAGGTAGTGATCGCGGAACGTGTGGTTCTGCGCCGGGTCGAGCACCTCGAGCAGGGCCGCAGCCGGGTCGCCGCGGTAGTCGGAGCCGACCTTGTCGACCTCGTCCAGCAGCACGACCGGGTTCATCGAGCCGGCCTCGCTGATGGCGCGCACGATCCGTCCGGGCAGTGCGCCCACGTACGTGCGCCGGTGGCCGCGGATCTCGGCCTCGTCGCGCACACCACCGAGGGCGACGCGAACGAACTTGCGGCCGAGCGCGTGCGCGACCGACTCACCCAGCGAGGTCTTGCCGACGCCGGGCGGGCCGACGAGCGCCAGCACGGCACCCGAGCCGCGTCCGCCGACAACCTCCAGGCCACGAGACGCTCGGCGGGAACGCACCGCGAGGTACTCGGTGATGCGGTCCTTCACGTCGTCCAGGCCGTGGTGGTCGGCGTCGAGCACGGCACGGGCCGCGGCGACGTCGTCGTTGTCGTCGGTCTTCTCGTTCCAGGGCAGTTCAAGCACGGTGTCGAGCCAGGTGCGGATCCAGCCGGCCTCGGGGCTCTGGTCGGAGGCACGCTCCAGCTTGCCGACCTCGCGCATCGCGGCCTCGTGCACCTTGGCCGGAAGCACGGCGGCCTCGACGCGGGTGCGGTAATCATCCGCGCCCTCGGGTTCGTCCTCACCGAGTTCCTTGCGGATGGCGGCGAGTTGCTGGCGCAGCAGGAAGTCGCGCTGGGCCTTGTCCATGCCCTCGCGGACGTCGTCGCGGATCTTCTCGCTGACTTCCTGCTCGGCCACGTGCTCGCGCGCCCATTCGGTTGCCTTGGTCAGCCGCTCGGCCACCTCGGGCGTCTCGAGCAACTCACGCTTCTGCTCGAGGGTGAGATAGGACGCGTAGCCGGCCAGGTCGGCGATCTCGGACGGGTCGTCGACGCGCTGTACCGAGTCGACGACCTGCCAGGCGTTGCGACGCTGGAGGATCGCGATCACGACACGCTTGAACTCGGCGGCCAGCTCGCGGTCGTGCGCGGTCGGGGCGGGGTCGTCGGCGGGCTCGGCTTCGATCCAGAGCGCGGCGCCGGGGCCGCTGACCCCGGATCCGATCTTGGCGCGAGCGGTCGCCCGCAGCACCGCGGCGGGAGCTCCACCGGGCAGGCGGCCCAGCTGTTCGATCTCGGCGATGGCGCCGTAGACCGGGTATCGGTCGGACAGCCGCGGAGCGATGAGAAGTTGTCCTTCGGCACCTGCTCGGGCCGCGTCGATCACGGCTTGGGCCGCGTCGTCGAGCTCGACCGGCACCACCATGCCGGGCAGCACGACGGTGTCGGGCAGCGACAGCATCGGCAGGTGCAGCGTGAAGCTTTCTTGAGTCATATCGGCTCAAGTCCATCGCGGGCCGGGATGTTCCCGGCTGCGATCGCTCTGAGCGAACACCTAGCTCAGCACGTCCCCAGCGCAGTGGCCGACACGCGGTAGAAGCCGTCCACGTCCGGCGAGGTGAGCACGGCACCGCCGTCCGGCAGCGGCGCGAGACCGACGTTCGCGTCGCTCACGTCAGGCTGGACGCCGACCGTCACCCGACACCCCACCTTGCCGTCGTGGACGGCCACGACCGACGGACCGCGTTGCTCGCCGACCAGCAGCGTGCCGTCGGCGGTGTAGGCGAGCGCGTCCGGCTCGTGCAGCGCGATCCGGCCGGTCACGTGCAGTCTGGCGAGGTCGGCGAACACCACCTCGTTCGACCCGGTGCAGGCGACCACGACCGCGTCGTCCTTGACCGCGACGCCCTGCGCGCCGGTGCACAGGGGTTTGGACGTGCGCGCCTGCAGGTGCGCATCGACCGCGGTGATCGTGCCGTCGCCGAAGCTGCTGACCACCACGCCCGTCCCGTTCGCGGCGAGCAGGCGCGGTTCGACGCCGACGTCGGCCGTCCCGGTCAGTTTGCGAGTGCCCGGCGCGAACCGCAGCACTCGACCGTTCGACTGATCCACCACCCACAGAGCGTCGTCGGTGGTGGTGACGATGCCCTCCGGCTCGTCCCCGGCCTTGATCACGCGCCGAGACGGGCTGACCCGGACGAGCCGGCCGTTTCCGAAGCTGGTCGCCCACACGCCGTCCGAGGCGACCACGACTCGGAGCGGGGTCTTGCCGGCCGGGTGCGGTGCGCCGAGGCGCAGCTGCGCGCCGAGACCGACGGGGACGACGCGGTTGAACCCGGCGAGCGCCACCCACGCGGTAGCGCCGCTGACCGCGATCCCGATCGGCGTGCCGTCGAGCTTGAGCTGCTGCACGCCCGCGGGTAGTCGGAAGGGTCCCGACGCGCTGGGGCTGGGTTTGGGCGACGCGCCCGAGCAGCAGGCCGCCAGCGCGAGGACCACCGCGATCACCGCCCGGCGCATGCCCGACAGCGTAAGTGGGCAAGATGGTGACATGACACTATTCGGAGACGAGCACGTCCGCAGGTACCAGGAGACCGACGGTGCCGAGGGTTACCGGTGGCGCAACGACACGACGATTCTGTTGCTCACCACGACCGGTCGGAAGTCGGGCACGGATCGCACCAGCGCGCTGATCTACCGCGACTGGGAGGACAAGCAGCTCATCGTCGCGTCCAAGGGCGGCGCCGACGATCCGCCGGCGTGGTTCCTCAACCTCGAGAACGATCCTGAGGTGACCGTGCAGATCAAGGGCGACAGGTTCAAGGCGAAGGCCCGCGTCGCAACGCCGGACGAGAAGCCGGCGATGTGGGAGCACATGGTGCAGGTGTGGCCGGACTACGCCAACTACCAGGCCAAGACCGACCGCGACATCCCCGTCGTGGTACTGGAACGCGCCGCCTGATCCTTCCGCCGCGGGCTTGATCGTCCGATCAGACCTCGTTTAGAACGTTGAGATCTCTATGACGAAGCGGTAGCGGACGTCGCTGTCGACGACGCGGTCCCAGGCCGCGTCGATCTGGTCGCCGCTGATCCGCTCGACGGTGGCACCGATGTCGTGCGACGCGCAGAAATCGAGCATCTCCTGCGTCTCGCGGATACCGCCGATCATCGAGCCGGCCCAACTGCGCCGCATCGGGATCAGCGCGAAGGCGGGCACCTCGAGCGGCTCGGCGGGCGCGCCGACGTTGACCAGCGTCCCGTTGAGCTTCAGCAGCGAGAGGTACTTGTCCATCGGCAAATGCGCCGAGACCGTGTTCACGATCAGGTCGAACGACCCGGCGAGCTCCTCGAAGGTGGACGAGTCGCTGGTCGCGTAGTAGTGGTCAGCGCCGAACTCGACACCGTCGTCCTGCTTCGACATCGACTGCGACAGCACCGTCACCTCGGCACCCATCGCGTGCGCGATCTTGACGCCCATGTGTCCGAGGCCGCCCATACCGACGATTGCGACCTTCTTGCCGGGGCCGGCCTGCCAATGGTGCAGCGGCGAGTAGAGCGTGATGCCGGCGCACAGCAGCGGCGCGGCCTGGTCGAGCGGGATGCTGTCCGGAATCCGCAGCACGAAGTCCTCGTCGACGACGATGTGCGTGCTGTAGCCACCGTCGGTCCAGGCGTCGCCCTTGTGATAGTCCTGCGCGTTGTACGTGCCGACGTTGCCCTTGAGGCAATACTGCTCCTCGCCGGCCTTGCAGTTCTCGCACTCGCGGCACGAGTCGACCATGCAGCCGACGCCGACGTGGTCGCCGACGGAGTGCTTTCGGGCCTCGGAGCCGACCTCTTCGACGACCCCGGCGATCTCATGGCCCGGGACGAGCGGGAAGTGCGCCTCGCCCCACTCGTTGCGGCCGGTGTGGATGTCCGAGTGACAGACCCCCGCGAACGCGATCTTTATCAGGATGTCCTTGGGTCCGAGGTCACGGCGCTCGATCTGCACCTTCTCGAACGGTGATTTGGCTGACGGGGTGGCATATGCAGTAACGGTTCGCATGGTTTCCTTCCTACCCATGACGTGTCAGGCTGGTCTCATGCCCGACAAGATCGCTGATTCGTCGTCCGACCCGGCCAAGGACCGG
>DASXJR010000067.1:0-11279 GCA_036497285.1 Jatrophihabitans sp.
CGGACCGGTGAGCGACGTCTTGGCGACGTCCTTGACCGGGCGGCGGATGGTGTCGGTGAAGTAACCGGTGAGCTGCTGGATGAGCACGGCCAGCACGATGCCGATGAGCACCGCGAGGAACGCGATCACCCGCGGGTTGCCGTCGTAACCGGCCACCTCGTCGCTGATGTTGAACTTCGAGAACTTGCTCGGCAGGAACGTGAACGCCGTCACCGCAACGAGCGCGAGCGACACGGCGGCCGAGATGACGAAGCCGCGGTTGATCGGCACGAGCCCGTTGCGGTCACTGTCCCGCAGCTTGGTGGCGAGGATGCCGACGACCGAGCTGATGACGCCGATGCCGCCGACGATCAGCGGCAGCATCAGGCCCTTCGCGCCGAACACCGCCTGACCCAGGATCAGTGCGGCGACCAGCGTCACCGCGTAGGACTCGAACAGGTCCGCGGCCATGCCGGCGCAGTCGCCGACGTTGTCGCCCACGTTGTCGGCGATAGTGGCAGCGTTGCGCGGGTCGTCCTCGGGGATACCCGCCTCGACCTTGCCGACGAGGTCGGCGCCGACGTCCGCGGCCTTGGTGAAGATGCCGCCACCGACACGCATGAACATGGCGAGCAGGGCGCCACCGAAACCGAAGCCCTCGAGCACGATCGGGGCGTGGTCGTTGTAGGTGAGCAGCACGATGCTGGCACCGAGCAGGCCGAGGCCGACGGTCATCATGCCGACGATGCCGCCGGTGCGGAACGCGACGTGGAAGCCGCGGGCGGCGCCGCCGCCACGCGCGGCCGCAGCCACCCGGACGTTCGCACGGGTGGCCATCGTCATGCCGACGTAGCCGACGGTTGCCGAGAACACGGCGCCGACGAGGAAGAAGACCGCGCGCCCGATGCGCACGCTGGCACCGCCCTCATTGACGGGCAGCAGGAGCAGCAGCAGGAACACGATGACCGCGAAGACGCTCAGCGTGCGGAACTGCCGGTTCAAGTACGCCGCCGCGCCCTCCTGCACCGCCTTCGAGATCTCTTGCATGCCGGCGGTGCCCTGGTCGGCCTTGAGCACCTCCTTCACCAGCACTACTGCGTACGCCAGGGCGAGAACGGCGACGACCGCGAGGATCGCTACGAAGCCCTTCTGTCCGCCCGAGATGCCTGGCAGCGCCAGGGTGTGGCCGAGGTCGTGCCCCATGCAAATAACCCCTTATTGATGCGTCGCTCGCGGCCGATCGAGTTCAGCCGCGAACCGTCAGTCAGGACGATGCCCACCGGCGGCGAGCCGATCGCCGCGAGGGCCGGTTTGTCGGGCGGAGTCTAACTGCAGGCTGTGAAACAAGCCTGACGGGGTACGGGTCCCTCGATGCGTCGCAGCGCTCCGGTGCTCAGTCGGTGCCGGCGTCGGACGGCTCGTTGAGCCCGGCCAGCGCGGCGTCGACCGTGTCGTAGATCTTGAACACGCCGTCGAGGCCGGTGATGGTGAAAAGCTTGAGGATGCGCTGATGCGTGCACACCAGCGGCAGCGAAGCGCCCTGGTCGGCGGCGGAGGTGCGGGCGGCGACGAGCGCGCCCAGTCCGGTGGAGTCGAGGAAGCCGACCTCGGTGAGGTCGACGACCACAGAGGAGCCGTCCTGGAGCAGTTCGGTCAGGCCTTCGCGCAACGCCGGAGCGGCGTAGACGTCCACCTCGCCGAAAACAGCGACCACCGGGACCTCGCCAGGGCCCTGCCTGCTCACCGATAACTCCACGGGTCTGCCATCTCTCTTGTCGTCGGCATTGTCAGTACGCCGTGTCCAGGATGCACCCACTGTTTGTAGTGATTCCGGCCTGCGACAGCATGCCACAGACTTCTCTGCGGGCATGGGAAAGGCTCAGACGGATGGGTGGACGGATGCAGCGAGGTCGGCGGTGACAGGGTCTTGAAGGTGGCTGCAGCTGCGGTTTCGGACGGCGCGCCGGACGGTGCGCGGCTGCTCGAGCGGGTGCTGCTCGGCGTTGCGCCCGACGCGTCGCCGGTGACCCATGTCGAGGTGCTGCCGGCCCGGGCGGGACGGGCGGTCGGATGGCCGCCTTGGGTGCCTGCCGCAGTGCGCTCGGCATACGCAGGCCGGGGGGTGCATGCGTTGTGGGAGCACCAGGAACGGGCGGCGACGCTGGCTCACGACGGCCGGTCGGTCGTGGTGTCGACGGGAACGGGGTCGGGCAAGTCGCTGGCGTACCAGCTGCCGGGGCTGGCGGCGGTGCTGGGCGACGAGCGGGCCCGGGTGCTCTACCTCGCCCCGACCAAGGCGTTGGCAGGCGACCAGCGGCGCGCGCTGGACTCACTGGACCTGCCTGGTCTTCGCGCCGCCAGCTACGACGGCGACACCGCGCTCGAGGAGCGCGATTGGGTGCGCGCGCACGCCAACTGGGTGCTCACGAACCCGGACATGCTGCACCGCGGGATCCTGCCCGGCCACAGTCGCTGGTCGTCGTTCCTGCGCCGGTTGCGCTATGTGGTCATCGACGAGTGCCACGCCTACCGCGGGTTGTTCGGTGCGCACGTGGCGCTGATTCTGCGGCGGTTGCGGCGGATCTGTCGTAGCTACGGCACTGATCCGGTGTTCGTGCTCGCGTCGGCCACCGTCGCCGACCCGGCGGCCGCGGCGGAGCGTCTGCTCGGCGTGCCGGTCGAGGCGGTGGCCGAGGACGCCTCGCCGCGCGGCGCCTGCACGTTCGGCCTGTGGGAGCCGCCGCTGACCGCACTGCGTGGCGAGCACGACGCGCCGGTGCGGCGCGCTGCGGCGACAGAGGCGGCCCGGCTGCTGGCCGACCTGGTCGTCGAGGGCGCGCGGACGCTGGCCTTCGTCCGGTCGAGGCGCGGCGCCGAGACCACCGCGCTGGCTGCCCGGCACCAGCTGATCGAGGCCGACGCGGGCGCACTCGCGCACCGGGTCGCGGCCTACCGCGCCGGCTACCTGCCCGAGGAACGCCGGGAGCTCGAGGCGGCCCTGTCGGACGGGCGGCTGCTCGGACTTGCCTCGACGAACGCGCTGGAGCTCGGCGTGGACGTGTCCGGGCTCGATGCGGTCGTGCTCGCGGGCTTCCCGGGCACGCTCGCGTCGCTGTGGCAGCAGGCCGGTCGGGCGGGACGGCGCGGCGCGTCGTCGCTGGTGCTGTTCGTCGCCCGCGACGACCCGCTCGACACCTTCCTGGTGCACCACCCGGACGCGGTGTTCGGCCGTCCCGTCGAAGCATCGGTGTTCGACCCGGCCAACCCGTACGTGCTCGGCCCGCAGCTGTGCTGCGCCGCCGCCGAACTGCCACTGCGAGTCGATGACCTGCCTGCCTTCGGCGCAACCGCCGCGGACGTGGTCACGGACCTCGTCGCCCAGGGACTGCTGCGGCGGCGCCCGTCCGGTTGGTACTGGACCGCGCACGAGCGCCCACACGCCGACATCCGTGGCAGCGGCGGCGCGCCGGTCTCGGTGGTCGACGGCGCGGACGGTTCGCTGATCGGCACGGTCGACTGGGCAGCGGCCCATGGCACGGTCCACCCGGGTGCGGTGTATCTGCACCAGGGCCGCGGCTACCTGGTCGACGAACTCGACCTCGACGAAGCCGTCGCGCTCGTGCACGCCGAGCAGCCCGCGTGGTCGACCTCGGCGCGCGACGTCACCGACATCGCGATCGTCGAGACCTCCGAGCTCGCGCGGTACGGCCCGCTCGGTGTCGCGTTCGGCACGGTCGACGTCACCAACCAGACCGTGAGCTACCTGCGGCGCCGTGTCCCCACCCGGGAGCTGATCGACGAGACGCCGCTCGACCTGCCGCCGCGCCGGCTGCGTACCCGCGCGGTCTGGTACTTCCTGCCGCAGGACAGCCTCGACGAGATCGGCCTGGCCGACTCGGCGGTGCCCGGCGCTGCGCACGCCGCCGAGCACGCGGCGATCGGGTTGCTGCCGCTGTTTGCGACCTGCGACCGCTGGGACATCGGTGGGGTCTCGACCGCGCTCCACCCGGATACCGGCATGCCCACCGTGTTCGTGTACGACGGCGCAGCAGGCGGTGCCGGGTTCGCCGAGCGTGGGCACGCGGCGCTGCCGGAGTGGTTGCGCGCGACCCGCGAGGCGATCGCCGCGTGCGAATGCGTTGCTGGCTGCCCGTCGTGCGTGCAGTCGCCGAAGTGCGGCAACGGCAACGAACCCCTCGACAAAGCGGGTGCGGTTCGGCTGCTCGATCTCGTCCTGCTTCACCTGCGCGACTGACGGCGGCCGCCCCGGCATCCGCGCCGCCCGGGCGCGCGCAAACGCCGTGCTCGCCCCCACCACCGGCAGGTGTGCCGTCAGCGACACCTCGACGCGAACCGTCCCGCTGCGCCCACCCGGATCGAGCGACACCGCGCACGAATTCACCCGGCCACCGTTGGCTGTCGCGACCTCGCCGGCCGCTGCGCACGGATCGCCGCCTACCCCGATCCGCCCGGCCGCGGCGAGCGCGGCAAAGTCCGCGGCGGCCTCGGCGCGGTGGCGGGCCAGCACCGCTAGCGCGCGCACCATCACGAACATCCCGACCGCCAACACGACCGCACCACAGCCCAGCACCCACACCGCCGCCGCGCCGCGATCTTTGCTCACGGTGGTTCCCGGGCGGCGACTGCCTGCTCGGTGACCGTCACGGCCGGCAGGAACGGCACGAGCAAGTGCGCCTGCAACGTCGCGGCCACCCGCACCGTCCCGCCTGATTCCGTGACGGCCAGGCGCACTCCGGGAGGCGCCCCGACCGCGGCACCCGACACGCTGCCCCCGACGCCGGGCACTGCTCTCGCCGCCGCCCGCGCAGCCTCGCGAGCGACATCCTGCGCACGCAACCGCGCCGACGCGACCGACACCGCACTGAGTGCCACCGCAAGCAGCACGATCAGCACCGGCAGGCACGCAGCAAGTTCGGCCGTCACCATGCCACTGTCGTCGCGGTTGCGCCACATCATCAGGTTTCCTGATCAGAGCGCATGTAGCGCGGAGCGCACGATCGAGCTGAGCGCCGAGGACACCGCGTCGCTACGCACGATCTTGTACAGAACGACCGCGAACGCGACCGCCGCGACTGTGCCCACTGCGTACTCGGCCGTTGACATGCCGGCGTCGACGGCCAGCCGAAGCCGCCGGGCCATGCGCTTGAAGAGATTCATGCCGGCTAGCCAACCCGCCGGCGGCCGGCTCGTGCCGGCTCGGCCACCCATCTGTGGACGACCAGCCCTGTGTGGATGACGAAACCGGCTTCGGTCATACCGGCGTGCACAATGCGCCGCCGCCGCAAGCACCCGCGCACCGCCCGGCACAACTTTTGGCGGCGTGACCTGCTATTTGACGGCACGCCGCCAAAACCGGTCGCACCGCACATGCGACGGAGCCCGGCCGATCCGACCGGGCTCCGCTGCAATGCGCAGTGCGATTACTTCGTGTAGCCGATCTTGGTGTAATCGATGGTCGCGAAACCGAACGAGCCAAGGTTGGCCAGGCCGTTCTTGACGCCACACATCTGCGGGCGCTGGAACAGCGTGAAGGTGTGCACCTCCTGGTAGAGCAGCTTGTCCGCCGACTGGACCTGCGCGACGGCCTTGTTCGGGTCCGTCTCGGAGACGGCCGACTTCAGCAGGCTGTCGACCTGCGGGTTCGCGAGACCAGTGAAGTTCTGACCACCGCCGGCCTTCGGGGACTCGTAGATCGAAAGGCTGCTCGAGATCGGGAACGGCGTACCGAGCCACGAGAACGGCGAGACGTCGAAGTTACCCGGGATGATGTACTTGTCGAAGAAGTCGTTGCTCGGCACCGTCTTGATGTCGACCTTGACCCCGATGACCTTCATCATCGCCTGGAACAGTTCGCCCTCGTTCTTGCTGGACTGGATACCCGACGGGATCGTGAAGTTGACCTCGAGGGTCTTCCCGCCCTTGGTCATGTAGCCGCCGTTGTCCGAGAACCCGTCGGAGGTCAGCATCTGCTTCGCCGTATCGACGGAGTAGGTGCCGACGTTGCCGGCGTTGTCCTGGTAGTGGTTCTGGCTGTTCATGAAGAAGTGGTTGTTCAGCGGGATCGCCGGCCACGGGATGCCCGTGAGGTCCGACTTGATCAGCGCGGTGCGGTCGGTGCCGATGGCGATGGCCTGGCGCACCTTTTGGTCCGTCATGAAGCCGTGCGTGCCGTTCATCGTGAACTGGCGGTAGTCCGGGCCGGCCGCAAGCGTCACGTGGCCGCCGCTGGCGGACTTGATCTGCTTGTAGTCGGTCGGGTCGACGGCGACGTCGAAGTCGTAGTCGATCTCGCCGTTGACGTAGGCCTGGTTGGCTGCCGTGGACTCCTCCGCCTTGAAGACGATCTTGTCGAGCAGCGGCTTCGGACCCCACCAGTCGGCGTTCGGCGTCACCGTGACGGTCTGCGCCGACTTGTCGAACTGCGGCTTGCCGAACGGACCCGCGGTCACGGGGATGGCGTTCAGGTAACCCTTGTTGAACTTGGTCGGGTCGTTGTTGTACGCCGCCGGGTACAGCGGGGCGAACAGGCCCTTCCAGTCGACGTAAGGCTTGGCGAACTTGACGATCACGTCGAACTTGTTCGAGCCCTGCGTGACGCTGGCGATCTGGTCGTAACCGGTCGTGCTGGCCACCTGGTAGGCCTTCGTCTTGCCGTTCAGCGCCTTCCACTCCGCGGCCCAGTCGGCCTCGGTGATAGGCGTGCCGTCAGACCACTTGGCCTTCGGGTTGAGCTTGTACTCGATCGTCTGCGGGCTGGTCGAGGTCTGCTGCGCCGACACGAGGTAGTTGGGGTCGGGCGTCAGGTTGGCCTTGGCGTCCGAAAGGAATGTGTCGGGCATCAGCGCGTTGATCACGTTGGCCGTCGACGATTCCGGTCCGTCGATCTGGTTGTAGTTCCACTGAGTGGAGTACTGGTCGAGACCCCACACCAGAGTGCCGCCCTGCTTGAGCGCCGACACCGGCTGCGGGTTGATGTCCTGCTCGACGAGACCGGTCGTGTTGCCGCCCGAGCCGGTCGAAGGCGCCGAGGTCGGCGTCGCCGGAGCGCTAGCACCTCCGGTGTTCGCACCGGTGTTCGTGGTAGTTCCACCACCAGACGAACCGCTACATGCGGCCACGCCGAGCGTGACCATGAGCGCAGCGGTCGCGACCGCCGCGCTGCGGATGGATACCTTCACTTCTCCTCCTGTGGGTGGTGTTTCCGTACTGCACCAGCTCGCGGCTGGACGATGCGACGGATCGTGATTACACGACCGAAAGCGGCTCGGCAAAGTGGCACGCCGCTTTGTGATCATCTCCTTGCTCATAGAGTCCGGGATCTTCGTTTTCGCAACGCGCACGGTCGCTCGCGCCGAGTGCCTCGTACTTGAAGCACCGGGTGCGGAACCGGCATCCGGACGGCGGATCGGCCGGACTGGGCAGATCGCCCTTGAGCAGCAACCGCTGCCGCTGCCGTTCCTTGATCGGGTCGGGCACCGGGATCGCCGACAGCAGGGCCTGCGTGTACGGGTGGGACGGACGGTCGTAGACCGAGTCGACGTCGCCGATCTCGACGATGCGACCGAGGTACATCACCGCCACGCGATCGGCGATCACGCGCACGACTGACAGGTCGTGCGCCACGAACAGGTAGGACAACGACAGCTCGGCGCGAAGCTCGAGGAGCAGGTTGATCACGCCGGCGCGGATCGACACGTCGAGCGCCGACACCGGTTCGTCGAGCACCAGAACCTTGGGCGTCAGCGCCAGCGCCCGTGCGATACCGATGCGCTGACGCTGGCCCCCCGAGAACTCCGTCGGGAAGCGCGAACTCATCGCCGGGTCGAGGCCGACGAGTTTGAGCAACTCGTTGGTGCGCTTCTCGATCTCCTTGCGGTTCATGCCGTGCGTGCGCATCGGTTCGGCAAGCACGTCACTGATCGGCAGGCGCGGGTCGAGCGCGGCCAGCGGGTCCTGGAACACGACCTGCAGGTCACGTCGGATCGCCCGGCGCTCACCAGGGGACACCTCGCGGGTGTCCCGTCCGTTGATCTTCACCGAGCCGGACTGCGGCGCGTTCAGTTCGAGGATCTGCAGCAGCGTCGTCGTCTTGCCGCAGCCGGATTCGCCGACCAGACCGAGGGTTTCGCCCTCGCGGATCTCGAGGTCGATCCCGTCGACCGCGTGCACGGTGCCGACCTGACGCTTGAACACGGCACCCTTCAGCAGCGGGTAGAACCGCTTGAGACGGTCCAGTTGCAGCACCGGCTTGCGCTGCTCGCGAGGCAGTCGCGCAACCTGGGCCTCGTCGATCTCGGGCGCCGGGAAGACGTCGTTGACGGCCAGGTGCTCCGTCTCGATCGTCTCCTTGCGATGGCACGCCGCCAAGTGTCCCGGGATGCTGATCGACTCGAGATCGGGTTCGGTCTCGCGACAGATGTCGATCGCGAGCGGGCAGCGCGGCACGAACGGGCAACCGGGTGGCAGCGCCGCCAGCGACGGCGGGTTCCCCTCGATCGGCGTGAGGGACGAACCGCCGTGTTCGTCGATGCGCGGGATGGATCCGAGCAGCCCCATCGTGTACGGCATCCGCGGCTTGTAATAGAGCTCGTCGGTGGTGCCGATCTCGACGGGACGGCCGGCGTACATGACCATCACGCGGTCGGCGATGCCGGCGACCACACCGAGGTCGTGCGTGATCATGATGATCGCAGCGCCGGTCTCGCGACGGGCAGTCTCGAGAACATCGAGGATCTGTGCCTGGATCGTGACGTCCAGGGCGGTCGTCGGCTCGTCGGCGATGATCACGTCAGGGTCGTTCGCGATCGCCATCGCGATCATGACGCGCTGCCGCATGCCACCGGAGAACTCGTGCGGGAACGCGTTGGCGCGATCCTTCGCGTTCGGAATGCCCACCAGGTCGAGCAGTTCGACCGCGCGGGCCGCCGCCTGCTTCTTGGTCATGTCGGTGTGGATCAGCAGTGCCTCGGAGACCTGCTGGCCGACCGTATAGACCGGCGTCAGCGCCGACAGCGGCTCCTGGAAGATCATCGACATCTGCTTGCCGCGGATGTTCGACATCGCGCGGTCATCGAGACCGAGCAGTTCGCGGTCACCGAGGCGCACCGACCCGCCGACCCGCGCGTTCGATGGCAGCAGGCCCATCATCGCGAGCGATGTCACGGACTTGCCGGAGCCCGATTCGCCCACGATCGCGAGCACCTCGCCGCGGCGGACGGAGAAGCTGAGGCCGCGCACGGCCCTGACATCGGCGCTGCCGCTGCTCGGGAACGTGACCGACAGGTCCTCGACGGTGAGGACGCTGTCCGCATCGGTCTTAGGACTGGTCAGAAATTCGGCGTACTCGGTTGTCACTGTGCCTTCCCGGCGGATGGATCCAGAGCGTCCCGCAGCCCGTCACCGACGAGGTTCACCGCCAGGACGAGCAGGACGAGGTACCCGGCTGGGAACAGGAACAGCCAGGGATAGGTGAATGCAGCGTTCTGGCCGTCGCTGAGCAACGTGCCCAGTGAAACGTCCGGCGGCTGCACACCGAAGCCGAAGAAGGACAGACCTGCCTCGGTGACGATCGCGGTGCTGACGTTGATGGTCGCGTCGATGATCAGCAGTGACGACAGGTTCGGCAGGATGTGGGTGAAGATGATCTTCCACTGTTTCACGCCCATGTAGCGAGCCGCGAGCACGTACTCGCGTTCCTTCAACGCCAGCGTCTGACCACGCACGATTCTCGCCGTGATCTGCCACAGGAACGCGCCGAGCAACAGGACGAAGAGGAAAAAGTTGTTGGCGAAGTGTGTCGATACGATCGCGATGATCAGGAACGCCGGAACGACGAGCAGCAGGTCGACGATCCACATCAGAACTCGGTCGGTCCAGCCGCCGAAATAGCCGGCCGCCGCTCCGACGACGGCCGCGATCCCAGTGGCGCAGAGGGCTACGAACAAGCCGATGAGGATCGACTTCTGTGCACCGCGCATGGTGGCTGCATACAGGTCGAGTCCGGTCTGATCGGTGCCGAACCAGTGCGTGCCACTGGGACCGGTCAGGAAGTTCTCGAAGTCGTGGTCGGTGTAGCTCCACTTCGTGAAGTGGGGCCCGACAAACGCCAGCGCGATCAGCAGAATCAGCACGATGAGGCCGAACACGCCCTGCTTCTGACGGAAGAAGCGGCGCAGAACCAGCTTGCCGCGCGAGGCGATCGCGGTCTCGTCGAGCACAGCACCGTGCTCGGACTGGCCCTCGGGCGAGTGCCCGGCGGGGAGCAGTGACTCAGTGGGTGAGGTCATCGGTCAGCTCCGCACTCGCGGGTCGAGCATTGCAACGAGGAAGTCCTGCATGAACGACGCGAGCAGCACCGCGACGGCGACGAAGAGCGTCACTGCCGCGACTGCATTTGTGTCGTTGCCCTGGATCGAGGTCACGAACAGTTCGCCCATGCCGTGCCAGCCGAAGATGATCTCGGTGAACGTCGCGCCGACGAAGATGAGTGCGAAGGTGTAGATGAAGATCGTGACGGCCGGGATGAGTGCCGTGCGCAGCGCGTGCTTGGTCAACGCCGTGCGCCGACGCAGGCCCTTCGCCCGCGCGGTGCGCACGTAGTCGCTGGCGAGCACGTCGAGCATCGCGCTGCGCTGGTAGCGCGACAGGAAGGCGGCACCGCCGAGGACCAGAACGATCGTCGGCAGGATCAGGTGGTTCAGGCGGTTCAGCAGGTGGTCCCACGTGCCACCGTTGAGGGCGGGGTCGAACTGGCCCGAGTACTGGATGAGCGTATGGCCCGCCCACTTGTTTATCTGGACGGCCAATATCTGTAGGAGGATCGCGAGCACGAACACCGGGATTGACAGGATCACGAACGACGTCACGGTGAAGAACTGATCGACGAATTTGTACTGTCGTACCGCCGACCACGCGCCCACCGCCACGCCCGCGATCCCGCCGACGATCGTACCGATCAGCAGCAGCTGGCCGCTGACCCACAACCGTCTGCCGACGTCCGCGTTCACCGAGTCGCCGTGCACCTCGTAACCGAGGCTGCCGTGCGCCAAGTCGTCAAGCCAGTGCCCGTACCGGACGATCACCGGGGTGGCCGGGTTCAGGTTGAGCGAGTCGAGCTTCGTATTGATGACCGACTCTGGCGGCCTCGGGTTGCGGCCCTCGTAATTCGACTTCGGGTTGAGGCTGACAGCGGCGAGGATGTAAGCCATCGAGGTGGCGATGAACACGAGGATGACGTAGTTCACCAGCCGCCTCACCAAGAACTTCGTCAAACCAGCTCC
>DASXJR010000068.1:0-19895 GCA_036497285.1 Jatrophihabitans sp.
CGCACGTCCGAGTAGTACGTGGTGTTGACGTGGTGCGCGCCGTCGGCGGTGATCGTCGGCGTCCACGAGAACCCCGGATCGGACGTGTCGACGATCAGGATCGAGATGCCCTTGTGCTTGGGCGCGTCCGGATCGGTACGGACCGCGAGCCAGATGTAGTCGGCGTCGTGGCCGCCGGTGGTGAACACCTTCTGCCCGTCGACGACGTAGTAGTCGCCGTCACGCACGGCGGTCGTGCGCAGGTTCGCGAGGTCGGTGCCCGCGGACGGTTCCGTGTAGCCGATCGCGAAGTGCACCGCACCGGCGAGGATTCGTTGCAGGAAGAAGTCCTTCTGTTCCTGCGTGCCGTACTGCTGCAGCACCGGTCCGACTGTCTGGAGCGTCACATACGGCAGCGGCACATCACGGCGCGACGCTTCGTTGACGAAGATCATCTGCTCGACCTGACCGAAGCCCCGGCCGCCGAACGATTGCGGCCAGCCGACCCCGAGCCGGCCGTCGTTGCCCATCCGCTTCACGACCTCCCGGTACGTCGCGCCGTGCCGGGTCACGAGCAGTTCGCGCGCCTCGTCCGGCGACACGAGGGTGGCGAAGTAGTCGCGCAGTTCGGCCTGCAGCTCGGCCTGCTCCGCACTCAGCGCGATGTGCACGACGCGATCCGATCGAGCCGGCGTTCCGCGCCGCCCACCAAGCGAGCGAGGTCCTTCGCGTGCGCGGAGTACCGGTGCAGCGGGTAGGTGATGTCCACGCCCAGACCGCCGTGCAGGTGATGGCAGGTCTGTAGTGCCGGCGGCACCTCCGCGGCCAGCCAGTACCCGGCGATCTCGAAATCGGTAGCGGACGGGCGGTCCCGGGTCAATTGCCAGTTCACCGTCGTCGCGGCCAGATGCATGGTGCGCGCAACGATGTAGACGTCGGCAAGCTGTTGCGCGACCGCCTGGAAGGTCGCCAGCGGACGGCCGAACTGCTCGCGGCTGCGCACATGCGCCGTAGTGAGTTCGAGCGCGCCGGCAACGACGCCGTCGGCGACCGCGGCGGCTCCCGCGAGTGCACAGATTTCGAGATCGGAAATCGATCCGGGCAACAGGTCCAGCGGCGCTACGCGGGTACACGTGACCGTGTACCCCGGCGCGCCGGTCGAGGTCGTCGTCCGATCCAGCTCGACGCCGTCCGTCCCCGGGTCGAGCACGGCGACGCCGGCTTCGGTGGCGACGAGCATCCGTTGCGCCTGGGCGGCATAGGGCACGTTGCGCGCCCGGCCGGTGACCGATCCGTTCACGAGCGTCATCGTTGCCAGCGCAGCGGTGAGCACGGCGCCGTCGGCGACCCCGGCCAGATGCCGGGTGCCGCCCAGCCGGACCAGTGGGAGCACACCGAGCGCGAGCGTCGCCAGCGCCGGCAGCGGCAACGTCTGCCGCCCCACCGCGGTCAACACGCCGGCCACCTCGACGGCGCCCAGGCCGTCTCCCCCGGCGTCGGGCGGGAGTGCGAGCCCGAGGAGCCCGGCCTGGGCCATTGCCTTCCACATCGTCTCGTCGAACCCGGACGTTCCGGCGAGCGCCTGTTGCACTCGTGCCGACTCGGCGCCGCTTTCGAGCACCGCGGACGCGAGGCCCGCGACCTCGCGCGCGGTCTCGTCTGGCGTGAAATCCACGCGCGGCACCTCCAGGATTGCGACTAGAACGTGTTCTAGTATCGGGGACATGGGCCGACGAGGCAAGGCGGATCGATGAGCCGGCTCGCGGACCTGGGCTGGGGTCTCACCGGCCGTCTCGTGCAGGTGCCGCCGGTCCCGGATCTTCCCGACGGCCGGATCGTCGACCTCCCCGGCCGCGGCCACACCTTCGTCGTCGACACCGGGGCACCGCGCGGCCGTGAGGATGTTCCGCCTCTGATCCTGCTGCACGCGCTGGGGTGCACCGGGCTGTTGACCTGGTACCCGTCGCTGCCGGCGCTGGCCGCTCGCTACCGCGTGCTCACGCTCGACCAGCGGTGGCACGGCCGGGGCATCCGCTCGCCCCACTTCCGCCTCGAGGACTGCGCCGACGACGCGGTGGCGCTCGCCGACGCGCTCGGCATCGGCCGTTTCGTGGCGGTCGGCTACTCGATGGGCTCCCTGGTCGCGCAAGTGGTCGCGATCCGGCACCCGGGCCGCGTGGCGGGCATGGTGCTCGGGGCCTCGACGATGCGCTTCGGGCACGGCCGCGCCGACCCACTCGCTCTGCGGGTGCTGGCGTTACGGGTCCGGGCGATGGCCGAGCGGCGATTGCGCGGAGGTCCGTTCGGGCCGCCACCGGACGGGCGGGCCGACCCGAACCGGTGGGCGCTCGCCCAGTTCCGTTCCACGAGCCCGGCTGAGATCGCGGGCGCCACCGCGGTGCTCGCCCAATTCGACTCGTCGCGCTGGGCCCGACGAGTCACCGCCCCGACCGGGGTGGTGATCACCCGCCGCGACCACGCCGTGCCGATCGCGCAACAGCGCGCGCTCGTGCGCACCCTCAAGCACGCCACCGCCTTCGAGATCGACGCGGGGCACGCCGCGGTCGTGCTCGACGCGGCGAAGTTCACCCCTGCATTGTTGGCTGCCTGCGCTTCGGTGACGCTCCGTTCGACTGCGCCCGGGCCGCGCTGAGCAGTTCGCCGAGCGCGAGCGGCAGGTCGTCGGCGAGCGACCACAGATCCGGTACCAATTCCCGGGCCGCGATCAGGCCGACGTCCACGTGCCCGTCGTTCGACAGCACCGTCACGTTCAGGCCCGCGCCGTGGAACACCGGGCCGAACGGGTAGAAGCCGACGATGCGCCCGCCGAGCAAATAGATCGGCAGCGGCGGCCCCGGAACGTTCGAGATGACGAGGTTGTGCACCACCGGGTGGACGTCGGCAAGCCGCAGCTTCGAATACAACCGCACCGCCAGCCCGAAGGTGTTCGGTGCTGCGAACTGCGCCCAGTCCTGCAGCAGGGACGCGCTCAACGTCTGGTGGTGGTCCTTGGCGACGCGGTTGGCAGCGGCGATCGCGCGCAGCCGCCGCACCGGGTCTCTGATGTCCGACGACAGGCGGGCGAACATGCCGGACACCTTGTTGGTGCCGGCCCGTTTCGACTTGCCGTGCACCGACACCGGCACCATCGCGATGAGCGACTCGTCCGGCAACTCGCTGTTGTCGTCGAGGTAGCGGCGCAGCGCGCCGGAACACATCGCGAGCACGACGTCGTTCACGGTCGTCCCGAAGGCGTTCTTGATCTCCTTGACCTCGTCGAGATCGAGCCGGGAGAACGCGATGCTGCGGTGCCCGGTGATCGTGCCGTTGAACGACGTGCGGGGCGCGGTGAACGGTGCCGGCATCGCGAGCCCGCGGCGGGCGCGCCCGATCCAGTTCGGCACCGCGGTCAGCGTGTGTGGCAACACGTTGGCCAGGTGCAGCGGACGCCGCACGACTCCGAACAGGCCGCCGATCACGATGTCGCGATCGCGCGGTCGCGCCGGGATGGGCGTTGGTTCCTGCTGCGCACCGAAGGGCGGGGCATCCGGTTCGAGGCTGCACAGTTCGGAGACGAGGCTGGCGCCGCTGACCCCGTCGACGGTGGCGTGATGCATCTTGGTCATCACGGCCGGCCGCGGGCCGCCGACGTCGCGATAACCCTCGATGATCCACATCTCCCACAGCGGCCGGCTGCGATCCAGCGGCTGGCCGGCGATGTCGGCGCACACGTCGGCGAGTTCGCGTCGGCCGCCCGGTGCGGGCACGGCAGCGCGGCGCACGTGGTGCTCGATGTCGAAGTCTTCGTCGTCGACCCACACCGGGTGTTCGAGGTTCAGCACCGGACTGTGCAGCTTGCGACGGAACGCCGGGGTGACCTCGAGCCGGGTGCGCAGCGCCTCGCGTACCCGCTCGAAGTCGTACCCGTCTGGCATGGTCGACGGATCGAGCACGATCAACCCGCACACGTGCATGAGGTGCGCGGGTGTCTCGAAGTACAGGAAGCTGGCGTCGAGACCGCTGAGCCGGTCCATGGTCCGTAGAGTAGAACCCGTTCTAAATCATCGCGACCGGGAGTGATGGCGTGCACGCTGGCGAATTTCTGGCGCCTAGACACCTTGCCAACGCCGCGCTCGTCGCCAACGCCGTCCGTCCCGTACCAGGCACGTTCGCGTCCTTCCCGGCGATGTTCGCCGGCTGGCTGACGGGCGAACTCGCACCGCACCTGCTCGCCGCGACGGCGGTTGACGCCGGCTGGCGGATCGCCCGCCGCGGGGTACGCGCGGAGACCGGCTCGCTCATGGTCAATGCGGTGACGGCGGCCGGTTACGCCGAGCTGATCCGGCGCAGCCAGGGCGCCCGTCGCGAGATCGAGGACGCGCTGCACGAAGCCATCGGCGACTACCACGAGCATCTGCCGTGCGTTCCTGACCTCGCCACGCCGTGGCGTTCGCTGTTGAATCCGTTCCGGATGGGGCATGTGGACGTCGTCGCCAGCCGCAAGCTGCCCTACTCCGACGGCGGGCGCCGGTTCGAGCTGGACGTGTACCGGCACCGTGACGCGAACGGTCCCTCGCCGGTGCTTCTGCAGATCCACGGCGGCGGCTGGGTGATCGGCGAGAAGGAGCAGCAGGGCATTCCGTTGATGATGCGGATGGCCGCCCTCGGCTGGACCTGCGTGGCGATCAATTATCCGCTCTCCCCCAAGGCGCGGTGGCCGCAGCACATCGTCGCGGTGAAGCGGGCGATCGCCTGGATCCGCGAGCACGCCGACGAGCACGGCGCCGACACGTCGTTCATCGCGGTGACCGGTGGCTCGGCGGGCGGGCACCTCGCGGCGCTTGCCGCGTTGACGGCGAACGACCCGGCGTTCCAACCCGGCTTCGAGGAGGTCGACACGAGACTGCAGGCGTGCGTGCCGAACTACGGGGTGTACGACTTCACCGACGAGAGCGGCACCAGAGCGTCCAAGGTGCGGTTGCGTTCGCTGGTGCGGCGCTGGGTGATGGCTTCGGACGCCCGGTACCCCGACGACTACCACGCCGCGTCACCCCTGTTCCGGGTGCACGCCGACGCCCCGCCGTTCTTCGTCCTGCACGGCACGAACGACACGCTCGTGCCGATCGCGGACGCCCGGGCCTTCGTGTCGGCACTGCGCGAGGTGGCCAAAGCGCCGGTCGCCTATGCGGAACTTCGCGGTGCCCAGCACGCGTACGACATCTTCTCGTCGATCCGGGCCGCGCACGTCGTGCGCGGGGCGGAGCGGTTCCTGGAGTGGGCCCGCGCTACGAACGCGGCAGACCGAGAATGCGCTCCGCGGCTACCGTGAGCAGCACCTGCGTGGTGCCGCCCGCGATCGAAAGGCATCGGCTGAGCAGATAGTCGTGCAGCTCCCGGCCGGCGGCGAGACCCTGCGCACCGAGCAGCGTGAGTCCGACTTCTGCCACTCGTTGCCGATGTCGCACCCCGACGAGCTTGCGCACGCTCGACGCGGCGCCGGGATCGCGTCCGTCCAGCTGCTGGATAGTGGCGCGCAGGTCGAGCAGCGAGCAGGCCAGGCCGCCGGCGACCACCGCGCCGAGTTCGTCGAGGTCGGCGTCCGGACCCGCGGCGGCGAGTAACCGTTCGACGTCGTCGCCGAGGCTCGAGCCCTGCCCCATCGCCACCCGCTCGTTCGCCAGCGTCGCGCGGGCCAGTGGCCAGCCGCCGTCGACCGCGCCCACCACCAGCTCGTCCGGCACGAACACACCGTCCAGAAACACCTCGTTGAACATCGACTCGCCGGTGATCTCGCGCAGCGGTCGGATGTCGAGCCCCGGCGCGCGCATGTCGACGAGGAAGTAGGTGATGCCTTTGTGCTTGGGCGTGTCGGGGTTGGTGCGGGCCAGGCAGATCGCCCAGTCGGCGCGATGTGCCAGTGACGTCCAGACCTTCTGGCCGGTGAGCGACCAGCCGCCGTCCACCCGCTCGGCGCGCGTGCGCAACGAGGCGAGGTCCGAGCCCGCGCCGGGCTCGCTGAAGAGCTGGCACCAGGTGAGTTCGCCGCGCAGGGTGGGCGCGGCGAACCGCTGGATCTGCCCGGGACTGCCGTGGCTGAGGATGGTGGGGATCGCCCAGCCGGCGATGACGAGGTCGGCGGGCGCCAGCCCGGCCCGCGCGAGTTCCTCATCGATGAGCAGCTGCTCGACCGGCGTGGCGTCGAGCCCGTACGGTCGCGGCCAGTGCGGGGCGAGATAGCCCGCCTCGGCCAGCGCTCGGCGCTGTTCGCCGACGGGACGTGCGGCAATGGCTCCGACCTGCTCGCGCACGGCCGGCCGCTTCGCCTCGTGCTTGCCGAGGTCGACGTGCAGCGCGCGCCGGGCGCCGTGCCGGGTCAGTTCGGCTGCCCGGTGCCGCCAGCGCGACGTGCCGCCGGCGAAGGCGCGCAGGGCGAGCGCACGCCGCAGGTAGAGGTGCGCGTCGTGCTCCCAGGTGAACCCGATCCCACCCAACACCTGGATGCAGTCCTGTGCGTTGGCCACGGCGGCGTCCAAGGCCACGGTGGCGGCGACCGCGGCGGCGAGCGGGCGCTGCCCGGGCTCGGCTTCGGCTGCGTCCCAGGCGACGGCGGTGGACGACTCCGAGCGGCACAGCATCTCGGCGCACAGGTGCTTGACGGCCTGGAAGCTGCCGATCGGCGCCCCGAACTGCTCGCGCACCTTCGCATGACCGACGGCGGTGTCGAGGCACCAGGCGGCGACTCCGGACGCCTCCGCGGCCATCAGGGCCGGCACGACGTCGTTCGCGTCGGCGACAGTCGAACCGCTGCCCGTCACGTGGGTCTCGGCGACCGGGCGGGAGAGGTCGGTCGCATCGAGATCCACGAACTTCACCGCATCGGGGCCGTGCAACTGCCAGGTGCCGTCGGCGTCGGGGGCGAGCAGCGGGGCGTCCGGCCCGGCGGCCAGCACCGGAGCGTCCACGTCGAAGCCGAGCGCGACCGGGCCGGGATCGCGGCGCAGCGTCGCGCCGGCGACCGCCGTGCCGAGCACCGGCCCGGGCGTCAGCGCGTAGGCGAGCGCCTCGACGAGCACGGCGAGATCGGTCAGCGTGCCGCCGGCAGTGACGACCTCGCCGATGCCGAGATCGACTACTGCGGGCCAGAGCTGCTCCCACGCGGACGGGTCGTGCTCCATCGCGCGCACGACGCGGATCGGCTCGGCCTGCTTGGCCCAGGCGCGCACCGCGTCGGCCACGGCCCGCTGCTGGTCGGTCGTCGCGATCGGCACGTGACCCCCTCGTGCATCAGTACTAGAACGTGTTCTATTCACGCTCATGAGAGTGCGTGCCGTCAAGTCATTGGGCGTAGCGCGCTCGTGCGACACAAAACTGGAACACGTTGTCCAGCGGCCTCAAACGTTTCCGCTGCTAGCCTGGACGAATGACCAGCCCGGCACGAACCCGCACCAATGGTGCTTCCTCGGACGAGCAGGGGTCGACCGCACAGCGCGATCGGCGCCGACGGATCCTCGACGCCACCCTCGCCCTGGCCTCCAAGGGCGGCTACGAAGCAGTCCAGATGCGCGCCGTGGCGGACCGCGCGGATGTCGCTCTGGGCACGCTCTACCGCTACTTCCCGTCCAAGATCCACCTGCTCGTGTCGGCGTTGGCCCGCGAATTCGAGCGCACCCAGGACAAGATCGACCGCGCGATCCTGCGTGGGGACACGCCGTACGACCGGATCATGCTGATGCTCGGTGGCATCACCAAGGCCATGCAGCGCGACCCGCAGCTGACCGAGGCGATGACCCGGGCGTTCATGTTCGCCGATGCCTCGGCGGCAGCCGAGGTCGACGCGGTGGGCCGGCTGATGGACGGCATGTTCGCGCGGGCAATGAGCAACAACAGCGAACCGACCGAGGAGCAGTTGGCGATCGCGCGCGTCATCTCCGACGTGTGGCTGTCGAACCTGGTCGCGTGGGTCACCCGCCGCGCCTCGGCCACCGACGTCGCGAACCGTCTCGAGCTCACGATCGGACTGCTGCTCGGCAAGCGCCGCGCCGCCGACGCCTTCTGACCCGACTGCGCCCTGCCTGCCGCCCCCTGGTTTGTGCGATGAGTGGCGCATTTCCCTCGTGAGTGGCGCGAAATTTCGCGCCACTCACGGGCAGTACGCGCCACTCATAGATATGTTAGCGCTTATGTATTAGCGCTGTTACAGTTCGGACGTGGCTGACACTCCCCTGGCTGCCCGCGTGCGGGCCGTCCTCGACCGCATGGACGCCGACGTCGCCCGCACCCTCGCCGACCTCGGCGTCACCGATTACCGCACGGTGTTCTCGGCAGTGGTCCGTTCGATCGCCGAAACGGGGCCGGTGACCATCCGCGATCTCGCAGGCAGGCTCGGCATCAGCCACTCGGCGGCGAGCCAGCGCATTGCCGAGATGCGCAAGCGCGGTCTGGTGCAACTCGTCGCGGGGACGGACGCGCGCGAGCGTCTCGTGCACCTGACCGACCTCGCCCGCTCGCTCAAACCCACCCTCGACGCCGAGTGGGAGGCCACCGATGCCGCGTTCGAGGCGCTGAACGCGGAGCTGACCGCGTCCTTGAGCCAGGTGCTCACCGAGATGGAAGCCGCACTCGAACGGCGCTCATTCCGCGACCGCATCGCCGACGCCGCGGCCGGCATGGCTCACCTCGATCCCGAACATCGCGCGGTCATCACCGGCGACCGCCGTGGCTGAGCGGCGGCTGCTCGCCGACCTCACCCCGTTGCGGGTATCGCCCGACTACCGCCGGTTGACGATCGGCACCGCGCTGTCCGGGATCGGCTCGACCATGGCGACCTTCGCCGTTGCGCTGCAGGTGTACGTGATCACCGGATCGTCCGCCGCGGTCGGCGGGGTCGGACTCGCCGTCGCGCTGCCCGCGCTGATCGCCGGTCCGTTCGCCGGGTCGTTGATCGACGCAGTCGACCGGCGACGGCTCGTTCTCGTGACCACGTCTGCACTGACCGGCGCGTCGGCGCTGTTCGCGGTGCAGGCGTACCTGGGCAACACGCACGTCTGGGTGCTGTACGGGCTGGTTGCGGTGCAATCGACGTTGGGTTCGGTGAACGGTCCGGCGCGGCGCACATTCATGCCGCGGCTCCTGCCGAAAGACCAGATCCCGGCAGCGGCTGCGCTGTCGATGATGACGATGCACACCGCGATGCTCGGCGGTCCGTTACTGGCCGGGCTCGTCATCCCGCTCGGCGGTGTGAAGGTCTGCTACGTCGTCGATGCGGCCACGTTCCTCGCTGCTCTGTACGGCGTGGCACGACTGCCCGCGATGCCGCCGGAGGGCGCTACCGCACGTCCCGGGTTGGCAGCAGCCGTTGCAGGGCTGCGGTTCGTGACCCGCAGCCGGGTGCTCACCGGGGTGCTGCTGGCCGATGTCAGCGCCACCGTGTTCGCCATGCCGGTTGCGCTGTTCCCGGCCCTGAATGCCGAGCGGTTCCACGGTTCGCCGCGAACCCTGGGCCTGCTCGGTGCCGGGCTGGCGATCGGCGGTGTGGTGGGGACGGTGTTTTCCGGCCCGCTCGGGCGGGTGCAGCGGCAAGGCCTCGGCGTTCTCGTCGCCGGCGCCGCCTGGGGCGCCGCACTGACCGGATTCGCACTCGTCCACACGCTCTGGGCGACGATGGCGTTCCTCGTCCTCGCCGGGATCGCGGACGTCATCAGCGTCGTGCTGCGGACGACGATCGTCCAGGTGGCCACTCCGGACAGCTACCGCGGCAGGGTCAACGCGGTCGAGATGATGGTCGGCGCGAACGTCCCGCAGCTGGGCAACTTCCGCGCCGGACTGGTGGCCTCGGCGTTCTCACCCGCGGCCAGCGCGGGTGTCGGTGGCGTGATGGCCGTGATCGGCGCGACGGCGATCGGCATCGGGATGCCCGCCGTGGCGCACTACCGTGCGGACGACGAGGTCAGCGAGGCCCAACCAGCGCGTCGATGAGCGCCTGCGCGGTAGGACTGTTGTCGAGCAACTCGGCCACGTGGCCCTTCGTGCCACGCAGCGGCTCGAGCATCGGCACCCGCACGAGCGACTCGCGTCCGACGTCGAAGATCACCGAGTCCCAGCTCGCGGCCGCGACGGCGGTGCCGTAGCGGCGCAGGCACTCGCCGCGGAAGAACGCCCGGGTGTCCTCGGGCGGGGAATCTACAGCCCGCTCCGCGGCTCCGGGTTCGAGCAGGGTCGTGATCGACCCGCGCTGGACGAGGCGGTGGTAGAGGCCCTTCTCGGGACGAATGTCGGAGTACTGCAGGTCGACCAGCTGCAACCGCGGCGAATCCCAGTCGAGCGCGTCGCGCTCGCGGTATCCGTTGAGCAAGCGCAGCTTGGCGATCCAGTCCAGCTCGCCGGCCAGCTGCATCGGATCGCTCGCCAGTCGGCTGAGCACCGACTCCCAGCGGGCGAGCACGTCACGTGTCTGCTCGTCGGCGTCGTCACCCTGGCGGTCGTCGACGAACTTCTTGGCGCGGTCGAGGTACTCACCCTGCAGGTCGAGCGCGGTGATGGTGCGTCCGTCGGTGAGTTGCACGGTGTGCTTCAGGGACGGGTCGTGGCTGATCGAGTGCAGTTCGCGTACCGGCTGGGCGATGGTGAGCTCGTCGGCGAGGAAGTTCGCCTCGATCATCGCGAGCACCAGCGCGGTGGTGCCGACCTTCAGGTATGTAGAGATCTCGGCAAGGTTTGCATCGCCGATGATCACGTGCAGGCGGCGGTAGCGGTCGGCGTCAGCGTGCGGTTCGTCGCGGGTGTTGACGATAGGCCGCTTCAGCGTGGTCTCGAGGCCGACCTCGACCTCGAAGAAGTCCGCGCGCTGGCTGATCTGGAAACCAGGCGTACGTCCGTCCTGACCGCGACCGACTCGACCGGCACCCGTGATGATCTGGCGCGTGACGAAGAAAGGTACGAGATGACGTACGAGGCTTGCGAAGGGAGTGTCGCGGCTGCAGAGATAGTTCTCGTGCGCGCCATAGCTGGCTCCCTTGTTGTCGGTGTTGTTCTTGTAGAGGTTGATCGGCGCGTTGACGCCCGGCATCGTCGCGACGCGGCGGACCGCTTCGAGCATGACGAGCTCGCCGGCTTTGTCCCAGCGCACGGAGTCGAGCGGATTGGTGACCTCAGGGCTGGAGTACTCAGGATGCGCATGGTCGACGTACAGGCGCGCGCCGTTGGGCAGGATGACGTTGGCCATCCCGGTGTCCTCTTCGGCCTCGATGAACTCCTGGGCCACGGTGCCACTGCCGCCGAGGTCGAAGCCCCGGGCGTCACGCAGCGGCGACTCCTCCTCGAAGTCCCAGCTGGCGCGTCGGGCGCGCCCGGCCGGTAGCGCGCTGGCGTAGGCGTTGACGATCTGTGCGGAGAGCAGCATCGCGTTCGCGGAGGGCTGGCCGGGCAGGCTGACGCCGTACTCGACCTCGGTCCCCATGACCCGGCGAACGCTCACGCATCCAGGCTACGGTGTCGCCGGACAACTTGTCTGAAGCGGCGTGGTCCGGCAGCAGACGGAGCTGATCGGAGTACGGACGCACGACCACGCCCGCGAGCTCAGGCTGTCAGCTGATTCCAGCCGACGACGGCGAGAACCCGGTCCGCGACGGCTTCGTGGTCGAGCGCGTCGGTGTCGATGACGTAGTCGCAGAAGGTCTGCCCTTCGAGACCCTGTTCCTCCGCACGCCCGGCATCGATCCAGAAGGTCGTCTCGCGCGCGGTCATGCCCAGGTCCGTACCCCGGCCCAGGATGCGCGCACGCCGGACCACGTCGTCCGCGAGTCGAAGCCGGACGACCGTCCAGGATGCGTCCGGCACCTGGTTGCGGTACAGGTCGAACTCGGCTTCGGTGAGCACGCCCCCGGCAAGCACCAGGTAGCGCGCTCCACGTGTGAGATAGACCGACCAGGCCCCGCCCATGACAGCCGCCTTGACCCGATGGTTGTCCGGACCGTCCTCCGGCGTCGGATGGCACATGCCCAGGTCGTCGAGGTCGAGTCGGGCAGCGGTCGTGCCCGCTCGCCAGAGGCGGCTGAACACGCGGTAGGAAGCATCGCTCTTGCCGGCGCCGACCGCGCCGGTGAGCAGCAGAACTGATGAAGACATGGCGTTTCCTCTCGATGAGTGGACGGATCGCAAAACCGCGCCCGCAGCACGGGCGCTGAGTCGGCAAAACTGCGATCAGAACGCCATGCGGCCAACTCTCCAGCGTCGGCTCGACAAGGTCAATCGATTAGGAAAGCAGCGCGGGCAGCGGGCAGTGCAGCAACGAACACGCCGTTCGCAGCAGTTCGGCTTCCGCTACGGTCAACACGCCGTCCTCCGCGACCGCCGCCGTGATCGCCTCGATCAGCGGACGCTTGTGCCGCGGGTCCAGGCCGTCCAGCGGTCCCCACACCGAGTCCAAGGCCGCCACGAAGTCGGTCGGGGGAGCGAACGGCCGGGCCGGGACGCCGAGTGCGGCAAGGCCCGCGGCATATGCCCGCTCGGCACCGTCGCGGCTTTCATTCCCTGCAGCCGCGACGACCGCGAGCAACGTTGCGGCGGCGTCCTGAAGTTGCATCACCGACGTGCGTCCAGGACGGCCGCGCCGAACCGGATCGAGTGAGTCCCGCAGGTACGAAGACACCAAGCGGGTCAGGCAGTACTCGAACACCGTGTACGTGCCGTCGGTGAGCGCGAGCTCGTCGACGACTGTGGCCAGCGCGTCGCGGCGCGCGCGCGGATGCGCTGCGAGGTTCGACGCCGCGATGCCGACCAGCGGAATCCGCAGCAACGGTGGCACCGACGAGACCGTGGAATACAGCTGTGCGGCCGCGTCGGCGTCGTGCGTCGTCAGTCGGCTGCCGATCACCGCGAACTGCCGCTTGCGCACCGGCTCGGAGGGGTCGAGCAGCAGCGCCAGCACGAGCGGCACCGCGGTGGATTGCTGCGCGGCGAGCCGGCGTAGGTCCGATGGCAGCTGAGCCGACAGTGCGGCTCCGCGCGCCAGGTCGTCCGGCGTGAAGGTACCGACCCGCGACGCCAGCTCCGACGGCGTCACGATGACGTGCGGGGTGACCGTGGCCGCTGCAGGACCGGTCAGTCCCATCGCGGCGTCCTCGGCCATGCCGTTGGGCGGCGACTCGAAGTACCGCCGCTGGAGCGCTGCCAATTCGTCCGGGTTGAAGCCCGGCTCGAGCGCCTTGATCCGGTCGAGCAGCGGCGGGTGCGTGGCCCACAGCTGGCTGAAGGACTTCTTGCCTTCCCCGAACAGCATGTGGTTGATCTGCTTCTCGGCATGGGTGTCCTGCATCGCCGAGCCGGTCGGCACGCCGGCGATTTTCTTCAGGGCACCTGATAATCCCACGGTCTGCCTCGTGAACTGGACGGACGATGCGTCGGCGAGCCATTCGCGTTGACGTGACACGGCGGCCTTGATGATCCCGGCAAAGAACTGCCCGACGAAACCCAGGATCAGCGCGGCGATCGCAAACAGCAGGATCGGGCCGCCGCTCTTGTTGTTGCGGTCGCGACCGCCGCCGAACGCCAGGATGCGCAAGCCCACCAACCCGAGCAGCAGCAACCCGTTGAGCAGACCGATCAGCCGCAGATTCAGCTTCATGTCGCCGTTGAGCACGTGACTGAACTCGTGCCCGATCACGCCCTGCAACTCGTCACGATTGAGCTGGCGCAACGCGCCGCCGGTAACAGTCACCGCGGCATCGGCGGGCGTGTATCCCGCCGCGAAGGCGTTGATGCCCTCTTCCTTCTCGAGCACGAACAGGCGCGGGACGGGAACACCCGAAGCGATCGACATCTCCTCGACCACGTTGATGTAGCGGCGCAGCTGGGGATCGGACGTGCTCGGGTCCACCGGCACGGCCCCGACCGATTGCGCGACGGCCACTCCCCCGCCCCGCAACGCGATCAGCTTCGACAGCGTCCCGCCGCCGATGATCAGCAGGGTTCCGATCGTCGCGACGATCAGCCAGCCGATGACCTCCCCGTTGCTACTGGTACTGCGTACCGCAGCAAAGACAGCCAGGTTGATCACGGCAACGATCGACACCACGGCAAGAACGAAAAGCGAAACCAGCTTGAACGAGGTGCCTCGTGCCGCATGTTGGCGTGCGAAGAAGTCGACGCCGGACTGCTGCGCGTCCACCGATCAGAACTGCACCTTCGGCGCTTCGCGAGTCTCTGGGTGATCCGGACCGATCTCCCAGAGCGCGGCTGCCGTGAAGTGGAACATCCCCGCGAGCACACTCGACGGGAACGTCTCGCGCTGGTTGTTGTAGTTGTTCACCGAGTCGTTGTAGGACTGCCGGCTGAACGCGACCCGGTTCTCGGTCGAGGTCAGTTCCTCCGACAGCTGCTGCATGTTCGCGCTCGCCTTCAGATCGGGGTACGACTCGGCGACGGCGTTGAAACGTCCGAGTGCTGAGGTCAGCGCACCCTGGGTCTGCGCGAGCTGGGCCATGGCAGTGGGGTCGCCGGGGTTCGACTTGGCGAGATTGAGGCCCTGCATCGCTGCTGTGCGCGCTTGCGTCACGGCCTCGAGTGTCTGGCGTTCGTGCGCCATGTATGCCTTCGCCGTCTCGACGAGATTCGGGATCAGGTCGAACCGCCGCTGCAGCTGTACGTCGATCTGCGAGAAGGCGTTCTTGTATCCGTTGCGACCACGCACGAGTTTGTTGTATCCGCTGATCAACCACACGATCAGCAGCAATACAACGACGATGACCACGATGGTGATGACGAGACCCATGGCGCGCAGCCTAGCGCCCCTCGACGTTCCGTCCCGTCGATTCGGCCCGCGCGGCACCGAGGAACTCGCCGAGCAGTTTGCGGACCGTGTCGGGCTGTTCGGTCCATGGTGCGTGCCCCGCGTCATCGAGCACCACGCGCTCGGCACGCGGCAACGCGTCGAACAGCGAAGTGGTGACATCCCACGGCCGAGGGTCGTCGCTGCCGAACAACATCAGCACCGGGCACTGCACGCGAAGAGCCAACTCCAGCAGGTGCTCGGTGTCGCGGTCGGCCCACAACTGCTCGTTCGCCGCCGCGTTGACCTCGGTGCCTTCCGGACGGGTGTCCCACAGCGCACGCGCATGCTCCGCCGCGTTCGCCGCAGAGAAGTCCGGCCGCCACTGCAACAGGCAGAACTCGCGCTCCTCGTCCGCGGTGCGGGCGCGCGCACGCAGTTCCTGCCAGCGAACGAGGTCCCCGCCCAGGTGCTGGTCGCGGGCCGCGACGTAGCGCTCGTGGAAGTCGTCGCCCGCGCCGATCCCGGCGAGGTAGCCGACGGCGTTCACGCGGTCAGGCTGGTGCGCCGCATACCGCAGTACGAGTTCGGCACCCCATGAGTGCCCGATCACCGCGCATCGGTCGAACCCGTAGGCGGCGCGTACCTGGTCCAGATCGTCGGCGGCCTGCGCGATCGTGAACGGCTCACCACCGCCGGAGCGACCACAGCCGCGCTGATCGAAGCGGACGACTGTGTACCGGTCGTCGAGCAGCGCGGCGAGCGAACCGAGGTAGTCCCACAACCCGGGACCGCCGTGGCACAGCAAGACCGGCAGTCCCGAGCCGGACACGCTCGTCCAAAGCGCCGTGCCGTCGCGCAGCACGACCGTCCGGGCCGTACCTCCAGTCGCCAACCCGCTACAGGTACTGGCCGGTATTGCCGATCGTGTCGATCGAACGGCCGGAGTCGGTGCCCTTCGCCCCGGACACCAGGGTGCGGATGTAGACGATCCGCTCGCCCTTCTTGCCCGAGATCCGCGCCCAGTCGTCCGGGTTGGTGGTGTTCGGGAGATCCTCGTTCTCGCGGAACTCGTCAACGCACGCCGCCAGCAGGTGCTGCAGACGCAGCCCGCGCTGGGTGGTGGTCAGGAAGTCCTTGATCGCCATCTTCTTCGCCCGGTCGACGATGTTCTGGATCATCGCGCCGGAGTTGAAGTCCTTGAAGTACAAGGTCTCCTTGTCGCCGTTGGCGTAGGTGACCTCGAGGAAACGGTTCTCGTCGGACTCGGTGTACATCCGCTCGACGGTGTGCTGGATCATCGCACCGAGCGTTGCGTCCATGTCGTCCCCGTGCTCGGCGAGGTCATCGCCGTGGATGGGGAGGCCGGACACGATGTACTTGCTGAAGATGTCCCGTGCTGCTTCGGCGTCCGGACGCTCGATCTTGATCTTCACGTCGAGCCGGCCCGGCCGCAGGATGGCGGGGTCGATCATGTCCTCACGGTTGGACGCGCCGATCACGATGACGTTCTCGAGGCCTTCGACGCCGTCGATCTCGCTCAGCAGCTGCGGCACGATCGTGTTCTCGACGTCGGAGGACACCCCTGAACCGCGGGTGCGGAAGATCGAGTCCATCTCGTCGAAGAAAACGATCACGGGCGTGCCTTCGGACGCCTTCTCCCGGGCCCGCTGGAACACCAGCCGGATGTGCCGCTCGGTCTCGCCCACGTACTTGTTGAGCAGCTCCGGGCCCTTGATGTTCAAGAAGTAGGACGTGGCCTTCTCGTCGCCGCCACTGACGCTCTGCACCTGCTTGGCCAGCGAGTTGGCCACCGCCTTCGCGATCAACGTCTTGCCGCAGCCGGGCGGGCCGTACAGCAGGATGCCCTTGGGCGGACGGAGCTGGTGCTCACGGAACAGGTCCGCGTGCAGGAACGGCAGCTCCACGGCGTCTCGGATCGCCTCGATCTGAGAGGCCAGCCCACCGATGTTCGTGTAGTCGATGTCGGGGACCTCTTCGAGGATGAGTTCCTCGACCTCGCTCTTGGGCACGCGCTCGTAGGCGTAGGACGAGCGGCCGTCGAGCAGCAGCGAGTCACCGGCGCGCAGCGGGGCTTCGCGCAGGATGTCGGCGAGGTAGACCACGCGTTCCTCGTCGGTGTGGCCGACGACCAGCGCGCGGTCGCCGCCGTCGAGCAGCTCCTTGAGCATGACGACCTCGCCGGCCCGCTCGAAACCGCGCGCCGCGACGACGTTCATCGCCTCGTTCAACATCACCTCTTGGCCGTGGCGCAGGTCTGCGACCGTGACTTCTGGCGAGACGGCGACACGCAGCTTGCGTCCCGACGTGAAGATGTCGACGGTGCCGTCCTCGAACGCCGCGAGGAACACGCCGTACCCGCTCGGCGGCTGCGCGAGCCGGTCGATCTCCTCCTTGAGGGCCACCATCTGGTCGCGCGCTTCCCGCAGGGTCTGCGAAAGCCGGTCGTTGCGGTCGTTGAGCGCGGCGACGCGCGCCTGGGCCTCGGCCAGGCGGTCCTCGAGCATGCGCAGGTGACGCGGCGAGTCCGCAATCTTGGAGCGGAGCAGCTCGACTTCCTGCTCGAGGAACGCGGCGCGCCGACGCGCGTCGAGATCGTCGTTCGATCGCTGTCCTGATTGCGGTTCGCGCGGCTCGGGAGCCATGCGGCCACCTCCAGATTCTGGGGAGTGTTCGCGAGAATTCACCCTACACAGATCGGGTCTGTCCTGAGGGCAATTAGGCTTGGCGGCGGAGGGTTGGAACATCGCCGAAATATTGAGGACCTACACCGCATGAACGAGCAGTTGCAGGTCTGGATCGACCAGGAGTTGTGCACAGGCGACGGCCTGTGTGTCCAGTACGCGCCCGAGGTGTTCGAGTTCGATATCGACGGGCTCGCGTATGTGAAGAACGACGCAGGTGAGCTGCTCGCCGCGCCCCGGCAGCGGGCCGACGTGCCGTCGTCGCTGCAGCTCGACGTCATCAACTCGGCCAAAGAGTGCCCCGGCGATTGCATCCACGTCATGCGCGCGAACGACGACGTCGAGGTGGCGGGCCCCGAGAGCTGAGGCTCGGCTAACCTTTCGCCGGCCGGCGCTGTCGTGGCGGCGCGGTGACGCCCGGGGCGAGCCGGCGGGCGCTGACCAGAAAGGCCGTGTGGCCGATCATCCGGTGTTCCGGACGGACGGCCAGCCCGACCACGTGCCAGCCGCGCATGAACGTCTCCCAGGCCGCCGGTTCGGTGAACCCGCCCAATTCGCGCAGGGCCTCGACCAGTCTCGAGATCTGGGTGGTCGTCGCGACGTAGCCGATGAGCACGCCGCCCGGATGCAGCGCGGCCGCCATCGGTGCCAGCACCTCCCAGGGGCTGAGCATGTCCAGAATCACCCGATCCACCGATTCCGCGGCCGGGTGCTCGACGGCGTCTCCGATCCGAAGCTCCCAGTTGTCCGGCCGCTCGCCGAAGAACGTGGTGACGTTGCGCACCGCCACCTCGGCGTGGTCGTCGCGGACCTCGTAGGAGATGACCCGCCCGGACGGCCCGACGGCCCGCAGCAACGCGCAGGTCAGCGATCCCGAGCCGGCGCCGGCCTCGAGCACGGTCGCGCCGGGGTGGATGTCGCCCATGGTGATGATCTGGGCGGCGTCCTTGGGGTAGATGACGGCGGCGCCGCGCGGCATCGACAGCACGAAGTCGACGAGCAGCGGCCGCAGGGCCAGGTAGAGCGTGCCGGCCGTCGACGTCACGACCGACCCCTCCGGCGCACCGATCAACGCGTCGTGCTCGATGGCGCCGCGATGGGTGTGGAACTGCTTGCCGGGCTCGAGGGTGACGGTGTGCAACCGGCCCTTCGGGTCGGTCAGCTGAACGCGCTCCCCCGCACGGAACGGTCCGGATCCGGGTGCGGCGTTAACGCTCATAGCAACCACTCACGCCTGTAAGGCTGCCGCAAGGTCCGCGGTCGCCAGGATGCCGGCCGGTGCACCGTCCGGATCGACGACGAGGTATTCGGTGGCCGGTGTGCGGCGTACCGAATCGAGCAGTTCGGCGCCGGTCAGGCCGCGCCGTAGAACCAGGCCTGCCTCGAGCGGGCGGGCGACATCGCGCAGCAGTACCCACGGTCGCTGCTCGGGCGGCACGGCGTTCACCCGCGCCTCGTCCACGATCGCGGTCGGACGGTCGGTGCCGTCGACCAGGACGAGCCCGCGCGCCCGTCCGTCCCACATCCGGCGCAACGCGGCATCGATCGAGAGGTCGCCAGGGACGAGCAGACCGGGACGCAGCAGTTTGTCCAGCTCGACTCGGGGCAGCCGATCGAGCACCTGCGCGTGCTTGAGCGACTGGCCGGCGGCGATCCAGAGGTACCCGCCGAGGAACACGGCGACGAGGTCGTAGGCGAAGTCGAGTCCGGTGCGGTTGCCGATCAGACTGAGGGCGATGACCGCTACGGCGACGAGCCGGCCCGCCCAGGCGCCGACCTTCGTGCCGGTCAGCCGCGACTTCGACGCCGCCCAGACCAGCGACCGCAGCAATCGGCCACCGTCGAGCGGAAGGCCCGGCAGGACGTTGAAGACGACCACGACCGCGTTGGCCCAGGTCAGGAGCAGCAGCAGGACGCCCGGCATGGTGTCGTGCGGCACGGCGGAGGCACCGAAGCCGGCGGCGAAGGTGAGCACGACCGAGACCGCCGGACCGGCGAGCGCGATCAGGAACTCGTCGCGCGGACGATCCGGTTCACGCTCGATCTCGGAGACCCCGCCCAGCAGGAAGATGACGACCCTCCGCACCGGAAGCCGCAGCAGCAGGCTGACCGCGGTGTGGCCGAGTTCGTGGGCCAGCACGCACAGCGCGAACAACGCGGCATAGCCGAAGGCGAGCAGGTAGGCCGAACTCGACGAGATCCCGGGCACGCGTTGCTGGACGTACGGCCGATAGCTGACCGTCAGCAGGGCGGCGATCACGAGCCAGGAGGGGGCGAAGTACAGCGGGACGCCGAAGAATCGGCCCAAGGACAGCATCTTGATGCGGGTGACCGGTCGACGCCGCCGCGGATTCGCCGGCGGGTTCGCGGTCATGATGCCGAACTGTACTGAGGATCGCCGTGAGCGCTCGCGCGCTATTGCGGTTACGGTACGGCGGTGGCCGAAA
>DASXJR010000069.1:0-87120 GCA_036497285.1 Jatrophihabitans sp.
ACCGGCGGCGAGCACGATCAGGGCGAGTGGCGCCACGGAGTTCCCTTCCACAGAGGACTGTGCTGCGGGACTGGGACTCGAACCCAGACTGCACGGCTCCAAAGGCCGGCGGGCTGCCAATTACCCCATCCCGCAATAGCGCTTGACAGCCTACCGGCGCGCTGTGCGGCACCTGCGCCGAGTTGGGTCCCTACGCCTGCGTAAGTTACGGTGAAGTAACCCCTTCCGTGGGGTGTTGCCGAGCGACGGAGAATCGTCTATGACCCTGCTGGACGAACGTCCGGCCGCAAAGCCGGTCTTCGAGGGGACGAAACGGCGCGGTGAGCAGTTCGCGCTGTACGCCTTCGTGATCGTCCCGTTCCTGGCCTTCCTTGCCGCGGTTCCGGTCGCGTGGGGTTGGGGGCTCGGCTGGACGGACGTGGTGCTGGCACTGGCGTTCTACTACGTCTCGGGCCTCGGCATCACCGTCGGCTACCACCGGTTGTTCACGCACGGCTCGTTCAAGGCGAACCGAGCGCTGCGGATCGCGCTCGCCGTGGCGGGGTCGATGGCGATCGAAGGGCCGGTGATCCGCTGGGTCGCCGATCACCGCCGGCACCACGCCTACAGCGACCGCGAGGGCGACCCGCACTCGCCGTGGCGCTTCGGCAGCTCGCTGGGCGCCTTGACCAAGGGCTTCTGGTTCGCCCACCTCGGCTGGATGTTCGACATCGAACACACGAACCGCGAGAAGTACACGCCCGATCTGATGCGTGACCCGGACCTGCGCCTCATCGACCGGATGTTCCCGGTGTTGCTGCTGATCTCGGTACTGCTGCCGGGCGTGCTCGGCGGTCTGATCACGATGTCCTGGACGGGCGCGCTCACCGCGTTCTTCTGGGCCTCGCTCGTGCGGATCTTCACGCTGCACCACGTCACGTGGTCGATCAACTCGGTGTGCCACATGATCGGCGAGCGTCCGTTCGCCGCGCGCGACAAGAGCGCGAACTTCTGGCCCCTCGCGATCCTCAGCTTCGGCGAGAGCTGGCACAACATGCATCACGCCGACCCGACCGCGGCGCGGCACGGGGTGCTGCGCGGTCAGCTCGACACGTCCGCGCGACTGATCTGGCTGTTCGAGAAGTTCGGCTGGGCGCACGACGTGCGCTGGCCGAAGCCCGAGCGGCTGGCCAAGCTCCGCGCGTCCGCCTGAGCACGCGCTCGTCCCTCCGTCCCGACAGTGGATTCCCCGGGTGCGGCGGCAAACGATCAGGTTTTCCTCTCAAATGGTCGGTTCGGCCGACGGAAAGCGATCATTTGGGGGGAAGACGTGATCATCACGGACGTGCCGACCAACCACTGTCAAGGGGTCAGGTGACCGTGTTGCGGGTGGCGTAGGACGGGTCGCGGTAGTCCTCGGTTTCGATCACGTCGCGCAGCGTGTCCATCGCGTCCCACACGTCGGTGTGCCGCAGGTAGAGCGGCGCGAACCCCAGCCGCACGACGTCCGGCGCGCGGAAGTCGCCGATCACCCCGCGGGCGATCAGCGCCTGCACGATCGCGTAGGCGTCGGGATGCCGCAGTGCGACCTGCCCGCCGCGCCGCTCCACCGCACGCGGGGTGACCACCTCCAGGCTCGGTAGGCATGCGTCCGTGCAGTCGATCGCCAACTGTGTGAGCTGCAGCGACTTGGCGCGGATCGCCGGCGGCGGCGCGTCGTCGAACACCTCGAGCGCGGCCTCGAGCGCGAGCATCGACAGCAGCGGCGGCGTGCCGATGCGCGCACGCTCGATCCCGAGCGCGGGTGTGAACGTGTCGGCGAGCTCGAATGGACTCGCGTGCCCGTGCCAGCCGGTCAGCGGCAGGTCGGCGGCGCGCTGGTGGCGGGTCGGCAGGTAGATCCATGCGGGCGCGCCGGGCCCGCCGTTGAGGTACTTGTACGAGCACCCCACGGCCGCGTCCGCGCCGATGCCGTCCAGATCGAACGGGACGACGCCGGCGGCATGCGCGAGATCCCACAAGGCGAGCGCGCCGCGATCGTGGATCAGTGAGGTCAGCGCCGCGGAGTCCCACAGCTCGCCCGTCCGGTAGTCGACGGCGCCGAGCGCAACCACCGCGGTGTCTTCGTCCACCACGGTGTCGATCGCGTCCGGTGCAATGCGGACGAGGCGCAGGCCGAGCATCCGCGCGGCCGACTCGGCGAGGTACTGGTCGGTCGGGAAGCCGCCCGCGTCCGTGACGATGGTGCCGCGCTCGGGGCGCATCCTGGCGAGCGCGACCAGGGCCTGGAACAGTTGCACGCTGGTCGTGTCGCCGCACATGACCTGGCCCGGTGCGGCACCGATGAGGCGTCCGATGCGATCGCCCACCCGGCCGGGCAGAGTCCACCAGCCGTTGCGGTTCCACGACCCGATCAGGTCGGTGCCCCACTGCCGACGCACCGCGTCGTCCATCGCCGCAGGCACGTTCGTGGCCAACGCGCCCAACGAGTTGCCATCGAGATAGATCACCTTGTCCGGCAGGGCGAACCGCTCGACCACCGCAGAGAGCGGATCGGTGGCGTCGAGGCGCTGCGCGTCTGCGCGGGTCGGCTCAGCCACCGCGCACCTCCCACAGCTCGGGGAAGGCCGGTCGGAACAGGGTCGATCGCAGGTATTCGGACCCCGCCGAGCCGCCCGTGCCCGTCCGGTTGCCGATGATCCGCTGCACCATCATCACGTGCCGGTACCGCCATTCCTGGATGCCCTCGTCGATGTCGACGAGCGCCTCACACACCTCGGCCGGCTCGCCCTCGGCCGCGTACACGTCGGCAAGGTCGGCGCCGTCGAGGTAGACGAGCAGCGACTCGTAGACGGTCGAGCGGTCGAGCGCGGCGCGCAGCTCGGGATCGTCGACGCGGTCGAAGTCGCGGCGTCCGAGGGTGGCCTCGATGACGCGGAACTGGTTCGACTGGAATCCGCTTGCCGTCCCCAACTCGGGACGGAAGGACGCGAACTGCTTCGGGGTCATCGTCTCGAGAACGTCGAGCTGGCCGACGATCGTCTTGAGGATCTTCGCGATGCGCCGTGCGGTGTGCAGTGCGCCGGCGCCGTTGCGGTCTTCGAGCCGGCGCTGCAGCAGCGCGGTTTCATGCAGGATCTGTTTGAACCACAGCTCGTAGACCTGGTGGACGATCACGAACAGCATCTCGTCGTGTTCGGAGGTCGCGGGACGCTGGCATGAGAGCAGCTCGTCCAGACACAGGTAGTCGCCGTACGTCCGGGTGCGCGTGGTCATGACACCATGATTGTCTGATGACCGAACACAGCGGCAGGCCCAGGGTACGAATGACCGGGCGCGAGCGTCGTGAGCAGCTGGTCGACGTGGGGCGCACGCTGTTCGCCGAACGAGGATTCGAGGCGACGTCGATCGAAGAGATCGCGGCCCGGGCCGGCGTGTCCAAGCCGGTCGTGTACGAGCACTTCGGCGGCAAGGAAGGCTTGTACGCCGTCGTCGTCGACCGCGAGATGAGTGACCTGCTCGAACGGTTGACCGTGGCGCTGGCCACCGGACATCCTCGCCGGCTCGTCGAGCAGGCCGCGCTGGCGCTACTCACCTACATCGAGGAGGAGACGGACGGGTTCCGGATCCTCTCCCGCGACTCGCCGGTCGCCGGGACGTCCGGGACGTTCTCGTCGCTGCTCAACGACATCGCCAGCCAGGTCGAGCACATCATGGCGCGCGAGTTCGAACTGCGTGGCATGAAGACCGAGTTGGCCGGGATGTATGCCCAGATGCTCGTGGGCATGGTCGCGTTGACCGGCCAGTGGTGGCTCGAGGAGCGCAAGCCGCCGCGCGAAGAGGTCGCCGCGCACTTGGTCAACCTCGGTTGGAACGGGCTCGCCCATCTCGACCCGAACCCGAAGATCGTCCATCGATCCAGCCCGTGATCGACGTGTACGGAACCATCGACGGGCGTCTGGACGACCAGCGCGACGTGCTCACCCGAGACCCGCACGAGCTGTACGAGGGCGGGGGCGTGCACAAGACCCGCGTCGCTGCGCGTCGGTTTCGCAGAGCCCTCGTGGCACGCCGCCGTGACGCCCGGTGGCAGGCGACGCGCTCGTGGAATCACGATGCAGTTGGTCAGTCGTCGGCGAGCGTAAGCCATGCCTCCTCGGCAGCCTCGCGCTCGTCGACGACCTCGCGCAGTTCGGCGTCGAGCTCGCTCACCTTGGCGAAGTCAGTCGCATGTGCGGCGAGTTGGTCGTGCAAGGTCGCCTCGCGCTTCTCGAGCTGGGTGATCCGGCGCTCGAGCCGGGCCAGCTCCTTGCGGTTGGCCCGCGAGTCGCCCTTGGCGGTACGGCGCTGCGGTGCGACCTCCACGGCCTCGCTGCGCCGGGCGAGGTACTCGTCCACGCCACCCGGCAGCGCCGCGAGCGAGCCGTCGCCCAGCAGCGCGACCGTCGAGTCGCAGACCCGTTCGATCAGGTAGCGGTCGTGACTGACCACCACGATCGTGCCCGGCCACGAGTCGAGCAGATCCTCGAGTGCGGCCAAGGTGTCCGTGTCGAGGTCGTTGGTCGGCTCGTCCAGCAACAGCACGTTCGGCTGGGCCAACAACAACCGCAGCAGCTGCAGTCGCCGCCGCTCGCCGCCCGAGAGGTCGGCAACGGCCGTCCACTGTTTGTCGTTTCCGAAACCGAAACGCTCGGCAAGCTGCCCCGCTGACAGTTCCACACCGTCGATCAGTGCGGTCGAGCGAACTTCGTTCACGGCTTCCAGCACGCGCAGCTCGGACGGCAGCTCAGCCACTTCCTGCGAGAGATATCCGGCATGCACCGTCTGGCCTATGCGCACCCGTCCGGACGTCGGTTCGAGCACTCCCGCCAGCAGATCCAGCAGATGCGTCTTGCCCGAGCCGTTCACGCCGATGACCCCGATGCGGTCACCCGGTCCGACGTGCCACGTCACGGCGTCCAGCAACGTGCGCGACCCGACGCGCATAGTGACCTCGTCGAGTTCGTACACGGACTTCCCGAGCCGGCGCTGGGCAAGCGCCTGCGGCTCCACCGACGTGCGTGGCGGCGGCTCGTCGGCGATCAGTGCCTCGGCGGCCTCGATCCGGAACCGCGGCTTGGACGTCCGGGCCGGCGGACCGCGGCGTAGCCAGGCCAGCTCCTTGCGCAGCAGGTTCTGCCGCCGCGCCTCTGTCGCGGATGCCCGTCGGGCCCGTTCGGCCCGCGCCAGCACGTACGCGGCGTACCCACCGTCGTTCTGACGCACCGTGGCGTCGGCGATTTCCCACGTACGCGCCACCACGGCGTCGAGGAACCAGCGGTCGTGTGTGACCACGAGCAACGCGCCGCGACGTTGCGTGAGGTAGCCGGCGAGCCAGGTGACGCCCTCGACGTCGAGATGGTTGGTCGGCTCGTCGAGCACCAACAGCTCGGCCTGCTGCACCAGTGCGGACGCCAGCGCGACACGGCGCCGCTCACCACCCGACAGCGTCTCCACATCGGCGTCGAGGCCCACCGCGGCCAGGCCGAGCCCGGTGAGGACGCCGCGCACCGCGGCGTCACCGGCCCACTCGTGCACGGCGCCCGAGCCGACGACGACGGTGCGCACGTCACCCGCGGGCAGTTCGCCGCGCTGGTCGACATAGGCGATGCGGGTGCCGCCGGTGACGGTGACCCGGCCGGTATCGGGCGACTCCGCACCGGTGATCAGGCGCAGCAGCGTCGTCTTCCCGCCGCCGTTGCGGCCGACCACGCCGATGCGTTCGCCGTCGGCGAGCCCGAGTGACACTGCCTCCAGCACGGTCGTGGTGCCGTAGGACTTCCCGACCGTCTCGAGGTTGACGAGGTTCGGCATCAGCCGGTGATGCGCGCGCCGGGCGCCGGTGCCGTGGCCACCCGGGTCGCGCCGCACACCTTCGCGTCGTCCAGTTCCTCGGCAAGATCGCGGGCAGCGTCGGCGTGGGCGCAGAGAAACGCGCAGGTCGGGCCGGACCCGGACACCACGCCGCCGAGCGCCCCGAATTCGACGCCGGCCTCCAGGACGTCCCCGAGTTCCGGACGCAATGACATGACTGCGGGCTGCAGGTCGTTGGCCAAGGCGTCGGCCAGTCGCCCGCAGTCGCCTGCGCGCAAGGCATCGAGCAGTTCGTCGGGCGCACCGATCGGGTCCGGTGCGGTGCCTGCCGCACGCATCCGGTCGAGCTCGGCGTAGGTATCCGCAGTTGAGATACCGAAATCGGCAAGCGCGAACACCCAGTGGTACTCACCGGTCGCCAACACCGGAGTGATCTGCTCGCCCCGACCCGTCCCGAGCGCGGTGCCGCCGGTCAGCGGGAAGGCGACGTCACTGCCCAGCCGCGCAGCAAGTTCGGCCAACTGGACGCGCGACGAGCCGGTGCGCCAGAGCGCGGCGCACGCGACCAGCGCCCCGGCGGCATCGGCCGACCCGCCGGCCATCCCGCCCGCGACCGGGATCGACTTGTGCAGCTCGAGCAGCACGTCGGCATCGGTGCCGACGTGATCGGCGAGCATTGCCGCCGCCTTCCAGGCGAGGTTCGTCGCGTCCACCGGGACCCCGCGAGCCCGCTCTCCGGACGCGGTGAGGCGCATGCCGTCCCCCGCGCGCGCGATGACCTCGTCGTATACCGACACGGCCTGGAAGACGGTGGTCAGCTCGTGAAACCCGTCCGGACGAGTCGCGCCGACCGCCAGGTGCAGGTTGATCTTCGCCGGCACGCGCACGCGTACGGCGTCCGCGATCTCGACTACGGGCATCGAGTTCGATCTTATCGACGGACGTGCGCGGGCCCGGCGGCGGTGCGCGTGGCGCGCGGGCCGCCGTGATGAACCGGCCATGAACCTCTGTCAGAGTCGCGGTTTCGCCGGTAATATCTTGAACCCAGCTTTTGATCAAGCCGGAACGACCCCGTGCGTGCTCCCGGCATTGCGGAGGGTCACCGTGGTGGTCGACAAATCGTGGTCGCGTCCGGCGCGAACCATCTTCGTGCTCGGTGGGGGCGGATCGCTCGGCGCCTACCAGGTCGGAGCACTCGTAGGCCTGACGAGCGCCGGACACATCCCCGATGCGCTGTTCGGCTGTTCCGCGGGCGCCCTCAATGCCGCGTTTATGGCCGGCGATCCCACCCTGCAGCGAGCGCAGGATCTCGTCGGCTGGTGGTCCGACCGCAGCACGCACAGCGTGCTTTCGCCGTCGCGGCTGGCGCGCGTGCTCGGGCTCGCGCGGGCAGCCACCGGCGCACAACAGTCGCTGATCGACCCGCGCCCGCTGCGGCGGCTGATCACGCAGCGCCTGGAAGCCCACGACCTCGCCGAACTCGCCGTCCCGCTGACCGTGACGACCACCTGCCTCGATTGCGGCGAGGCCGTGCACCACGACCGGGGTTCGCTCATCGACGTTCTGCTCGCCAGCTGTGCGCTGCCCGGCCTGATGCCTGCCGTGCGGCTCTCGGACGGGCACCGGCATGTCGACGGCGGCGTGGTCTGCGGTGTGCCGCTCGGCGCCGCGATCGCCTCCGCCGGACCCGACGACACGATCTTCGTGCTCGACTGCGCGCTCGCTCCGGTGACTGGTCGGGTCGGCCGATGCGCTGCGCTCGGCGCTGCGCAGGACGCGGGCGGCTGCCAGTTGCCCGCCGACACCCCACGGTCGTACATCGCCCCCGCCGAGGGTTACCGTGGCGCGCTCGAATTGATGCTGAGCTCCTTCGCGGTTGCCCGGTCGGTGGCCAGCCGAGCCTCGGTCGTGCCGTACCTCGACGACCGCAGGGTGCGGGTGGTTCCGCACGTCGCGGATGCCTGGTCGGCCGGCTTGATCGACGAGTTGCCCCGCGGGCCGCGCGATTGCTCGCTCAGTGCGTCCCTCGTCGACGCCGGCAAGGCTGCGACCGAGGCCTGGCTCGCAATCCCGATGGAGTCAACGATCCGCCCGTGATCGTGCGCCGCCGTGCGCGGTGAGAAACGTCTCCACGGTCGCGTCCCACGAGTAGCCCAGCGCCCGCGCCCGGGCCGCGGTGCGGCGCTCGACAACCGGACGCGCGAGCAGTGCCTGCACCGCGTCGGAAAAGGCCACGGCGGTCGGGGCGGCGGCGATACCGGCGTCACCCAGCACCTCGGACAGCGCCGAACGCTGATCGGCGACGACCGGTGTGCCGGCTGCGAGCGCCTCGAGTGCAGCAAGCCCGAAGGTCTCGACAGGGCCGGGTGCCAGCACGACGTCGGCATCGGCCTGCAGGGCGGCCACCTCCGTCGCGTCACGCAGATGTCCCACGAAGCGGACGGGAAGAGCGCGGGCGCGATGTTCGAGGCTCGAGCGAAGCGGGCCGTCGCCGGCCACGACCAGGCGCACCCGAACCCCACGCGCGACGAGTTCGGCGGCGGTGTCCAGCGCAAGCTGCGGCCGCTTCTCCGGTGAAAGCCGGCTGACCAGCACCAGGAGGCGCTCCTCGGGCCAGGCAAACTCTGCTCGCGCGCGCGGGTCGGCGCGGTCCGGGGTGAAGGTGTCGGTGTCGACGCCGAGCGGGGCGAGCACCGTGTTTGTCACGCCGATGCGAGCGAACTCCTCCGCCGCCCAAGCGGTGGTGCACACCACGGTCTCGAAACGGTCGGCGAGCGCGCGATTCGAGCGGTCGGCAAGGCCTCGGCTGAGCGTCGGTCGGCCCGTCCACTGCTCCAGCAGTCGGTCGAGACGCTCGTGCGAGATCACACACGCCGACACGGATCGGTAGCGCGCCCACGTGCCCAGGCCGCGCAGCGTCGCGCGGTCGTGCACCTCGAGATGATCGGGCGCAACTCTCTCAAGCGCCTCACGAACCGATTGCGGAGTGATCACACGGTATCCGGTTTTCGGAATCAGAATCCCAGGAATCGCGATAGCAGTGCCCCACCGTGTCGCCTGGGTGCTGTGCCTTCGCCCGGGGACGATCTGGACCACCTCGACGCCGCGTGCTGCGTAGCCCTCGGCCAGGTTGCCGAGCACGGTGCGGATCCCGCCCGAGTGCGGCGCGACGAAGTTGGCGACCTGCGCGATGCGGGTCAACTCGCGACGTCCTGGTAGTGCTGCACGAGATCGTCGCCGATCACGTCCCAGCCGCGCGTCGATACCGAGGGGCGGGCTCTGCGTGCATACACCTGCCGCCGCAACGGGTCATGGACGAGATCGAGTACCGCGCTGTGCAGCGATTCGATCGAGCCGGGTTCGAACAGCGTGCCGTTGCACCCGGGCTGCACGAGATCCATCAAACCGCCCGCGGCCGGCCCGACGACGGGAACCCCGCTGGCCAACGCCTCCTGGGCCGACTGGCAGAACGTCTCGTGCGCACCTGGGTGGACGAAGACGTCGAGCGAGGCGAAGGTGCGGGCCAGATTCTCGCCGCTCTGGAAGCCGAGGAACTGCGCGTGGGGCAGGTGGCGGCGCAGCTGCGTCATCTGCGGGCCGTCGCCGACGATCACCAGGCGCAGGTCGGCGCGGCGATCGAGCCCCGCGAGCAAGGTGAGTTGCTTCTCGTGCGCCAGGCGGCCGACGTAGCCGACGACAACCTCGCCGTTCGGCGCGAGTCGCGCCTGTAGCTCGGGATCGTGCTTGTCCGGACGGAACCGCACGAGATCGACGCCGCGCGGCCAGTGCGCAACCCGCTCGACGCCGTTGCGGGTCAGGTCGGCGACGGCGGCGCGGCTCGGTGCCAGCGTGCGCCGCGCGTGCCCGTGCACCCTGCGCAGCCACCGCCACACGAGCGGCTCGGCGAGGCCCACGCCGTAACGGGCGGCGAAGCCGGCCAGATCGGTCTGGTACACCGCCACGGCAGGGATTTCGAGACGGTCAGCGGCGAAGGCGGCGTGCGCGCCGAGCACGAACGGCGAGGCGAGGTGCACCACGTCCGGCCGGAACTGCCGCAGGATCGTGCGCAAGCCGGGCCACGGGCACGCGATCCGGAAGCCGCGGTAGCCGGGCGCGGGAAGCGACGGAGTACGGATCACCCGCGCGCCCGAGTAGCAGTCGGTGCCCACACCGGGAGCGATGACGAGTGCCTCGTGCCCGCGCTGCTGCAGCTGCTCACAGACCCGCAGCACGGAGTTGGTCACCCCGTTCACCTGCGGGAGAAACGATTCGGTCACCACCGCGATGCGCACATGTTCAGTGCGCCATCACCGATTGTGCCAATGGGAAAGGCCACTTGCCTGCCAGATGAACTGTGCCTGTCGGCCTGGTGGACGCCCGCGTGGCCCGGTGCGCCGCACTGTGTCGATTCCGCATTCTCGCTTCGGCACACGCACAGCTCGTCCGTCTCGACATCCGTTGGGGGTCCACCATGAAGCTGTCCGTGATCGGTACCGGGTATCTGGGCGCTACGCACGCGATCGCGATGGCGGCGGTCGGGCACGAGGTCGTCGGAGTCGACCGTGATCCGCGCAAGATCGCGGACCTGAATGCGGGGAGGCTGCCGTTCTACGAGCCGGACGTCGCGGAGTTGTTGCTGGATCGCCTCGAGGCCGGAGTGTTGCGGTTCACCACCTGCCTGCGACAGGCAGCGGCCTTTGCCGACATGCATTTCATCTGTGTCGGCACACCACAGCAGTTGGACGGGCAGGCGGCCGATCTGCGCCAGCTCGATGCGCTCGTCGACGATCTGTTGCCGATGCTGCGCAAGGGCTCTGTCGTTGTGGGCAAGTCGACCGTGCCGGTCGGCACCGCGGCGCGACTGGCCGCCCGCGTCGAATCGGTGGGCGCGCAGCTCGTGTGGAATCCGGAGTTCCTGCGCGAGGGGCACGCATTGGCCGACACCTTGCACCCTGACCGCATCGTCGTGGGCCTGCGCGGCGCCGCGGCGCGTGCTGCGATGGACGACGTCTATGCACCGATCGTCGCGGCCGGTACTCCGGTGGTCGTCACCGATCTGGCGACCGCGGAACTGGTCAAGGTCGCTGCGAATTCTTTCCTTGCCACCAAGCTCTCGTTCGTCAACATGATGGCGCGCATGTGCGAGGCGGCCGGGGCCGACGTCCTTGATCTCACCGGTGCGCTGGGGTTCGACCGACGGATCGGCGATCAGTACCTGCAGCCGGGCATCGGCTTCGGCGGCGGTTGCCTGCCGAAGGACATCCGTGCCTTTGCGGCGAGCGCTGCCGAACTGGGCGTCGCCGATGTAGCCGAACTACTCGGCGTGGTCGACGCAATCAACACGGACAGCCGGCGTCGTGCTGTCAGACTCGCGCGAGAGCTCTGCGGCGGCGATCTCGACGGTATCCGCGTGGCCGTGCTCGGGGCGGCGTTCAAGCCGAACAGCGACGACGTAAGGGATTCACCGGCACTCGCGGTGGCGCTCGCCATGCACCACGAGGGCGCGGCGGTGCGCGTGTACGACCCTGAGGCGATGCACAACGCCAAGGACCGTTGTCCGATGCTCACCTACGCATCGTCCGTTCCGGACGCATGCGCGGACGCGGACATCGTGATGCACCTGACCGACTGGGACGAGTTCGCAGCGCTGCAGCCGGCGGAGCTGGCAACCATCGTGACGCACCGGCGAATCGTGGACGGGCGTTGCAACCTGCCTGCCGCGGTGTGGCGTAATGCCGGGTGGGATTACGCCGCTCCCGGTGTGGGCCGCAGCGCGAGCGCTACTGGTTGAGCATCGCGGTAAAGGCGTTCCCGAGCATCGGTGCGCGCCTGGCCACCCACGGCACCCCGTGCCGAACCACCCATCGGCACTCGGCAAGCCTCGTCGGCGGCGCGCCGCACGATATCGACGCGACGTCGCCCGCGGGCCAGGTACCCGCTGCAGCGAGGCCACGCGCGGCGGCTGCCGCAATCGCCGTGTGCCCGAACGGGCTGGGGTGCAACCGATCCACGGCCCACGCCTCCCTGCGCCGCAGGGCTGCCAGCCGCGACAGGTCGACCACGACGATCCCCGGTGCTGCGAGGGAGTCGATCATTGCGTTCACTGCGGCGACCTTGCAGCCGACGATCGTTTTGAGCCGGTTCGACAACGGCAGGAGTTCGCACGGATCGTGCAACCTGGCGACGAGCAATCCGGCATGGGCGCTGTGCAACCGACCGATCAGCTCTGCAAGGTCGGCGTGCATCCGGTCGGTGTCGAAACGCGTCTTGAACACGTCGTTCAACCCGACGAGCAAGGTCGCCCAAGCGGGAGCGACGCCGAGAGCCAGCGGCAGTTGCGTCGTGCGCACGTCGCAGGTCGTGGCGCCGGGGCGAGCGAGCACGGTCAACTCGGCGCCGATGCCCGCGGCCAGTACACCCGTCCATGTGCGGCTGACGTCGAGTCGCACGCCGACGCCTTCTCCGCAACTGAAGCTGTCACCGAGCGACAGCATCCTCGGCCTCGGTTCGAGAACAGCGTGCGCGGGCACGGGTACATGGTGATCGCGGCGTGGCGGCGAATCGGTTGCCACGACATGCCTCACAGGTGAACAGTGCCGGTGATCGACAACTCCTGTGCCACCCTCGATATGTGCGCACGGTCGGGGTGGAGGAAGAGGTCATGCTGTTCACCCCGACGGCAGCGCCGGCACCGGTCGGTGAACAACTGGCCGATGACCCCACTACCGAGGTCGAGCACGAGTTCAAGCTCGAGCAGGCCGAGATCGCCTCCGACCCGCAGCGCGAACTTGCCGCCACGGAACACGACCTCCGCGGGCGGCGGCACGAGCTGATCAGTGCCGCCGCCGGGCGCAGTGTCGTGGTCGCGGCGATGGGTACGAGCCCGTCCACGTTGTTCCCGACAGCCACGCCGGACGAGCGGTACCGACGCATGCAACAGCAGTACGGGCTCGTGGCCGCCGACCAGTTGACGTGCGGTACGCACGTCCACGTCGCGGTGCAGTCGCGCGCCGAAGGCGTCGCCGCGATCGACGGCGCGCGCCGATGGATGGCCGTGCTGCTCGCGCTGAGCGCGAACTCGCCGTTCTGGTCGGGACTGGATTCCGGTTACGCGAGCTACCGCACAATCGCGTGGGGACGATGGCCGACGGCAGGGCCGACGGCGACCTTCGGATCGGAAGCCGAATACGACCGTCGGATCGAGCGGGCGGTCGCGGCCGGTGCGTCGATGGACCCGGCGATGATCTATTTCGACGTGCGGGTGTCGGCGAAATATCCGACCGTCGAGTTCCGGATGGCCGATGTCGGCCAGGAGGTCGAGGACTCGCTGCTGGTGGCCGCGCTGTGCCGCGCGGTCGTCGACACCGCACTCGCCACTGCCGTGCCGGACCTCCCGGTCGACCTGCTCCGCGCCGCCGCCTGGCGCGCTGCCCGGTTCGGACTGTCGGAGCGGCTGGTCGACGTCACTACCGCCACGACCGTTCCGGCCGGCGAGCTGATCAGCCGGATGCTGGCCGAACTGGGGCCGGCGCTGCGGGCCAACGGCGACGACGCGCTCGTTCACAGGCTGATGGACCGGCTGTGGGCGCGCGGCACGGGCGCTGACCTGCAGCGCCACGATCTCGCGGCGCGCGGTCGCACCGACGACGTCGTCCGCGCCGCTGCCGCCCGCACCGCCGGGACAGGTTGAGCTCTAGGCGAACGCAATTCGCTTCGCGCTGTCGGATCCGTCTCCTAGGTTCGGGGCTGGACGGAGGTTCGAATGGTTGACGTCATCAAGGCCAGCGGCCTTGTGAAGACCTACGGCTCGGTGCGCGCTTTGGACGGCCTGGATCTCGCCGTGGCCGAGGGCACCGTTTCAGCGGTGCTCGGTCCGAACGGGGCCGGCAAAACGACTGCGGTGCGCATCTTGACGACCTTGCTCGACGCCGACGACGGCACGGCCGAGGTGGCGGGCTTCGACGTGCGTCGGCAACCCGGCGAGGTGCGTGCGCACATCGGTGTCTCCGGCCAATATGCGGCGGTCGACGAGTACCTCAGCGGCTACGAGAACCTGCACATGGTGGCGCGCCTGTACGGCCTGAGCCGGAACAGTTCGAAGGCCCGCGCGTCCGAGCTCCTCGAGCAGTTCTCGCTCACCGACGCCGCCGACCGCCCTGTCAAGACCTACTCCGGCGGCATGCGGCGTCGCCTCGACCTGGCCGGCGCGCTCGTGGCCACTCCGCCCGTCCTGTTCCTCGACGAACCGACGACCGGGCTCGACCCGCGCAGCCGCACCGACATGTGGGAGGTCATCACTGCCCTAGTCAGCGCCGGTACGACACTCATGCTCACGACGCAGTACCTCGAGGAGGCCGACAAGCTGGCACACGACATCGTCGTGATCGATCACGGCAAAGCCATCGCCCGGGGTACCGCCGACGAGCTCAAGGCACAGGTCGGTGGTGAACGCATCGAGGTGGTCGTCGGGTCCTCCGCCGACCTTGAGACCGCCCGCCAGACGTTGGGGGCCGTCGCCATCGGCGAGATCACCGTCGACGCGCACACCCGTCGGCTCAACGCGCCGGTACGCGGTGGCGCCAGCGCGCTGATCGGGGCGCTGCGCGACCTGGACGCCGCCGAGGTCGCAGTGCTCGACGTCGGGCTGCGGCGACCCACCCTCGACGACGTGTTCCTCATGCTCACCGGGCACGGCGCGGAGGAACCGTCCGAACAAGCGTCGTCGACGCAAGAGGAGGCGGGTGCGCGATGACTGCCATCCCGAAAGCGGTGGTCGACGGCGCGGTGGTCGCGCGACGCAACGTCATCAAGATCAAGCGGGTTCCGGACGTGCTGGTCTTCTCGACCATCTCACCGATCATGTTCATCCTGCTGTTCGGGTACGTCTTCGGCAGCGCGATCCACCCGGAGGGCATCTCCTACCGGGAGTACCTGATGCCCGGGATTTTCGTGCAGACTGTCGTCTTCGGTGCGACGTTCACCGGCGCGGGCATGGCCGACGACATCCAGAAGGGCATCATCGACCGGTTCCGCTCGCTGCCGATGTCGCGTTCTGCGGTGCTTGTCGGACGCACGGCGAGCGACGTGCTGACCAACGTCGTCACGATCGTCGTGATGTCACTGACCGGCCTGTTGGTCGGCTGGCGCATCCACACGTCGGCGTTCGAGGCGCTCGGCGGCTATCTTGTGATGCTGCTGTTCGCCTACGCGATCTCGTGGGTGATGGCGGTGATCGGGCTGATCGTGCCGACCCCCGAGGTCGTCAACAACGCCGCGTTCATCGTCATCTTCCCGGTCACGTTCGTCGCCAACACGTTCGTGCCCACGGACAACTTCCCACCCGTGCTCAAAGCGTTCTCGAACTGGAACCCGGTGTCCTCGGTGACCCAGGCGGCTCGCGAGGCGTTCGGGAACACCAGCGACAAGCTGCCGCCCCCTGACACCTGGCCGCTCAATCACCCTGTGCTGTACAGCGTGTTGTGGTCGGTCGGCCTCGTGGTGGTCTTCCTGCCGCTGTCGGTGCGGCTCTACAAGCGGGCGGCCTCGCGCTGAGTGCTGCCTTCGGACCGGGTAGGTCCGCCAGGCCGGGTACCCGGTACTCTGGTGAGGTTGCCCCGGCGAGGGAGCTTGCGCCCGCGAGCATCCGTGATCGACGCGGTGTTGTTCGTTGACGCCCCTGCTGGTTCCGCGTCCGAGGCACCGACCGTAGACAGCATCGAGCGTTCAGGAGTTCTGCAGTGTCCGAAGTACGGCTCAGCGCCGAAACCCGCACCGAGTTCGGCAAGGGTGGTGCGCGCCGCACCCGCCGTGCCGGCAAGATCCCGGCCGTCATCTACGGCCACGGTGCCGAGCCCCGGCACGTCTCACTACCGGCGCGCGAGTTCACCAACGCCGTGCGCCACGGCGGCGCGAACGTGCTGCTGACTCTCGACCTCGGCGGCGAGGAGCAGCTCGCCATTCCCAAGGCGATCCAGCGGCACGCCATCAAGGGCACGTTCGACCACGTCGACCTGCTGGCCGTGCGCCGCGGCGAGAAGGTCACCATCGACGTCCCGCTCGCCATCAGCGGCGAGGTCGTCGCCGGCGGCCTGCTGGCCCAAGAACACACCGCGGTCCAGCTCGAGGCGGAGGCCACGCACCTGCCGACCGAGATTCCGGTGAGCATCGACGGGCTCAACATCGGCGACCAGATCACCGCCGCCGACCTGACCCTGCCGTCCGGCTCGTCGCTGATCACCGACCCCGCCCAGGTGCTGCTGATCATGAACGAGGCGCCGACCGAGGCCGAGATCGAGGCCGAGATGGCCGAGGCCGCGGACGAGCTGGGCATCATCGAGGAGGAAGCCGCACCCGCCGAGGGCGAAGCCGCAGAGCGCGCCGAAGGCGCCGAAGGTGGCGAGGCCGGCGGCACTCCGGCAGCCGAGTCCGGCGAATCCGCCGAGTAGTTCCTCTCAGACCTGCTTGTCCCTGCCGTGGCCGACGACCGCCATCTGATCGTCGGCCTCGGCAACCCGGGGCCGCGGTATGCGGCGACCCGGCACAACATCGGTTTCGCGGTGGTCGACCTGCTCGCCGAGCGGGTCGGCGGCCGGTTCAAGGCACACCGCTCGCGTTGCGAGCTCGTCGAGACCCGCCTGGTCGGGCTGCCCGTGGTGCTGGCCAAGCCGATGTCGTACATGAACGAGTCCGGTGGGCCGGTGAATGCCGCCGCCCGGTTCTTCAAGATCCCGGTCGAGCGCATCGTCGTCGTCCATGACGAGCTCGATCTGCCGTTCGGATCGATCCGGCTCAAACGGGGCGGCGGCGAGGGCGGGCACAACGGGCTGCGCTCGACCGCGGCGGCCCTCGGGTCGAAGGAATTCGCCCGGGTGCGGTTCGGCATCGGCCGGCCGCCCGGCCGCCAGGACCCGGCCGATTACGTCCTGCGCGAGTTCGCCGGCTCCGAACGCAAGGAGCTGGCGTACCTGATCGACCGCGCCGCCGACGTCACCGAAGCGCTATTGACGCACGGGTTGGAAGCCGCCCAGAACGAGTTCCACTGACCGTCGGCGCAGGTCGCGGATCGCGACCAGGCCGGCACCGACGAGCAGCACGACGGTGAGCGCACCGAACACCCAGACCGAGCCCGGCCGGGTGGGTTTGTGGCAGGCATGGACGCACTGGGCGAAGCGCTCGCGGGCCGCGCCGTACTCGTGATCGATCCCGAAGCTGGCCGCTGCGGCTAGCGCGGCGGCAAGCAGGAACGTCACGATCCAGGCGTGCCGTCGAGCCCTACTGTCCGCGATGGGCATGTCTTCAGTGTCGGCCGGGTCATGATCGGTGCGGCCAACTGCGCTCGTCCGTGCGGCGAATGTCGGGTCGCGCGCAAGTTAACGGCCGCGGGCTGTTGATCAACCGCGATTGGCCGTGTCGGAGGGTGCACCCGGACAGTGGTCAGTTCGAGCGCACAGTGGTCAGTTGCAACTGACCACTGTGCGGCACAACTAACCACTGTCGGTCAGGACGGCCGCTGGATCGGGAGTTCGGCACCACTCGCGGTGGCTGCTCGGGACGGGCCGGGGTCAGGCGAACAGGCCGGCGCGGGCGGCTTCGTGGGACAACAGCCAACGCTTGGCCTCGATGCCGCCGCCGTAGCCGGTCAGCGAGCCGTTCGCGCCGATCACCCGGTGACACGGGACGACGATCGAGATCGGATTCTGCCCGTTCGCGAGCCCTACCGCCCGCGAGGCCGTCGGAGCGCCGATGGCCTGCGCGGTGCGGCCGTAGCTCCAGGTCTCGCCGTACGGAATCTCGCGCAGCATCGCCCACACCCGCTGCTGGAAGGGCGTGCCGTACGGGTGCAGCGGCAGGTCGAACCCGCGGCGCGTGCCGGCGAAGTACTGCGCCAGCTGCAACCGCAACAGCTCGAACCCGTCGTCGTCGCGGATCCCGGTCATGCGGTCGGTTACCGCGTGACGGCCGGTCGGCAGGTACAGGCCGGTGATACCGACCTCGTCACGCTGCGCGACCAGTTCGCCGAGCGGGGATGGGATCACCGTGTAGCGCATCAGGAGCCTCGTTTCGGTCGTGATCATCTCAGTCCTCATCGCAGTTCCGCCCACTGGTCGGACACCAGGTGGGCCCACAGGTGGTAAGTGGCATAGGTGCGCCATGGCGCCCAGTCCGGACGTCCGCCGGTCAGGTCGACGCCGAGATCGTCCGCGGCCCGGCGTACGACCAGGTCGGAGGCGAGCAGCACGTCGGGGTCGGCCATCGTGCGCATGCGCAGGTAGTCGGCCGTCCACGGCCCGATGCCCGGCATGGCCAGCAGGCGGGCGCGGACCTCGTCCCGATCGGCGCCCGGATCCAGCTCCAGCCCGCTGCGCGTCGCCGCTGCGAGCGCGCCGACGGTACGGGCTCGGGCGCGCGGCATTGGCAGCTGCGCGGGGTCGAGGTCCGCGAAGGCCTCGGCAGACGGGAACAACCGCCAGTCGTCGCCCTCGAAGGCGGACTCACCGTGGTCGGCGACGATGCGTCCCAGCACGGTCCGTGCGCCGCGGACGGAGATCTGCTGGCCGATCACTGTGCGCACCGCGGTCTCGAAGCCGTCGACCGAGCCGGGCGCGCGCAGGCCGGGACGCTTCAGCAGCAGGGGCGCGAGTGCGGGATCGGCCCCCAGCGCCACGTCGGTGGCCACCGGGTCCGCGTCCAGATCGAACTGCCGGCGCATCCGGGCGACGACGGTGACGAGGTCACGCGTCTCGTGCAACCGCACCGTGCAGTCGAGGGCCCCGTCGCCCCGCGCCACCGACACCAGCGCCGGACCGTTCGGCGCGCGAAGCACACGCGTGAACGTGCCGCTCTCGTAGCGTTCGAGCCACGGCACGGCGTGTGCACCGAGGAAGTCGAGGGTGAAGTCGACGTCGTGCGGTTCGCGGTAGGGCAGCCGCAGTCGGATCACCCCGGCCTCGGACGCGCCGCCGTTACGTCGGGCCGCGCGCAAACCGGACGGTGTCGTGGCGAACACGTCCTGCACCGTGTCGTTGAACTGGCGCACGCTGGCGAAGCCGGCGGCGAAGGCCACGTCGGTGACCGGCAGATCGGTGGTTTCGAGCAAGACGCGTGCCGTTTGTGCGCGTTGCGCCCGGGCGAGTGCGAGCGGTCCGGCACCGACTTCGGCGACGAGGCTGCGGTGCACCTGGCGCTCGGAGTACCCCAGCCGGCGGGCCAGGCCCGGCACACCCTCGCGATCGATGACACCGTCGGCGATCAGGCGCACCGCTCGTCCCACCAGGTCGCCGCGGATGTTCCACTCCGGCGACCCGGGCGAGGCGTCCGGTCGGCAGCGCTTGCACGCGCGGTATCCGGCGCGCTGCGCGGCGGCCGCGCTCGGGTGGAACGTCACGTTGCCGCGGTGTGGGGTGATCGCGGGGCACGACGGACGGCAGTAGATGCCCGTCGTACGGACGGCGGTGAAGAACCAGCCGTCAAAGCGGGTGTCCCGCGCCTGCACGGCGCGGTAACAGACCTCGAAATCCGGGATCAGCACGCGTCCAGTAAACGCGGCACGACCGACAACGACTAGCGGAAATCGGACGTCACCGTCCCTGCCCTCGGGACGAACTCAGGCCGTGTTCGCAGGCCGGCGGCTCTCGGTGAGTGGCGCGATATCCGCATGAGTGACGCGAAATATCGCGCCACTCACCGCAGGAATGCGCCACTCACCGAAACGGAAGGGGGCAGGTTCGCGACCGGACGCGCGGGCTCAGCCGGTGTTGCGCAGGCCTGCAGCCACCCCGTTGATCGTCAGCAGCAGCGCGCGGCGCAGTTCTGGCGAGACCTCCGTCTCGTCCGCGCGCACCCGGCGCAGCAGTTCGACCTGCAGGTACGAGATCGGGTCGAGGTACGCGTCGCGAACCGAGAAGGTGCGTTGCAGCACCTTCGAGTTGTCGAGCAATGCCGACTCGCCGGTGATGCGCAGTACCTCGGCAACCGTGCGCTCGTGCTCGGCGCGCACGACGTCGAACAGCCGCCGCAACGGTTCGGGCACCAGCGAGTTGACGTAGTGCGCCGCGATCCCGAGATCGGTCTTGGCGAGGGTCATCTCCACGTTCGAGATGAACGTCCGGAAGAAGTGCCACTCCGCGTGCATCTCGGCCAGAACGTCGTCCAGCCCCGCCTCGCGCGCGGCCGCCAACCCGGAACCGACCCCGAACCAACCGGGCACGATCTGGCGCGACTGCGTCCAGCCGAACACCCACGGAATAGCACGCAGCCCGCCGATGCCGCCGCCCGTCGACGGTCGCCGCGACGGCCGCGAACCGATGTTCAGGGAACCGAGCTGTTCCACCGGTGTCGAGGCGAGGAAGTAGTCGGGCAGCTGCGGGTCGTCGATCAGCGCGCGGTACGCACGGAACGCCGCATCGGACACCTTGTCCATACACGCGTCCCAGTTCTCCAACTGCGCACCGGACTGTCGCGGCGCCTTGTGCAGCGCGGACGCCTGCATCACTGCGGCCACGGTCAGCTCGAGATTCTCGCGGGCGAGTTCGGGCAGCGCGTACTTGTCCGAGATGACCTCACCCTGCTCGGTGAACTTGATCTCGCCGTCGAGTACGCCCCACGGCTGAGCGAGGATCGAGTCGTAGGTCGGTCCGCCCCCACGTCCGACGGTGCCGCCGCGGCCGTGGAACAGCCGCAGCCGAACCCCGTGCCGGGCGGCGATGTCACGCAGCGTGCGCTGCGTCTTGTGGATCTCCCACTGGGACGTGGTGATGCCGGCTTCCTTGTTCGAGTCGGAGTACCCGAGCATCACTTCCTGCACGTCGCCGCGCAGCTTCACGATCAGCCGGTACGAGGGATCGGACAGTAGATCGCTGATCACCTCGCCGGAGCGGCGCAGCTCGTCGACGGTTTCGAGCAGCGGGACGAAGCCGACGTGCGCGAACGGCTGGCGTTGCCCGTCCGGTCCGGCGCCGTGCACGTCGATCAGCCCGGCCTCGCGCGCAAGCACCGCTGCGGCGAGCACGTCGTCGGCGCCGCGGGTCATCGACACGATGTAGCTCTCGATGACCTCGGGGCCGTAGGTTTCGATCGCCCGGCGGATCTCGGTGAACACCGCGAACGTCTTGGCGCCGGCCTCGTCCAACGGCGGCGGCGTCGGCCCGAGCGGACGGCGCGAGGTCAGCTCGCGCGACAGCAGCCGCATGCGGTAATCACGCGGCACGTCGGCGTAGAGCCAGGTCTCTTCGACGAGCCGGTCGACCAGCTGCCCGACGGCGTGGTGGTGCGCGTCGGCGTGTTCGCGAACGTCCATGGTCGCAAGGTGCAGCCCGAAGACGGCCACCGTGCGCTGCGCTGTCGCGAGCATGCCGTCGGCGATCAGTGCGCCGGAGTTGGTGCGCAACGAATCACCCAACAGGGCCAGCTCGGCCAGCAGCTGCGAGGTGCCGAGGTAGTCGCGTCCGCTCACGTGCGGGGTGCCCTCGTCGATCCTGCGCCGAGTGTTCGCGATCTTGGCGTTCATGCAGGTCAGCTTGAGCCGGTACGGCTCGGTCGAGTTGAGCTCGATGAGACGGGACTCGATGTCGAGTACCGCAAGATCGGCTTCGATCGAGGTGGCGAGTTCCGGCGAAGCACCGACGACCGTCGTCGACGACGACAACTCAGCGATCAGCAAATTGATGACGCGGGTGATCGCTTGTGCGGCGACGTGGTGCTGCAAGCGCAGCACGTCGCTGGTGACGGTCGCAGTCACGTTCGGGTTGCCGTCGCGGTCGCCGCCGATCCACGTGCCGAACGTGACCGGCCGGGCCGTGGTGGCCAGGCGCACGCCGTGCGACGCGAGCTCGGTGGCGAGATCGGCGGTCAGTTCCGGCAGCGTCTCGTCCACCAGGTCGCGCAGGTAGTAGACGACGTTGCGTGCCTCGTCGAGCGGCGTGGGGCGGTTCTGCCGCAGCTCGTCGGTCTGCCAGACAAGGTCGATGACCTCGGCGAGTTCGCGGTCCTGGCGGCGCCGCGCGGCCGAGTTGTTCTCGGTCGGCGTGGCGAGGATGTCCGCGACGCGTCGCAGCTTGGTCAGGATCGACCGGCGGCTCGCCTCGGTCGGGTGCGCGGTGAAGACCGGACGGACGGCCAGCGCGTCGATGGCGCGCTCGAGTTCGTCAGCGCCCTTCTGCTCGGCGATCTCGGCGACCGAGCGCGCCAGCCATCCGGCCTCGGCAGGGCGATCGCGCAACGTCCGGACGCGATGGACCTGTTCGGCGACGTTCGCCAGGTGGAAATAGTCGGCGAACGCGCGCACGAGCACCGCCGCCGTGTCGATGGGCAACTCGGCGAGCAACCGGCGCACCTCGTCCACCCCGGCGCCGGACTCCTTGCTCTGTTTGGTGAGCGTGCGCACCCGTTCGACGAGGTCGAGGGCGTGTTGACCTTGCTGGCGGACCAACGATTCGCCGAGCAGCGCGGCAACCCGGCGCACGTCGGCGCGCAGCGCGGCATCGTCGGACGCCGCCGCGGAGACAGCGTCTTGGGTCAGATCGAGCGGGGCGTCGAGACTCGCATGCACGACCCCCATCTTCGCGCATGCGGTTCCGGCGCCGTCACCCGTTCACGGGCGACCCGTCAGAAGGCGTCGACGGTGTCCAGCACCCGGTAGGACACGGTCGCCGGCTGTGTCGTCACGCCGACCTCCTGCATGAGCCGTCCGATGTCGGGCTGCGAGCCGAAGAAGTCGTCGAAGGACTCTCGGCTGTCCCACACGTCGACGATGAGAAGGTTGCCCTTGCCGTCGTCGGCGAACAGATGCCGCTCGGCCCCCTTGGAACGCGCCTGCTCGGAGATGCTCCGTGCCATGTCGGCGTTCTGGGCGAAGACCTTCTCGAACACCCCGACATCGGCTTGCACCGTGGTGATGACCAGCACGCTCATGATTCCTCCCGAAAATCGGCCAGTGCGCTCGTCCGACGGCGAGCGTTGTCATTGCAGCCCTCGGCGACTCGAGGTGTCAACGGACAAACCGCGCGACTTCCGGGCGGTCCCGCGCCGCTGGATAGAGTCGGCGGATGCGTGTTCTTGTGACCGGCGGAGCCGGCTACATCGGCAGTGTCGTCGCGGCCCAGCTGCTGGCCGACGGTCACGAGGTCGTGGTGGTGGACGATTTGTCGACCGGGCATGCCGACGCCGTGCCGCCCGGCGCGGAGTTCCACGAACTGCCGGTCACTGCGCTCGACGGCCGCCTCGGCGAGTGGAAGATCGACGCCGCGATCCACTTCGCGGCGAAATCGCTCGTCGGTGAGTCGACGCAGGAGCCGGCGTTGTACTGGCGCAACAACGTCGTCGGCACGATCGCGCTGCTGGACTCGCTGCGCGCCTATGGGGTGGACCGGGTCGTGTTCTCCTCCTCGGCGGCGACCTACGGCAATGTCGCCGAGCAGCCGATCAAGGAGGACGCGCCGGCCCGCCCGACCAGCGCGTACGGGTCGACGAAGCTTGCGATCGACCTGGCGCTGCGTGACTACGCGCGGGCCTACGGGATGGCAGCGGTGAGCCTGCGTTACTTCAACGTCGCCGGCGCCCTACTGACGGCCGAGGGGCTGAGCTTCGGTGAGCGGCACACCACCGAGACACACCTGATCCCGAACGCACTGCGCGCCGCGCGCGAGCGCAGCGAGTTCAGTCTGTTCGGCACCGACTACCCGACGCCCGACGGCACGTGCGTGCGCGACTACATCCACGTCGTCGACCTCGGCGAGGCGCACTTGAAGGCGCTGGCGCGCACCGAGTCCGGGAGGCACCACATCGTCAACCTCGGCAGCGGGCGTGGCTACTCGAACCGCGAGGTGCTGCTCACCATAGGCGAGGTCACCGGCATCGACGTGCCGATCGCCCAAGCTGCTCGGCGTGCCGGCGACCCTGCCGAACTGGTCGCATCCAACGAGTGGGCGGTCGAGTTCCTCGGCTGGACGCCGTCGCGAGACCTGCGCCAAATGATCAGCGATGCGTGGACGTTCGAACAGCGCTCTATATGAGCTGGGTCGGCCCTCGACAGACGCAGGTAATGAAATCGGAATTCAAGTCAAGATCAATATGATCGGCCGAGAACATCATCAGTGTGCTGTGATCGCAGAGCATTGTTTACGGTCCTGGTGACCCGTTCGGGGCAGGCGATCAGGCTGCTGTGGCAAACATGTCGACTGAGCAGAACGCGTTCGGCTCCAGAACACAATAAATACCCGGATAACCGGATTGTACGATTTATCCAGCATTGGTACTTCTATCCGGGTTAGGGCCGATTCGAGGGGTCACTTTCGCACGCGCGCCTGCCGGGCTTGGGCCGATCGGCACTCAATGTCGCCTCAAGGTTCTCGCAGAGTTCGGGGGTGTCGATTTCGAGAGGTTCGGACCTTGAGTACTTTTCTTTGCGATCATTTTAGCGCGAATTTCATGTACAATTCTTACTAACGACAAGAACTGCTCGCGCTGGCTTGCGCAATGCAAATTCGCCGCTAAGGTCGGATGCGCCGGGGGTTCGCCGGACGTCTGTCAGGGAAGCACACGTCCATCGGGGTGGTGGCCTCTGCCGGAGGTGTCGATGTGGCTCGTCGGCCGCATCGAAGCAGGCTACTGGAGGGATCGCGTAGCTGTCTTCGGATGGTCACGCGGCGGGCAAGGCGGGGACATTGTTCGGGGTAGCGGGGGCAAAGGTCGGCCGCGGGCCGACCGTCGACAGTCTGGGCGCGTCCGTCATAGGCCGCCACAAGACACCGTTGCATGCGGGAGAGCGACCGCATGCCACCTTGAGAGCGGTCACGCGTCTCGCAGGCCAGGCGCCGACCGGTCGGCAGGTGACGCCGCAGTGGACGCTCGCAGTGGTCGACGCGCCGACGGCCGCAGCGGCGGTATCCCCGGCCACCCGGCCCCAGTGGCGCGGGCGCTACCAGCGCGGCGTCATTGCGGTGGACGCGATTGCCGCTGCGCTCGGGGTCGCAGTCGCACTGATCGGTAGGTTCGATGACGTTGGTCTGCTCAGGAGCGGCGTCAATCCTGAATTCGCGGTAGCGCTGCCGCTCGTATGGTTGTTCTGTGCCTCGCTCAACCGCGCGTACGAGCAGCGCTTTCTCGGTGCCGGAACGATCGAGTTCGTTCGCGTAGGTAGAGCGTTTTTGCAGTTGACGGCGATCGTCGCCTTCGTTGCCTACGTTACGAAGTCCGACTTGTCGCGCTCGGTGAGCCTTGCCGCACTACTGTTCACACTCGTCGGAAGCCTCCTCGGTCGGTTGACCTTCCGCGCCGTGCTACACCGCCGTCGTCGCGCCGGCGGCGCAATCGTGCCGGTATTGGCGGTCGGCAATCCGCCCGACATTGCCGCGTTCACCGACACACTGCACCGCAATCGGTTCGCAGGCTTCCGCTTCACCGGCGCGTGCGTGACGTCAGTCGACTCCGCTGCAGAACTGACCAACCACGACATTCCCATCTTCGCCGGGGTCGACTCGATCCGTGCGGCCGTCGCAGAGAGCGGCGCACAGACCGTTGCGGTTCTGTCGTCCGATGTGACGGGCGAGAAGCTTCGCTGGATCGCTTGGCAGTTGGAAGGCAGTGACACGGACCTGGTCGTTCTGCCGGGGCTGACCGAGGTCGCCGGTCGTCGTATCGACCTGCAGCAGGTCGGCGGCCTACCGCTCCTGTACGTCGCCCAACCGGAGTTCGAGGGGGTCCACCGAATCCTGAAGGGCGGGTTCGATCGGATCGTTTCCGCGCTCCTGTTGGTCTTGAGCGCTCCCTTGTTGTTGGGCATAGCGGTGCTCGTAAGGCTTACCAGCCGGGGTCATGCGCTGTATCGGCAGACCCGAGTCGGTAAGGATGGCAAGACCTTCCAGATGCTGAAGTTCCGATCGATGACTGTCGACGCAGACCGCTTGGCCGTCGAGCTGCAAGAGGCCAACGAGGTCGAGGGCGATGTCCTGTTCAAGATGAAAATGGACCCTAGGGTAACAAGAATCGGTCGGGTGCTCCGTCGGTACTCGTTGGATGAATTACCGCAACTTCTGAACGTCTTCGCCGGTTCGATGTCGCTCGTCGGTCCACGTCCGCCCCTGCCGAGCGAGGTCGCGAAATACGGCTACGACGCCCAGCGGAGGTTGCTGGTCAAGCCGGGGTTGACCGGCTTGTGGCAGGTGAGCGGACGCAGCGACCTGACGTGGGAGGAGTCGGTACGACTCGACCTTCGGTATGTCGAGAACTGGTCGCTCGCGCTCGACATCGTGCTCTTGGCGCGCACCTTCGGTGCGGTTCTGCGACCACGCGGTGCCTACTAGCTCGGCGGTTCTGTTCGAAGCTGTTCGGAATTGCGGCGCCATCGCGCCGTGCGGGGGGATCCGATGAAGGTCAAGCTGCGTCCGCTTCTAGCCGGCATCGCGAGCGCAACGGTCGTTGTCTCAACAGCGTCGATTGTTGCCTCGCAGCAAGCATCGGCTTCGCAAACCTCTGACCCGGGGTCTGCGAACCTCCTGCCCAACTCGGTGCCATCAGCGATCACGCCGGCGGTTAATGACGGTCGTGTCTTCGCCATCGCCCAGAACGGCAGCAAGATGATCATCGGTGGCTCGTTCACGCAAGTCGGTGGACAGTCTCATACCAGCCTTGCCGTGTTCGACAAGACCACCGGCGCACTGTCGGCCTCCTTCGCACCGAGTGTGAACGGCGACGTGAACGCGGTGCTGCCCGGCCCGACCCCGACCACCGTATACATCGGCGGCGCGTTCACCCAGGTCAATGGCGTCGCTACGCAGTTCGTCGCCGAGCTCGATATGAACACCGGGGCGCTGGTGCCCTCTTTCACGCCGCCGAGATTCAACTTCGGCTACATCAACGACATGGTCGCTCGCGGCAACCGGCTCTACCTCGCGGGAACGTTCACGACCGTCAGTGGCAAGCCGCACTCGGGACTGGCCTCGCTCAATGCGACCACCGGGGCACTCGACCCGTTCATGGGTGTTCAACTGACGGGACACCACAATGACTCCGGCAGCGGTGCACAGGGCTGGGTTGGACCGTGGGACATCGCGGCAACCGCGGACGGAAGCAAGATGGTCGCGATCGGCAATTTCAAATACGCCGATGGGCAGCTGCGCGACCAGGTCGTGATGCTGGACCTCTCCGGAACGAGCGCGCAGGTCGCGAACTGGGCAACCTCGCGTTACTCCCCGTACTGCTTCAACTGGGCGTTCGACAGCTACGTGCGCGGTGTGTCGTTCTCGCCGGACGGATCGTACTTCGTCGTCGACGCCACAGGCGGTGGCAATGCCAACACACTGTGCGACTCGACCGCTCGGTTCGAGACCAATATGAACGACTCGGCCGCTCAGCCCACGTGGGTCGACGAAACCGGCGGTGACACGGTATGGGGCATCACGGTCACCAACACTGCGGTCTACATCGGTGGGCACAACCGGTGGAACAACAACCCCTACGGTGTCGACCACGCGCAGCCAGGTGCGGTTCCGCGTCCCGGACTCGCGGCGCTGGACCCGGCTTCCGGAAGACCCTTCGCCTGGAACCCGGGGCGCAAACCACTCGGCGTAGCGGTTTTCGCCGTGTATGCGTCGCCTGAAGGTCTGTGGATCGGCTCGAACACGGATTGGGTCGGCAACTTCCAATACAAGCGTCCGAAGCTAGCTTTCTTCCCGTACGCCGGCGGCTATTCCCCGGCATCGACAACGACTCCGTCGCTACCCGGAACCGTCTATCTCGCCGGGGCGAAGAGCGCCAGCTCATCGAACGTGCTCTACCGCGTCAACGCGGGCGGTCCGACGATTCCCGCGATCGACAATGGTCCGGACTGGGTCGCGGACAACAGCGATCCGAGCCCGTACCGCAACACCGGCAGTAGCGCTGCCGGCTACGGCCCGGGTGCCTCGGAGGACAGTTCGGTCCCGTCCACGACTCCGGCGGCCATCTTCAACAGCGAGCGGTGGTCACCCTCGGACAACCCCCCGATGCAGTGGGCCTTCCCAGCAGCTGCGGGCACTCCGATCGAGGTCCGGCTGTACTTCGCGAACCGGTGCACATGCACGAGCTCGCCAGGTCAGCGTGTGTTCAACGTTGCGCTGGACGGGACCCAGGTCCTTGGCAACTACGACATCGTGGCCGATGCCGGGGACCAGACCGGAACGATGAAGAAGTTCGACATCACGAGCGACGGCACGGTGAACATCGATTTCTCGCATGTCACGGAGAATCCGCTGATCGACGGTATCGAGATCATGCGGACGGATGTCGCACCGCCGCCGCCCTCGAACGTGCTCTACCGCGTGGACGCCGGCGGTCCGCAGATCCAGTCCCTGGATGGTGGGCCGAACTGGGCGGAGGACGAGCGCGACCCGAGCGACGTGCGCAACAACGGGAGCAACTCGGCAGCCTGGGGTGGGGGCGAGACGGTCGACAACACCGTTCCGGCCACGACCCCTTCGGCGATCTTCGAGAGTGAACGCTGGTCGCCGAGCGACAACCCACCGATGGACTGGTCGTTCCCGGTCGCAAAGGCGGCGCCCATCGAGGTGCGCTTGTACTTCGCCAACCGGTGCGGGTGCACCTCGGGCGTCGGGCAACGCGTTTTCAATGTCGCGATCGACGGCACGACGGTGCTCAATCATTACGACATCGTGGCTGACGTCGGTGATCAGCGCGGAACGATGAAAAAGTTCGACATCACGAGCGACGGTGTGGTCAACATCGACTTCTCCCACGTGACCGAGAACCCGCTGATCAACGGTATTGAGATCGTCCGGACGGACATCGCGCCACCACCGTCGACTGCCGACAACCTGAACACTGTGGCCTTCGACGGCACGACTGCCTCGGCTTCGCACGCCGACAATCAGGGAATCGACTTCGGCAACTGGCGGGGCGCATTCACGATCGGCGACGACGTCTTCTACGGGGACATCGACGGCTACCTGTACTCGCGTCCATTCACGAACGGCCAGTTGGGTGCTGCGACGAAGATCGACCCGTACAACGACCCGTACTGGTCGGACATCGACACAGACGATGGCACGACGTTCCGAGGAATGGTCCCGTCCCTTTACGGCCAGATGCCGAACGTCACTGGCATGTTCTACAGCGGTGGTCGCCTGTACTACACGTTCTTCGGCGACTCGCATTTGTACTCGCGCTGGTTCAACCCTGATGCCGGCATCCTTGACGAGCGGACGCTCACTTCGACGAGCAGTGTCGACTTCAGCGACGCGGACGGCACGTTCCTGTCCGGAGGCATCCTGTACTACGGGTCTCGAACCGATTCGAGCCTGCGGAGCGTCTCTTTCGCCAACGGAACTGTTTCGGGCTCGCCCACGGTCGTGAGTGGCCCCTCTGCCGATGGAGTGAATTGGTCGAACAAGGCGATGTTCCTCGCGCCCGGCGCCAACGCCGTGCCGACAGCTCGGTTCAGCTCGTCGTGCACGAACCTCAATTGCTCCTTCGATGGTTCGGGGTCGTCGGACAGCGACGGCAATGTTGTGGGTTACGCCTGGGATTTCGGTGACTCGCAGACAGGTACCGGCGTGTCGCCGGCGCACACCTATACCAACCCCGGCACGTACACCGTCACGCTGACGGTGACCGACAACAAGGGTGCGCAGAACTCGATTCAGCACACTGTCACGGGCTCGCGCGCCGATGTGGCGCCGACGGCGAGGTTCACGTCGTCGTGTGTTGGGTTGTCGTGTTCGTTCGACGGTTCGGGGTCGTCGGACAGCGACGGCAATGTTGTGGGCTATGCCTGGGATTTCGGTGATTCGCACTCGGGTACGGGGGTGTCTCCGACGCATGCGTATGGGAATGCGGGTACGTACACGGTGTCGTTGACGGTGACCGATGACGGTGGTTTGACCGATACGGTGACGCACACGGTGTTGGTGAGCTCGGGTGCGGGGATCGCGTTCGTTCAGGCGAACAACGCCGGTGGTGGTAACACGACGACCAAGTCGGTGAATGTGCCGGGTACGGCGAGTGCTGGGAATACGGCGTTGTTGTTCCTGACTCAGACGACCGCCGCTTCGTGGAGCGGCCCGTCGGGTGTGACCGGGTGGACGAGTGTGGGCACGTACGCCAATGGCAGTCTCACCACGACGGTGTGGTCGAAGGCGTTGGTGGCCGGTGATCCTGGTTCGGCGGTGAAGTTCACCAGCGCGACGGCCTCGCACGCGTCGCTGGAGGTGGCGGTGTATTCCGGTGTGGATGCATCGAACCCGATCGCGCGGACTGCGAATGCGTTGGATACCTCGGCGTCCTCGCACACGGCTCCGGCAATCAACGCCGCGGCTGGTGACTGGGTGGTGTCGTTCTGGGGTGACCGCTCGGCGACGACTCGGAGTTGGACGGTGCCGTCATCGGTGGCTCAGCGCGATGCGTCGACCGACGTTGCCTCGGGTGGGCTGACCGTGCAGGCGGTCGTCGCCGACTCCGGCGGCTCGGTGTCCAGCGGCAACTATCCGGCAGTGACCGCCACAACCGATGCCAACACCGACCGCACCGCGATGTGGACCATCGAACTCAAGGCCGCTTGAGTTACAAGGCGAAGCGGGGCGGCCCGGCTCCATGGATTGGGGTTGCGCGACACGGACAGCGCTGGCTTGGAGACGCTTATGAGAAACGGCTGCAACTATGTCGTCGTCGCCATGGCACTTGTGGTCGCGAGCGTGACGGCATGCACGTCCTCGGGCAGCAGTCCGTCGGCAGGGACTACGGGTGCCGCAACGTCGACGAACGCCGCGGCGACGTCGGAATCGAGCTCCGACGTGACGCACGGTTCGTCCGGTACGGCGGCCCCCACCGGAGCCGGTGCGCCGACCTCGATTCCGGTGGTCGTGCCGACCGGAACCAAGGCGCCCTATCCCACGCCGGGCAAGGAGCCCGGGAAGCAGCCGAATCAGACATCGGTCCTGGCGTCGCTACCTGGCAGAAGCGCTTCCTCATGTGCCGTTGTACGCAGCGCGCGCGACGTCCGCGCCGGCTCGGTAGCCGCAGGGAACTTCGAGAGCATCCGTCATTACTTCCGAACCAATTACGGGAAGCGCGAGATCACTGAGATACCCATGTACGTGATTCCGCAACATGCCGGTCATCTCCGTAGCGTGACGGCGCGCGTAGCCGAACTCGGCGTAGGGACGTCTCGGACCATGAGTTTCAAATCGATCGAAGACGCGGACGCGTACCGCTACTTCTCTCTGCAGCTACCGATCGCGCGTCCGGGTAAGTACCGGCTGACCTTCATTTCGGGCCACGACCGCGGCTGCTTCGTAGTCTCATTGAAGGCCTGATCTGCCCATTGTCATTGCGACCTTCTGATCGGAGGCCAAGGCAGAAGCTTCGCGCTGGCGTTGCTTCTGCCTGCCACCGGATCCTTCGCCGAAGCGTCGCTGTTCGACGTAGCGGTCGACTTTCGCGGTGAGGACCGGTCCGCTGCCGTTGCTCCACCGGTGGCGGAACCTGCGCCCCGGGACGAGACCTTCGCACGTGCGTGCGGCTTGCCCTTCTTGTCCGAGTGCTTCGCGGGCCGGGCGCTGATGATGCCGAGAAGGTCGACATTCATACGGTCGATCATCTGCGTGGCCCGGACGAGACCTCGCTCCTTGACCGACCGCTCATCCACGACGAGTACCGACGAATCCACGCAGAGTAATTGGGCCAACCCCGTCGGTGAATCCAGGCTCGGAGTGTTGATCAGGACGAAGTCGGCGGTTGCCTTGAGTTCGTCGACAAAAGCGCGCATCCTCGGCACTGACCCGCCGGGGCCGCTCGCGCCGGCGGACAATTCGCCAGAAGGCAAGACCTCGACACCTTGGACTACCGGCAGTGGGATCGAGTCGGTGTCCGCACCGGACAGCATTTCGGACAATCCAGGTCGGTCATCGACCCCGACCACTTCGGCGACGGTGGGGTTGGTTTCACCGGCGTCGATCAGGACGACCTGAAACCCGGACACGACCAGCGCGCGCGCGAGCCGGAACGAGACAGCGGAGATGGAGTTGTCGCCGGTGACCGAGGCGACCGCGATCGCGCGGTTGATCGGAGTGTTGACCAGAAGCGCGATAGCTGCCAATCGGAAGTCATCGTCGGACTGGATCGACGGAATAGGCATCCCGATCGCCAATTTCCTGAACGTCGCGACAGACGCCAGTGTGGGTACGCCGGCGAGCTCAGGGGCCGCTTTCGCCACGACCCCTCGCTTGCGTGACCCCCTCCATATGGCCAGGACGAGCCCGACCAAAAGGCCGACCAACGACGCGGCAAGGACGACGAGCGTCGGACTGAGGCCCGAGGCGCGACTCGGACGATCAGGCCTGAGCACGATGCTTCCCGGCTGCGTCGACTGGCCCTGCACGGCGCCGATCTGAGTCTGCAGCGCGGCCAGTCTGGTCGTGTACAGGCGCACGTTCGCCGCTGCGTTAGCGGAGGGATGAGAGCTGTGCGCGTCGGCGTTCGCGCTGATGAGTGATTGTGCGGTGCTTTGCGCCTCGCGGTTCAAGGTGGTCAGCTGCGATTGCTGCGTCTGTGTGGCGAGCGAACTCCGATAGTCCAGGTACTGCTGGGCGAATGCGCCGGAACAGAGCTGTGCGAGGCGGGGGCTGTCTGCCGTGTACGTCACCTTCACCAACAGGCTGTTGGTAGGTACCGTGGCAACCACGCTCGTGGCCAGGCACTCGGCAGTCGCGGCTTGCGAGGTGACCTTCCGCGTCACGGGCGCCGAGTTCACCAGCTGAGCTTCGGTCTCGATCGCGACCGTGGCGTTCTGAGTGCTGCTGGCCGTGTCGATCGAGTAGGCGTTTCCGGGCAACGGCCGAATGAGCACCGTCGCCTGGGCGACGTACTGCTTGCCCGAGAGCGCCTCGTATGCGGCAGCGCCGAGGACGAATACGATCAGTGTGACTACGACGATCGCCCAGTACCGACGGATCGATTCCGACACGGCGACACTCGGCGCACCGTCGTCACCCGCGAACTGTTCCATGTCTTCATTCTCTCCTGACGCCTCCAGGCGGATCGGCTCAACTCGCTCGGCGCGAGCGACGACGGTTCGAGTCCGCGATCACGATGCCGGTCACGGCTAGGCCGGAGCGCTCGACCCGGTCACGAACTACCACCACTCGGTGGATGCCCGTCTCGCCGCTCGCGACCAGCGCCACTCCGCAGTGCCCACGATCTTCGCAAATCAGCCGGTCCTGTAACGCCTTCACCAGGCTCGCAACGTCGTCGTCGACACCGACGACACGTGCGGTCTTCGTCGCGTACAGGCCCGTGACAGTCCTGTCGAGGCGATGCCCTGGGGCGGTGTCGGCGTCGATCGATTCGTGGGTAACGCGATCGAGAATCCAGAGGTCGTCAATGAACGGACTTCGGCGGAACTGCCCAACCCGCTTTCGACCTTGCCGCAAGTAGCTGATGATCGTGGCTATCAGCAAGCCCGATGCCAGGCCGTTAATTGCAGCGACGAGCGAGTCGTGCCCAGTGAAGCGCAGCGTTGTGTCTGCTATGAGGCTGCCGCCCGTTGGCGTGGTGTCTTCGAGAGCAGTTACCTGGGCGTCGAGGCTAGCCAGATCCTTGACCAAGACCCCGGCCGACTCGTGTTCTTTGGTCAGCGTCGCGATTGACGCGGCTACCCCGGCCCCCTCCTTCGACAGTGAATCGACTCCTTGGCGGCGGGACTGCATCAATATTTTCGTCCGAACGGTGAGCAATGCCTTTGCGGCGGCTCGTGAACCACGAGCCGCGCGCGACGCAACGGTGTCGCTGTACCGGACGAGCAGTATCCGTGAGTTCGGAGTTGCCGCCACCGAGAGGTGGGAAGCCACTTCGCCGGCAGGTGTGCCGATCGCGGACCTGACAGCATGCCGCACCGGACGCGAATCGAGCAGGCCGGCGATTGTGTCCATCGACTGGCTGAACTGCTCCTGGGTAGGGAAGACGGCGTTGGGCGGAACGAGCACCTTCGTCTCGGCCGTCACTGTGCGGCCGGTGAGCCGATCAGTCACGAGACCGGCAGAGGCGCCGAGACCCGCCACCACCGCGAACAGTGCAAGGTTGCTCCGTACGAGGCGGCGGTAGTACTCGAGCGTTCGGTCGCCCGCCCCGGCGCCCGGCTGTGTCCTCGACCTGAGCGTGTTCTTGGGCGAGGTCGCAAGATCGCGCCAGAGCAAGCCGATGACGCCGAAGATCGTCACGAGTTCGATGCCGATCGCGTCGTACACGAACATCGTGACCAGGTGGATCGTGAGTACCGCGAGTGTGATCGTCGCCAGGGGGCTGTCCCGGCGAGCGCTGGTTATCAAGTTGATGGCGATAAAGGCTAGATACAGCAGCAGGCCTCCTACGCCGGTCGAAAAGATCAAGAGCCAGAAATGACCCTGCGTGCCCAGCGCGGGCGGAGTACACAAACCGCAGGTCGCGGTGTTGCCACCTGCTATGGAATAGAAGCTTCCTTCGACGTTGCGGGTCGAGCCGAGGCCGACGACGGGCGATCGGCTCATAACGCTGTCGACGGTCAACTGTCCGAGACTGGCCCTGCCGGCGTTGCTGTAACCATTGTCGAGGCGATGCGTGATCGTGTGACCGAGAGGAGTACCCAGCAGCAACCCTCCGAGCACCACGGCGAGGGCGCCCACCAGCGCGATCGTGCGTAAGCGACCGAAGATCGCCGATCGGATCGCGATGACTATCGCGACGACGACCAGCGCCAACCACATACCGCGGTTCTGTGCCACCACCGCGGGATAGATCGATGCGGCGAGAATCGCGACGCCGATTCGGCGGCGCAGACCGTTGGCGTCTCGTATCCAGCCCTGGATGAACAGGGGGAGCAGACACGCGAAGTTCAGGCCCCAGTCGTTCGTGTACGCGAAGGGCGCGCTCGCGCGCGGATTGACGAGGCCATCGGCCGTGTAGAGCTGGGCGACGACGGGGTGGATGAGGTCATGTACGTACTGGATGTGGGTAAGCCGCCCGGGTAGCAGCAGTTCGAGAAGCGAGGGAAAGTCGACCGTCGAGGCGAGGCTGCCGATGAAGCCCCCGCACACGACGGTCAAGAACATCCAGCCGAAGGCGCGGATGATTTTGATCGTGGGCAGCCGATCCCGGGTGTTGTAGACGTAGACCATCGCGATCGTCGCAGCGACATACCAGCCGAGACGAAACGCGAAAGTGACGTAGCGACCGTTCGAATGGTCTGCTATCGCATGTGGCGCGCTCACCTGGAGTAGGACCACGCCGAGCGCGACCCACGCGAGAAAGACCAGCCACAAGCCGAATCCGCGGCGAACGCGCACGCGGTTCGGCCGGTGCGCGAGTTCGACGGCCATGATTGCGGCTGCGACGAGAGGCACAATGCCGGCGATTCCGAGCAGCCACCAGAGCGGATAGCCGATGAGCGTGGCGGTCAGTGGCCAGCCCGGACGCAGTTCGAGCCGGAACCCGTTGCGCAACCCACCAGGCCTGCGAGGGCCCAGCCGCGCTTGGTGCGGCACCACCGAAACCGCGTCGATCGCAGTTCGGGGCGGATCGACCGTAGTTGCTAGTCGAGCCACGCCGGAGCGCTTCCGAGAAGTTCGGCAAGCGCCTCGTTGTGCGGACGGTAGTGCTGCACGAGGAAGTTGCGAGCATCGTCCGGCATTGCCGAACTGGGGCGGGCGTTGTGCTGTTCGACTTGTTTCGGCATCCACGGCTCGAGGCCGAGGAACTCGGTCAGTCGTGCGAACTCGCCGAGCGGATCGGCGAAGAACAGTTCGCTCTGCATGACATGCACCTGTTCGCGCGGGAAGTGCTCGTACACACGGTCAAGTTGGTCCGCAAACTGACCGCGACTCAGGTACGCGTGATGCCGATGACTGAAGCTCTGATACGCAGGGTCCTCGCACATGCGCTCGACTTCGCCCTCCAGGCGTGATGGTTCGAGCGCCAGAGCCGTGCGGAAGTTCGACTCAGACTCGAATCCACGCGCGAATTCGTGCTTGTATGCCGAGAATGCGCGGGACACGGGATCGCGCAGCATGGCGACGAGCTTGATGTTCGGCAAATCCCGGGCGATCCGATCGATCGCCAACGGGTGAAACATGTAATAAGTGCATGCCTCGAAAGTCAGACGACCGTCGGTGCTCCCGACCGCGAGTGGCATCCTGCTCCGGTACCACTCGACGCCACGCAAGTAGTTGAGCGTGAAGTAGTCGGTGCCCTTCTCGGCAATAGGACGCCGGATCTGCGGATGCTCGGCCAGGGTCTGGAAGATCGTCGTCGTGCCGCAACGTTGACCGCCGATCACGATGAAAGAAGGGGTATCGCGCCAACGCCGCGTCGCAGATCCCACCGCAAGGGCGACTCGGCGCGCAGTCGGGCGCGCGGACGCCGGTACAAGGCCTCGGATGCTCACGACCTACTTCACTCCGACCGGTCGGGACGCGCGAGCGTCGAGACAGAGTCTTCACGAAAACTGTAGCCGTCCGAGCCTGCTCGAGAAGCCCTGAAAAGGAACCTCTTAGCCGTCGAAAACAGGCGACTTGCTCAGCGAACGTACAGCGTCGGAGATCTTCGAGATTCCGTCGAACCGGTAATTGCATGCAGCGGTGCCGACGTGGTCCCAGAGACTGACGGCCTTGATCTGAGGGTGAGATCTCAAGACCGCGGGAATTCCCCGATACCACTGCGCAGTGAGCTCGGGACGACTCGGATAAATGACCGAACCGGCTTCACTGATCATCATGGGCTTGGCGATGTCGATGTTGTACCGGTCATGGACGGCGTCCAGATAGCGCAAGAACGGCAGGGTCGTCTGCGCGAAGCTCTGGTATCGATCCGGGCTCAGCTGGTACGCGCGGCAGCCGGATCCGTTGTAGGACTCCCAGCTGATCCAGTCGACGACGTCGTTCCCAGGCCAGGCACTGACCGCGAAGCTCTGCGTCGTCGGGGATCCGGTCACGACCCACACCCACACGACATTGTTCGCGCCCGCGCGCGCGAACAATGCGTGTACATGCCGCCAGGCGACCACGAAATCTGCTGCCGTGCCCACCCCGAATCGACGTGGCAGATCGGGCTCGTGATCGAACGTCACGAACACGCGGCGCTTCAGTGATGAGATGCCCTCGGCCATGCGGGTCAGCGCGGCGTCCTCGTTTCCCGCAGCCACATCCTGCCAGGTGACAATCTGATGCGGGCGGTTGTAGAACCGGGCATCTATCGAGATCTGAAGTATCCGGCCGTGGGCGACCAGGGCGCGTTCGTCAGCGCTCGGCATCGGATCATCCAGGTCGTGAAAGCGATGCACCATCTCGAATTGGTTCCCGAGGCTCGCCTCGACATGGCGGAGTTGTTCGTTCGTCGGTGGATCTGTTTCGACCCCGAGAAGCACACCGCATGACGGCACGAGGCGCTCCGAAAGGGCACAACCCCGGCCGGAGAGCGCCGACCCTGCGCACGACGTGCTCAGCAAAACCGATACCGCGGCAAGCAGACCCGACAATCGGGACATCGTGCTCCTCATCGCTCGCGGCCCCCATCGGCTGGTGGTCAGGGAATCACATGGCGCCGGTTGCCTGGCCAGTTCCTCAGCTGATCGTCAAGGCGATTTCCTACGATTCGCCCGCGCGACCTTGACGATGTGCCGTCGTCGGAAGATTCTTGCTTAGACATCATTGTCGCGCCCCCTTGCGACCGGCGAGGGGTTATGCGCGAATACCTCAGCAACGCGAGTGTGGTCCTCAGCGTTCCGGTGACAGCGACCGACGAACCGTCGTTGCTGGGCATGATCCGCGATGTCGTCGACCGGCGCGAGCCCACCGTCTTCGTAGGGCTCTACGCCTCGCTGTTCCGGCAACTGCGCGCCGACGCGGAATACCGCGCGCTCGTCGACCGAAGCGTGACCTATCCGGACGGTTACGGCATCGTACGCGAACTGCGCAAACGCGGCGTCGAACGCGTAACCAGGCTTGCGACCACCGACCTCATCGATCCGATAGTCAACACTGCGGGGGAGTCCGGCTGGCGAGTAGTGCTTTACGGCGCAGCTCCTGGAGTTGCTGATCGAGCAGCGAAAACGATCACCGCTATGACACCTAACCTGTCAATCGTGGGAGTCTGGGACGGATTCTCGGGAGGTCCTTCGCAGGAGGAACTGGTGGAACTGCGGCCGGACGTCGTCATGGTGGGGCTGGGTGCCGGCGTGCAGGAACGTTGGTCGTACGAAGTCGCGATCCCGGCGGGGGTGCCGGCTGTCTTGACATGCGGTGGCCTTTTCGATTTCTTGGCCGGGGACAAGCGCCGCGCACCGACGTGGATGCAGCATGCCGGCCTGGAGTGGCTGTTCAGGGTGTGGCTCGAACCGCGCCGCCTTGCCGGACGCTACGCGCGGGGCAACCTCGATTTCGTGGTGCGCGCCAGGGTCGAGCGGTCTGCGTTAGCGCGCCACGGTGTCCGGCCTTGACCAAGCCGGCCGAGGGCGCTGTGCACGCCACCACCTCCCCCGATAGGCAATCCGACGATCCGGCGACCGCGGACGGATCCGTAAGTCGCGTAGCGCGCGGGAGTGCAGCGAACCTGGTCGGAGCAGCAGTCACCGGCGTCAGTACGTTCGCGTTGACAGTCATCGTCGCCCGCGGATTCTCGCGGCCCGACGCGGGAATCTTCTTCGCCACCACGTCGCTGTTCCTCGTCGCCACGACCATCGGCAACCTCGGAACACAAACCGGGGTCGTCTACTTCCTGGCTCGCTGTCGAGCACAAGGTACGCCCGAGATGATCGGTTCGTACCTCCGGACGGCCCTGCGGCCGATGCTGTTGCTTGCACTCGTCATGGCGGTCGCCACGCTGGTCCTGGCACCCTTCATCGGCCGGCTCATATCAGCCGACCACGTCGGCACGGCGACCACCTACCTGCGGTGGATGGCAGTCTTCATCCCTCTCGCCGGGTTGGAGATCGTGTTCTTGGCCGGAACTCGAGGACTGGGCGCGATTCGCCCTTACACGCTCACCGAGCAGATCTATCGACCGCTTCTTCAGTTGGCGCTGGTCGCGGCGGTAGCAGTCGCCGCGACAACGCCGCTGCTGGGAGCGGCATGGGCGTTCGGCTACGCGCCCGCGGCCGTCGCGGCTTTGATCACCTGGCGTCGAGTGCGTGCGCGCTATCCACGGCCTCGGGCCGATCAGCCCTTGCCTCGCGTTTCGGCGGAGTTCTGGAAGTTCACACTGCCGCGGTCGCTGACAAGCACGATCCAGATGCTGTTGCAGCGATTCGATGTCGTGCTGGTCGCCGCCCTCGCGGGCATCGTCAACGCCGCGATCTACGCGGCCGCGACGCGATTCATCGTGATCGGGCAACTCGGAATCAACGCGTTGACCATCGCCGCGCAACCGCAGTTCGCCGAGAGGTTGAGTATCGACGATCGTCGATCGGCGAACGAGCTCTATCAGGTCACCACCGCATGGCTCGTCCTTGTGACCTGGCCGGTATACCTGTGTTTGTTGATCTTCGCCAAGCCCGTTCTGGCTGTCTTCGGACACGGGTACTCCGCCGGTGGCACGGCCATCATGCTGATCGCGGCGTCAATGCTGATCGGGACCGGGACCGGAATGGTGGACACGGTGTTGGCGATGGCAGGTCACACCCTGTGGAACCTCGGCAACGCCGCACTCGCTCTCGCGGTGATCTTAGGTCTGGACTTCTGGCTCATTCCCAGCCATGGGATCGTCGGTGCCGCCATCGGTTGGGCCGCGGCCATCGTCGTACGTAACGTCGCGGCGGTCACGCAGGTCGGCGTCTCTATGGGATTTCACCCGATCGCTCGGCCAACGCTCTGGGCCGTCGGGCTCACCGTGGTCTGCTTTGCAGGAGTGCTCGGCCTGGCCCGACTGATATTTGGCAACACGGTCTCCGTGCTCGGCCTCGCGTTGGCCGCCGCCACCATCGTGTACCTCGTCGCGCTTGCAGTGTTTCGAAGTCAATTGCGTCTCGACGCCCTCGGCGGCCTGCCGCGGCGCAGGCGGCAGCCCGGCCCGGTGCTCCGAACGCGCGTTGACGTCGGACTCAAGAAATGACTGAAACCCCGTCGCGACCGTCGATTGTGCACAAACGCGCTGTTAGGCTCGTCCGAGCGTGATCCGCCCCCAATTGCGCGCCGGAATCGTGAGAGGGGTACGAGGTTGTCGGCCGTAATCGTTGTGTTCTTGGTGTGGTTCGGGATCGTCGTGCTAGCCGCTGCTGCCGGCATATTGACTGCTGATCGGTGGTCACAACCCGGGTGGATCCAGACCGCCCGGCACAAGTACCTGACCGCGGTGGACCGCGTCATACCGGTGGTAGGGCGATCGCTCACATCCGCAGTGATCTTTCTGGCCCTGTGGGCATCGATCATCATCGTCGGTCTGCTGATGGGACTCATCGCCCACCGACTCCAGAGCGTGATCGATGAGCCGACATTCCACTGGTGGCAGAGTCACCACTTGCACGGATCCTGGTCTGACGTTTGGTGGAAGCTCACAAACATAGGCGCACCCCGCGTTACCCAGGGCCTCGCCGCAGCGGGAGCGGTTCTTTTCGCTGTGTTGTACAGGGATCGCCGGCTGTGGTGGGCGCCCTCGGTGGTCATGGTGCTCGGCTACGCGGCGGAGAAGTACTCGCAACTGATTGTGAAAGCTGTCATCGATCGCGGTCACCCACCGACATCGCATGGCACGTGGCCGTCCGGCGGGATGGGCCGTCTCATCGACATCTACGGCTTGATCATCTTCTTCCTCATCCTGCGCTTCCGCCCGACCTCGCCTCAGGCATGGGCGGTCGGCGCAGGTGTGCTCGCGGTGTTGGCATCGGTCCAGGCGTATGCGCGACTCAACAATCTCGAGCATTGGGTGACCGACGTAGTCGGCGGCGCCATCTACGGCACGATGCTGCTCATTGCGATGATCATCGGCTATTTCGCGTTGAGCCGGGAACGAGCATCGCGACCCGCTGAGCCGGAGACGACTGTCGAGCCGGCAACGGTCTGAGCGTCGCGACATTGGGGATCGCCGGTATTCCGAAGGGACGCAGGCAAAGCCGTGCGTCACGACGAGTTGAACGTGATCAGCGGGTGCCGAAGAACGACTCCTATCTCGATTTCGTAGTCCCTCTGTTGTGGCCGGAGCCGGCCTCCGTGATCCGTGCATCGCGACTGTGCCTCTCCCGCCGCGCGTCCACGTATGTAGTGGTTCCTTCAGCCAGTCGACCGAAATTGCTCGTCCCGACCCGACCGCGGCGGGTGACTGCCGCTGCAATCAGGAATTTCAAGACCGCGTCATCCGCACGAGAGCGCGCGCTAATCGGCGCACTGGCAGCGTCGGCGCGTATCGGCCTGGTCGATCTCTTGCCGGATCGCCTTCGCGTGGTACCCGGCGGATCGGACCCGCCCGCCGGGATCGATGGGCACCTGTCGGTGGTGCTCGGCCGTCAGGTATGGGTGAGCCTGTACGTGAGTCGTGCCCGTGCCGTGCGCAAGCCCTTGCTGCAGGTCATCGATGCAGCAGGGCGGACCTGCGCGTTCGCCAAGCTAGGGGTCGATCCGTTCACGCGTGCGTTAGTGCGTGCCGAGGGCGAGGCCGTACGTATTCTGTCGCTGCACGAGTGGGACACGCTGCGAATGCCGACTGTTCTGCACGCCGGCCGTTGGCATGGACACGAACTGCTCGTGCAAGGGGCGTTCTCCCGGGGCGTCGCGCCTCGGGAGAACAGTCCAGAGCTTCGGCGCGCCATGCGCGAGGTTGCATGCGTGCACGGAATCGTGTCGGCTCCGCTCGGGATCAGCAGTTACTGGGAGCACGTTCTCGGTCGGATCGCGGCGCTTCCCGGCGGCGAGTATCAGCCGCTGATCCTGCGCCTCGCGGCGGCGATCGAGCGAATCGGTGGGCGCACGGATCTGGCCTTCGGATCGTCACACGGTGATTGGGCGCCATGGAACATGACTACGACCGGCGGCCAGCTGCTCGCGTGGGACTGGGAGAAATTCGAGACCGACGTTCCGGTTGGCTTCGATGCTGTGCACTTCTCGATCCAAGGGGCGGTAGTGCTCAGCGGCACAGCCCCGGCTGCTGCCTTCGCCGCAGCGCTGCGCAACGCCGAGCAGCTGCTGGCCGGGTTGTCCTCTCGTTCAGACGCGGGCGAGCTCGTCGTGCTGCTGTACGGGCTGCACATCGCCCTGCGATACATCGAGGACGGGGAGTTGTCCGCGGGCGCAGGGCGGATGAGCCGCCTGGCGACGTGGCTGCCGGACCTGTTGGGGATGGCGCAGGGCCGATGAAGACGTCCGGTTCTCGCCAGTGACTCAAATTGATCGCCCGAAGCGGTTGGCGCCATCCTGAACCCATTTCACCGGCACGCGGAGTGCTGCGACGAGGATCGCCACTATCGCCCACGGATTGGCCGCGCGCTTGCGCAGCGCACGGACGGCGAGCTTGCATGCGTAGCGACGATTTCCGCCGGCGGCGTGGGCGAATGCGAGTTTCGCGTAGAAATACGCGGCACCGTCCCGATCGTGTTCTACGTCAGGGTGGCGGGCGAGTACCTGTTCGTGCGCATCGGCGATTCGCTGCCAGCGCTCCGGTCGCCACAGTGGGGTGTCCCGGAAAACATGGATAAGTGGCTCCTGCACGACCCGGATCGGATGGTGCTTGCTGACCCGGAGCAGCCATTCCCAGTCCTCGACCCCGAGCAGCTCCTCGTCGTAAGGACCGGCGATGTCGAATGCCCGTCGGCGCATCATCAGATTCGACGAATGGAGGTCGGCGATACGGGCGCGCAAAAGCTCCGCGCGCGTGACCAGGGGACCAACCGCTTGTCGTTGCCAGACCTTCCCGTCGACCGTGTGCAATACGACGCCGGTGGCAACGACAAGCAACTCCAGATCTGCGCACAGAGCCGACACCTGGGCGTCGACCTTTCGGTCGATCCAGAAGTCGTCGTCGTCGAGCGATGCGATGAGCTCGCCGCGCGTGACGGCCAGGCCTGCGTTGCGTGCCCCGGCCAGACCGGGCGTGCGGTTGTTCTGGATCGCACGCACCGGGCGGAGCGGATCGTCGGACTCAAGGGTTGAGTCACGCGGCTCCTTATCGTGGACGATGATCGTTTCGATGGGACCTTGATAGGTCTGACTCACGACACTTGCAAGCGCGCGCCTCACCAGGTCAGGCCGGTTGTGTGTCGGGATCACCACGGACACCAGCGGTCTGTCCTCGGTCGTCTGCGACTGTGGCGCTGTCACGTTCAGCCGCGCTCAGTCGTGCAGCCGCAACCGCGCGGCGTCCAGTCGCACGCGCACATCATGCGTCACCCGTTCAATCGCAAGTAGTTCGTCCGAGCTCAACCTTTCGCGCCAGGCGCTGGCCACCTCGCTCGGCGCCCGGTCGAAGTCATGGAGTGCTCGCTCGGGCCGGATGTCCGCGGCGTTCGGCTGCTGTGTCTCGCGAACCATCTCCGCTCGTGCTTGTTCGTTCCAGCGCAGACCGAGGCGGCCGAACAATTGACGTGCCGCGGAATCGCCGCCACCGGACAGCTCTTCGTGGGATACAACCAGCAAGCTGTCGGTCTCCGCAGCGTGATCCATCGCGATCTCATACAGCGCGGACCAGAAGTAGGCGATGGTCTCGGCCGGTCCGCGTTCGCCCGCATCGGACAACGCTACGCGGCCGTTACCGCCGTGCTCACGGCGATGCGTCTCTTGGACCGGTCGCACCTCGTGCACGCTGGGGCGCCATCCCATTCGTCTGTAGCTCACCAACGCCGCGGCGGGGTGCCGGTACAACAAGACAACCTGGGCACCAGTCGTGCGCGCGATTGTCGGAATCGACAGCATCGCGAAAGGATCTTTGACGACCAAACGCGTCCAAGGAGCCGGCGCAGCCCATTGCCGACGACCGTAGCGACCGAACACCCACGGAGTGAGCCCGCGGTAGGCCAGCCGCAGCGCACGCTCCTGCCGACGGTTGAGATCGGTCAGTTCGGCCCATCCGCGCAGGGTGCCGGCCAGCGCGTACTGGCGATGATGCGGATTCATCGGCTCGCGACCGGTCATTGCGGCGCCTGGTGCGCTCGCCAACAGGCGGGCCAGCCACGTCGTGCCGGATCTTGGCATACCGGTGACCAAGATCGGACACGTTCCGGACAGCCTTGGCATTGCCCGCATGGTCCCCCCGAACGCCCCGGTTCTCGATCTACCGACCTGGCCTGGACCAGATCGTAAAACCGTGCCGCTTGCCGCGACAGCAGCAGCGGTGTGCAGCGGCAAAACCTAATAGGGCAGGAAGCAGATACCGCCGTGATTGGTCTGATGGCCGCACATCTGTGCCTTGCCCTGCTTGAAGGTGTCGCTGGCCACCCACAGCCCCGCAGGGGTGAGCACGAGGTCGTCGGCTCCGTGACCCAGAGCTCGGGTGGGGTTCCAGGAGTTTGCCGAGCCGCCCACCGGGTCGAGATCGGCCAGCCCGGGGCGCGACAGGGCTCCCGGGCCGGCGGAGTCACATCCGTTGGGGTTGTTGGCCCACCGTTCGTGACCGCCGACGTAGACATTCTGGCTGTCGGCGACGACGCCGTAATACGAGTCGCACCCGGTGTAGTTGATCCACAACGGGTTCTGTGCAGTACTTGCCGCTGAGAACGCGAAGGCCGCGTCACACAATCCGGCCCGCGGTTGGCTGGTGCTCGATCCTGGCCCGGACAACGGGTGATAACCGGTGCTCACCCCGTAGATCGTCTGGTCGTCCGGCGACCACGCGGCGGATCTCGTGTAATACGTCTCGCTGAGGACGCACGACTGCGCAAGACCCGAAGCGTTCCATCCGTCCAGGGTCACGGTCGTCGCTCCGAGGTCGAATACCGCCACCTGTTGCCGTGCATGCCCGCCGATCGACGTGAAGACACCTTCCACGAGAAGTTTGTTGCCGGAATGACTCAGTTGCGAGTTGTCGATTTTCTTTGAGGTGCGCGGATAGCGGCCACTTATTGCGAGATTCGCATACGGGGTGACCGTGCCCGTGCTGGGATCGAGACTGGCGAATTCGGTGCGTGCCGCGCCGTTGATGTTTCCGAACGCACCGCCCACGAGGATCTGTCCGTGTGTGTAATCCACGGTATAGACCGCTGCGCCCGAATTATGGCGAAAGCTGCTCTTAACCGCGCCGGTGGTTGTATCTACCGCGGCAATGTTCGTCGCGGAAGTCCCGTGGACGCTCGTGAAGCTCCCGCCGAGGTAGGCCGTGCGACAGTCCGGCGACAACGCGATGTCATTGACCGGGCCGTTCACGGCTGGGTTCCAAGCGGTGACTGCGCCGGTCGTCTGCGAGAAGCTGAACGCATTCCCGCGCGTGTATGTGTGCGATCCCTGCCCGACCGCGCTGATTGTGCCGACTGCATACATCAGGTCGCCGCACGGTACGAGCCGGCGAACGTTCTGCATCGGGGTGCTGCTGAGCAACCACGGGGTGTTTCGTGACGGCACCTCGCCGACCGTCCCAGTCGCTGCGTTCGCCGGCACGCTCGTTCCTACGAGCGCTGCGACTATGACGGCGCCCACCCCGAAAGTGATCCATTTCCGGTTCATTCCTTGGCCCCCCTCGCGCGGCCAACCGGTAATGCCCCGCACCGTCCCGCGCACAGGTGCGAAAAAAGTGTAAGCGAATGAGCCTGGGGACAGGCCGAGATCACTAAATTCTCATCTTATGGCGATCTTGGTGCGGGTCGTCGGCATTGCTAGGCCTGAACCTGAGCAGGCATGGCGGCGACCCGCAGCGGCCCGGGCGGCGCCTGCCGAACGGGCGATTTGCCCCCCGGTGGTTAGAAGTGGGGTTCGCCGTGGAATCATCTCGCGTCGTCAGCAAACGGTTTCGATCCAGTGTTAGATATTCGTTTTATTGATCTTTTATAGATCGTTTTATTGATCTTTTGTGAATTGCTTCATTGATCTCTGCTCGGAGGTGGTGTGCGTACAGTAGCGACTATTCAGACAAATTCGAACAATACAAAAATGTAAAAACAGCGTGAGCCGGCGCGAGGTTTCGGGTATTCTTCCCACCGCGGGGGAGCAGTACACCGTCTGTTCTCGACCGGCCACGCGGGTTACCGCTCTGACTCGGTCAGACCACATGGAGGCCCCCCGGAAATGCCCCCCACCCATGAGAACAAGCACGCGCTGCACCCCCGGCACGCGCGTGCCGCCGGAGCGCACCGCCGCTCGCCAGACCCCCACTCCACGGCCACGCACCCCACCCGCCGATCTGCGCGTCGGCCGCGAACTGCGACGCGAATCAAGACAATTGGCAGCGCAGTGGCCGTTCTGGCCGCGGCATCGATTGCCGGGCTTGCGGTGAACACTCCGCTGAGCGCTGACGCGTCCAGCTCGTCCACGATCTCGCTGTCGCCGGTCGCGGACACCTATGTCACCTCGGGCGCGCCGAGCAGCGTTCGTGGTTCGGACATTCGGATCCAGGCTTCGCACCAGCCCGGCCACGTCAAGATCGCGTTCCTGCGATTCGCCGTTCCCAACCTCTCCGGCAGGGTCCTCAGCGCCGATCTGGTCCTTACCCGCGATACCCACCATCTCGACAGCGTCGTGTATGCGAACGAAGTATCGAACTCGGCGTGGACAGAACGTGTCACGAACTACCGCTCGGCGCCTGCGATCGGTGCCGTGCTCGATCACCAGGCCACGGATCCGACGACCCGATCGGTCGATCTGGACGTGACCCGCGCCGTCGAGAGCAACTCGAAGCTCAATGTCGCGATCACGTCGCGATCGGCCGGGTTCGCGTCGTTCCGTTCCCGTGAATGGGGCGCGGGCGGACCTCGGCTCCAACTGGTCGTGGGCGCACCCGAAACCAGTCCGCACACACGGCCGCCGTCCTCGAGTGCGAGCTCCTCCACACCGGCGCAGACCTCTGCCGCGCCGTCAAGCACGGCAGCGACCTCGTCGGTGCCGGCGACGTCGGCTTCCGCCACCACGTCTGCCGCGCCGTCAAGTACGGCGCCGACGTCGGCCTCGTCGTCAGCCTCGTCGTCGGCCTCGTCGTCAGCCTCGTCGTCAGCACCTGGCTCGACCGGGCCCAGCAGCTCGCAAGCCTCGCCGGGCAACTGTGTCAATGATCCGAAGGGCATGCCCGCGAACCGCGCATACGTCGGCGCCACGGCGGGGGGGACCCAAAGTGTCGCGGGCCTCGAATCGCAGACACGGATGCCGCTGGCCCTGCACCGCTCGTATTACAACGCCGACCAGGTCGCCAAGGCGATCTCGGCCGTGACGTCCGATCTGGCGACCGGACGGCTCCCCTGGATCAGCTTCAAGCTCCCGTACTCCTGGGCCGACATGGCAGCGGGGCGGGGAGACGCGTGGGCGATCGATCTCGTTCAGCGGCTTGCGCGGGTCAACGGCCCGGTGTGGCTGGCCTTCCATCACGAGCCGGAGGGCGACGGCAACATGCCCGACTGGACGGCGATGCAGCGTCACCTGGCACCTATCGTTCACAAGTACTCGTCGAACGTGGCCTTCACAACGATCCTGATTGCCTGGGATTCGTTCTACGGGCCCTCCCAGTACCGGTTGAGTCAGGTGTGGCCGGGAGACGGTCTGGTGGACATCGCCGGATTCGACATGTACAACGACTTCGGCACGAATCGGAACGGTTCGACTCACCCGATGCTCGACCCGATGAAGTACTTCGGCCCGATCAGCACCTGGGCCCGCGCACACAACGTGCACTGGGGCGTCGCCGAGACGGGCTATACCAGCCAGGCGGCCGCGCAGGACCCGCAATGGCTGTCGACCGAGTACAGCGACCTCGTGTCGCAAGGCGGGCTTGCGCTCACCTACTTCGATTCGTCACTCAACTCGATCGCGGACTGGACCCTCGACGTCCCGACCAAGATCAACGACTTCACAAAGCTGCTACAGGCGTCGCCGCGAGTTTGTCGGTGACGTTGATGTGACGTCGGCGTGCGGCACCGGGCCATCGTCCGGTGCCGCACGCTGTTCCCGTCCAGGCCGACTGGCGTGCGCACGGCGAGGCGCACGTGCGTGCTCTCACCGCCGCGGCGCTGGGCCGGGCACGTGTCGCCCCCGGCAGCAGCGCGCTCCCGCCGTCGCATGCTCGCCGAGCGCCCCATACCGATGAGTGAGGCGCCGCGAGTGGCTCCGGAATCCCTGGGTTCTGGTCGCGTCGAACAAGCCGGCGAAGGGCTGCTGGCTCGGCTCCCACTGGCAACCGGGCGACCAATCGCTGACGATACCTGGCGCTTCGAGCAGAAGTCGGGCGGCACCGTCGCCTCCTGACGGGTCGGCCGCCGGCCCGATTGCGAAACGTTATCCACGGTTTCGCCGCGTCGACTTGCGCCTAATCCCTTCCTGCGAAACTATTGTTAAGTAGCAGTTCGGTCGAGGTCCGCCGCGGGGGTCGGACCTCGGCATGACGACCGCGCGAGCACCGACGGGCGCCGACGAACGGCCACCGGAAATGCGACGCGACATTCTTCGTCGACGTCTTCTTTTGGCTGCCCGAAATGCCTTCGGCGCGGTCTCCCGTGCGCAGTAAACAATGTCAGGCGGAGCGTACTGGAAGTCCTGTTTCTCATTTTCGCGATTCGATTGTCTCCGATCGGTCGGTCGTGCGGAACGGACATATTAAAGGGCTACGTCAAGATCATCGGATCGAGTCGATCGTAGTAGCGGAGCGCCCAAAACAAGGCCCTGGAAGCGCTTTGCGAGATCATTCGGAGAAGCAACCTCCGCTACGGTGGCATTACGTCACCTTTTGTGCGTTCTTTCGTTGGACTAATCACATCGACCTGTGGTGAGGCCAGGTGTGAAAACGTGGCGAACTTTGAGGTCGCACACTATTTGAACTTGAGTTGCGGTAACGGTTCCGCGGGCTAACATGCGCGGGACTTCCGGCGATTCGGCTGTATTGGGGAATGCAGTTTTCGCGCCGGAAGTGGACATCGAGGGTGGGGGAGCATGAGCGGGGGCCGGCTCGCCACCACGCCTAAGCGTGGTCGGCGCGGGGGACGTGCGGTGCACACCGTCGCGCCTCCTGCTGCCCGCGCGCACACTGCCGAGGACGCGGTTGAGGCACCGCCGAAGATCCAGGCGAGCCCGCCGGAACAAGCAACGCCGCCCGGGAGCCACTGGCGCGGGCGTTACCAACTCGCCGCAGTGGCCGTGGATCTCGCCGCGGCCACCGTCTCGGTGGCCGCAGCGTTCTTCGTTCGCTTCGGCGGCGACATGACCGGAATCCGGCTCGCGCACGTGATCGCGTTCATCGTTCTGCCGCTTGCGTGGCCGGCCGGACTCGCTCTGAACCGGGCCTACGAGGCGCGCTACCTCGGTGGCGGGGCCGTCGAGTTCGAACGGCTGGGCAAGGCCTTCCTGCAGCTGACGGCCGTCACCGCCTTCGCCGCGTACGCCACGCACGCGGACCCGTCCCGAGGATTCATCCTGCTTGCGCTGCCGGCGACGTTGTTGCTCAGCGCGGCCGGGCGTTACGCGCTGCGCAGCGTGGTCCACCGCGCCCGGCGTACCGGTCGGGCGAGCACGTCGGTACTCGCGGTCGGCGGCATGACCGAGATCATCGCGTTCAGCGACAACCTGGTGCGCAACGAGCACGCCGGCCTGCACGTGGCTGCCGCGTGCTTGTCCTCGCACCATCGAGTTTCCACCGACGAACAAGAACCGCTCGCCCGGCGCGGCATCGCCCTTGTGGGCGACATCGACACCATCGGCGAAGCGGTGTTCGAAACCGGCATCACCACCGTGGCGGTCATCGCGAACCACATCAGCGGCGAGGAACTGCGCTGGATCTCGTGGCAGCTCGAAGGCACTGACACCGATCTCGTGCTGCTGCCCGCTCTCACCGAGGTCGCGGGCCGGCGGCTGAGTATCACCCAGGTCGGTGCTTTGCCCCTGTTGTACATGGCGGAGCCGGAGTTGAAAGGCGTGCGCCGTGCGTTGAAGGGTTGCTTCGACCGCACGGCCGCGTTGCTGGGCCTTGTCGCGTTCCTGCCGTTGTTGCTCGTCGTCGCACTCTGCATCCGGTTCACCAGCAAGGGCCCGGCGCTGTTCCTGCAGACCCGCGTCGGCAAGAACGGCAAGACCTTCCGGATGGTCAAGTTCCGCTCGATGGTGTTCGGGGCCGAGGAGCACATCGAGCGCCTGCATGCGGCCAACGAGTTCGACGGCGGCACGCTGTTCAAGCTGCGCTGCGATCCACGCGTCACGAAGGTCGGCCGATTCCTGCGCCGGTTCTCGATCGACGAACTGCCGCAGCTGCTCAACGTGCTCGCCGGCTCGATGTCTTTGGTCGGGCCGCGTCCGCCGCTGCCGCAAGAGGTTGCGACCTACGGCGGCGACGTGCGGCGCCGACTGCTCGTCAAGCCCGGCATGACCGGGCTGTGGCAGATCAGCGGGCGTAGCGACCTGACCTGGGAGGAGTCGGTGCGCATCGACCTGCGCTACGTGGAGAACTGGTCGCTGACTTTGGACGCGTTCGTCCTCGCCAAGACGGTGCGGGCCGTCCTGCGCGCGGACGGCGCGTACTGAGCCGCGGAGGGAAGCGAGGGACACACGAAGAACGCGAACAAGAACGACTGAACAAAAAACGAGGTGGGAAACGGTTCCCACCCCACGCGCCGAGTTTGGGGGAATGAAGGTGCGTATAGCAATGGTCGGCACCAGGGGGGTGCCAGCCCGGTACGGGGGATTCGAGACCTGCGTCGAGCAGGTCGGCCAGCGACTGGTCAAGGCAGGTCACGAGGTCGTCGTGTACTGCCGCACGACCATCGGGCCGGACGAACTCGAGGAATACCCCGAGGAGCACCTGGGCATGCGGCTGGTCTACATGCCGGCAATCCCCAAGAAGGCGATCGAGACGCTGAGCCACACCGCGGCCTCCGCGGCGCACTTGATGGTGCACCCGGTCGACGTGGCGCTGGTGTTCAACTCGGCCAACGCGCCGTTCGTACCGATGCTGCGCGCTCGCGGCATCCCCGTGGCCACCCACGTCGACGGTCTCGAGTGGAAGCGCGACAAGTGGCAGGGCGTCGGCCGCAAGTACTACCGGCTCGCCGAGTCGATGTCCGTGCGGTGGTCCGACGCGTTGATCGCGGACGCGCAGGGCATCTCCGATTACTACGAGGCCGAGTTCGCAGCCCCCACCGAACTCATCGCCTACGGCGCGCCGATCCTCGTCAACGAGCGCGCGGAACTGATCGAGGAACTCGGCCTGGCCTCGCGCCAGTACCACCTGGTCGTCGCCCGGTTCGAGCCGGAGAACCACGTCGACGTGATCGTCGACGGCTACACCCGCAGCGGTGCGAACCTGCCACTGGTCGTGGTCGGCGCAGCGCCCTACGCGGACGCGTACACCGCACGCATCCGGTCGCTGTGCGACGATCGCGTGCGGCTGCTCGGTTCGGTCTGGAACCAAGATCTGCTCGACCAGCTCTATGCGAACAGCGCGACGTATCTGCACGGTCACTCGGTCGGCGGCACGAACCCGTCGCTGCTACGTGCAGCCGGCGCAGGCGCCCCGACGATCGCCTACGACGTGAACTTCAATCGCGAGGTCCTCGAACGCGCCGGCCGCTACTTCCGGACGGCGACCGAGGTCGCGTATGAGCTCGAACTCGCCGAGAAGGACGAAGGCGAGACCGCGCGCCGCGGTGCGCTCGGGCGCGCCCGCGCCCTGCGCTATGACTGGGACGAAGTGGCGACGCAGTACGAGCAGCTGTGCCTGCGGCTCAACGCGACGGGCACAGTCCCGCGTCGGCGCCGTCCGGGTTCGCCGAGCGGGAAGCGCTACGGCGTAATCCAGCCATGAGCAAGGCAGATCTGTCGACGACCGGCGGCGCGGACCGGATCCACGTCCTTGTCGCGCATCCCGGCGCGGAGCTCTACGGCTCCGATCAACAGGTCGTTCGGTCGGTCGAGGCGTTCTGCGCCGTCGGATGGCGGGTGACCGTGGCGCTGCCCGAACGTGGCGCGCTGTGCACCGAACTCGGCGACGTCACCGTGACGGCGATCGCGTCGCCGGTGTTGCGCAGGGCGTGGCTTCGCCCGCTCGGTCTCGTGCGCCTCGTGGCGCAGACACCGCTGGCGATCCTGCGTCAGGTCCGCATGATCCGCGCTTTGCGTCCGGACGTGGTCTTCGTGAACACGGTCACGTTGCCGCACTGGGTCCTCGCCGCCCGGCTCGCACGTTGTCGCGTCGTGGTGCACGCGCATGAGGCCGAGGAAGGTGTCTCGCGCGGATTGCGGGCGGCTCTGTATCTGCCGCTGTTGCTAGCGCACAGGGTCATCGCGAACAGCGACACCACTCGGCGTGTGATCGCTGCTGCCGCCGCACGACTTCGGTCGCGCATCCGGGTTGTCTTCAACGGTGTTGCCGATCCGGGTGCGCAGCCGACCACGGCGAGCGTCCCAGGCCGGCTCACGGTGGTCTCTCGATTGTCGCCGCGAAAGGGTGTGCACGACGCGATCGAGACGTTGCGGTTGCTCGTTGCGGCCGGGCGCGATCTGACCCTCGAGGTCTGTGGCACGGTGTTCGCCGGCTACGAGTGGTACGAGGCCGAGTTGCGCGAGACGGTACGGGCGGCCGGTCTGGACGACCGCGTGATCTTCGCCGGGTTCGTGTCACCGATCGAGCATGCGCTGGCCCGCGCCGAGATCGTCCTCGCGCCGTCGTACGGCGAATCGTTCGGCAACTCGGTCGTCGAGGCGATGCTCGCCGAGCGTCCGGTAGTCGCCTCCGCAGTCCAAGGGCTGGCGGAGGTCGTCGACCATCGACGCACCGGCATGCTCACGCCTGCCGGGGATGCGGCAGCCGTCGCAGAAGTCGTGGCGCAGCTGCTGGACGACCCTGAGCAGGCTCGTCGGATCGCGTTCCGCGCGCGGCAGGAGGCCCGGTCGAGGTTCGCCACCGAACGGTACGGAAGAGCCCTGACGGACGCGGTCCTCGAGGTGCTGGAGGGCACGAATCGCGGGAAACCACAAGGGTTTCTCAAATCCGAACAGATTGTTGCTCAGGATATCTCTTCCGATGCGAAGTTTGCGATGTTGAACAGTTATCGTCGGCCGGGCGCCCGACCAGCTTTGCGCGTGGTCGGCCGATGAGGGGGATTCGAGTGAGTACACGCGGGGGCACCGTGCGCGTGCTCGCGTGCCACCGCCTCGCGCCGATGCGTGCTGCCAAGCGGATCGTCGCGGTCATCGGTGCCGTTGGCGTTCTTGCTGCGAGCGTGTCCGCGTGCACGTCCGCTTCCTCACCGACGTCGGCAACGGCGACCGGACCGACGGGGCCTCAGGGTGCAAGCACGCTGCCGCCGTCGTTGCGCCCCGCGACCACGCCGGTTCCGCCGCCGACTCCCGGCGACATCTCGCACCAAGTGCGGCCCGCGTCGGTCAGCGTGCACTCGCCGGTACCCATCGGAAAGTCCGGATCGTTTGCCTCGGGAATCGCCGTGCGCGTGTTGGCCGCGGACAGGTTCCGTGCCCGGGCGCATCGTCCGGGCGAGATCTCGGGGCCGGCCGTCCGCGTGACCACCGAGATCACCAACAACACCGGTAAGGCGATCTCCGTCGCAGGGCTGGCTGTGACGTGTGCCGATGCGCACGGCATTCCGCTCGTCAGTTTTCTGTCCCCGCCGGCCCAACCGTTCAAGGGGACCTTGGCCAGCGGCGCGCATGCGCGCGCCATGTACGTGTTCGAACTCGGCCGCGGCTCGCACGCGGCGAAGAATCCGCTGACCTTCAAGCTCGGCAATTCCGCGACGAAGTCCATCGTCCAGTTCTACGGAAAAGTGACATGACAGATCAGTTGCTTGAGAACGACCGTCCGCGCCATCTCACAGAGCGTTCGACCCGAACTCGCCGCGGCCTGGTCTTGGTGACCGTCCTGGCGCTCGTAGCCGGCGTCGCGTCGGTGGTTGTCGCGTCACCTGCGGCAGCTGCGGTCGCACCGCCCGGCATCTCCCCGGTCGTTCAGCGCGGCCCGAACGGCGTCACCGCCGACGCATTGCCGACCGTGCAGATCGATGGCGTGGTCTGGGACCAGGCCGTTGTCGGTAACACCGTGTACGCAGGCGGCCAGTTCGCCAACGCCCGGCCCGCCGGCGCCGCGCCCGGCACGAGCCTGACTCCGCGCGCGAATCTGCTTGCCTATGACATCCGTACCGGAAACCTGATCACTTCGTTTGCGCCCTCGCTCAACGCGCAGGTGAACGCGCTTGCAGTCTCGCCGGACGGTTCACGTCTGTACGTCGGTGGCAACTTCACCACCGCCGACGGAGCGAACCGCTATCGCGTCGCCGCGTACAACACCGCAACGGGCGCGCTGGTCTCCACATGGGCGCCCTCGCTCGACGCTGCGGTCAACGCGATCGCCGTCACCAACAACGCTGTGTACGTCGGCGGCAATTTCAGCCTGGCCAACAACACTCCTCGTGCGCACCTCGCTGCGTTCGACCCGGTCAGTGGCGCACTGCTCGGCTGGGCACCGACCGCAGACGACCTCGTCCAGGCACTGGTCATGTCCCCGGACAACAGTCGCGTGATCGTCGGCGGCTCGTTCCAGAACGTGAACGGCTCGCCCGCCTACGGTCTGGCCTCCGTCGATGCAGTGAACGGAACGCTGTACCCGTTCCTCGCCAACACGATTGTCCGCGACGCCGGCACGGGAGCGTCGATCCTCTCGTTGTCGACCGACGGCACGTCGATCTACTCCACCGCATACGTCTACGGCACGACCGGAAACTTCGAAGGCGTCATGTCCGCCGACCCGTACACGGGCGACGTCAACTGGCTCGCAGACTGCCACGGTGACACGTACGGCACGTATGCGAACTCGGCCGCGGTCTACGTGGTCAGCCACCAGCACTTCTGCACGAACATCGGCGGCTTCCCGGACACGAACCCGCGCTCGCGGTGGTACCGCTCCACGGCGTTCACCCCGAATGCCACGGGTACGGTCCAGCACAACAGCGAGAGTGGCGCCGGTTACGGCGACTTCGGAGGCTACCCGAGCCCTTCGCTGATCAACTGGGTGCCGGCGCTCGACATCGGCACCTATACCGGTCAGTCGCAGGCGGCCTGGAGCGTGAAGGGGAACTCGCAGTATGTCGTCGAGGGCGGCGAATTCCCGCGGGTGAACGGTGTTTCCCAGCAGGGTCTGGTGCGCTTCGCCGTTCCGTCCATCGCAACCAACAAGCAGGGCCCGCTTCTCTGGGGGCCCAATATGAATGTCGCGGCTACCGCGACGTCGTCCACCACCGCCCGCGTTTCGTGGCTTACCAACTCCGACCGTGACGACCAAAACCTCAACTACACCGTCCTGCGCAACGGCACGACCGTATACACCACGCACGCGACGTCGTGGGACTGGAACCACCCGACGATCGGCTTCATCGACGCCGGGCTGACACCGGGGCAGACATATACCTACCGGGTGAAGGTCACTGACCCGAACGGGAACGGCACTCAAGGTGTCGACACCTCGATCACGATGCCGACGGCGTCCGGGCCCAGCCCGGTCGGAAGTCCGTTTGCCCAGGACGTGGTCAATGCGGGGGCGTCGCACTTCTGGCGCCTTGACCAAGCCACGGGTTCGACGTCCGCGCTCGACTACGCGGGTTTCGACGACCTCACCCTGAGCGCCGGTGTCACCGCTGGGGCAGCGGGCGCGATCAACGGTGACACCGACACCGCCTCCACCTTCTCCGGTACGAACACCGGCCTGGGTGCGACCCAGAACCCTGTGCAGGGTCCGGACACCTTCACCGAATCGGCCTGGTTCAGGACGACCAGTACGAGCGGCGGCAAGATCGTCGGGTTCGGTAGCTCGAAGACCGGACAAAGTAGCAACTACGACCGGCACCTCTACCTGAACAGCTCGTCACAGCTGGTCTTCGGCGTCTACAACAACGCGAACTACACGATCACGACCCCGACGAAGTACAACGACGGCGCGTGGCACCAGGTGACCGGCACGCTGTCTGGATCAGGCATGGCGCTCTACGTCGACGGCCGGTTGATCGGTACCAACACCGGCACCATTGCGGGCCAGTCGTACTCGGGCTACTGGCGCGTCGGCGGCGACAGCACCTGGTCGGGCTCGCAGTACCTCAATGGCAGCATCGATGACGTCGCGATCTATCCAACCGCGCTGACGCTCGCGCAGGTCCGCAAGCAATACCTCGATGCGGGCTACACAGTCCCGGGGTCCTCGGCGCCTGGGGACAAATACGGGGCGACGGTCTGGAACGACGCGCCTTCGGTGTACTACCGCGTGGACGAGACGACGGGCAGCGTTGCGACGGACCAGTCCGGGAACGTGAACTCCGGGAACTACGCCGGTGGTTTCACGCTCGGTGTGTCGAGCCCTGTCACCGCAACTGGGTCGGCCGTCACGTTCAACGGCACGACCGGCACGCTGGCTTCGAGCGTCCTGGGCGCGGCGCCGGCGGTGTACAGCGAGGAAGTGTGGTTCAAGACCACCAGTACCACCGGCGGCAAGTTGATCGGGTTCGGCAGTTCGCGGTCGGGCTCGAGCAGCACGCACGACCGAAATCTGTACATGCTGGGCAACGGCAAGCTCGTCTTCGGCACGAAGACAGGGACGACGATCAACGCCGCCACGTCTTCCTCGTCCTACAACGACGGGAAATGGCACTACGCGGCCGCGACCCAGGGCCCGAGTGGCATGGCGCTTTACGTCGACGGAGTCAGCGTCGCTACGAACTCGGCAACCACCGCAACCAGCTTCAACGGTTATTGGCGTCTCGGCGGTGACAGTCTGAGTGGCTGGGGAGCGGACAACTCGTTCTTCAAGGGCACGCTCGACGAGGGCGCGGTGTACCCGACGGTGCTGACCGCGACCCAGGTCGCGACGCACTACCACGCGTCGCCCGCCGCGACGAACTCGCCGCCTGCGGCGGCGTTCACCAGCACGGTGGCGGGTGCGACGGCGTCATTCGACGGCACCGGTTCGTCCGATCCGGACGGCCCGATCGTCAGCTACAGCTGGGACTACGGTGACGGGAACACCGACACCGGGGCGACCCCGTCGCACACGTACGGCTCGCCCGGCACGTACAACGTCGCGCTGACGGTCACCGACACGAGCGGCGCGACGGCGACCGTCAGCCACCCGGTGACGATCCAGCCGAACCAGTTGCCGACGGCGCGGTTCGGCTCGGCGGTGACGAACCTGTCGGTCGCGTTCGACGGTTCCGGTTCTTCGGATCCGGACGGCGCGATTGCCGGCTACTCGTGGAACTTCGGGGACGGCTCGTCGAGCACGCAGATGTCACCGACGCACGCGTACAGCGACGCGGGCACGTACTCGGTGACCCTGACCGTGACCGACGACCGTGGTGGGCAGGACTCCGTCACGCACAGCGTGGTGACCACGCTGCCGCCGAACCAGCCGCCGACCGCTGCCTTCACGGCCAACGCGAACGCGTTGTCGGTCGCCTTCGACGGCACCGGATCGTCCGATCCCGACGGTACGATCGTCAAGTACGCATGGGACTTCGGGGATGGCTCGTCGAGTGCGCAAGCGTCTCCGAGCCACACCTACGCGGCGCCCGGCACGTACTCGGTGACCCTGACGGTCACCGACAATCGTGGTGGTTCGGCATTCATCACGAAGTCGATCTCGGTCTCGACGGTCGTCGCGGCGGACGCCTTCGGGCGGACTGTCAGCAGCGGTTGGGGCAATGCCGACACCGGCGGTGCGTGGACCCGCACCGGCGCGGCGCTCAACTTCGCGGTTGACGGCTCGGGCGGGCTGATGAAGCTCGCGGCCGCGGGCACCCAGCTGACCCAGACGCTCAACTCGGTCTCGGCGTTGAACGTCAACGAGCTGGTCGATCTCTCCGTCGATCAGACGCCGACCGGCAATGGCTACTTCGGGATTCTGACCGCTCGCGAGAGTGGCTCGGCCGACTATCGGTTGAAGGTTCGCCTGATGGCCGCCGGGGTGATCCATCTCGCGCTGTCGCGTGTCGTCGCAGGCAAGGAGACGACGCTTGGCGAGGTCTTGGTCAAGAACTTGACCTACACCGCGGGCGACGTCGAGCGGGTTCGGTTCGTGGTCACGACCAACGCGGACGGCTCCGCACATCTGACCGGCACGATCTGGAAGATCGGCACAGCGGAGCCGACCACGCCGCAGATCACGACGAACGATGCGACGGCCTCGTTGCACGTCGCCGGTGGCGTCGCTATCCAGTCGGCGTTGTCCAGCGACTGGACGAGCGGTGCAACCGTGGCACGGTTTGACAACCTCCTGGTCTCGGCGATCTGAGCCGGGATCCGCCGAGCCGATACGCTCTGGCGGTCCTCATCGGCCGCCGGAGTGCATCCCAGCGTTTACGGTGACGACTGTGAATTCCGATGTGCGTCGCGGCCAGACGGCTGTAGTGGTTGTGAACTACCGCTCGCATCGGCTCATCCAGGACAACCTCCGACCGCTTGTGCTAGGTGACGAGTTCCGAGTCGTCATCATCGACAACCGCAGTACGCAGGAGGAAGCGGTCGCCGTGCGCTCGCTCGCGGCGGCGGCGGGGTGGGACGCGATAGCGCTCGATACCAACGGCGGCTTCGCCTCGGGTGTGAATGCCGGCCTGCAGCACGCGTTCGCCGCGGGCTGCACGAGCGTCGTGCTGCTAAATCCCGATGTCGTGATCACCGAAGCCACGCTGGCGGCCCTGCGCCACCACGTGACGGCCAACCCGACCGACGTCGTCAGCCCCGTCGTGCGAACACCCGCGCGTGTCGGACGCGGGTTCTCGTTGCTGGACCTCCATCACGGCGCGGTTCGCGCCGAGGCCGCCACCCGGCTGCGATATGGCGACAGTGCCCGCATCGAACGATGGCTGCCGGCCACGTGCCTTGCCGCGCACCGTGACCTACTGACGAACGCGGGCGGACTCGCCGACGCGTACTTCATGTACTGGGAGGACATCGACCTGTGCCGACGGTGCGCCCTGGCGGGCGCGACGCTCGTACTGCGGGATGATCTCGAGGTGTACCACGACGAACTGGGTACTCAGAACCGCGCGACGCCGGCAGCGAAGTCCGCACTGTACTACCGCTACAACTGCCGTAACCGGCTACTGTTCGCGGCACGCAATCTGGCCCGTCGTGATGTGCTGCGCTGGATGCTCTGGACGCCGGCCGTCAGTTGGCGGATCCTGATGCAGGGCGGGCGACGCCAGCTGATCGCATCGCCGCGGCTGCTCTGGGCCGCGATTCGCGGCAGTTTCGAGGGCCTCACCATCGCCACCCGCGCACTGGCCGATCGACGGTGACGGCGTCGTCGAGGCCGTTGCGTCCGGCGCTGACGGTCGCAGTACCGACTTTCCACCGTCCGATGGATCTCGCCGAGATCCTGCCGATGCTGGTTGCTCAGGTGAATGCTGTTCGCAAGGGAGTGTCCGCCGATGTCCTCGTGATCGACAACGATGCGGAGGCGAGCGCGGCAGAGATCGCGGCCGACCTCGACCCGAACATCGTTCGCTATGTAGTCGAACCCCGCGCCGGCATCGCGGCGGCACGCAACCGCGCCCTTGACGAGTCGGAGTCGAGAGACGTCCTCGTGTTCATCGACGACGACGAACGTCCGAGCGAAGCCTGGCTCGCGCGACTGCTCGAGACGTGGCGCGCACACGACGTCGCGGCGGTCACCGGCCCCGTCATCTCGATCGTGGACGGTCCGGTCGATCCATGGCTCGCGGCTGGCGGCATCTTCGACCGTCTGCACCGCAGCACCACGCCGACCGGCGCCGACGTGGCGAGCGCGGCCACCAACAATCTGTTGCTCGACCTGAACCGGGTTCGTCGGCACGGGCTGCGCTTCGCCGACGACCTCGGGCTCAGCGGGGGTGAGGACACGCTGTTCACTAGGCGTCTCGTCGCAAAGGGCGAGCGGATCGTCTGGTGCGGCGAGGCTGCGGTCGTCGAGAAAGTGCGGCCGGAACGCGTAAGCCGCCGGTGGATGCTGATGCGTGCGTTCAGCTACGGCACGATCGACTGTCGCGTTGCGCGCGAGCTCGCGCCGGATGTCGCGGGTCGACTCATGGCCCGGCTACGGTGCCTGGGTAATGGCATCGCACGGATCGGATACGGTGCTGCGCGCGCTGGTCTCGGCCTTGTCACGGCGTCCAAACGGCGCCAGGCGCTCGGCGCGCAGACCTCGATGCGCGGGGTCGGCCTCGTGCTCGGCGCGTTGGGCTACACCCACCAGCGCTATCGTGCGAGGCGAGGATGACCGAGCCGGAACAAGACGCATCTGCCGGGGCCGATCCGCTCGGTCAGCTCGCCGCACGTGGGGCGCTCGTCTCGTTGGCGGGTCAGCTCGGCCGCGTCGTGGTGCAGTTCGTCGGGCTCGTCGTACTCGCGCGGCTGCTCGATCCGCGTGACTACGGTCTGCTGGCGATCGCGATCGTCGTGATCGGCATCGGCGAGATCGTGCGCGATTTCGGGCTCACCACCGCCGCAGTCCAGGCACCGACCCTGTCCCAGGAACAGCGCAGCGCCCTCTTCTGGATCAACGTTGCGATCGGCGCGACCGCGACGGTCGTGGTCGTCGCGGCGGCGCCATTGGTGACGACGTTCTTCGACGATCCCGACGTCGTTCCCTTTCTGAGGGTGTGCGCCTTGACGTTCCTCGTCAACGGGCTGGCGACGCAGTACCGCGCCAACCTCACCCGTGAGATGCGCTTCGGTCGACTCGTGACGTGCGACCTCGCCGGCCAGATCGTCGGCGCGACGGTCGGAATCACGCTGGCAGCGCTGGGCGCCGGCTACTGGGCGCTTGTCGCGCTCCAAGTCGGGCAATACAGCTCGGTGCTGATACTGCTCGTGGTGGTCTCGCACTGGCGTCCTTCGCGACCGAGGCGCAGGTCGGGCGTGGGGCCGCTCGTCCGCTTCGGCGGACACCTCGTCACCACGCAACTGATTTACTACCTCGGCAACAATCTCGACACGCTCGCCATCAGCGTGCGGTTCACGCCCGCCGCGCTCGGTATCTACAACCGAGCCTTCGCGATGATCGTTTCGCCGCTGAACCAGATCAGGACGCCGGCGACGACGGTTGCGCTACCGGTGCTGTCGCGCATCGGCGACGACTACGACACAGCCGGGCGCTACCTGCAACGTGCCCAACTCGCGCTGGGGTACAGCGTCGGACCGGCGCTCGCGCTGTGCGCCGGCGCGTCCGGCGCGTTGGTGCAACTCATGCTGGGTACGCGATGGGCGGCGGCCGCGCCCTTGTTCGCGATGTTTGCACTCGCCGGCGCTGCCTCCATCCTCGCGTTCCCCGGCCTCTGGACCTACCTGTCCCGCGGAATGGGCGCCGACCTGATGCGGTACACGCTGTTCACCCTCGGGTTGCAGGCGGTGTGCGTCATCGGGGGCAGCACATGGGGTGTCGAAGGTGTGGCCGCCGGCTATCTTGTCGCGTCGCTCGTCGAGTGGCCGCTGTCGCTGTTCTGGCTGTCGCGCCTCACCGTCATCCCGCTCGGTGCGCTCGCCCGTGCCGGTGCGCGGATCACCGGCTGCTCGGCCGTCGTCGGACTGGCCTCGTTCAGCGCAACCCGGCTCGTCGCCGATCACGCTGCACCGAGCGCGCTCTGCCTCGCGGTCCTCGCAGGCGTGCTCGCCGGCGGGCTCACTGTGCTCGTTCCGCAGGTGCGCTCCGACCTCCGTCAGGTGCTCGCGTTCGGCCGGCTCATGCTGCGGCGTGCCCCCGGTCCGGCCGTCGAGCCGCAGCCGCATTCGAGTACCAGTCCGTGACAAGGGCGGGAAGCCGGCCGGCCGACCATCGATCGCTCGCGACGCCCGGATTCTCGCCAGCCTTGACCAGTGCGCGAGCCAGATTCCCGACCACGTCCCCGGTGACGGGGACGGGGTGCCCGTTCGCGCCGGCGAGGAAGGGGGGCCCGCCGAGGTCGAGGCACACGACCGGTGTCCCGATCGCATTGGCTTCGCCGACGGCCCACGGGGCCGAGTCGTGCAGCGATGGGAACAACATCGCGTCGGCGTCGGCGAGCGCCTGCATCGCCTCCGTGCGCGGGCGGTGCCCGTGGAGGACGACTCGATCGGTGAGATCCAGTCGCTCGACGAGGTCGGTGACCGCGGGCAGATCACGACCGGTTCCGTAGATGTGCAGTTCCCAGTCGGCGGCCTCGGGCCGCGCGAGCGCAGCTACGGCGAGTCGGGCGCCTTTCCACTCCGCGAGCCGCCCGACAAAGACCGCTGTCTTGGTCTGCCTACCGCGGTCGGTGTTCCGCGTCGGGAGATCATCCGGCGTGGCCGAGTTTGTTTCGAGAACGACTCGGCGCGCGTAAGAGAATCGCTTTGCCACATCGGGGTTTTGCGCGACTACGACCGCCGCGCGCCGTGCGGTGGGATCGCCCCACACGCGGCGGGCAGCGCGGCTGAGCACTCCGCGTGCGATTTCGCCCACCGCGCCGCGAAACCCGACCCACTTGAGTAGGCGCCACGGCAGGTACGTCGAACCGCCTACCGGACCCCAGACGAGCGGGACGTCGGGGAGCCGACGCAGTCCGCAGGGCAACCAGTCGCCGGCGAAGGTGAGATGATGCGCCACGTCGAAGTCGATGTGCGAGTGCAGCTCGCGCGCGATCTTGGTGACCCGGCGTTGCCACATCGTGTAGTACCAGTACACGTCCAGCGGCCCGCGTTTGAATCGCAGGACAGCATCGGAGAAATCCGTGTAACAAACGGTGAGATGGGCGCGCAATTTCGGATCGGCGTCCAGCGCGGACGCGATGTTGTCCGCGAAACGTGGACGGGTGATCACCCAGACATCGTGGTCATGAGCGGCGGCACAGGCGAACGCCCACCCTGCGTTGGCCTCGGACTCGTCACAGGGGCCGAAGGCGTATGCGCTGATGATGACGCGCATGCGCCGGTCGCCGCCGGAGCGGTCCGTGCCTTGGTGGTTGGTCACCGCGTTCCCTCCGCGAGCCGCCATCTTGGACACGCTCGCCGTACAATTCCGCAATGTTGTCCGTGGCGTCGCCGTGACCACGGTTGGACGGCGGTCCGACGAGTCTAACGTTGCGATAGCGCCCCACGACGCCTCGTCACGCTCGAAATCCGGGTCGATCGAGCGAGTGCTGGCGATGGTCGCTCTCGTCGCGCTCGGCCCGCGTTACGAGTTCCACTACGCGTTCCTGTTCCTGCTCGTCCTGATCGGCCCGCTGTGGATCGGCGCATTCGGTCGATTCCGCCTCGGCCGCCTCGTCGCCTTCGCCGTGTTGATCACTGCGTTCTGGGGCTACTACCTGGCACAGCTGAGTTCGGCAACGCATCTGGTGAGCGCTGCCCATGCGCGCGACGACACCATGCTGCTCATCGGTGCATTGTGCGGAATCGGCGTCATACTCTGGGCGCGCACCGTGCTCACCACGGCTCAGATCGGCATCTGTTACGGCGTCGGGCTCCTGCTCGACACGGTGATCAGTCCGGTCGGCACGTCAAACCCGTGGAAATTCGTCTATGCCGTCCCGGTGACGATCCTGGTGCTCGGCCTGGCTGCGAGATCGACGCGTACCGGGCCGGCCATCGTCGCGATGGTCGCCCTCGCCGGGTTGTCCGTGGTGCTGGACTGCCGCTCATACTCGACGGCGTTGCTCCTGGCGGCGTTGCTGTCGACCTGGCGCTCTCTCCCGCAGCGATCGGGCAAGAGCAAATCGTGGGCGTTGACCGCGACCATGATCGGGGCGGTTTCAGTCGCGATCTTCCTGCTCATCCAGAGCCTGCTGGTCAACGGCTATCTGGGCGCGGCGGCGCAGGAGCGCACGATCCAACAGATCAACGTGTCCGGCTCACTCATCCTCGGCGGACGCCCGGAACTCGAGGCGTCCCTAGCGCTTTTCGGGAACCACCCCGCAGGTTTTGGTGTCGGGGTCGTTCCATCGCCGCAGGACATCCTCGTCGCGAAATCCGGGCTCAGCAGCATCAACTACGCGCCCGACAACGGCTACGTCGAGAAGTACATGTTCGGCTATCAGTACGAGTTGCACTCAGTGGCCGGCGACGTCTGGGCGAAGTGGGGCCTGCTCGGCCTGGCGCTCGTGGTGGGGATCGCCATGCTCGTCGTGCGCACGCTCGCCATGTCGATCGCGAACCGCTCCGGCGAGCCACTCGTGCTCTTCCTCTGTTGCTGGACGTCGTGGAGCCTTGCGTTCAGTCCGCTCGTTGCATCGTTACCGATCATCGTGCCGACCGTGGCCATGTGCCTTCGATCGCGGGTCGGCGGAGCCGACTGCGCACCGGCGCACGACGCGTCCGGCTAGCGCCGCGTCGTCGACGGTCGGCGGTACTCGCGGTAGACGTAGCCGCCGGCGCCGAGCAACATACCGAGCCGGCCGGCCGCTACCACCTCGGCCGCCGCGCGCCGCGCAGTCGAGCGGGTCACCGTCGCTACGAGGATCTCGGCCGACGCGGGAAGCAGGCGGAAGGCAGCCCGGGCCAGCAGGGCCGACCGCGCCCACCACCGTCGGTCGGGTCGGGTGCGCGCGAGCGCGATCGCACTCCAGGTGGTACCGGTACGAAACGCCCTTCGTAGCACCCAGCCTCGCGTGGCACGCTCGGTGGCGACAGGTTCGATGACCTCCGCCTCGTCGCACCAGCGGATCGTCTCGCCGTGGTCGGCGAGCGTCCGCGCGAAGTAGGTGTCCTCGCCCCCGGTGACTCCGAACCGCTCGTCGAAGCGCAGGTGCCGTGCCCGCACGACCGCCATGTCCAGCAGGAGGTTGTTCGTCGGGGCGCCGTCCACGATCGTTCCGGTGGCGCGCCGCCGGCGGGAGAACATGCCGCTGCCGCGCACCCACTCGCCTGGCTCGGCGGCAAAGTCGGGGCGGACCGGGCCTGACACCGCGGCACAATCCCACTGCTCCCAACAGCCGAGGAGCGCGCGCAGCCAGCCGGGTCCGGGAATTTCGTCGTCGTCGATGAAAACCACCACGTCGGCGTCGACCGCTTCGTCCAACGTCCGGTTGCGGGCCGCGGCGATGCCTGGACGTGGTTCATGGACATACCGGGCGATGTCGCTGACGCCGCAGTTCGCGACAACCGCCACGGCCAGGCCCAGCGGGTCGTTGTCCACCACGACGACCTCGCTGCGCCAGCCGTCGAGGGCCCGTACCTGGTCTGCCAGAGGCGCCAGGAGTCGGGCCAGAGACTTCGGGCGTCGGTAGGTCAACACCCCGACAACGAGGGCAGGCACAGGCTCAAAACCTCCTGTTGCAATGCCGACGTCCTTCGCGCCGCAGGAAAATGCAGTCTAATCTGAACGCAGATCAAGCATCGGCGTGACGGGCCGACCGGGTGCCACTACTAGATGGTCGCCGCGAGGACGACGACAAGCGAGAGGAGTAGGCGCCCGATGAACGCTCGCGACTACTTGCGCGCTATCCGCAAGAGCAGGTGGCTTGTAATCGTCTGCGTCCTCGTCGGAGTTGTCGGCGGCTTCCTGTACAGCAAGGCCCAGACCCCGCTGTACGCCTGTCGCCTGACGTTCTACGTCGGCTCTCCCGCGCTGAACGGTCAGGACGCGAACGCGACCAATCAATTTGCTCAGGACCGGGCTGCTTCGTACGCCGCGCTGCTGAGCAGCGACGCGTTAGCGACGATGATCGTCGACCAACACGGGATAGAGATGGTGCCACGCCAACTCGCGCACGAGGTGGTCGCATCCGCACAGCTCAATACGATCCTGATCGATGTCACGATCACCGATTCGTCGCCGGCACGCGCGACCAAGATCGGCAACGCCGTAGGTCAGGCGTTCCCGCACCTGGTCGACAAACTCGACAACACTGCGAGCGCGGGTGGCTCGGCAGTGAGCCTGCGGGTCGTGTCCGGGCCGCATACCGGGAACGCGCCGGTATCGCCCCACACGCGGACGAATATCGTGCTCGGTCTGGCCCTCGGGTTGCTGCTGGGAGTTGGCATCGCGATCGGACGCGAGCTGCTCGATGTGTCGGTGCGCGAGGTGGACGTGATCGAGGAGACGACCGACGCACCCGTGATCGGGACCATCGCCTACGACTCGACGGTGCGAACCCAGCCCCTTGTCGTCCAGGACGCGGCCTATTCCACACGAGCCGAGTCGCTGCGCCAGATTCGTACCAACCTGCAGTTCATCGATGCGGCGCACCCGGCGCGCGTTCTGGTGATCACCTCGGCGGTCGCGGGTGAGGGCAAGTCGCTCGTAGCGATCAACCTCTGCCTAGTGATGGCTGAGGCCGGCCGCAAGGTGCTCATCATCGAGGCCGACATGCGCAGGCCGCGCGTGAGCGAACTGCTTGGACTCGACAACACAATCGGGCTGAGCACAATTTTGGCCAACCGTGCCGACCTCGACTCCGCCGTGCAAGCCTGGGGCGATTCGAGCATGGATGTGCTGTCGAGCGGCCAGCTGCCGCCGAACCCGTCCGAATTGCTCGACAGCCCTCGCATGGAGCGGCTCATCGAGTCGGTTCGCGAGGGGTATGAGCTCGTGATCATCGACGCGCCGCCGGTCGTCCCGGTCACGGACGCCTCGATCATCGCCGCCCACGTAGACGGTGCGATCATGGTCGTCCGGCACGGGCGCACACGGCGCGGCCACCTCCGCTCCGCCGTCGCATCGCTGGAGGCGGTGCACGCCCGGCTGCTCGGCTGCGTCGTGAACATGACGTCGCTGAGCCGGGCCGACCGGCGCGGCTACGCCGCCTATTTGAAGGGGGCGCCCGAGCAGCGCACTTGGCGACGCCTGTGGCGCCCGGCGAACGGCCAGCACGCATCGGGCACAGGCTGGGTACCGAGCACCGACCGATCGACCAAGACCGGCCGTGACCGGGCAGCGACTCCGGCGCACACGGCGAAGGAGAACGGGGCGAACGGGAACGGGTTGGACCGCGGGAACCTGAGGGCCTCCGTCGAGCCGTCGGCTCGGGGCACTCGCAAGGCGCGGGATCCGCGATAGCTGGGCGCTGATCAGGAGGCGTCGATCTCGGCGGCTGCTGCCGTGATCGTCTCCGCGGCTGCATGGATGCTTGTCAGGCAGGCCCGGAAGGTCCGCATCGAGCGACCGACGGGATCGGCGACTTCATCGTCACCTTCGGGCGCGGGTTGTAGTTGTGCCTGGGCTGCGGCGGCCGTCGAAATGAGGTCTTTCCAGACATTCGTACCGTTGGCCGATGCCGACGTCAGGGCCGCCGCGACCAGTCGGGCGAACTGAAGCAGCAAGAAGGTTCGGCCCCGCGCAGCGGGCTCGAGGATCGAGACTGCGCTGCGATTCGAGCGCTCGGCGGTCAGCACCAGGTCGGCCTCGGCAAGGACGGCGGATGTGAGTCGGCGCGAACGCCACCCGTCCGGACGCAGATCGTGGTCAGCGAGCAGTTCCTCGATCAGCGGGTCCAGGGGGTCGCCGCCGCGCGCATGCGTTCCGGCAGAACCGACGCGCCACGGTAGCCCGCGACGTTCGGCGCCTGCGCGGAGGAAGAACTCGCCCAAGGGCGACCGGTACTGGTTCGCCGTACAGATCACCAGCACCGTGAACGGCTCAGCCTCGGGTGCGTCCACCCGTGACCATTCCGCTGATGACTCCGACAAGATCGGCACGCAATGTCGTTCGTATCCCTTGCGAAGAACCTGAGGTGAAGTTAGCGTTAGGCGGGTCGGGGTGAGCCTGGCGGGGAGAAAGTGAGCCCGCCGGCATGCCCTCGCACCGCGTCCTCGACTCTGCGCCGCCGTTTCGCAGTTTCGGACGGTTCCGCCCGTCGCCCTGGGCGCCTCGGCGGGCTGCCGCTCTCGCGATCGGGCTCAACTTCGTCGCCGCCATCGTGCTCCTCGTCGTCATCTCGGCGCTGTCCGGTCGCTCGACTGCTCCAGCTTCCCCTGGCACGCAGGGGTTGCGACTCAGCGCGGCTACGTCTTGGCGCGGGGGCGCCATGAATGTGGAAGACCGCATGGACCGTTGGGTGCGGGCCGGGTTCGGCGTCGCCCACAGGGGCGGCGTCTACACAATAGCCGGGGCGCACGGCACGCACTTCGACGTGAACCGCGGGACCGGCGTCATCGGTCCGGTGCGGGCGGGCACCGCGGCCGGCGCCGTCCTGAGCTCAGTGCGCGCAACAGATGAGAAGGTCTCGCTGCAGTTCGCGGTCGCCTTCCCGCGTCACGCGACCCTCGAGCGCGTGGCAGTCCAAGTGCGCGGCACGCGTGGAGCGGCCTACCGGGCCGTCGTCTATGCCCGTACCGACGGACGGGCATGGCTCGCGCTCGTTCGAGCGCACGGTGGCCACGTCGTTCGGCTCGGTAATCTCCATCGCCTGCGCGGCCACGTGCGGCACGGTGCTCGCATGCGTGTCGAACTGTGGGCGGGTGGCACCTCGCCCGTGCGCGTGCACGCTCGCGCCTGGGTCGTCGGACGTGGGGTGCCCGGCTCGACCGTCGGCTACCTCGACCGCAGCTCCGCGCGGGTCAGCGCAGCCGGCAACGTCGGCATCATGGTCAGCACGCCTGCGCGCTCCCGGGCGACCGCAGTCGACGTCAGCCGGTTCGTGGGCTGGAAGCTGCGTCCCGTCGTCAAGCCCGGCCCGCCGCCGGTGTCGACCAGCCCGGTGTCGACCAGCCCGGCGCCGACCAGCCCGGCACCGACCAGCCCGGCACCGAGCACCGCGCCGAGTTCGACCCCCGCCTCGACCGCACCGTCCACGTCGACCGCACCGTCCACGTCGACCGCACCGTCCACGTCGACCGCACCGTCCACATCGACCGCACCGTCCACGTCGACCGCACCGTCCACGTCGACCGCACCGTCCACCTCACCGAGCCCGTCGCCGACAAGCACGATCACACCGCCGCCGACTCAGCAACCGCGTGGCTCGATGCCTGTTGGCACCGCCGCGTATCCGGTTCCTTCGAACGCGCTGATCGTGGCGCCGAACGGCAGCGACGCCAACGCGGGAACGCTCGCGGCGCCGATGCGGACGGTCAAGGCTGCTGTGGCGCGCGCGAGCTTCGGTCAGACGATCGTGCTCCGTGCCGGCACCTACAACGAAGGCTTCATGATCAACTCCGGTAAGGACGTCACGATCCAGAACTACCCGGACGAAGCGGTGTGGTTCGACGGCAGCATCCCGGTGACCGACTGGGTCCAGCAGGGCTCGACCTGGGTCGCGAGCGGCTGGACCGCCCAGTTCGACCACTCAGCCAGCTACACGACCGGCTCTGACGCCGGCGGCTGGGTCAATCCGAGCTACCCGATGGCCGCCTACCCGGACCAGGTCTTCGTAGACGGCGCGCAGCTCGACCAGGTGGCCTCCGGACAGACCCCGGGGCCCGGCCAGTTCGCTGTCGACTACTCCCAGCACACACTCACGATCGGGACCGACCCGAGCGGTCACGAGTTGCGGGCGAGCAACCTCTCCTCCGCATTCGTGGTCGCCGGTCGGCTGACGTTGCGCGGCGTCGGCGTGCGTCGCTATGCCACTCCGATGCCGCAGATCGGGACGATCTTCTTCGGCGGATCGACCGGCGGCGACGTTGTCGAGAACGTCGTGGTCAAGGACAACGCCACTCAGGGCATCGGGCTCGGCGTCCAGGGCTGCACCCTCAATCACGTCACCAGCGTTTACAACGGCTTGATGGGTGTCGCAGCCAACACCGCGAGCAACAGCATCGTGGAGAACTCGGTGCTGAGCTTCAACAACACGCAGCACTTCAACCCGGCGCCGTCGGCCGGCGGCATCAAGATCGCGCGCTCGGACCACTTCGTGGTGCGCGACAACGACGTCATCGACAACGCCGGTGTCAACGGGATCTGGACGGACGTCACGACGACGAACTTCACGATCGTCCACAACACCGTGATCGTCGACCACGGCCCGTACGGCATCCTGAGCGAGCTGTCGGATACCGGTGTCGTCGCCGGCAACAGTGTCATCGGGGCCAAATACGGCTACACGGCCTTCGACACGGGCAACGTGAAGGTGTTCAACAATGTGTTCAGCAACAATTCGGTCTGGGATATCGGGCTGTCGCAGGACGAGCGTCGCAACACCGACTCCCGGACGTCGACGGTCTGCCCTTGGCTGGTGCGCAACGTGATCGTCTCCGACAACGTGCTCGGCAGCAATGCAGCCTTCCAGTTCTACGCACTGGACAAGGCGTCGGGAACTCCGGCGAGCAGCATGAACATCACCGTCGCCGGGAATTTCTTCCCGACCAACTCCACGCGGCCGGTCATGGTCGGCTGGGGCGGCGGCGACAACCTCACCGTCACCTATTACCGCACGCCGAGCGCGCTCGACTCCGGTCTCGGCGTCGACTGGCACAACGCAGCGGCCACGCTCGACAACTCGGTCAACGGTTCGGCCCAGACGTTTGCGACGCCGCTGCCGTCGGACGTAGCGACTGCGCTCGATGCTCCGGTCGGGACCACGCGGGTCGGGGTCATCTGATCGAGTGCGTCATGCCTCGTCGAGTGCAGCTCGCAGCCGGGCTGCGAGCTTGCGCTCTGTCGGAGCGACCGACCTACGGCTGATGATCTCGCGCCAATATGCGCGAGCCTCGGCGTACTCGTCGCCGGTGGCGCGCGAGCGGCTCCGTCCGACCGCGGCGCGGATGGCCTCGAAGTAGACGAAGTCGGCACCGGGCGGCGCATACCCGGCGTCCTCCCAGTCGATCAGCCACGTGCGACGCCCGGTCGAGCGCAGATTCCAGGCCGTGACGTCGCCGTGGGCGCCGCGCCAGTGCGCAGGCACTGCGTCGGGCCGGGGGATCGCGCGCTCGACGAGGTCGCTGATCTGGTCGAAGAGAGTCGCGCGCACACGGCGTACCGGACGGTGCGGACGGGAGGAGATCGCCTCGTGCGCCGTCCAATGCCAGCCGTCGAGTTCACCCGAGCCGGCCAGTGCCGGAACCGTGAACCCCGCGGCGGGCCGCGCGGCAAACACGGTGCCGATGCGCTGCTCGACGTTCAGGGCGTCCGGCGTTTCACGGACCCGGACGAGGAGCGACCTCGGTCCGGCACAGAAGAGGAAGGTCGGCGCGCCGCGGCGTTCGGACTGCAGGCGTTCGTAGACGGCCATACCGTCCGCGGGGCGCCCGGCGATCTCCGCCAGGCGCGTCCAGAGTTCGGCCATGGCCGCGTCGCTCAGCGGGGACGGCCAGTGCGTCGAGGCGCCGCGTGCGGTGCGTCCGTTCGTCGCTCGCGCAGCCAACCACAGCAACTGTTGCGCGACGACCGGGAGTGGGCGCGCGGCCGTGTACAGGATCATGCCGGTCGCGGTCGCACGGCTGGGCGGCTTGGGCAACAAGACCGTGTGCCACCGCGGCGGATAGCGAACGAACTCGCCGTCCCAAGGACGGACGTCGCAGCGATCGCCGACGGCATCGGGCATGAGCGGTCCTGTCGAACGAGGTCGGCGCTGGGCAAGAACGCGCTGCGGCACAAGTACGGTGACGACGTGGCCCACGATACAAGGACACGCGTGCGGCAAACCGTCATCGCGGCCGGCCGTTCGGCCATTCACGGCTACGCGTTGCTGACGAGTCCGTGGCGGCCGTATCCGGACTTCCTCGTCATCGGCGCCAAACGCGGTGGTAGCACTTCGTTCTACTACGACCTCTTGCGGCACTCGCAGATCTACCCGCTCTTCCCGCGCCCGGAACACCTGCCCAAGGCAGCCGCGACGAAGGGTGTGCACTACTTCGACGTGAATTTCGCGCGCGGCTCGCACTGGTACCGGGCACACATGCCGTCGACCGCCGTGCGACAGTTCGCGCAGCGGCGCACGGGCGGCCCGGTGGTGGTCGGCGAGGCATCGCCGTACTACTTGTTCCACCCGCTCGCTGCCGAACGCGCCGCGCGGGTCGTGCCCGACACCAAGATCATCGTCGTACTGCGTGATCCCGTGCAGCGTGCGTACAGCCATTGGAAGGAGCGGTGGCGGAACAAGCTCGAGTCGCTGTCATTCGCAGACGCTCTGGCGGCAGAGGACGAGCGGGTGGGCGATGCCGAGGCGCGCCTGCTGGCCGATCCGCACTTCTACAGTTACGCGCACGAGCAACTGTCGTACGCCCGACAGAGCGAGTACGGGCCGGCGCTCGCACGGTGGTACGACCACTTCCCGAGAGAGCGGATCCTCGTGCTTTGCAGCGAGGAGTATTTCGCGGAGCCCGATGCCGTCCTGGGCTCCGCGCACGGCTTCTTGGGCCTGCCGCGCGAACAGGTCGCGTCCGGGTCGGTACTCAACGCCGCGCGAGGCAGTGACCTCGACGCCGCGGGCGTTGCCGAACTCGCCGGCCGTTTCGCCGCCTCGAACCGCCGGCTGACCGAGTTGACGGGCCGATTGTTCCCCTGGGCGTGACCGCGTGAACTCGTTTTGGCGGCCAGCCATCGGATATGACGGCACGCCGCCAAAAGTGGTTGTAAGGCTTGCCGCGTAGCCTGGGTTGTGACCCCCTCCCGCCTGCGGTTGGGGGACCTTCGTGTTGCCCGCCTGCAAGGAATCCCTGTGTCACTTTCCGGCCTGCTCGACGCCGCTGCCGCCGATCCCGCAATCGCCGCTGTCACCGAGGCGGGCGGCGCTGCCACCCTGACGATCACGACGCCTGCTGCTGCGCAGCCGCTGGCGATCGCCGCCGCAGCGCGCGCCGACCGGCTGGTGCTCGCAGTGACCAGCTCCGAGCGTGAGGCGCAGGATCTCGTCGAAGCGCTGAGTTGCCTGCTGCCCGCCGACCAGGTCGCGCTGTACCCGGGTTGGGAGACGCTGCCGCACGAGCGGCTGTCCCCGCGTGCGGACACCGTCGGCCAGCGCCTGGCCGTGTTGCGCCGACTCACCCATCCCGACCCCGACGACCCCGCCGCCGGCCCACTGTCGGTCGTGGTCGCCCCGGTGCGCGCGGTGCTGCAGCCCCAGGTGCCCGGCCTCGGCGACCTGGCGCCGGTCGTACTGCGCGCGGGCGACGGCGGCCGCGACCTGACCGACATCGTCACCGACTTGGTCAACAGCGGTTACGCCCGTACCGAGCTGGTCGAGAGCCGCGGCGACTTCGCGGTGCGCGGCGGCATCCTCGACGTGTTCCCGCCCACCGAGGAGCACCCACTGCGGGTGGAGTTCTGGGGCGACGAGGTCGAGGAGGTGCGGTACTTCCGCGTCGTCGACCAGCGCTCGCTCGAGATCGCCCCGCACGGGCTGTGGGCACCGCCGTGTCGCGAGCTGCTGCTCACCCCGGACGTCCAGCAGCGCGCCGCGCAATTGCTGCAGCAGCACCCGGAACTGTCCGAACTGCTCGACCCGATCAGCCGCGGCGAGGCCGTCGAGGGCATGGAGTCGCTCGCGCCCGTCCTCGTCGACAACCTCGAGCTGGTCCTGGACGAGCTGCCCGCCGGCTCGCACGTCCTGCTCTGCGACCCCGAGCGCATCCGCACCCGCGCGGCCGACCTGGTACGCACGTCCGAGGAGTTTCTCGAGGCGTCGTGGGCCGCTGCCGCTGGTGGCGGCAAGGCGCCGGTCGATCTCGCGGCGGCCTCGCTACGCGACCTCGACGACGTCCGTGCCGAGGCAGACCGGCTGGGCCTGCCGTGGTGGAGCCTCACCGCGCTCACCTCGGAGGACACGGTGGCGAGCGCGTTCGAAATCGCGCCCACCTACCGCGGCGACACCGAAGCCGCGCTTGCCGATTTGAAGTCGTGGACGCGCGACGGCTGGCGGGTCGTGTTGGTGTTCGACGGCCACGGCTCGGCACAGCGCGCGGCGGAGCGGCTCGCCGATGCCGAGATCCCGGGCCGGTTGGTCGCCGACCCGACGGTCGAGCCCGGAGTGGTGGACGTGACGACCGGCCGCCTCGGCGGCGGCATCGTGGCGCCGGCGCTCAAGATCGCGTATCTGACGGAGTCCGACCTCACCGGGCAGCGCGGTTCGCTCACCAAGGACGCCCGGCGCATGCCGTCCAAGCGCCGCAACGCTATCGACCCGATCACGCTCAAGCCCGGCGACCACGTCGTGCACGAGCAGCACGGCGTCGGCAAGTACGTCGAGATGGTGCGACGCACGATCAACGGCGGCGAGCGCGAGTACCTGATCATCGAGTACGCCCCGTCCAAGCGTGGCCAGCCCGGCGACCGGCTGTTCGTCCCCACCGACGCGCTCGACCAGGTCACCAAATACGTCGGCGGCGAGGCGCCGTCGCTGTCACGCCTCGGCGGCGGCGATTGGGCGAAGACCAAGGGACGCGCGCGCAAGGCGGTCAAGGAGATCGCGGCCGAACTGATCCGGCTCTACAGCGCGCGGATGGCCACCAAGGGCCACGCGTTCGCGCCGGACACCCCGTGGCAGCGCGAGCTCGAGGACGCCTTCGCCTACATCGAGACGCCTGACCAGCTCGCGGCGATCGACGAGGTCAAGGAGGACATGGAGCGGATCGTGCCGATGGACCGCGTCATCTGCGGCGACGTCGGTTACGGCAAGACCGAGGTCGCGGTGCGGGCCGCGTTCAAGGCGGTGCAGGACGGCAAGCAGGTCGCCGTGCTCGTGCCGACCACACTGCTCGCGCACCAACACATCCAGACGTTCGGCGAGCGCATGGCGCAGTTCCCGGTCGTGATCAAGGAGCTGTCCCGGTTCACCCCCGCCGCCGAGGTCGACGAGGTCGGCAAGGGCATCGTCGACGGCTCGATCGACATCGTGATCGGTACGCATCGCCTGCTGCAACAGACCGTCCGGTTCAAGGACCTCGGCCTGGTGATCATCGACGAGGAGCAACGCTTCGGGGTCGAGCACAAGGAGTACCTGAAGGGGCTGCGCGTCGACGTCGACGTGCTGACGATGTCGGCGACGCCGATCCCGCGCACGCTCGAGATGTCGCTGACCGGCATCCGTGAAATGACGACGATCCTGACCCCGCCGGAGGAGCGCCACCCGATCCTGACCTTTGTCGGCGCCTACGACCCGAAGCAGATCGGCGCGGCGATCCGGCGCGAGTTGTTGCGCGACGGGCAGGTGTTCTACATCCACAACCGGGTGGAGTCGATCAACCGCGCGGCGCAGAAGCTCGCCGAGATCGTGCCCGAGGCACGCATCGCCGTGGCGCACGGGCAGATGGGCGAGGGCGCGCTCGAGCAGATCATGCTCGGCTTCTGGGAGAAGGAGTACGACGTGCTGGTCGCGACGACGATCGTCGAGTCCGGGCTGGACATCCCGAACGCCAACACGCTGATCGTCGACCGTGCCGACATGTTCGGGCTCTCGCAGCTGCACCAGCTGCGCGGACGGGTCGGACGCGGTCGCGAGCGCGGGTACGCCTACTTCACCTATCCGCCCGAGCGGCCGCTGACCGAGACTGCCTATGACCGGCTCGCGACGATCGCACAGCACACCGAAATGGGTGCGGGCATGGCCGTGGCACTGAAGGACTTGGAAATTCGGGGATCCGGGTCCCTTTTGGGCGCCGAGCAGTCCGGGCACATCGCCGGCGTCGGCTTCGACCTGTACGTGCGGCTGGTCGGTGAGGCCGTCGCCGACTACCGCGGTGAAGGCCAGGAGGAGTCCGTCGAGGTGAAGGTCGACCTGCCGGTCGACGCGAACCTGCCGGTCGACTACCTGCCGGGGGAACGCCTTCGGCTGGAGGCCTATCGGGCACTTGCGTCGGCGACGACGGACCAGGCGGTGGACGCGGTGCGGGCCGAGCTCGTCGACCGGTACGGACCGATCCCGCCGTCGGTCGAGAACCTGCTCGCGGTGGCGCGGTTCAAGGTGTTGTGTCGGCGCTACGGCGTCACCGAGGTGTCACTGCAGGGCAACCTCGTGCGGTTCACACCCGTCGACCTCGCCGAATCTGCGCAGTTGCGGCTGCAGCGGCTCTACGACAAGTCGCACTACAAGCAGGCGGTGTCGACGATGTCCGTCCCCCGTCCCAAAGGCGTCGTGAAGCCCGACGGCACGTGGGCCGAGGTGAAGTTCGGCGGCGAACCGCTGCGCGATGTCGCCCTGCTCCAGTGGTGCGCCGAAGCCCTCGCGACCGTGACCGGCACCGCCTGACGCGGAAGCCGGTTTGCGATGAGTGGCGCGTTCCGGGCATGAGTGGCGCGAAATTTCGCGCCACTCACGTGCGAAACGCGCCACTCACGTCTGGAAACGACCTAATGCCGAGCAGCTACCGGGCGCATGAGATTCTGGCGACGTGAGATTTCGTCGGATCCTGACCGCAGTCACGCTCGCCGTAGTCGCCATGTGCGCGCTGAGCGCCTGCCAGACGAAGGTCGGCCAGGCCGCGTCGGCGAACGGAGCCACGCTGAGCGATTCCGACCTCAGCAGCTACCTGCAGCCCGGTGCAGGCCCGTACACCGACTCCTCCCACCAGCGGGTCGTGCCGAAGATCCTTATTCTCACGACCTGGATCCGCACCCAGTTGCTCAACGCCGCGATCACCGCGCACGGCGGCGCTCCGACGACGACCGAGCTGAACGCCGCCAACTCGTCCGTCCAGGCAGGCAACAGCATCGACCAGGCCGAGAAGGCCTACGCGAAGTACGGCTACACCAACAAGTTCGGCGACCTGCTCTTCGACCAGACCGTGCGGATCGTCGTGCTCGTCGAGCGGCTGTCGCACAACTCCAACCCGGACAAGGCCCTGCAGTTGCTCTCGAGCGGGCAGCTGGGCAACACGATCGGCACGGCGATCCAGCAGACCACGGCACCTGTCGACGTCAGCCCGCGCTACGGCAAGTGGGAGGTCCGCTCCTTGTCCGTGGACGGATCGGCCAAGGCGGGTACTCCGGACTTCGTGATCGGCTGACCCGCGCGCATGTCGCCGCTGGAGCGCGCCGTCGAGATCATGGACCGGCTGCGGTCGCCGGGCGGCTGCGCCTGGGACGCCGAGCAGACCCACGAGTCGCTGGCTCGGTACCTGCTCGAAGAGGCCTACGAGGTCATCGAAGCCATCGAGACGGGCGATCGCGAGCTGCTGCGCGAGGAGCTCGGTGACCTGTTGCTGCAGGTGCTGTTCCACGCCCGCATCGCCGAGGAAGAACCCGAGCCGTACTCGATCGAGGATGTCGCCGCAGACCTCGCGGACAAGCTCGTCCGTCGGCACCCGCACGTCTTCGCCGATGGCGAGCGAACCGACGCGGCCACGCTGAACGAGACGTGGGAGCGGCAGAAGATCGTCGAGAAGGGACGCACCTCCGCTGTGGACGGTGTGCCGCTCGCGCAACCGGCCCTCGCGCTCGCAGCCAAGCTCGTGTCGCGCGCCAACCGGGCCGGGCTGTCCGTGACCCGCGACGCTTCGGACGAGATCGGGGCACGGCTGTTCGCGGTCGTGCAGGACGCCGTGGCCGCCGGCGTGGACCCGGAGTCGGCGCTGCGCCGCACCGCACGCGCCTACCGCGACGCGGTCGTGGCCGCGGAACCCGCCGTGATCCGGGAGACATGACCGGCGCAGGCGCGGCGAAGTCTCCCGGATCGGCGGGGCCGTTAGGGTTGGCGGCATGGCAAGCATCGAGGCCGTCGGCGCGCGCGAGATCCTCGACTCGCGCGGCAATCCCACCGTCGAGGTCGAAGTCGCCCTCGACGACGGAACGCTGAGCAGGGCGGCAGTCCCCAGCGGCGCGTCCACCGGGCAGTTCGAGGCCGTCGAACTGCGCGACGGCGGCGAGCGCTACGGCGGCAAGGGCGTGCGCAACGCCGTGAATGCGGTGCTCGATACGATCGGGCCGGAGCTGGTCGGCTTCGAGGCCAGCGAGCAGCGTCTCGTCGACCAGGTGCTGCGCGATCTCGACGCCACTCCGGACAAGTCGCGCCTGGGCGCCAACGCGATCCTCGGTGTCTCGCTCGCCGTGGCGAAGGCCGCCGCGAGCTCCGCAGACCTGCCGCTGTTCCGCTACCTCGGCGGTCCCAATGCGTATCTGCTGCCCGTCCCGATGATGAACATCCTCAACGGCGGCGCACACGCCGACTCCAACGTCGACGTCCAGGAATTCATGATCGCGCCGATCGGCGCTGCGACCTTCGCCGAGGCGTTGCGCACCGGCGCCGAGGTCTACCACGCGCTCAAGTCCGTGCTGAAGTCCAAGGGCCTGGGCACCGGTCTCGGGGACGAGGGCGGATTCGCGCCCAACCTCGAGTCGAACCGGGCCGCGCTCGACCTGATTCTCGAGGCCATCGGCAAGGCCGGCCTCAACCCGGGCACCGACATCGCGCTCGCGCTCGACGTGGCCGCGTCGGAGTTCTTCGACGACCCCGGCTACACCTTCGAGGGCGCCGGCAAGTCGTCGGAGCAGATGATCGAGTACTACGTGAACCTCGTCGACAACTATCCGATCGTCTCGATCGAGGATCCGCTGAACGAGGAGGACTGGGACGGCTGGATCGCACTGACCGAGCAGCTCGACGACAAGGTCCAGCTCGTCGGTGACGACCTGTTCGTCACGAACTCGGAGCGGCTCGCCCGCGGCATCGAGAACGGCGCCGCCAACGCGCTGCTGGTCAAGGTGAACCAGATCGGCACGCTGACCGAGACCTTCGACGCGGTCGACCTCGCCCACCGGCACGGTTACCGCTGCATGATGAGCCACCGCTCCGGCGAAACCGAGGACACCACCATCGCCGACCTCGCGGTCGCGGTGAACTGCGGCCAGATCAAGACCGGCGCCCCGGCCCGCAGCGAGCGGGTTGCGAAGTACAACCAGCTGCTGCGCATCGAGGAAGACCTCGACGACGCTGCCCGCTTCGCCGGAGCCGGTGCGTTCCCACGCTTCGACGCGAGCGCCTGAGCCCGATGCCGACCTCCCCGCGCACACCGGCGCGCCGACCTCGGCGTGCCATCACCGGACGCGCACTCGTGCTCGGCACCTTGGTGATCCTGCTGCTCGTCGTGCTCGCGTCGCCGCTCAACCGCTACTTCCAGAGCCGCAGCGCGCTCAACGACGCGGCGCACAAACTCAGTGACGACCGCGCCCGGCTGACCCAGCTGCAGAAGCAACTCGACCGTTGGGGTGATCCCGGCTACGTGCAGCAGCAGGCGCGGGAGCGGCTGCAGTACGCGATGCCCGGCGACACCGTCTACGTCGTCGTCGACCGTGGCCAGAAGAACGACATCGTCAAGACGGCCGGACCGGGCAGCCGCAACGACCAGGCCGGGTGGAACACGAAGCTCTGGTCGAGTGTGACCCGCGCCGACGCGGCCAAGTGACGAACTCGGCACCTGACGATCGTGCGGCAGTCGCCGCTCAGCTCGGCCGCGAACCCCGTGCAATGCGGGCGGTGGCACACCGCTGCCCGTGCGGGCGTCCCGATGTCGTCGAGAGCTCACCGCGGCTCGCCGACGGCACGCCGTTCCCGACGCTCTACTACCTGACCTGTCCGCGCGCGGCATCGGCGGTGGGACGGCTCGAGGGGTCCGGGCTGATGCGCGAGATGACCGACCGGCTCGGGCCTGACGAGACGCTGGCGGAGCGGTACCGCGCGGCGCACGAGTCCTACCTGCAGCGTCGCGAAGAACTCGAGCACGTCGACGAGATCGCCGGGATCAGCGCCGGCGGCATGCCGAACCGGGTCAAGTGCCTGCACGTGCTCGTTGCCCACAGCCTCGCGGTGGGTCGGGGCGTCAATCCGCTCGGCGACGAAGCGCTCGACCTGCTGCCCCCGTGGTGGGAGCCGGGTCCGTGCGTGTAGCGGGCATCGACTGCGGCACCAACTCACTCCGGCTGCTCGTCATGGACTGTGGCGAGCAACTGCACCGCGAGATGCGCATCGTCCGGCTCGGTCAGGACGTCGACCGCACCGGGCTGCTGGCGGCCGACGCGCTCGAGCGCACGCGGGCGGCGTTGGGCGACTATGCCGCCGTCATCGAACGGCTCGACGTCGAACGCACCCGCATGATCGCGACCAGCGCGACCCGCGACGCGGGCAACCGCGCCGACTTCGTCGCGATGGTGCAGGAGACCGTCGGCGTGAAGCCGGAGGTGATCACCGGCCGCGAGGAAGCCGAGCTGTCCTACGCCGGCGCGGTGGGAACGCTCGACGGCGTCGACGACCCGGTACTGCTGATCGACCTCGGCGGCGGGTCGACCGAGCTGGTGCTCGGGCTCTCTCGAGTGCACAGCATGGACGTCGGCTCTGTGCGCATGACCGAACGGCACTTGCACGACGATCCGCCAACGGCCGAGCAGCTCGCCGCCGCGGTGGCCGATGTTCAGCGCGCCCTCGACGCCGCGGCGCACGACGTGCCGCTCGACACCGGCGCGACGCTGGTCGGCGTGGCGGGCACGATCACCACGGTCGCGGCCATCGCGCTCGGGCTCACCGAGTACGACCCGGAGCGCATCCACGGCTCGCGGCTGTCGCGCGAACAGGTCGCCGCGGTGGCCGATCGCCTGGCCGGACTCGATCACCGCGGACGGGCAGGGATCCCGGTCATCCATCCCGGACGCGTCGACGTCATCACCGCCGGCGCACTCATCCTGCGCGCCGTCGTCGACCGCACCGGCGCCGCCGAGGTCGTCGTCAGCGAACACGACATCCTCGACGGCGTCGCCGCGTCGATCACGGAGTAGGCGACGACGGCACAGGGACCGCGATCGGCGGAACCTGCGCGGCGATGACGTCGGTGTGCCGGATTTCGTGCTCGTCGCCGATGCGGTCGACGTGCGCCGGGTGGCTGCGCGGCGGCTCCGACCGGACGAGCTGGAGCGAACTGTCGACGGCGACCGCGGCCTGGCCGACCTCGTCCTCGCCGGCTTGGATGCCTTCGCGGGACTAGCTGCCGCCGTAGGTGATCAGTCCGGGGGCTCGACGGCTTCAGGAAACTCGGGCGTGGCCGCCGACACCCGTCGCGACGCCTTCGGCTTGATCTTCGCCGGCGGCTCGGTGCCGATGAGCGTGCGGTAGAGCTCGGTCGCGCCCTTGCGCGTGGCCACGTCTGCGACAGCCATGCCGATGGCCGTGAGCGCGGCCCAGGCGATCGCGTCCGCCCATTGCACGCCGTCGTCGTCGGCGATGCGCGGGCGGTCCGGACCCGCGGCGACCCAGATCCTCTCGACCACGTTCTTGGTGACGATCCCGATCGGGATGCCGACCGCCATCGTGATCAGCTTCATCGTCACCTTGGCACCGAGGTTGGCCATGCGCTCAGCCTAGGCTGTCGTTCGTGCCCGCCGCAGACCTCATCGCGCTCGCGGCGCAGGTCAGCCAGTGCCGGCGCTGCCCCCGCCTGGTCGCATGGCGCGAAGAGGTGGCGACAACGAAGCGTGCGGCCTTCGCCGACCAGACCTATTGGGGACGGCCGGTGCCGGGATTCGGCGATCCGAAGGCGCACGTCCTGATTGTCGGCTTGGCGCCCGCCGCGCACGGCGGCAACCGCACCGGCCGGATGTTCACCGGTGACCGCAGCGGCGACTGGCTCTACGCGTCGCTGTATCGCGTAGGCCTCGCCAACCAGCCCACGTCCGTCTCGGTGGGGGACGGGCTGGAGCTGCGCGGCGCGTACGTCACCGCCCCGGTGCGCTGTGCGCCGCCGGCCAACAAGCCGACGCCGGCCGAGCGCGACGCCTGCCGTCCGTGGCTGGTGCGCGAGCTCGAACTGCTCTGGCCGACCGTGCGTGCTGTCGTGGTGCTCGGCGCCTTCGGCTGGGCCGCGCTGTGGCCGGCGCTACGCGCGTCCGGCCTGAGCGTCATTACGCCATTACCGAAATTCGCGCACGGCGTCGAGGTCGAGGTCGACGAGCGGCTCGTCCTCGGCTGCTACCACGTCAGCCAGCAGAACACCTTCACCGGCCGGCTGACCGAACCCATGCTCGATGCGGTGTTCCAGCAGGCCCGACTAGCGTGAGGTCATGACTGCTACCCGGATCGTGATAGTCGGTGGCGGATACGTCGGCATGTACACCGCGCTCGGTCTGCAACGCAAACTCTCCCGCGGGGCCGCCGAGATCACCGTCGTGGAACCGCAGTCGAACATGACCTACCAACCGTTCCTGCCGGAAGCGGCAGCAGGCAGCGTCGAGCCGCGACACGTCGTCGTATCACTGCGGCGAGTGCTCAAGCACTGCAACGTGATCACCGGTGCGGTCTCGTGCATCAAGCACGCGAACAAGTCGGTCACCGTTCAGCCCAGCGATGGCGAACCGTACGAGCTGGGGTATGACGTGCTGGTCGTGTGCCCGGGCTCGATCTCGCGCATTCTGCCGATTCCGGGGCTGGCCGAGCGGGGTATCGGGTTCAAGACGATCGGCGAGGCGATCTACTTGCGCAACCACGTGCTGTCGCGCCTCGACCTCGCCGCGTCGACGACCGATCCCGTCAAGCGTCGCGCTGCGCTCACGTTCCTGTTCGTCGGCGGCGGATACGCCGGTGTCGAGGCACTGGCCGAGCTCGAAGACATGGCACGCTACGCATTGCGTTACGTGCCGCAGATCGAGCCGGCCGAGATGCGCTGGATCCTCGTCGAAGCGGCGAGCCGGATCATGCCTGAGGTGTCGGTGCGGTTGTCGTCCTATACCGTCGATCGGCTGCTGGAACGCGATATCGATGTGCGACTCGACACCCGGCTCGAGTCGGCGGTCGACGGGCACATCGTGCTGTCCGACGGCGAACGGTTCGACGCCGAAACGCTGGTGTGGACGGCCGGGGTGAAGGCGAATCCGGTGCTGGCCGATTCCGATCTGCCGCTCGATGACAAGGGCCGCGTGCCGTGTCGGGCCGACCTGACCGTGAAGGGGCTGACCGGAGTGTTCGCAGCCGGCGACTGCGCTGCCGTTCCCGACTTGTCGAAGCACGACCCCAACGCAACGACCGGACCGTCCGCGCAGCATGCCGTGCGCCAGGCGAAGGTGCTCGCGGCCAACGTCGCGTCGTATCTGCACGGTGGTGCGCTGCGCGACTACAAACACGCCTACGCCGGATCGGTCGCGTCTCTCGGCCTCTACCGCGGGGTGGCCGAGATCTACGGAATCAAGCTGCGTGGTTTCGTGGCCTGGTTCATGCACCGCACCTACCACGTGTCACGCATGCCCACGCTGAACCGCAAGGTCCGCATCGTCGCCGACTGGACGGGCGCGCTGCTGTTCCGCCGCGAGGTCGTCGCGCTCGGCCAACTGCAACGACCGCGCACCGAGTTCCAGCAGGCCGCCGGCCAACGTGAGCTGCCCGACGTCAGCTGAGCGCGGCGCGTGCGTCGTCCGGTACGCGCGTCGCCCGGCCGTCCGCGTCGATGTGCACGTAGGTCGTCTCGACCCGGCAGCAGAGCCGTTCGCCGACGCGCACGTCGAACTCGAGAACGAAGCTGGAGTTGCCGATCCGGATGCAGCTGACGTCGACTTCGATCGTGTCGCCCCAACGTGCTGCGGATTTCCACGCGAGCGTCGTCCCGACGAGCTGCACGTCTGCGGCGAGGCGGGCCAGACCGCGGTCGCGGCAGAACTGGGCCATAGCCTCGTCGCAGTAGGTCAGGTAGTGCGCGTTGAAGACCACGCCTTGCCCGTCGATCTCGGCGTAACGCACCGGGGCCGACCACGTGCTCATGCCGTGACCCGTTCCCGCAAGCCGGCGAACATTCCGATGATCGTGAGGTTGTCGAACATGTCGCCCACCTTCACGAGGCTCGCGTGCTTGGCGCGGATGCGCAGCCGGTGATGTAGCCGCGTCCCGTCGTCGACAGTGCGCAACGCGAGCGTCCAGCTGATGGCGAGCACATCAGGGCCGGCCGGATCTCCGGCCGGCCAGCGATGCCGGTCGCGCCGATCGCGCAGCGAGTGCCACGAGAGCGTGTTGGGCGCATCGATGGCGTGCGCGCGCAGCACCGGGCTGCCGGGGCCCCAGTCGGGCTCGTCGTCGCCGACCTTCAGGTCTTGCCACTTGGGGTCGATGTGCCGTACGGCGCGCCGCAGGGGCGGGACGAAACGTTCGATCGAGCGCGGCAGGTACCAGCCGGCGCGGTCCTTGCCCAGTTGCACGATCCACGGCCACAGCGCATCGACCGGCACGGGGAACGTCGTGGCACGGTCCATCTGCGTGATCGCGTCCGGGACAAGCTCGTCGCCCGGCAGCATCATGCGAACTTCTGCGTCGGTCGCCGCGGTGGTGAGCATGTGCTTGATCCTGCCGCAGGGGACAATGACCTGCGACGCATGACCATGCTTGGTCGAGCCCCCGTAGCCCAACGGCAGAGGCAGACCCCTTAAAAGGGTCACAGTGTCGGTTCGAATCCGACCGGGGGTACATGGCAGATCTCGATCCGAACACCTTGCACAGTCCGGAGTTCTGGGACGAGCGATACTCCGGCCGCGACCCGGTATGGACCGGAAAGGTGAATCAACGCCTCGTCGAACAGACCGAGCACCTGGCACCGGGTACCGCGCTCGACATCGGCTGTGGGGAAGGTGGTGACGCCGTCTGGCTCGCTCGGCAGGGCTGGACGGTCACGGCGACCGACGTGTCGGCCGTGGTCATCGAGAAGGCGCGAGCGCACGCGGACGCGACGTTGCCCGCCGACGTCGCCGGACGGATCAACTGGCAGCCGGCCGATGTCCGCACCTGGCAACCGCCAGGCGATCTCGACCTGATCTCGCTGCAGTTCGTCCATCTGACCGTGCCGCTGCTCGCCGAGGCGCAGGCGCGGTGGGCGAGCGCGGTGCGGCGCGGAGGGACGCTGCTGATCGTCAATCACGACCCGCTGGACCTGCAGACCACCCTGAGCAGGCCGAGCATCCCGGGCATCATGCTGCCCGCTTCGGAGATCGTCGGCGCGCTCGATCCGGCGCTCTGGACGGTCGAAGTCGCCGACCCGTTCGCGCGCAGCGGCACCGACCACGAGGGCCGTCCGGTCACGATCCACGACACGGTCGTGCGAGCGGTGCGCCGGTAGCGGTCAGGGTCCCTGCGGCGGATCGCGTCGCCGATGCCGATCTGCAACTTCGGGATCAGCCGCTGCGCCGTCGCCAGCGGGATCGGCGCATCGCCAGTGCCGGCGAACGTCGCCCATGCTCCCGGCCGGTACTGCCAGGCGAGCGCGACGAGCGCTATGCGCGGCCGTGACGGATAATCGACCGATGAGCCGTCCCAAGTTCGCGTCATATCGAGAGTTCTTCCCGTACTACGTGGCGATGCACTCGAAGCCGCTGACCCGTCGGTTGCACTTCGGCGGAACGATATTGGGTGCCGTGCTGGCAGTGATCGGGCTGGTCGCCCGTCGGCCGAAGATGCTCGGGTTGTTCCCGCTCTGCGGCTACGGCACGGCCTGGCCGGCGCACTGGTTCGTCGAGAAGAACAACCCGGCCTCGTTCGGGCACCCGCTGTGGTCGCTGCGCGGCGACTTCGAGATGGTGCGCTACATGCTGGCCGGACGTGACGCCGAACTCACCGTGATCGCGCGCGACTACCTGCGTGAGAACGACTTCGCCCGCACTGAGACCAACTACCCCGAGGTGGAACGGCTCGTCGCCGTCTAACGGAACTCGACGACCAGGCGCGACACGAGTCCGCCGGGCGTCCAGGTCAGCGCCATGGCGCCCGCACCGCCGCGCGTCCACTCGAACTCGATCACGTCGCCGAGGTCGTCGGAACTCACCGAGCGCACCTCGATGGTGTCGTCGGGCGGGTTGTCACGATAGGCGGTTGCGATCGCGGTCCGGCCGACGAACGGGCCGGCCGGCACGTTGACGAAGTCCATCCGGGCGTCGACGGCGAACCCGTCCGCGAACGCCGCCCAGTCGCCGGACCGCACCGCTGCGTTGAACCGCGCGGCGTGCTCCTCGGCGCTGTCAGCCACCACTCTTGCGGCGGAAGGTGCGCTTACCGCCTACCTTGGCGTGCTCCCCATGCACCTTCGAGTCGTTGTGCGCTGCGCCGTTGTTCGCGTGGTTCTGGTTGCGCTTGCGCTCGAGGGCCTCGCGGAACTTGTCTTTGGTGGGGTCAGCGGATTTCTCGGGCATGTGCCCAGCCTGACACGTCGGTGGGTGCAGAGGAAAGCAAGATCCGGGTAGAACACGACCATGCGAACTGTAACCGCTTACGCCACTCCGTCCGCCAAGGCACCGTTCGAGAAGGTCGAGATCCAACGACGCGACCTCGGTCCCAAGGACGTATTGATCAAGATCGAGTTCGCCGGCATCTGCCACTCCGACATCCACACCGGCCGCAACGAGTGGGGCGAGGCGCACTTCCCGCTCGTGCCCGGCCACGAGATCGCCGGCGTCGTCGCCGCCGTCGGCAGCGACGTCACGAAGTACGCCGCCGGCGACCGGGTCGGCGTCGGCTGCCTGGTCGACTCGTGCGGTCAGTGCGAGAACTGCCGCAACGACGAGGAGCAGTTCTGCCTCGGCGACGGCGCGGTCGGCACCTACAACAGCCAGGACTACCACCACGACAACGCCTGGACCGACGGCGGCTACAGCCAGAACATTGTCGTCAGCGAGAACTTCGTGCTGCGCGTCCCGGACTCGATGGGCCTGGACGTGGCCGCGCCGCTGCTGTGCGCGGGCATCACCACCTACTCGCCGTTGCATCACTGGGGGGCCGGTCCCGGCAAGAAAGTCGCGGTCATCGGCATGGGCGGCCTCGGTCACATGGGCGTCAAGATCGCCCACGCCATGGGCGCCGAGGTCACCGTGCTGTCCCGGACGCTGTCCAAGCAGGACGACGGCGCGAAGCTCGGCGCGGACCACTACCGTGCGACCGAGGACCGGCAGACCTTCACCGACCTCGCCGGCACGTTCGACCTGATCCTCAACACGGTGTCGGCCAACATGCCGATCGGCGACTACCTGGGCCTGCTCAAGGCCTACGGCGTCATCGTGAACGTGGGCGCGCCGGCCGAGCCGATGGAGGTCAACGCCTCCGGCCTCATCGGCGGCAACAAGGTCTGGGCCGGCTCGAACATCGGCGGTATCGCCGAGACCCAGCAGATGCTCGACTTCTGCGGCGAGCACGGCCTCGGCGCCGAGGTCGAGACGATCAGCGGCGCGCAGATCGACGCGGCCTGGGACCGGGTGGTCGACGGAGACGTCCGCTACCGGTTCGTCATCGACACCGCCACCTTCGACGACTGAGTAGTAATAGGTCGATCCGGACCGCGGGGCGGGGCGGGGCGGGGCGGGGCCAGCAAGCCCCGCCCCCGCGGTCGTCCCTGGCCTATGCCCAGAGGTAGAGGGCCGGGGCGTCCGGGCATAGGCCAGAGTTCTAGCTGCGCGGTGACGCGCCAGGCAGGCGGGCGCGCCCAGACTCGGGGCATGAATGAACGC
>DASXJR010000070.1:0-31093 GCA_036497285.1 Jatrophihabitans sp.
GCTGAACCCGGAGCGGATCATGGCTGCCGCCGGCTCGGTCGGCATGGGGCGCTACGCGCTCGACAAGGCCGTCGCGTACGCGAACGAGCGTGTGGTGTGGGGTGGCAAGCCGATCGGCACGCACCAGGGAATCGCGCATCCGCTGGCAAAGGCCAAGGTCGAACTCGACCTGGCCAAGCTGATGATGCAAAAGGCCGCGTCGCTGTACGACGCCGGCGACGACATGGGTGCGGGGGAATCGGCGAACATGGCGAAGTACGCCGCGGCCGAGGCGGGCATCGCGTGCGTCGACCAAGCGGTGCAGACGCACGGTGGCAACGGGCTCGCGCACGAGTACGGGTTGGGCAACCTGCTGATCGGCGCACGGGTGGCCCGGATCGCCCCGGTCAGCCGCGAAATGATCCTGAACTTCGTGGCGCAGTTCAGCCTCGGCCTGCCGAAGAGCTACTGATGGCTACTGGAAACACGGGGTACGCCGTCGATCGCGGCATCGCCACGATCACCCTCGACAACCCCGAGAACCGCAACGCGCTGTCCAAGGCGCTCGTCGACGCGGTGTCAACACATCTGGACTCCGCTGCGCACGACGAACGCGTGCGCGCCGTCGTGATCACCCATACCGGGCGGACGTTCTGCGCCGGGGCCGATCTGAAGGAGCAAGCGGCCGAGGGCGGACCGGCCGAGGGGACGCGCCGCATGCTCGCGCTGCTGCGACAGATCGTGGAGCTGCCCAAGCCGGTGATCGCACGCTTGGACGGGCATGTTCGGGCCGGCGGCATCGGCGTCGTCGGCGCCTGCGACCTCGCCCTGGCGGGACCGGCGACGACGTTCGCGTTCACCGAGGTTCGGCTCGGGCTCGCGCCGGCGATCATCTCGCTGGCCACCCTGCCCCGCATGACTGCGCGCGCCGTCAGTCGCTACTACCTGACCGGCGAGACGTTCGACGCGGGCGTGGCCGCCGAGATCGGTCTGGTCACGGCGGCCGGTGACGACGTCGATGCCGAACTCCACACCGTGTGCGACGCGCTGCGAGCCTGCTCGCCGCAAGGGCTTGCCGAGACCAAACCGTTGACCACCGCTGCCGCCCGTGCCGCCTTCGACGCCGGCGCCGACTCGATGCAGGCACTCTCTCAACGACTGTTCGAGTCGGAGGAAGCCCGCGAGGGGATCACGGCGTTCCTGGAGAAGCGCTCGCCGCGCTGGGCAACCGAGTGATCAGCCCGACGCGCGAGCCGCAGCAAGACCGGAGCCGGGCCACCCGGGCGCGGCTGCTCGAGGCCGCGATCACCTGCCTGGCCGAGCTCGGCTATCACGCGAGCACGGTCGCCGTGGTCGCAGAACGGGCGGGCGTCTCGCGCGGCGCCGCACAGCACCACTTCCCCACCCGCGACGACCTGTTCACCGCGGCGATGGAACACGTCACGCACGTGCGCGCCGAGGAGCTGCGCCGCGAGCTGGACGAGCTGCCCGGCGGACGCCCGTCCACCGCCGACGTGGTGGCGCTGACCTTCTCGCTCTACAGCGGCAGCCTGTTCCGCGCCGCACTCGCGTTGTGGGTCGCCGCCTCGGCCGAGCCAGCGTTGCGCGACCAGATCGTGCCGCTGGAAGCGCGGATCGGCCGCGAGATCCACCGCGTCGTGATCAGCCTGCTCGACGTGGACGAGCGCACGCCCGGCGTGCGCGAGACGGTCCAGGCCACGCTCGACCTCGCCCGCGGGCTGGGGCTGGCGAACCTGCTGACCGACGACTCGCGCCGGCGCGACCGGATCGCCGCGCAATGGGCGCGGACCCTCGAACTCACCCTGCGCTGAGTTCGGCAGCGAGGTGGTGTGCGGCTTGCTGCTCGCTGTTACGAGATTCGGGGTGCTGTTTTCGTTGTGCGGAGCAGCAAGAGGTAGCTGCGTTCCGCGGAGCTGCAGGCTGCGCGTGCGTACGGACGGGCGAGCAGTCACCTCGGCCTATACATACCGATCATCAAGCCAGCGGTGCAGCTCCGAAGACGACCTCGAATCGCCGGCACCAGATGGCTACCGAGTGGTACGCGGACAGGTCGGTGCCGGCAGGCACGAGATAGTTCTGGTTGCCGTGGTTGGCCTTCAGGCCTCCGACGTCGACATGAGCAGCGTCGTGTACCGCATCGTCCGGTGCCCGGTATCCAGCCGCGCTGAGCCAGATCCGGACGTCCGGTCCGTTGGACGTATCAAGCCCCTCGATGCGGACGAAGACGCGGCCGTCGGCGAGTGCGACGAGCAGGACCGTGCCCGTCGTGTCGTGTTCGCCACTGCGGAATGCACCTCGCGCCAGCACGGACGAGCGACCCGTTGGTGACATCCGTGATGGGGAGGCGTTCGGCGCATCGACCGGGCGGGCGAACGCGGCGGAGGCCGTCGGGAACGGCTCGTTGACGGAGGTGTTGATGAACAGGTCTTGAGGGGCGAAGTACACGAACACGAATACCGCCAGTGCTGTGCAGCAGATGGTCACGGTGGCCGTGAGCCACCGATGTCGCCGGACGAACCTGCCAATGCCGAGCACCGTCTGTCCCTTCGCTCACTCGAATCGCTGGATCATCCGGACAAGTGGGGCGTTCACGGCAAGCCCTGCTACCGCTCCCAGCAGCGCACCTGTCACGCTGTTGTCGGGTGCGATCAGTCGTTCTGCACGGCATTGGACAGGGGCACGACAGCGCACAACGGCGCCATTCAGGAGCACGTGACCGGTCATGCAGGTGTTGTCATCGCGGTCGGGCCAGGCGTTACAGCCGCGGGATGAGCCGGGCGCGACCGGTGTTGCTGCCGGGCCGAGGGCCGTCGACGACGTCGTCATCGCGACGAAGTTGTTCGTGCCGACCCCGAGCGTCGAACCGGTCCTTCGTCCACGTCTACAGGCACAGCTGCAAGACGCCGCGACCAGGTTGCTGACCCTCGTCGTGGCGCCTGCCGGTTGGGGCAAGAGCACGCTCATCGCGGACTGGCTGCACCACCGGCACGTCGGTACCGGATGGGTTTCGCTCGACCAGAGCGACAACGACATCACCCGCTTCGCCCGGTACCTCCTGCTCGCCACGCAGAAGGCCGACAGCCGGACGGGGACGGCTGCGCTGCAGCGTCTCGACAACGTGAGCGTCAACGTCGGACGCGACGTCCTGCCCTTGTTCGTGAACGAGCTGGCTGCTGCGCCCGATGACGTCACCGTCGTAGTCGATGACTATCACGTGATCTCGAGCCGGTCGATCCACGAACTGGTGGCCGATCTGCTCGAGCATGCCCCACCGCAGCTTCACCTTGTCATCAGCAGCCGGACGGACCCGTCACTGCCGTTGAGCAAGCTCCGCGTTCGTGGTGATCTGGCCGAGCTGCGCGCCGACCAACTGCGCTTTACTGCGACCGAGGCCGCGGAGCTGCTCAACGGCGCAGCTGGGGCCTCCCTCTCACGACACGAGGTAGAGCGACTGGTTGCCCGCACCGAGGGCTGGGCCGCCGGCCTACAACTGGCTGCGCTGCGCCTGGCCGATCGTGCCGCGGGCGCCGACCGGGATGCCTTTATCGAGCAATTCACCGGGGCGGACCGGCACGTGGTCGACTATTTGGGTGAGGAGGTGTTGGCAAGTCAGCCGGTGCACATCCGCGAGTTCCTGTTGCGCACCTCCATCCTGAACCGGCTATCCGCCGAGTTGTGCGATGCAGTCACCGAGCGTCACGACGGCACTGGCGCGCTCGACGACATCTACCGGGCCAATCTCTTCCTGATCCCGCTCGACGACGAGCAGCGGTGGTTCCGGTATCACCAGTTGTTCCGCGAGATCCTGCGTCACGAGCTCGCCCGCTTGCACCCGACCGAACCCGACGTGCTGCACCGGCGAGCGGCCGCCTGGTTTGCAGCTGCCGGCGATGTGGGTGAGGCGATCGGTCATGCCATGCGGTCGCGAGATCTCGATTTGTGCACGGCGCTTGTGGCCGATGGTTGGCGTCGTGAATTCAACGCGGGCCATCTGCAGACTGTGCAAGCCTGGCTGGATGCGCTGCCACGTGAATCGGTCGCAAGCAATGTTCAGCTCACGATGGCGCAGGTCTGGCTCGCGCTGGATGCCGGACGGTTGGACGAGGCGGCGGCGTCGATCGAGGCCGCCGAACGCACTGCGGCGGACGATCCACACGTGCGCGTGCTTCGGGCGCTGCACACCTACAAGATCGGAGATATCCGACGAGCAGCGGACATGGTGCGCGCCACCGGTGGGACTGTGGCGGACCCCTTTCTTGCGACGGTACGAGACCTGCTGGCCGGTGTTTGCAACCTGTGGCTCGGCGATCTGACCCGCGCGGGTGACGAGTTGCGCGCGGCTGCCGTCACCGCGCTTCGGAACGTCAATCGACTGGCCCATGTCTACGCAGGAGGATGTCTCGCACTCGTGGCCACGCAAGCCGGTGACCTCGCCGGTGCACACACGGTCCTGGACGAGATGGATACGCGGACCGTGGACGCACACTTCGTGGCGATGTTCCCCGCGCTCGCCCACGCCCGCCTCGCTGCCACGCGGGGCGATTGGGACGACGCGCGTACCGCGGCGGACATGGCTGTGGACCGGGCCAGGCCCGGCGGCGGCAAGGTGGAAGTGGCGGCTGCTCTGGTCACGGCAGCGTGGGCGGAACGCGGAGGGGGCGACATCGACAGCGCGAGCCGCCGGCTGGGCGAGGCCCGGTCTGTCCTGCGTGAGTGCGCGGACCCCGGTCCGGTGCTGACCGAGTGGGTCGCGCGGGAGAAGCGTGCATGGCAGGCGCTCGACGGCGCGTCAGGCGTCGAACGGCTGACCGACCGCGAACGCGCGATACTCGCGTTGCTGCCAGGCGCTCAGTCGCAACGTGAACTCGCCGGCGCACTGTTCGTCACGCCGAACACGCTCAAGACGCACCTCCGAGCGATCTACCGCAAGCTCGGTGTCGCCTCGAGGACGGAGGCTGTTACTCGTGCGCGTGCCATCGGGTTGCTCTGACGAACCGACGACCGGTGGTCAGGAACCGACCGCCTCGGACTCGCCGGTGTGTGCGGCCAGTCCTCGACCGACCCTTGACACGAAGCCCGGGACAGCCAGGGTCAAGATCAGGCCGAATGTCAGCCATGCCAGGACGCCGTAGGGGAAGTAGCGATACGGAGCGGGCGGGACCGGCCATACGTTGCGGTAGAGCACGTAGGCCGCAATGGCAGTGCCCGCGATGGGTAGTACGGCTTCGAGCTTCGAAGTGCGCTTCACCCGTCGCACGGCAGCGACGTTGGTGAGGATGTACATCGAGAGCAGGCTCAGCACGCCCAGCGTGGCCAGATAGAAGAAGACGGCGAGCGCCGCGGTCCCTTCCAGTCGGAAGGCGCTGAGCAGAAGCAGGCTGACAATCATCTCCACGGCCAACGCGCGTGCCGGAACGCCGGTCGCCCGCGACACCCGACCGAGACGTGAGGTCGCGAGACCGTCGCGGCCGAAGGCGAACATCATCCGGGCCGCGACCGTCACCCCACCAAGGCCGGCCCCGATCGCACTCAGCACGGCGCCGGCATCGAGCAGCGTGGACAACGCGCTGCCGACGTAGTGATCGGCCAGATCGCCCAATGGCGCCTGAGAATTGCGGAACGCTGAGACGCCACGCGAGTCGAGACCGAATCCGAGAGATTGCGTGATCACGCACGTCACGTAGAACACGGCTCCGAACGCGACCGCAGTCCAGATTGCTCGAGGTATCTGGCGGCGCGGTAGCAGAGACTCCTCACCGAGCGAACCGGCTGACTCGAACCCGGCGAACGCAAGGAAGCCTGACGTCGCGGCCAAGGCGAGTGTTGCTGCCCCGGTTCCCGGCGGCAACGCCAGAAAACGTCCTGACAGACCGCTTGCGCCCGACACGGTGTGTGTGCCCGTCGACAGGCGGACGACGATCGCCACCATCAAGATCACGATCAACAACACGGACACGACTTCGAAAGCGAGCAGCGATCTTGTTGTCGGGCGAATGCCTCGGGCCGCGAGCAGCCAGATGACCGCCCAGCCGAGCAATGCCAGCGGATACCAGTCGGCGTCGTCGACCAGTCCCGCGGAATGCAGGAAAGCGCGGCCGAACACCGTAACTCCCATGATCGACACCGTTGGGAACACCAGGTACGTGCCCAACAGCGCCCACCCAGCCACGAAGCCCCACCGCGGCGACAGTGCCTTGCCGACGAAGGCGTACACCGAACCGGCATGACTGAAGTCCGAGGCGAGGCGGACGAATCCGAAGGCCACCAGACCCACGCCGAGTCCGGCCACGACGAACGCCAGCGGCGCGGCCCGTCCCAGTTCGCTCGCCGCGGCGACGCCGGTCACCGACATTGCCAGCGTCGGTGCCATGACTCCGATCGAAACGGCCGTCGTCTCGAAGAAACCCAATTCACGTCGTAGACCCGGCCGGGTATCGGAACGAGGCTCGGACCCTCTCATCCCGCGAGCCATCCGCCGTCGGCCACCAGAACGGCACCGGTCACGTACGACGCCTGCGGCGAGCACAGCCACACCGCCGCCGCGGCGATCTCGCTCGGCTCGGCCAGCCGCGACAACGGCACGCTCTGCAGCAACGTCTCGCTCACGCTCGACACCATTGCGGTGCGCGTGACGCCGGGCGCAAGGGCGTTGACGCGCACTCCGCTGGACGCGAGTTCGAGCGCGGCCGCGCGGGTCAGTCCGTTCACACCGTGCTTCGCCGCGATGTATGCGCTGTTGTCAGGCATCGCGGCGTCGCCGAGCATCGAGGAGGTGTTCACGATCGCGCCGGAACCCTGATTGCGCATCTGAGCGATCTCCGCGCGCATGCTGTGCCACACTCCGACCAGGTCGACCTGAAGCACGCGATGGAACTCCTCCGGTGGGTACTCGTCGATCGGCAGGAACGGACCCGCCACACCGGCATTGTTGTGCGCCGCGTCGAGGCTGCCGAACCGCGCGACGGTTCGCGTCACGGCACGCTCCATCGCGGCCAGGTCGGTGATGTCGGCGGTAATGACTTCGACCTCCCCGCCAGCGGCGAGAATTGCTGCGGCGGTCGCCTCGAGGCCGTCCGGTTCGATGTCGACCAGTGCCACGGATGCTCCGGCCTGGGCGAAACCGAGCGCGCTCGCGCGTCCGATACCCGACGCTGCCCCGGTGACCAGGGCGGTCTTGCCTGCGAGCTCTGCCGCCACCTTCGCCTCCCACCCTCAGCACCGCTGCACGGTCAGCTCCGGTAGTAGTCCTCGAGCGCAGTTCGCAGGGCCGCCCGCCCGCGGTGCAACAGCACGCGTTGGTTCTGCGGCGAAACCTCCATCGCGGCGCACGTCTCCCTAGCGGACAAGCCTTGCAGATCTCGCATTTGGACTACTAGGCGTTGCCGTTCGGGGAGATCGTCGATCGCGTGCTCGATGAGCCCGGCGACTTCGCGGCCTACGACGCGGCCCTCCGGCTCCTCCCACGCGCGCGGCGCGCCCGATGACGTCCAGTGTCCCGGGTAGTTGCCGTCAGCACCCTGGAACCGGGCAGGGTCGACCGTCGCGGCACCGGAATCAGAGCCTGTCAACGCGGCCGAAGCGAGCAACCGGGCGTCGCGGGACCGCCGGGTCTTCGCACGGTTGATCAAGATGGAGAACGTCCAGCTGCGCAACGACGACCGGGCTTCGAACCGGTCCAGCCCCCTGAGGACACCGACCCACGCGTCCTGCACTACGTCCTCGGCGGTCTGCCGATCCGCAACGTACCCGCGCGCCACGTGCAGCATCACCGGTGACCACGCCTCGACCAGCGCGGAGAAAGTTCGTTCGTCCCCCGCGCGAAGTCGTGCCACCAACTCGTTGTCGCGTGCCTGCTCAGCTGTCTGTTCGTCGGTGAGCTGAATCATGCTGGCCCCCTCAACGCCTCGTGTGCAGCCTGCCGCAGTCCGCGTCGACGCGCCTCCCCCTCGGAAGAACCTCACCCGGGTGAGATTGCGTCGCGGGGGATGTTCGACCGTGACGAAAGCGGCATGCTCGGCGTATGGGCGGACGGTTTTATCGGATCCGGATCCGGGGCTCGTTGAGTACGCGCTTCGACGAGGCCTTTGATTCGATGTGTCTCGAGCCAGACCGCGGCGACACAGTGTTGTCGGGTGTGTGCGTCGACGCCTCCGCGCTGTTCGGTGTTCTCGACCAGGTGCGAGATTTCGGCCTGGATCTGATCGACGTCGAGTCCTTCGCCATTGTCCCCGAACGGTCTCAGTGAGGGGTGCTATTCGGAGCGCGTCGAGAGATCGCGGAAGGCGGCGATAAGCTCGGACTTCGCCGCGGGCGACAAGCTGTCCAGTGGTGCTTGTCCGACCATCTGCAAGGTGGTCTTCAGCTGTCGCACGTACTCGGCGCAAGCGGTGCACAGCGTGAGGTGAGCTTCCAGCTCTATCCGTGTCCCGCTGTCCAGTGCGCCCTCGAGGTAGTCGGTCACAAGTTCGACGACCTCCTGGCATCGGATCGTCAGGCCGGGCTCGACGCTGTCTGCCATGGGCGCCATCATGCCTCGCTCAGCCGGACTCGGCACGGCGTCGTGCCTCAGCGATCTCCCACGCGGCGTTGACCAGCCCGATGTGGCTGAAGGCCTGGGGGAAGTTGCCTAGCAGCTCGCCGGTATCCGGATCGATCTCCTCGGCCAGCAGGCCGACGTCGTTGACGAATGCGATCGCTCTTTGGAACACAGTGGTCGCGCGCTCGATCTGGTCGGATTTCGCCAGCGCACGCGCGAGCCAGAACGTACAGAGCAGGAAGGACCCTTCCTCGCCGGCAAGTCCGTCGACGCCGTCCTCGGCGCGGTAGCGGTAGACCAGGCCCCGTTCGTCGGTCAGGCGTTGGTCGATTGCGTCGATCGTCGCGAGCATGCGCGGGTCATCGGCAGGGAGGAAGCCGACGATCGACATCATCAGGTTCGATGCGTCCAGCGCGGTGGAGCCGACGTACTGGGTGAATGCATTCGCTTCGTCGCTCCAGCCGTCGCGCATCACCGTGTCCCAGATCTGGTCGCGGTCGCGCGTCCACCCGGCTACGCGGTCTTCCGCTTCGAGCAGTTGTGCGAGACCGATGGCACGGTCGAGCGCCACCCAACACATGACCTTGGAGTACAGGAAGTGCTGCGGCTCGCCACGGACTTCCCAGATACCTTGGTCCTTCTCCTCCCAGCGCGTGGCGGCGGCATCGGCGCAGGCGATCAGGAATCTCTTCGTGTCGTCATCGATCGCCTTGAGTTGTTCGGCGAGTCGATGGGCCGCGCCCAGCACCTCGCCGTAGACGTCGATCTGTTGCTGGTTCCACGCGCCGTTACCCACGCGGACCGGTCGGCTGTCGCGCCATCCCTCCAGGTGGGGGAGCGTGCGTTCGGTGAGGTCGTGCTCGCTGCCGACTCCGAACATGATTTGCAGTCCTTCGGCGGGACCGACGCCGGAGGCGGCCGCTGTTGCCATGAAGGCGAAAAAGTCGTCCGCCTCGTCCGGACACGCAGCGATCCAGAGCGCCTCCATCGTGAAACTGGCGTCGCGGACCCAGGAGTAGCGGTAGTCCCAGTTCCGCTCGCCGCCAACGCCCTCCGGAAGCGACGTCGTTGCCGCCGCCACGATCGCACCGCTGGGCTGGAACGACAGAGCATGTAGTACCCGCCCGCTGTGGTGCACGAGATCAGCCCACGGCCCGTCGTAGGCCTGGTGCAATTCTGACCACGATTGCCACGCCCGGATCGTGTTGTCCACCTCGGCAGCGAGGGCCCGCTGGGACCACACGCGTGCCGGATCCTGCTCGAGTGTCGTGCGATGCAACGCGAAGTGAAGGGTGTCGCCGGCGCGCAGCGTGGCATGTCCGCGGGCATGTGCGCCGGACAGATCCAGGGGCACGGGGCACGTCAAGACCAACCACTCGGCGCCCCCACGGGCGGTGACGCCGGCGTCGACGGTGCTGAGCAAAGGGACGATCAGCCCATACTCCGGTCGCGGCGCATAGTCGATGTCGATATCGACCTCACCGTCGTTGCATTCCGCACGCCGTACCAGCAGATGCGGCACATCGTGGCCGAGCCGGTGCCCGCCGTTGCCCGCGCCCATCGCCAGGAGATCGGTCAAGACGAGGGTGCCGGTCGGCGTGGTGAACGTTGTCCGCAGGACCATCGTGCGATCGATGTAGTGGCGGGTGCTTGTCCACTGTCCGGCGGGTGCGATCTGCCAGTGACCCGCTTCGTCGCCCAGGAGCCGTCCGAAAACGGATGGGCTGTCGAAGCGCGGGAAGCTCAACCAGTCGATCGAGCCGGACGTGGTCACGAGCGCGCTCGAGTGCCGGTCGGACAGCAGGGCGTGATCTGCGATCGGGGTTGATGACATCAGGCGCTCCTCAAATCGTTGCTTGCTCTTGCAGACTCGAATGCCGCGTGAGCGTTACGCACGCGGTCACATCGTCGTGGCGACCAGATCGCGTCGTGTGCTGCCTGCTGGCGGCGTGGATTCCCCTTTGCGCAACAGAGTCAGCGCGACGACAGGGAACACGAGCACAGACAGGAGGCCGGCGAAGACCAGGGCGGCAGCCGTCACCGGAGTGATCCGGCCGAGCTCGACACCGATCTGGGTCGCGGTAACGATGAACGGCAGCGAGGTCGCCTGCAGCAGTCCGATTGCGATCGACGCACGGCGTCCCTGGGTACGCAGATTGAGAAACGCGGGCACGCCGCGCACGATGAGCAGGGCGATGAGGAAGATGGGCACGCGCAGAAGTGCTGACGGCTGATCCAGCAGCCCTTTCAGGTCGAGCCGGATGCCACTGCTGATGAAGAAGACCGGAATCAGGAAGCCGAATCCGATCGCCTCGAGTTTCGCCCGGAAGTTCGGATGGCTCGACGAGTCGCGATCGACAACGCTCACGACAACTCCCGCGAGGAACGCGCCGAGGATGCTCTCCAGGCCGAATCGCTCTGCGAGCGCGGTGAACGCGACGAGCAGCACGACCGCGAACCGCACCCGGATCTCAGCCGTGGTGTCCTGCAGGCGCAAAAGCACCTTTCCCAGGCGCATGGAACGACCGGCCCGGGACACGACGAGCGCAGTCACCACGACCAGCACCGCGAACGCAATGATGAGGACAAGCCGGCTCCCGGGAGTCCCGTCGTCGGCGGAGAAGAAGAGCGACAGAAGCAGGATCGCGGAGAAGTCGGCCACGGTGGCAGCGACGATCGCGGTCTGGCCAACCTCACCGTCCGACTGCCCGGCGTCTTTGAGGACGGGCACGACGAGCCCGAGTGACGTCGCCGAGAGCGCGATCGCCAGCAGCAACGGGCTCCTCACCCAGTCGGCAGCGTGCAGACCGAACCCGATCGGGACGCCGAGTGCCAGGGTGATCAGGTAGCCGACCACCGCGGTGCGCAGCAGGCGTCCGCGCAGTCTTTTAGGGTCGATTTCAAGTCCGGACAGGAAGAGCAGGAAGGCAAGGCCGATCAGACCGAGGATCTGCACCGGCAGGTCGACCTCGACCCAACCGAGGACCGACGGCCCGAGCACGATTCCTGCGACGATCTCGAGAACGACCCCGGGCAGCCGCAGCCGCGGCGCGAAGCCGAGCAGAAGCGGTGCCCCAGCCGCCACCAGGCACACGATGAACAAGTTTGAGAACGACGTGTCCGGCATCATGGCGCAACGCTCACAATCCGTAGGTCTCGAGGAGGTGCAGCCACACCTCGCTGAGTGTCGGGAAGGACGGGACGGCATGCCACAGCACGTCGAGCGGCACCGCACCGACGATCGCCACCGTCGCCGAGTGAAGCAACTCCTGCACGCCCGGACCGGTAAAGGTCGCGCCGACCAGAACGCGACGCGACTCGTCGACGACGAGCTTGCTCGTACCGCGAATACCGTTGCCCTGCGTGTACGCGCCGGGCACATCCCCCGTGCCGTATGTCACGACGCGGACGGGCAGGCCACGCTCACGTGCCTGCCCCTCGGTGAGACCGACCGCGCACACCTGCGGATCGGTGAACGTGACCCTTGGAACCACGTCGTGACTTGCCCGATCTCGCACGTCGTTGCCGAGGATCACATCGGCGGCGACACGCGCCTGGTATTTGCCCATGTGCGTCAACTGCGCCAGTCCGTTGCAGTCGCCGATCGCGTAGAGCCATTCACCGTCGACACCGACCGCGCGCAGTCGGTCGTCCACCGTGACGCTGCGACCCGCACTGAGCCCGATCGAGTCGAAGCCGAGTTCGTCGGCCATGACCCGCCGCCCGGTGGCGACGAGAATCTCGTCGGCGACGTATGCGCGATCGGCAAGCTCGACGACCACCGGTCCGTCGGTGCCGTCGCGATGTACGCGCTCGATCGCGGCGTCCAACACGACCGACACTCCGCCCCGTTCGAGAGCATCTCGCACCTCGTCGCCGGCGAACGGCTCCTCGCGGGCGAGCAGCCGAGCGGCCCCTTCGAAGAGCGTGACTTGGTCGCACCCGAGGCGGCGGTAGGCCTGGGCGAGTTCGACACCGATCGCCCCGCCTCCGATTACGAGCAGTCGCGATGGAATTGCTTTGGTCGCGGTCGCATCCCGGTTGTCCCATGGCTGGGCATCGACCAGTCCCGGGATCGGGGGAATCGCCGGACGGGTGCCGGTAGCCAGCACGACCGCTCGGGCCGCCGTCAGCCGTCGCGTTCCCGGACCGGTCACCAGCACCGTTCGCGCACCGTCCAACCGGCCGGTTCCGCGGATCAGTTCGATGCCCCGCTCGCGCAGCCACGGCAGTTGCCCCTTGTCACTCCAACCATTCGTCATGTAGTCGCGTTGCGCGAGCGCAGCGGCCACGTCGACCTTGCCGGTCACTGCGGAACTGGCTCCGGGCACGCGGTGAACTGCTGCCAGGACGTCGCCGGGACGGATGAGCGTCTTGCTCGGGATGCAGCCCCAGTAAGAGCACTCGCCGCCGACGAGTTCGCGCTCGACCAGCGCGACGGACAGCCCACCATCGGCGCATCGACCTGCCAGCACCTCGCCCGCCGGGCCGCCACCGATCACGATCACGTCGAACTCGTCCATCTGGGGTCTCCTCGCCGGTTGCATCTCGTTAGCCGAATTGAAGTCACCTGAAAAACACGCGTGTTACGTCGTGCCTCGAGTCGGCTCAGGCGGCGGAGTGAACCGCATCCGCCCACGCGTCACGTGCCTCACGGGTCGTGGGGTCGAAGTCCGCCTTCGTGCGGCGGAACAGATCCTGCAGGTCTTCCCACAGTTGGTTGGCCGAGGGCCGACCCCAGAACCAGTAGCCGCAGTACACGCTGTCGATCACCAGTCCCGGCGCGAGCACCAGCGTGTGCGGCACGGTCGCGCGATGGTGCGGGTCGGTGTACTCCTCGATCTCGAGGGTGCGTTGCACCTCGAACTCGTCGTCGGAGAGGAAGGTCCACCACGCCCCGGTTGCGATCTTCATCTTGTTGGTGTCGTCCAGATCATTCGGCAGGATCGTGACCAGCGTCGTGAAGGCGACCGGCACGACCTCCTGGAGCTTGAGCAGCTCCTTGTGGTGCTGCCGCTCGCGTGGGCAATGCTCTCCGCGCCCGAGCTGCAGCAGCATTGCGTTGTCGCCCTGCAGATCTGACAGGTTGTGCCTCGTGCCGGTGTCGTCGGGGAGTTCGAAGTCGGGCAGCACAGCTCCGAGGGTGAGTCCTCTGCTCATGGTGAGCTCCTTTCACGCGTGCGAGTCATCGCCCGTGTCCCGCCGTCTCGAGAATCGGCAACGCGGGGATGGGCGGTGACGACTGTTGCGTGGTGCGGCCGAGCCGCTGTGCCACCGTGTCGGCCACGCGCAGTGCGTTGGCGATGATCGTCAGTGTCGGGTTCACCGCCGTGCTTGAGACGAAGAAGCTCGAGTCGGCGACGTAGACGTTGTCGACGTCGTGCAGCTTGCAGTTCAGGTCGAGTGCGGTGGTCTCGGGATCAGTACCGAACCGGATCGTGCCGTTCTGGTGTGCGACTCCGCCGATGCCGAGGCGGCCGCCGACGTACTGACGGTTTTCGTAGACATCGGCGCGGCAGCGGATCCTGTCCAGCAGGCCCATGAACTTCTCGCGGAGTCGCTGGTGCGCCTCGAGATTGCTCGGCGTGTAGCTCAATCGGATCTCACCGTCCGCGCCCAGCGTGACCCGGTTGTCGGGACGCGGCAGATCCTCGGTCGTCAACCAGAAGTCGATCGAGTGCCGGGCGAGCTCGGCCGGGTCGGCCGCGTCCGGCACGTCGAAGCCGATCAGGACGGCCTCGCTCTTGCCGAGCATTTGCATCGCGCCCAGCGGGTAAGGCCAGTCGCCGTCACCGAAGTAGTAGTCGTTGATGCCCAGCGTCTTCTGGAACTTCGTCGGGTTCGGCGTTTTCGAGAACGCGATCAACGACGAGTTGTTGTGCAACATCAGGTGCCGCCCGACGACGCCGCTGGCGTTTCCCAGGCCGTCCGGATGCCGCTCGTTCGCCGATCGCAGCAGCAGGGCCGCGGAGTTGATAGCGCCGCCGGCTACGACGACGACGTCGGCCGTGTACATCTCGACGGCGCCGTCACGCTCGACCACGACCCGGTCGACTCGGCGACCGGAGGCATCCGTTTCAAGTCGGCTGACATACGCGCCGGTCAAGAGCGTGACGTTGGGGTACCGCAACGCCGGTTCGACGCAGATGACCTGCGCGTCGGCCTTGCCGTTCACCAAGCATGGGAAGCCGTCGCAGGTCGAGCAGCGAACGCATGCCGACCGTTCCGGCGCAGACTCGTCGATCAGGATCCCGTTGGGCAGTGGGAACGGCTGCAGCCCGGCGGCGGCGAGGTCGCGGTTGAGCTGAGCGATCCGCGGCTCGTCGCTGATCGCCGGGAACGGATAGCCCTCGCTCGCCGGTGGTTCGGTCGGGTCGGATCCACGCTCTCCGTGCACCTGATAGAGCCGCTCGGCTCGCGTGTACCACGGCTCGAGTTCGGGGTAGGAGATCGGCCAGGCCGGTGAGACACCGTCGACATGCTCGATCCGGTCGAAGTCACGCTCGCGGAATCGGAACAGGATCGCGCCGTACATCTTGGTGTTTCCACCGACGTAGTAGTGCTGTTTCGGCTTGAACGACTTGCCGTTCTGGTCTGTCCAGGTGCCGGAATTGTGGTAGCGGCCTTCGGCCCAGACTGATGCCGGGCTCCAGTTCTCCGCTTCGCGCGGCAGCCATCCGCCACGTTCTAACAGCAGAACTTTGGCACCCGTCGGGGCCAAGGCATGGGTCAGTGTTCCGCCGCCGGCTCCGGAGCCGATGACGATGACGTCGTAGTGATCGGTCATGGTGGGTCTCCTCAAACGATTGCGAGCGGTGCCACCCACGCACCGGTAGCGCCGCGCAGCTTCGCGTGTGCGATGACGAGCAGGAATTCGGTCAGCCCGGCCCGGGCGGCTTCGGCGAGGCAGAGGTTCTCGACCACGACGACTCCGTGATGGGTGTTCAGCGTCTGGGGCACGACGAAGGGCTGTGCCGGGTCCTCTGCCGGGACCGGACCGTAGCTCCACGTATCGCAGCCGGTGAGAGCAACTCCGTGCGCTACCAGCCAGTGCGCCAATGCCATGCCGGGTCCCGGTTCTCCGGAGGAGTACCGGTCGTTGTCCGAACCCCACAGACTGCCCCAGCCGGTGTGGAAGAAGACCGCGTCTCCCGCGCCGACCTTGATCCCTTTCGCCGTGAGCGCGGCTTCGACGTCCGCGACGGTGATCACGTCGCCGGGATCGAGCCGATCCACGCCGCGTGCCGCAGCGATGTCGACCAGCATGCCGCGAGTGACGATCTGCGGGAGGGTGTCGACGCCTAGACGGTTCGTCCCGTGATCCTCGGCTATGTCGGCGAGGCGGTGTCCGTTGTAGGTCCGGTCCCCGACCTGCAAGTGGTTGAGGGCGTCCATGTGCGTGCCCATCTGCTGTGTCGCGGTGACCTGTTCGACGATCCAGTTGACGTTGTTGCGGCCCCACCCGGCCGGGCCGGCATCGGGACGCCGCCGGTTGATCTGGTGGTAGTTGGTCGTCAGGTACTGCCGGAACGTCCGGCCGGGGAAAGCAGGGATGTCGGCGTGCAACACATGCGCCAGGTCGAACACAAGGCCACGTCGGACGAGGCCGATGGCCGCGAGCAGCTTCGACGGCGTGATCTCGTTCAGCGCGCCGGCCTGGTCGTCCGCGCCGTACTTGGACGGCCACCACGTGGTGGTGTCGTTCGCGGGCGGGGCGTCGACGGCGGTACTCACTCCGAAGACCAGGTCATCTCGAAGGACGGATACAGGGTGAGCCCGCCGTCGACGAAGATGGTCTGGCCGGTGATGTACGCCGCTTCGTCCGAGCAGAGGAACGCGGTGACAGCGGCCATCTCCTCGGCGTCGCCCGCGCGGCGCATCGGGATGTGGCTCTCGACAGCCTTGCGTTTGACCGGGTCGTCGATCCAGGACCTGTTGATCGGGGTCACCGTCGCGCCCGGACCGATGCTGTTCACGCGGATGCCCCGGGCTGCGTACTCGAGCGCCAGCGTGTGCGTCAGGTTCTGCATGCCGCCCTTGGACACGGAGTATCCGACGAAGCGTGGCTTCGGAATGACCTGGTGCACGCTCGAGACGTTCACGATCGAGCCGCCGGTGCCGGCGTCGAGGAAGTGGCGAACCGCCTGCTGGGCGCAGAGGAATGCACCGCGGAGGTTGACCGCGAGCACCTTGTCGAAGTCCTCGACACTCAGCCTCTCGGTGTCCTCGGCGATCTGGATGCCGGCGTTGTTGATCAGATAGTCGATGCGGCCGTAGTGGCGCCGCACCTCGTCGAACATCGCGGCGACCTCAGCGGCGTCGGACACGTCGGCTTGCACGAGAGTGGGCTTCGTACCGGCCTCGGACATCTGCTTCATGCAGATGTCGACACCGTGCTCGATCGTTTCCCTGGTCTCCTCAGCTCCGTCCGGACGGCCGACGTAGTTGATGGCCACGTCGACGCCCTCCTGCCCCAGGCGGATGGCGATTGCCTGGCCGATGCCGGAACTGCCTCCGGTGACGACGCCGACCTTGCCCTGTAGTCCCTTCACGACGTTCTCCTCGCGATCGATGACTGTCACGTGCTTTCGGACGTGCTGTCCATCGCCGGTGCGAGATGTTTCACTGCCGGAAACGACTTCATCGAGTCCGGCACGCAGAGTCAGTTGCGTGCGAGGCGCTGTAACGCTCGACGGGTTTGCTTGGACTATGAGCCATGACCACCAGTACCTCTACGCTCAAAGCCACCCGCGACGCGCTTCACCAAATCGCGGAGCACGTGCTCGCCGCCGCGCAGTACCGTGAGACCGGAACAATCCGGCTCCACGTGGTCGCCGGCGGTTTCGAGACCGTGCGCGACGTGAACGGCGGGCGGCTCGGCGTCGTCGACGGCCGGCTCGTCGTCGGCGACCCGGTCGGGGGTCGGAACACCGGCCTGTCCACGGTCGCAGCCGCGGCCGAGTTCGCCGGGATCACGCCGGGCCTACCAGCAGCCGCTTATCGTGCCGCCACTGCGTTCACTCCCGACGCAGACTTGTCCATCCACCAGGACAGTGTTCGACTTCTGGGCGGGTGGTATGAGCTGGGGGACGCGGCACTGCGTGAGTTCGCAGAACGAATCGGGGAAGGCGCGCAGCAGCCCACCCTCTGGCCGGAGCATTTCGACCTCGGCCTGACCTTCGACAACGTGAACTACGGCGCATCGCCGGGCGACGGCCACTTCGCGAACCCGTATCTCTACGTAGGCCCGCACAGCGGGCCGCCGCGCCGGGACTCGTTCTGGAATGCGGACTTCGGCGCGGTCCGACTCAATGACCAGATCCCGTCTGTGGACAGTGCGGTCGCGTTCTTCGAACAGGGCCGCGCACGCGCGAACGGGCGGGAGTTGTCGGGGGAACTCCGTCCAGGACCGGCGGCACCCTAAGGGCAAGGATTTCGGTTTCCGTCGGAACAAGGCCGAGCTTCTCGGCTGCCTCGACAAGGCCGGGTAGCAAAGTCTGAGGCCGCGTTCCGCGGAGCGCACCATCGGTGGCAAATTCCGTCGGTGCCGCTTGGCGGCAGACATCCGGTCGGGTGCGCATCCGCCTGTCGGCGGGGTAGCGGAGGTCAATCACGAATGTCGGGCGGCTATGAACCGAACTTGGTCCATTGCCCTTCGGAGACCACCTCGACGGATCCGTCGACGACCTTGATGGCGGTCTGTTCGTCGATGGCGTAGGCCGGGACGCCGATGTCGGCGGCCCAGCGTTGTGCGTCAGCCATGGTGTTCGTCGGAAAGGCGTCCAGGTGCGGGAAGATCGAGAAGTCGACGACTCCCAGGGTGCGGTCGTCCGGCGCGGACGGCCACTCGACGAAGTACGCCCCGATCCGGGGCGTCATCACCATGCTTCCGGCACTCACTCCCACCCAGACCGTATCGGGCAGCGAAGGCAGATGATCGGCAAGCCCGGACTCCCGCATCCAGTGGCACAGGTACGTCGCGTCGCCGCCGTCGACCAGGAGCACGTCGGCCTCCCGGATCCAAGGGACCCATCGCTGCGCGCCGATGGTGGGCAACGCGGTGAGCTCGAGGACACCGAGCGACGCCCAGCCCAAGCCGGAGAAGTGCTGCCACTGGGGACTGGCGGCTACGAAACCCTGCACCGACGTCGGACCGCACATCGGGTGACCCCACTGTGCCGTCGGGACGCACAGGGCGTGAGACTCAGCGATCGGTTTGCCGAGAAGCTGCACAAGCGCCGAGTGGATGCTCGGATTCGTGACGCCGCCTGACGTGAGCAAGAGCTTCATCGGGCCCCCAAAGTTGCGCGCGGAAGTGGATGTGACTCAAGACCCAGCACTGGCGTTCGGCGGAGCGTACCTGGCCGCGTTCCGCAGTTACCTCTTCCTGCTCCGCACAACGAAAACAGCACCCCGAATCTCGCAATAGCGAGCAGCAAGCCGCACACCACCTCGCCTTCCGATCGTAGTGCGAGCGGTCCTCTGCGTTTGTTGACCCAACTCGTGATCGATCATGCTTGCGGCATGTCCAGTAGCACGGCGTTCTCGCGCCGCTCCCGGTATGTGTGGGCCGTGGCGGTAGGTCTGTTGCTGATCGGCTCGGCCGTAGCGGGACCGGGATATGACTGGTATCGGAATCATCCGCATGGCACGGCAGATCCACATGGCGAGCGGATGTCGTACCTCGCCCAGGCTGCGCACCACGCCGTTCCCGCAAATGCCACTGCTGTACAGATCCAACGCAAGCCGTCGGCTTGGGATCACGGCGGTTGCGACGGTGGCGCACCGGGCTGGACCCGGATGGAGATCGATCTGGCATTTCGAACTCCGGATCGGTCGTCCACCGACATCGACGCGGCGATGGCACGAGCGGGTTGGCGCTCGGTACCGGTACCTGGCGGCACGGCAGTGCGTGAGTACCAGCCCGCGACGAACCGCTATGACGGTCACGGATGGCTCTTCGCATCGACTCGCCACGCCGGCACGTCCTGGCAACTCGAACTCACTGCGGCTCCAGCCGAGGTGGAAACCCACTCCTGCTAGCAATCACCATCGAGCGACTTGACCTGGTGTGCGCTCCAGGTGTCAACGTAGCCGGCATGGACACACGACGACTCGGACGATCTGATCTGTACGTCAGCGCGCTCGGCCTGGGCTGCTGGCCCATCGGCGGCCCGATGGCGCGCGGTGACCAGCAACTGGGCTATACGGGCGCCGACGACGACGAATCGCTACGCGCCATCGCTGCCGCCGTCGAGCAGGGCGTGACGCTGTTCGACACCGCCGATGCGTACGGTGCCGGGCACAGCGAGCGGCTGTTGGGCCGGGCCCTCGCTGGTCATCCCGAGGTGCGGGTCGCGACCAAATTCGGCAACACCATCGACGAGGACACCCGACAGCTGACCGGAAACGACACCTCACCGGCGTACGTACGGCGCGCGGTGGAGGCATCGCTGCGCCGACTTCGCCGCGACCGGATCGACCTTTATCAACTCCACACGCCGGGCGTGGAGGCGCAGCGTGCAGCGGAGCTGGTGGAGGTGCTGGAGGAGCTGGTGCAGCGAGGTCTGATCCGCTGGTACGGCGTCAGTACGGACGACCCCGACCAGGCCCGTCCGTTCCTCGACGGCCCGCACTTCGCGGTGATCCAGTTGCAGCTCAACGTCCTCGACGGCCCGGCGCCGACGCTGGACCTTGCCGAGCAGCACGACCTGGGTGTGCTGTGCCGGTCGCCGCTCGCCATGGGCCTGCTCGGTGGCCGGTATACAGCCGGCACCCACGTCCCCGACGGTGACGTGCGATCGCGTCAGCCGGAGTGGCTGCAATGGTTCGACGACGGGGTGCCGACGGCGGAGTTCCTGTCGCGGTTGACGTCGGTGCGCGAGGTGCTCACCGCACGTGGCCGAAGCCTTGCGCAGGGCGCGCTGGCCTGGATCTGGGCGCGCTCTGAGCGCGCCGTCCCGCTGCCCGGTTTCCGCACCGTCGCCCACGTACGCGACAGCGTCGGGGTGCAGCAGTACGGTCCGCTCATGCCGGATGAGTTCGAAGCGGTGGAGTTGGCCCTCGGTCGCGAACCGGTGCGGGCGTGAGCGATCAGGTGTACGCGCCGGCCGATGCCGTGGAACGCACCGGCCTGACGATCGACACACTGCGCTACTACGAGCGCGAAGGCCTGATCGGGCCGGTGCGTCGCGATCCGGGCGGACGGCGGCAGTACGACGAGGCCGATCTGGAATGGATCGGCCTCGTAACCTGCCTACGCGACGCCGGCCTGGGCATCGCCGACCTGCGTCGGTTCACCGAACTGTTGCGCGGTTCGGCCGAGCCGGTCGACCGCGTGGCCTTCCTCGAGCAGCGCAGGGCCGAGATGGTCGAGCGGCTGCAGCAGACCCAGCGGGCGCTCGACGCCCTGGACGGCAAGATCGCCTACTACCGCAGCCACTGACGGCGGGTGGTGCGATGGATCGCGCTCAGGTCAAAGGCCCGCTGATGGGCTGACCAGCCAAACGGTCTACGGTGCAGCGGAAATCAGCGCTGCTCGCGGGCGAGAATCCGGGCGAGGGTGTCGTTGTCGGCATCCTCGGCGCGGTGGCGTCGCACACCGCTGCTCTCGGGCTCGGTCTGAGGCGCGATCGGGTCGAGCGCGAAGTCGGTGAACGGCGTGATGCGCGGCATGCTGGCGAACGGGTCGGACGACGTCGGTTCGGGGCGGGCTGCCGGCCGCACGTCCGCCGGCGGTTTCGCCGGCTTGGCCGCTGCGGCCGGCGGCGCCGCTGCTGACGGTGCTGCTGCTGACGGATATACGGGCGGTGGTGGTGGTGGCGGTACCGGACGCGGGCCCACCGGCGGTGCGGGCGGCGGGCTCTGCGGTGCCTTCGGCGGATCGGCGGCACGCGGCATCGGTTCGATCAGATGCGGACCCACCGGAGCGGTCACCTGCACACCGTCCGAAACGATCTCCGCCTCGTGGATCTCGGCATGCGGCACCAGCGGGATCGCGGCCGGGAGCCGGGGCGGCTGCGCGCCGCTGCCGGGTTCGCGCGCCGACTCGCGCAGCTTGCGCAGTTCGGACTGCAGCGCCTCGAGGTCCGACCCGATCAGCCGAGTGGTCTCGATGCGCTCGAGCCGCAACTGCCCGCCGACCTTCTCGACGAGTTCCTTGCGCAGGGCGGTCACCTCGGCGCGCAGCCCGGACAATTCCTGGGCGAAGCTGGCCTGCGTCTCGCGCCGGAGCATCAGCTGCAGCTCCTGCGCGAACTCGCGCCGCGCCGCGGTCAGCGCCGAGCGTTCGATCTCGTTGATCAGCCGCACGTCCAGTTCGCGGGTCGGGACGGGCGGTGGCTGCGGCTGTGGCGCAGCCGGCGCGGGGTCGGCGGGCCGGCTCGGCAGCCGGCTGCCGAACACGGCGTACGTGCCGATCAACAGGCCCCAGAAGGCGGCGATGGCGCCGATCCGTACGTTCTTCGAGCTGTTTCCGGTGACGATGAGCCACACACCGACGACGCCGAGTCCGGCGGCGACCACGAACCCCAAGACCCGCAGCAGCGGGGTATGGCGGCCGGTCGTGGGTTGAGGCACGCGCATCAGTTTAGAGGGTGTGAATCCGCGCCCAGCAGGTGTCAATTTCGGCGATCATCACGATCGCTGCGTTCGCTGTTCGGATCGATGCCTGCCCGCTCCAGCACAATGCCCGCGACCGTGACGAGGATCGTCGACGCCAGCAGAAACAGGCCCACCCTGGCGTCGTTGGCTGCCGCGCGCACGTCACCGGCGTCGGGAAGCACCCGGGCGAGCAGCGCCACCGTGGCCCCGGCTACCGCCGCCCCGACGACCGAGGACGCCTTGCCCAAGGCCACGCAACGGGCAATGGCGATCGCGGTCATCGGTTTGGCAAAGGCCACGTGCCTTACGGCCAACCGGACCCGACGCGCCACGACAAGCTCGATGATGCCCAGCACCGCCAGCGGAACCGGCACGAAATAGCCGAGCGGCGGCAGGGCCGAGTACGACGTGCGCAACAGCACGTACGCGGTGACGCCGATGATGCCGAACGGAATGATCAGGTCGAGCGGACCCGTCCGCCGCATCTGTGGCCCGGTCAACTCAGCACCAACTCGGTTCGCGGCCGCACGTCGCTGCGGTCGACCTCTCGCACCAGCCTCTCGACGGGCGCTCCGTCGAGCGTCGCTTCGGGTTCGACGTCGAGCCACGGCACCAGCACGAACGCCCGCTCGTGCGCCCGAGGGTGGGGCAGTGTGAGCTCAGGGTCGTCGCTGCGTACGCCCTCCACGGCCACCACGTCCACGTCGAGCGTCCGCGGGCCCCATCGCACGTCCCTGGTCCGCCCGGCGCCCTGCTCGGCCGCCTGGGCGCGCGTGAGCCAGTCCCGCGCGGTGGCCGTCGAATCCTCGACGAGCAGCACTGCGTTGAGGTAGTCGTCCTGCGGGACGGGTCCCCAGGGCGCCGTCTCGTACACCGGCGAAACCGCGACCAGCCACCGACGCACCGCGTCGACCGCGCCCTGCAGATGCGCGAGCCGGTCGCCCAGGTTGGACCCGATCGACAGGACTGCGGTCACTGGGTCCGCCGGATGCTCACGGCAACGTCGGCGAACTGGTGCGGAATCGGCGCCTGCGGCTTGTGCACACTCACCGTCGCCGCCGCGACGCGCGCGTCGGCCAGGCACACGTCGGCAAGGCGTTGCGCCAACGTCTCGAGCAGGTTCACCGGCTCGCCACCGATGACCGCGGCCAACGCTGACGCCAACTCGCCGTAGTGGACGGTGTCGCTCACGTCGTCACTGGCCGCCGCCATCGACGTGTCGAGTTCGAGGTCGACGTCGACGACGAAGTCCTGCCCGTCGCGCCGCTCGAAGTCGAACACGCCGTGGTTTCCGCGCACGGTCAGGCCGGTGAGGACGATGTGGTCGGGGTCGGGCTCAACCACGCTGCACCGCCGCGACCGCCAGCGCCGCATCGACGGACGGGCGGACCTCGTGCACCCGCACACCCCAAACGCCCTGCAAGGCGCAGTACGCGGTGAGTGCGGTCGTGGCGTCCTCTCGGTCGTCGACCGAGCGCGGCTTGCCGTCAGCGTCGGCCAACAGCTTGCCCAGGAAGGATTTCCGCGACGACCCCACCAACACCGGGAAGCCAAGGGCTGTCAAGCTGGGCAGCTCACGCAGCAACCGCCAGTTGTGCTCGCCGGTCTTCGCGAAGCCCAGCCCGGGGTCGACAACCAGGGCGGACGCAGCGACGCCGCCGTCAATTGCCGCGTCGACGCGTGCCTGCAGTTCGGTCCGGACATCGAGCACCACGTCGTCGTACTGCGCGAACCGGTGCATCGTCGCGCCGTGCGCGCGCCAGTGCATCAGGATCCACGGGCAGCCCGCGTCGCGCACCACGTCGACCATCGCGGGGTCACCCAGGCCGCCGGACACGTCGTTGACCACGCCCGCGCCGGCTTCGAGCGCGGCGGCCGCGACCGATGCGTGGTAGGTGTCGATCGATGTCGGCACGCCGGCCGAACGCAGCGCGCGCAGCACCGGCAGCACCCGCCGGCACTCTTCGTCCCCATCGATGCGGGCCGCCCCCGGACGGGTGGACTCGCCGCCGACATCGATGAGGTCGGCGCCGTCGCGACGCATCTGCACCGCGTGCTCGACCGCATGATCGAGATCGGTCCACCGGCCACCGTCCGAGAACGAGTCCGGGGTGACGTTGAGAACCCCCATCACCACGATGCGATCCGGGTTCTGCATGGTGATCAACGACCCAGAATCAGGCTCAGCGCTTCGGCGCGGGTACGCGGGTCGGTCTGCATGATGCCGCGCACGGCCGAGGTCATCGTTGTCGTGCCGGGCTTGCGCACGCCTCGCATCGCCATGCACAGATGCTCGGCCTGCACCACGACGATGACCCCGCGCGGCTGCAGCCGGGTCATGACGGCGTCGGCCACCTGCGAGGTCAGCCGTTCCTGCACCTGCGGCCGCCGCGCATAGAGGTCGACCACCCGGGCCAGCTTCGAGAGCCCGGTGATCCGCCCGTCCACACCGGGGATGTAGCCCACTGCAGCGGTCCCGTGCCACGGCACGAGGTGATGCTCGCAGGTCGAGTAGAGCGGGATGTCCTTGACGAGCACGAGTTCGTCGTGGCCCTCGTCGAACGAGGTCTCGAGCACGTCGTCAGGAGTGGCGAACAGGCCCGCCATCGTCTCGGCGTAGGCCCTGGCCACGCGCCGGGGCGTCGCCCTCAGTCCTTCCCGGTCGGGGTCCTCACCGATCGCGATCAGCAGTTCGCGAACGGCCGCCGCGGCCCGGTCGAGGTCGACGCCGGACCCCCCGCTCACGCTCCCGTGCCGGGACCGAAGACGCCCGGATGCTGCGCGTGCGGGCCGGTCGGCTCGGGCGTCTCGGTGCCGGGCGTGACGCCGGGCTGGGCGTGCCCGTTGGGCTCGGGACTCTTCCGCAGCGACGTCGGGATCTCGACTGGCGGACGGTCGCTCGGGGTGCGCTTGCCGAACCCGCCGAAGGTGTTGTGCGGCGGACGCTTGCGCACACCGTTGAGGATCCGCTCGAGATCTTCCTTGTTCAGCGTCTCCTTGTCGACGAGCTCGAGCACCATCGCGTCGAGCGCGTCACGGTACTGCAGGAGGATCTCCCACGCCTCGTCGTGCGCACGCTCGATGAGCTCGCGAACCTCGGCGTCGATGTCCGAGGCAATCTCTTCGGAGTAGTCGCGCTGGTGACCGTAGTCGCGGCCCATGAACGGCTCGGCGTCGCCGGTGCCGTACTTGACCGCGCCGAGCTTGGCGCTCATGCCGTACTCCGTGACCATCGCCCGTGCCAGCTTGGTGGCCTTCTCGATGTCGTTGGACGCGCCTGTCGTCGGCTCGTGGAAGACCAGTTCTTCGGCCGCACGCCCACCCAGGGCGTACACCAGCTGATCGAGGATCTCCGCGCGCGTCTGCGTGTAGCGGTCTTCGAGCGGCAGCACCAACGTGTGCCCGAGCGAGCGGCCGCGCGGCAGGATCGTCACCTTGTGCACCGGGTCGAGGTTGGGCATCGACCACGCGGTGAGCGCGTGCCCCGCTTCGTGATAGGCGGTGACCCGCTTCTCCTTGTCGCTCATCGCCCGGGTCTTGCGTTCCGGTCCGGCGATCACACGGTCGATGGCTTCCTCGAGCGCCTGAGTGGTGATCAACCTGCCGTTGTTGCGTGCGGTGAGCAGCGCGGCTTCGTTGACGACGTTGGCCAGGTCGGCACCGGTGAAGCCCGGGGTGCGGCGCGCGATCACACCGAGGTCGACGTCGGCGGCGAACGGCTTGCCCTTGGCGTGCACCTTCAGCACGGCCTCACGGCCGATGACGTCCGGCGGGCCGACCGCGATCTGCCGGTCGAAGCGGCCGGGACGCAGCAGCGCCGGGTCGAGGATGTCGGGACGGTTGGTCGCGGCGATCAGGATCACGCCGCCCTTGACGTCGAAGCCGTCCATCTCGACGAGCAACTGGTTCAGGGTCTGCTCGCGCTCGTCGTGGCCACCGCCGAGGCCGGCGCCACGGTGCCGACCGACCGCGTCGATCTCGTCGACGAAGATGATCGCGGGCGCGTTCGACTTGGCCTGCTCGAACAGGTCACGCACCCGGGAGGCGCCGACACCGACGAACATCTCGACGAAGTCGGAGCCGGAGATCGAGTAGAACGGGACGCCCGCCTCGCCGGCGACCGCGCGCGCGAGCAGCGTCTTACCGGTTCCGGGCGGGCCGTACAGCAGCACGCCCTTGGGGATCTTCGCGCCGATCGCCTGGAACTTGGCGGGGTTGGCGAGGAACTCCTTGATCTCTTGCAGTTCCTCGATCGCCTCGTCGGCGCCCGCGACGTCCTGGAAGGTCGTCTTCGGGGTGTCCTTGCTGACGAGCTTGGCCTTCGATCGGCCGAAACTCATCACCCGGTTGCCGCCGCCCTGCACCTGGCTCATGACGAAGAAGAGCACGCCGACGATCAACAGGATCGGCAGCAGGCTGACCAGGATCGACAGCCAGGCATTCTCTTTGGTGATCGAGGTGCGCCAGTCGAGGGGCTGGCCGTTCTGCCCCTTCGCCTTGTTCAACGCGTTGACGATCGTGGTGTCCGCGCCGGAGGGGTACTGCGTGCTGATCTTGCTGTAGCCCGCGAACTTCTGGTTGGGGGCCATGTCGATCTGGAGCGACTGCTCCTTGTCGCCCACGACAACCTTTGCCACGTGTCCGCTGTTGATGGCTTTCAGAGCGTCGGACGTGCTCACCCCGTGGTACGCACTGCCGCTGGACAGCAGGTTTGGCAGGATGAGGAAGGCAAAGAGGATCACGGCGGCCCAAAGCCACCATGACCGCAGAATGCGTTTGCGATTCATATCGTCTGGACGAACGGCGCGCCGTCCGCGTTCCTCCAACTGAGCGGGCTGTGTCCTACTCGACGGTACACGTCCACCTGTGAATCAACTGGCGTACACCTCGGGCTTCAACCGGCCGATATACGGCAGGTCGCGGTACCGCTCGGCGTAGTCGAGGCCGTACCCCACTACGAACTCGTTCGGGATGTCGAATCCCACATATTTCACCGGCACATGCACCTTGACCGCGTCCGGTTTGCGCAGCAGTGCGACCACTTCGATCGAGGCGGGCTGGCGTGCGGACAGGTTCTTCAACAGCCACGACAACGTGAGTCCGGAGTCGATGATGTCCTCGACGATGAGGACGTGCTCGCCCGCGATGTCACGATCGAGGTCCTTGAGGATCCGCACCACCCCGGAGCTCGTCGTCGCGCTGCCGTAGGAGCTGACGGCCATGAACTCCATGGTGGACGGGCGTTCGAGCACCCGCGCCAGGTCGGACATGAACATGACCGCGCCCTTGAGCACGCCGACGAGCAGCGGCTCACGATCGTCGTAATCGGCGTCGATCTGCTTGGCCAGATCAGCGGTCTTGGCCTGGATCTGCTCGGCCGTGACGATCACGTCGTCGATGTCGGCGTCGAGTTCACTCACGACAGGCTCCCGGGGGTCGGCGACTCGAGGACGAGTCTCGCAGACACGCGCCGCACCTCTACACGGCCGGGTAGCTGGATCGCGCCCTGACCGTGCCAGTCGGTGACCAGTGCGTCGATGCGTTCGATGTGCTCGGCCCTGACTTCGTCGGCGCCGCCGCCGAGCAGCCAGGCCCGCAGCAATCGGGTGCGCACCGCCCGCGGCAACGCTGCCACTGCGGTCACGTCCAGCCCTGCTTCGGTTTCCGCTTGGCAGGCAGCGGAAAGTGCCCAGTCGCGCAGCGCATCGTCGTCGTCCTGCAACTGCGCAGCGGTGCGCGCCAGTGCCTCGGACACTCCGCCCTGCAGCACGTCCTCGAGCAACGGCAGCACCTCACGACGCAGGCGCACCCGCTGCAACGCGCGGTCCGCGTTGTGCGGGTCGTCCCAGTAGTCGAGGCCGAGTGCGCGGCACGCAGCCTCGGTCGTCGCGCGCCGGATCTCCAGCAACGGACGGCCGTAGCGGCCCGCCCGGGCACGCATGCCGCTGATCGAGCGCGGCCCCGATCCCCGTCCCAGCCCGAGCAGTACCGTCTCGGCCTGGTCGTCCAGGGTGTGCCCGAGCAGCACGGCGCGGTCCAACGATTCGGCCACCGCATCCAGCGCGGCGTACCGGGCCGTGCGTGCGGCCGCCTCTCGTCCCCCGTCGCGCCCGACCTCGACCCGGATCACCTCGACCGGGTCGAACCCCAGTTCGTAGCCGATGGCTGCCACGCGCGCGGCCTGCGTGTCCGACCCGTCCTGCAGGCCATGATCGATCGTGACCAGCCCGGCCACCGGCGCCTCGAAGGCGACCGCAGCGGCCAGCGCGAGCGAATCCGCACCGCCCGAGCAGGCAACCAGGACCGGCGCCGCGACGAACGGTCGCACCGCCGAACGGATCGCGGCTACGGCCGGGTGCGGACCGGGCATCGCTCAGGCGTGAACGCGCTTGATCCAGCTCAACGGTTCGGCGATCTCGGCCTTGGTCGGCAGGGTGTCCCGCGAGGTCCAGATCGCGTTGAAGCCGTCGAGCCCGACACGGTCGATGACGGTGCGCACGAACATCGATCCGTCGATGTACTGCCGGGTCTTTGCGTCGATGCCGAGTACGCGGCGAAGCACCCGGTCGAGCGTGTTGCCGCCCTTGCGGCGCCGCGCGGCGAATCGTTTCTCGATCGCTTCCTGCGACGGGATCACCGAAGCGGGGACCGCGTTCATCACGTATTCCGCGTGGCCCTCGACCAGTGACATGAACGCGGTGATGCGGTCGAGCACTGCGCGCTGTTCGGGCGTGGCGATCACCGAGAGCAGTCCTTCTCCGTCGCCCTGACCACGCACGACCCGCACCAGTTCGCCGACCGCGCCGGACAGTCGACGCTTGAGCGCTGCGGGATCGGTGTCGGTGGCTTCTGTGAGTGCGTTCACCTCGTCGTGCATGTGCTGGCGCAGCCACGGCACCGCGGTGAACTGCACGCGGTGGGTGACCTCGTGCAGGCACACCCAGAGCCGGAAGTCGGCCGGCGTGATCTTGAGTTGACGTTCGACGGACACGATGTTCGGCGCGACCAGCAACAACTGGCCGCGCGGGCGGTCGAAGAACTCGAATTGGCCGAGCACCTTTCCGGACAGGAAGCCCAGCACCAGGCCGACCTGGACGCCGGTGAGCCGTCCGCCTATGCCTTCGGTGATGCGTCCGACCGGGTTGTCGGCGGCGAGCTTGTCGACGAGCGGGGTGAGCACCGCGCGCATGCCGCTGCTGTTCGCGTCGACCCACGCCGGGCGGTCGATGACGCGGGTGACCGCGCTGACCTTCGGTTCCTCCAGCCCGGTCAGCTCGGCGACATGTGCCGCCGCGCGGGCGGTCGCCTGGTACAGCTCGCCGACCGCGTCATCGGCCTCGGCGCGAGTGGCACTGGGCGGCGGCGGGCTGAACCTTTTGGCCACCCGCGCTGCGACGTCCCAATCGATGAGCGCACCCACGGATTCGACAGTACCGGGCGTTGCCGCGAGTGCTCAGTTGCAGCCGCAGCGGGTCAACCGGGTGGCGAGCGCATCCAGGGCCGCCTCGGCGCCGTAGGTTCCGATCGCGCGGTCCGCGTCGAACGAGAACGCGAGCAGCGCACCGGTTCGGTCGCGTACCAGACCCGCCAGCGACGAGACCGTCGACAGCGTGCCCGTCTTGGCCCGGATCCGACCGGCGGCGTAGCGCTGCGCGCCCGCGGTGTAGCGCAGCTCGAGCGTGCCGCTCCAGCCGGCGACCGGCAGCATCGACGCGATCAGGTGCAGCTGTGCCGCGGCCTTGGGTGCGGTCGTGTCGGCGCCGCCCACCAACCGCAGCACGCCGACCAGCGCGGCCGGGGACACCCGGTCGGCCGACGACAGTCCGCTGCCGTCCTTCATCCCGCTGCCGACGTGTACGCCGAGTCGGCCGAGCACGGTGCGGATCGCAGTGACCGCGCCGGTGAACGAGGCCGGCTGGTGCTCGGCGATCGCGACCTGGCGGGCCAGCACGTCGGCGATCACGTTGTCAGAGGTCTGCAGCATCTCGTCGATCAACTCGGACACCGGCGCCGAGCGCACGCTCGCGACCACCTTCGCGCCCGCCGGGGCCTTGCCCTGCGTGACCGACAGCTTGGGATCACCCAGCAGTTTCGCCAACGCCGCGCCGGCGTCGAGGTCGGGCTCGGTGCTGCGGGCGTAACCCGGTGGCGCGATGACCGCGGCGTCGCTCATCACGGCGGTGATCGGCGCCGCGTAGCTCGTACCGATGTCGGTCCTGTCCCAGGACGGCGCGATCGACGGGCCCGCGAACAGCGACCCGTCCACGACAATGCGGTGCACGGCGACGTGCGCGTGGTGCAACTGGGTGACCAGATCGCTGATCCGCGCCGCGCCGGCGTAGGTGCTGGGTTTGCCCGGCGCAGCGGCGGCCAGCGTCGGGTCACCACCGCCGACCAGGTAGACCGTGCCGTCACCCGTCGAGACGATCTTCGTCGTGAGCCGGTCGCCCGGCTCGTGCACCGCGAACATGGCGGCGGCGGTGAGCAGCTTGCCCGTCGAGGCGGGCGCGGCGGGCGTGTTGCCTCGGCCGTCGAAAAGGATCTTGCCGGTGTGCGCGTCGATCACCCGGGCCAGCAGGCGTCCGCCGAGCCCCGGTGCCTTGGCCAGCGCGCCGATCGCCTCTCGCACACCAGCCGGGGTGGCCGAGGTCGATCGTGCCGTGGACGGCGCGGTCGTCGGGGCGGCGGTGACAGCGGACAGCGCCGGGGGTAGGGACGGATGTGGGGGCGCCGGCGCCGCGGTCGCCCGGTGCACCACGCGGGTGACCGCGTATCCGGCGACGAAGGCGGCCGCGATGACCAGCACCACCACGACCGCAGTGGCCCACCAACGCCGTCCCATGATGCGTCAGACTATGTCGGTCACCGCCCGCAGGAGAGGAGCCCCACCGTGGACTTTGACGTCCTCATCGAAATCCCGCGTGGCAGTCGCAACAAGTACGAGGTCGACCACGA
>DASXJR010000071.1:0-30749 GCA_036497285.1 Jatrophihabitans sp.
CAGTAACATTGGCAGAGTACGAGTAACAGATATGCCTGTCAGATTGGCACTCGGCTACACGTTGCGGAGCACACATGAACATCGTGGTCCTGATGAAGCAGGTACCCGACACCGAGGGTGACCGGAAGCTCGCGAGCGACAACACCGTCGACCGCGCCGCCGTAGACCCCGTCATCAACTACATCGACGAATTCGCGATCGAAGAGGGGCTGCGCCTCAAGGAGGCCCACGACGGCGAGGTCACGATCCTCACCGTCGGTCCCGAGAAGGCGACCGAATCGATCCGCAAGGCGCTGTCCATGGGCGCCGACAAGGCGGTGCACGTCTCGGACGACGCGATCCACGGCTCGGACGCCATCGCCACCGCGAAGGTGCTCGCCAAGGCCCTCGAGGGCATGGAGTGGGACGTCGCGATCGCAGGCTCCGAGGCCACCGACGCCCGCGGCTCGGTCGTGCCCGCGATGCTCGCCGAAGTGCTCGGACGCCCGCAGCTGACCCAGGCGCGCAAGGTCACCGTCGACGGTTCGTCGGTCACGATCGAGCGGGTCACCGACACCGGTTACGAGTCCGTGGTCGGCGAGACGCCCGCCGTGATCAGCGTCGTCGAGAAGATCAACGACCCGCGCTACCCGTCCTTCAAGGGCATCATGGCGGCCAAGAGCAAGCCGATCGAGGTCAAGTCGTTGGCCGACATCGGCCTCGACGCCGGCGAGGTCGGCCTGGCGAACGCCTGGTCGTCGGTCGAGTCGTTCGAGAACGCGCCGCCGCGCGCGGCAGGTGAGTCCGTGAAGGACGAGGGCAACGGCGGCGTCGCGATCGCCGACTACCTCGCCTCGAAGAAGCTCATCTGACCCGCCGACGAGATAGAGGAGACACGGACATGGCAGAAGTACTGGTTCTCGTCGATTCCGCCGACGGCACCGTGAAGAAGTCGACCTTCGAACTGCTCACCGCGGCCAAGGCGCTGGGTGAGCCGAGTGCGGTCGTCGCGGGCGCACCGGGCGAAGCGGCGAAGGTCAAGGACCAACTCGGCGAATACGGCGCCGCGAAGGTCTACGTCGCCGAGAGCGACGACGTCGCGGGCTACTCCGTCGCCCCGAAAGCCGCCGCGCTCGCCGCGGTCGCCAAGCAGGGCTCGCCGGCCGCGATCCTGCTGAGCTCGAGCCCGGAGAACAAGGAGATCGCCGCCCGGCTGGCGGTCAAGCTCGAATCCGGCCTGATCTACGACGCGGTCGGCCTCGAGGGTGACACCGCCACCCAGCAGATCTTCGGTGCCTCGATCAGCGTGCAGTCGAAGGTCGGCAAGGGCACTCCGGTCATCACCGTCCGGCCCAACTCGTTCGCCCCGGAGAAGTCGTCGGGCGCGGCCGAGGAGGTCAGCGTCGACGTCGAGCTGTCCGACTCGGACAAGTCGGCGAAGATCACCGACACCGTCGTCGAGGAGAAGGGCTCGCGCCCGCAGCTCGCCGACGCGTCGGTCGTCGTCTCCGGTGGCCGGGGCATCGGCAAGGCCGAGAACTTCGAGATCATCGAGAAGCTGGCCGACTCGCTCGGCGCCGCCGTCGGCGCGTCCCGTGCCGTGGTCGACGCGGGCTGGGTCGACCACCAGATGCAGGTCGGCCAGACCGGTGTGACCGTGTCGCCGCAGCTCTACATCGCGGTCGGCATCTCGGGCGCGATCCAGCACCGCGCCGGCATGCAGACGTCCAAGACGATCGTCGCGATCAACAAGGACCCCGAGGCGCCGATCTTCGAGCTCGCTGACTTCGGCGTCGTGGGTGACCTGTTCCAGGTCGCCCCGCAGCTGACCGAGGAGATCGGCAAGCGCAAGGGGTAGCCCTCCTCACCTGCCACCCTGCGATGAGTGGCGCGTTTCCCCGTTGAGTGGCGCGATATATCGCGCCACTCAGGGCGCTTGAGCGCCACTCATTCCAGGCGCGCGGCCCGCGACCGCGGCCGGACGGGGTACTAACCCCCTTGCATTCAAGTGGGCTTGAACTTGGATGATGTACGGGTGACCGCGACCGCCACTTCGAAGCTCGACGAGCAGAGCGCTCCGTCGATCTTCTCCGGGGCGCTGCGGACAACCACGGTCGGCCTGATCATCCTGATCTCGATGATCGCGTTCGAGGCGATGGCGGTGACCCCGGCGCTGCCGTCCGCGGCGCGCGACCTGCACGGGCTGAGCGCGTTCGGATGGGCATTCACGGCGTTCCTGATCGCGAACATCGTCGGCATGGTGGCGGCCGGTCAGCTCAGCGACATCCGCGGGCCGCGTCCGGGGCTGCTTGCCGGCATGGTCCTGTTCATCGCGGGCCTGGTGATCGCCGGCACCTCGACGACGATGGCGCAACTGATCGCCTCCCGCGCGGTGCAGGGCATCGGTGGCGGGTTGCTGATCACCTCCACGTACGTACTCATCGGGGTGAGCTATCCCGAGGAGGTTCGCCCCAAGGTCTTCGTCGCGACCTCCGGCGCGTGGCTGCTGCCGTCGCTGCTCGGACCGCTGGTGTCCGGGCTGATCACCCAGCACATCAACTGGCGCTGGGTTTTCCTCGGGCTGCTGCCCTTCGTGATCATCGGCGCCGCGCTGATGGTGCCCGTGCTGGGCCGGCTCGACAGCCACGACACCAGCAAGGAAGGTCTGTCCGACCCGCGGCGGCTGTTGCTCGCGCTCGTTGTGGCAGCCGGCATCGCGGTCTTCGAGGGCGCGGGCCAGCACCCGTCCACGGCCACCGTCGCTCTCGCCGTTGCCGGGGTCGCCGCGGCGGTGTGGGGGGTCCGCGGGCTCGTCCCGCCCGGGACGTTTCGCGCGTGCCCCGGGGTCTCGGCTCCGATCGCCTTGCGCGCGCTGATCGCCGGTGCGTTCTTCGGCACCGAATCGGTCATCCCGCTGATGCTCAGCCAGCAGCACGGCCTCGACCCGACCGCGGCCGGGCTACCGCTCGCGGTGTCGGGTCTGGCCTGGGGGGCCGGGTCGTGGTGGCAGAGCCGCGAGATCCCGGGCGAGACCCCGAAAGCCGAGGAAACCCGCCGCGTGTGGCTGCTGCGAGCCGGGTTCGCGAGCCTGTCCGTGGCGATCGTCGCCATCGCCGTCACGTCGATTCCGGCCAGCCCGGCGTGGCTGGCCTACCCCGGTTGGGCGTTCGCGGGACTGGGCGCCGGCCTCGCCCTGACCACGTCGAGCGTGCTGCTGTTGCGGCACACCAACGACGCCGACCGGGGACGTGACTCGGCCGCGCTGCAGCTGGGCGACACCACGTTCTCGTCATTCACCGCGGGATCCGCGGGCGTGCTCGTCGCGGCCGCCGCAGTCGGGTCGATCGGCTACACGAAGGCCTTCCTGACCCTCGACGCGTTGATGCTGGTGATCGCGTTCGCCGGCATCGCGGTGTCGGGCCGCGCGCGTACCTTGCCAGCGTGAGCAACCTCGGGATCATCTTCCGTCCGCAACATCCGCCCGAGCAGTTGCGTGCCGTCGCCGAGGCGGCCGACGCCGCCGGGGTGGACGAGCTGTGGCTGTGGGAGGACTGCTTCGACGAAGGCGGGATCACCAGCGCCGCGGCCGCTCTGGCGTGGACGCAGCGGCTGCACGTCGGGATCGGTGTGTTGCCGGTACCGCTGCGCAACGTCGCGCTCGCGGCGATGGAGATCGCCACGCTGGCGCGGATGTTCCCCGGGCGGTGCCACGTCGGTGTCGGCCACGGCGTGCTCGACTGGATGGGTCAGGTGGGCGCTCGCGCCGCGTCACCGATGACGTTGCTGCGCGAATACGTCACGGCCCTGCAGGACCTGCTCGCCGGTGAGACCGTCACCTGCGCCGGCGAGTACATCTCGCTACGTGACGTCAGGCTTTCGTGGCCCCCGGAGCCGAAGCCGTCGCTGCACGTCGGCGCCGTCCGTCCCAGAACCCTCGCGCTGGCCGGTGAATTGGCGGACGGGGTGGTGCTCACCGGCGGCAACCCGATCAGTGATCTGGTCGACGCGCGTGCGGGGTTCGACACGGCGTGGGGACAGCGTTCCGGACGAGGGCGGGTGACCGCCTACCTGATGTGCACCCCCGACCCGGACGGCGAGCAGCGCTACCGCGCCGAGATGCAGCACTGGAACCTCGACCCGGACGACGACGCCGGGGCATACGGTGACGCCGCCGCGATCGCGGCCACGGTGCGCCGGTGGGCCGACGCCGGCGCCGACACCGTGGTGCTGCAGCCGACCGCCGACGACGACCCCGTCGCCTTCGCCCGCTTCGTCGGTGAACGGGTTCGCCCGCTGACCTAGCAGGCCCGCCGTAAGCTGGCAGGCGATGCCTTATCTCGATCACGCAGCAACGACGCCCATGCTGCCCGAAGCGGTCACGGCCGTGGCGGCCGCGCTGGGCGAGCTCGGCAATCCCTCGTCGCTGCACGATGCGGGTCGCCGGGCGCGTCGCCGGATCGAGGAATCTCGCGAGCAGCTCGCGGCCGCGGTCGGTGCGCGTCCGTCCGAGGTCATCTTCACCGCGGGCGGCACCGAGGCCGACAACCTCGCGGTCAAGGGTCTGTACTGGGCGCGGCGACGTGGCGACGCCCGCAGCACCCGCGTGATCGTCAGCGCTGTCGAACACCACGCAGTGCTCGACAGCGCCGAGTGGCTCGCCGCCGAGCAGGGCGCGGAACTCGTCGTGCTTCCGGTCGACCGCTACGGGCTCGTCGACCCCGACACGCTGCGCGAGGTGCTGGCCGTCGCGCCCGAAACGGCCGCGGTCGTGAGCGTCATGTGGGCCAACAACGAGGTCGGCACGGTGCAGCCGGTCGCCGAACTGGCCGCGATCGCACACGAATACGGTGTGCCGTTCCACACCGACGCGGTGCAGGCCGTGGCGACCCTCCCGGTCGACTTCGCAGGCTCGGACGCGGACGCGCTCAGCCTGACCGGGCACAAGCTCGGTGGTCCGGTCGGCACCGGCGCGTTGTTGGTGCGCCGCAACGTCGAATGCACGCCGACGCTGCACGGCGGGGGCCAGGAGCGCGACGTGCGCTCGGGCACGCTCGACGTCGCCGGCACGATCGGACTGGCCACAGCCACGTCGATCGCGGTCGAGCGCCGTGAGGCGACCGCCGTAAGGCTCGCCGCCCTGCGCGCCAACCTCATCTCCGGTGTCCGCGCCGCCGTGCAGGACGTAGTGGTGAACGGGCATCCGGACCGCCACCTGCCCGGAATCGCGCACCTCAGCTTCCCCGGTTGCGAGGGCGACTCGCTGCTGATGCTGCTCGATGCGCGCGGCGTCGAATGCTCGACGGGATCGGCCTGCGCCGCCGGCGTGGCCCGCCCGTCGCACGTCCTCACCGCGATGGGAGCCGGCGACGCGGCCGCCCGGGGCTCGCTGCGTTTCTCGCTGGGCCACACGTCCACCGCCGACGACGTGCAGGCGGTCGTCGAGGCAGTCGGTCCTGTGGTCGAACGCGCCCGCCGCGCCGGACTCACCTCGGTTGCGGGATGAGGGTTGCTGGATGAGAGTTCTAGCCGCCATGTCCGGTGGCGTCGATTCGGCTGTGGCTGCCGCACGGGCTGTCGACGCCGGGCACGACGTCACCGGAGTGCACCTCGCGCTCGCCCAGCAGCCTGCGACACTGCGACACGGCGCGCGCGGGTGTTGCACAGTCGAGGACGCCAACGACGCGCGCCGCGCCGCCGACGTGCTGGGCATCCCGTTCTACATCTGGGATCTGGCCGACCGGTTCCGCGCGGACGTGATCGAGGACTTCGTCGACGAGTACGCGGCCGGACGCACCCCGAACCCTTGTCTGCGCTGCAACGAGAAGATCAAGTTCACCGCGGTGCTCGACCGGGCGATCGCCCTCGGCTTCGACGCCGTGGTCACCGGGCACCACGCGCAGCTCTCGGACGGAGTGCTGCGCCGATCGGTCGACCCGGCCAAGGACCAGTCCTACGTGCTCGCGGTGCTGACGCCCGACCAGCTCGCGCACGCGATCTTCCCGCTCGGCGACACGACCAAGCATGACGTGCGCGCCGAGGCGGCCCGGCGCGGTCTGGCGGTGGCCGACAAGCCGGACTCGCACGACATCTGCTTCATCGCCGACGGTGACACCCGCGGTTTCCTGTCCCGGCGACTGGGCGACAACGCCGGCGAGATCGTCGACGCCGAATCGGGCGAGGTGCTCGGCACCCACCAGGGTTCGTTCGGGTTCACCGTCGGGCAGCGGCGCGGGCTGCACCTCGACCGTGCGGCCGCCGACCGTGAGCCGCGCTACGTGCTGTCGATCCAGCCCGTGACGAACCGGGTGGTGGTCGCGCGCGGCGAACTGCTCGACGTGAACGAGGTCGTCGCGGCCCGGCCGGTGTGGACGAGCGGAACGCCGGGCGCGTCGTTCGACTGCGCGGTGCAGTTGCGGGCTCACGGCATGGTGAGCGCGGCGCGGGTCGAGGTCGACTCCGACTCGGTGCGCGCGCTGCTGACGAGCCCGCAGCGCGGTGTCGCCGCGGGCCAGGCGCTGGTCATGTACGACGGCGACCGTGTGCTGGGCTCGGCCACGATCACGTCCACCGATCAGGCCGGCCGGACGTCCCTCGGCGCATGACAACCGGAGTAAACGCTGACCGGCGCTGCGCGGGGCCACGCTTCGTCCCACAGGTGCGCTGGTGACCCACCGCTGGGAGCCGGGCGCGGTCACCGGTATCGGCTCGCTGCCCGGCGGGGACGCCGTCGAGGCGGCACGCCTGGTGTTCGGCGAGCTGCCGGACCTGCCGCACATAGCCGAACTGCCGGCTCGCGGCGCCGGGGCCGACATGATCGGACGTGGCGGGGCGCTGCTCGTCGACCTGCCGGTCGAGATCGTCCCGTCCGGCTGGCGGCTCGCGTCCCACGACGGGCGGGACGTGCGGCACGCCCGGGATCTGCTCGCCTGGGACCTCGACGCGCTCGAAGCCGCCGCCGAGCGGTATGCCGGACCACTGAAGCTGCAGGCCGTCGGACCCTGGACGCTCGCGGCCGGGATGGAACTGCCGAGCGGGCACAAGGTGGTCAGCGACCACGGCGCGGTGCGGGATCTGGCCGAGTCGCTCACCGAGGGCCTGCGGGCGCATCTCGACGAGGTGCAGCGGCGCGTGCCTGAGGCCCGGCTGGTGCTGCAGCTGGACGAGCCGTCGCTGCCGGCCGTGCTCGCCGGACGCGTCGCGACGCCGTCCGGGTACGGGACGGTGCGCACCGTCGAGGCGCCGCTCGTCGAGGGGATGCTGCGCGACGTGCTCGCGGCGGCCGGCGACGGCGGACGGGTGGTGCACTGCTGTGCGCGCGAGGTTCCGATCACGCTGCTACGCGATGCGGGCGCCGACGCGATCTCGGTCGACGTCACGACGCTCACTACCTCGTCCTACGACGCGCTGGGTGAGGCCGTCGACGCCGGCGTCTCGCTCTGGCTGGGCGTCCTGCCCGCGGTCGACGAGGCCGTCTCGCTCGACGGGGCGCGCGATGCGGTGCTGAAGCTGTGGTCGGCGCTGGGCTTCGCCCGGAGCGGTGCCGCCGCATCGGTCGTCCCGACACCCGCGTGCGGCTTGGCCGGAGCGACGCCGCGTTACGTGCGCAGGGTGCTGTCGCTGCTTCGGGACGTCGGCGCGTCCCTGCGCGACGACGCCGGCTGAACCCGGCCGACATGTCATAGGACGCGGCTAGGTTTGAAGCGTGACCGAGCCAGCGTCTGCGACTGAGGAGGCCCGCGAGGAACACGCGCGGCTCTCGCAAGAGATCGACGAAGACCAGTACCGCTACTACGTGCTCGACCAGCCGACGTCGAGCGATGCCGATTACGACCGGCGCATGAGGCGGCTGGAAGAACTCGAGGATCAGTTCCCTGACCTGCGCACGCCGTCCTCGCCCACCCAACGGGTCGGTGGCACCTACTCGACGCAGTTCACCGCGGTCGACCACCTCGAGCGCATGCTCAGCCTCGACAACGCCTTCTCCCGCGAGGAGATGGACGCGTGGGCGCACCGCGTCGAGCGTGATGCCGGCACGGTGCCCGGTTATCTGTGCGAGCTGAAGGTCGACGGTCTCGCGGTCAGCCTCGTCTACACCGACGGCCGGCTCACCCGGGGCGCGACCCGCGGGGACGGACGGACGGGCGAGGATGTCACGCCGAATGTCCGCACGATCGAGAACGTTCCCGACCGGCTCACCGGCGACGACGTCCCGCACGTGCTCGAGGTGCGGGGCGAGGTGTTCTTCCCGGTCGCGCAGTTCGAAGCGCTCAACGCCAACCTGGTCGAGGCGGGCAAGGTGCCCTACGCCAACCCGCGCAACACCGCCGCCGGCTCACTGCGGCAGAAGGACCCACGCATCACCGCGGCCCGCAAGCTGCGCCTGGTGGTGCACGGGGTCGGCAAGGTCGAAGGCGGCGCGAAGCCCATGCCCAAGCCCGACGCGCAGTCCGGGTGGTACGACCTGCTCAAGCGCTGGGGGCTGCCGACCTCGGACCGCGCGAAGGTCGAGCCCGACCTCGCGGGGGTGCAGAAGTTCATCGACTACTACGGCGAACACCGCCACGACGTCGAACACGAGATCGACGGCGTCGTGGTCAAGGTCGACGACCTGACGATCCAGCGCCGGCTCGGCTCGACCAGCCGCGCGCCGCGCTGGGCGATCGCGTTCAAGTACCCACCGGAGGAGGTCAACACCAAGCTGCTCGACATTGCGGTCGCGGTCGGTCGCACCGGGCGGGTCACCCCGTTCGGGATCATGGAGCCGGTCAAGGTCGCGGGCTCGACCGTCGAGCGGGCCACCCTGCACAACCAGTGGGAGGTCGAGCGCAAAGACGTTCGTCCCGGTGACACCGTCGTGCTCCGCAAGGCGGGGGACGTGATTCCCGAGATCGTCGCCCCGGTGATCGCGCTGCGTCCCGAGGGCCTCGAGCGCTGGGTGATGCCGACCGAGTGCCCGTCCTGCGGCACAACGCTGGCCCCGGAACGGGAAGGCGACAAGGACTACCGCTGCCCCAACACCCGCAAGTGTCCGGCCCAGGTGCGCGAGCGGGTGTCGGCGATGGCCTCGCGCGGTGCCTTCGACATCGAGGCCCTCGGTTACGAGGGCGTAGCTGCACTGTTCGACTCCGGGGTCATCACCGACGAGGGTGACCTGTTCGACCTCGATGCCCAGCGCCTCGCCGACGTCGCGTTGTTCACCCGGGCGGCGAAGAAGGCCGATCCGCCCGAGCTCGTGCACGACGGGCGCACGCTGTCCGCGAACGGGCTCAAGCTGCTCGCCAACCTCGAGCAGGCCAAGACCCAGCCGCTGTGGCGCGTGCTCGTCGCGCTGTCGATCCGACACGTCGGCCCGACCGCGGCGCGCGCGCTGGCAGCCGAGTTCGGGTCGATCCCGGCGATCCGCAAGGCCGCCGTCGAACAACTCGCGGCGGCGGAGGGCGTCGGTCCCGTCATCGCCGACGCGGTCATCGAATGGTTCGCCGAGGACTGGCACGTCGCAATCGTCGACAAGTGGGCCGCGGCCGGGGTGCGCATGGCCGACGAGTCCGACGAGTCGGTGCCCAAGACCCTCGCCGGGCTTACGGTCGTGGTCACCGGTTCGCTGCAGGACTACTCGCGCGACGAGGCCAAGGAAGCGATACTGGCGCGCGGCGGGAAGGCCGCCGGGTCGGTGTCGAAGAAGACCGACTTCGTCGTCGTCGGGGACAGCGCCGGGTCAAAGGCCGACAAAGCGGAGCAACTCGGCGTGCGAATTCTCGACGAATCGCAGTTCACCCTGTTGCTCTCGGAGGGGCCGCAGGCGTTGAGTTGAGGTGCCGCCCGCGAGTGGTTTCGCTCACAAAGTCGCCCTGCAGCGCCGTCCAAGCGCGGCACGGTTGTGAGCGCGCCAAATCGGGGTAGGTAATCCACAGGTAAATATGTCAAGAAGGTAGTTGTGGATCAGTCGACGAGAGTGCCGCGAACGCGCGCACGGACCGTCCGCATTCCGCGACCCATTCCGCGCAGTGTGCTGTGGTTCGCGCTGGTCCTCTTCGCCTACGTCGTGCTGATCCTCGGCGTGATCAGGTGGTCGCCGTTCCTCACCCTCGACAAGGACGTCTTCCGGCTCGACCTACGCCAGCGCTACCCCGAGTGGTTCTATCCGCTGCACACCTACGTGATGCTGGGGCAGCGCGCGCCGGCGACGCTGGTGGCTCTGCCGTGGTTCGCGTGGCGGGCGTGGAAATCCCGCTCGCCGCGGCCGCTCGTCATGCTGGGTACCGCGCTGGTCGTGCTCAACCTCAGCGTTGGCGTCGTCAAGGTGGCCACCGGACGCCTCGGACCGCGCGCCACTCCGCATGTGCACGCGGTATTCGAGGGCGGCGACATCTTCCCGTCCGGGCACGTCTCGAATGCAGTGGTGCTCTACGGGCTGATCGCGATGCTGGCGGTCTCGTTCCGGCGCGCCGTGATGGTCGCGGCGGTGTTCGTCTCGATCACGGTCGGCCTGTGCACCGTGTACCTGGACACCCACTGGGTCAGCGACGTGCTCGGAGGGTGGCTCGCCGGCGTCCTGGTGCTGCTCGTGCTGCCCTGGATCATGCCGTACGCGGAGCGCGTCGCCGAAATGGTGATCCGGTGGGGACGCCGGCGGTTCACCAGCCGCGCGAAGCACAGGCAGCCGAAGCACCGCGCGGTTCCCGTTGCGGCCACGAGAATGCCACCGCCCGTGCACGAGCAGGTTTACCAAGGCCCGGAGCCCGTGAAAGCCGGCGGCGTGCGCGGTTGACGCACCGGCCGACGGTCAACTCAGTGGTGACCGCCTTCGCGGTCATCGTTCGGCCCGCCCGCCCCGCCCGGTTCGGTCATGGTGCCGGCGATGATCCGTTCCACCTGTTGCCCGCTCGATGACGGGATGAGGTGCACGACGACGGGGTCGCCGACGTTGATCTGATCGAGGGTGGCCGCCGACCCGTTACGGATGATCTGCGTCGACGACGACACGGAGTAGGTCGACTTCCCGGACGAGGTGGAGACGGTGATCGACGAGGTGCCGACCGCGCTGACCGTGCCCTGCACCTGCTGCTCGCCGGCCACGCCGGCCACGCCGGGCGCACCCGGGTAACCGGCCCGGGCACCGGCCGCAGCGACGCCGTGTCCGTCACCGTCGCCGCCGGCGCTGCTGATCAACACCGCGGCGCCGGCGCCGAGCACCACACCGCCGGTGACCAGCGCCGCTGCGCCGAGTGGTCTGCGCCAGTTCCGGCGCGGCGCGACCGGCGGTGGGGCGTCGGACGGCTCCGCGGGCTGCTCGGGCACCGCCCACTCGCCGCTCGGCGACGGTTCGGCCGGAGGATTCTGCTCAGTCATCGGTCGTGATTCCTGTCGTGTGTTTGGTCCAGCCGGCGCTTGCCGGCTGCTCGTGATCGGCGGTGACGAGCAATCCGTCGTAGCCGGGCAGGCCGTCGAGCCAGCGCACCGCGTCGGGTCCGAGCACCACCGCGGCCGTCGCATACGCATCTGCCAGGGCCAGGGACGGACCGATCACCGTGGCGCTCGCGACGCCGGTCGCCGGCCGTCCGGTGAATGGGTCGACGATGTGCAGTCCGCGCTGCGCCACGCCGGACGTTGCGATCGCGAGATCACGTGCCATCACCACGCTGATGACCTGTCCGCCGTCGTGCGGATCGGTGATTCCGACCGACCAGGGCCGGTCTGGCCCGGCACCACCGACAAGCTGCATGTCGCCGCCGCCGTTGACGGCGTGATTGCGCGAGCCGTGTCGGTGCAACAGCGCAGCGGCCTGCTCAACGGCCCAGCCCTTGACCAGCCCGGTGGGGTCGAGCTTCGCGCCGCACATCGCCGTGAACGCGCCGCCGGTGGCCACACAGGCCCGGGCGCACAGGTGGAGCACCTCGTCGAGTTCCGGCGCGGCCTGCTCGAGGCGCAAGCTGCCGGACCGGATCCTGCTGATGTCGCTGTCCTCGCGATATGTGCTGAAGATCGCGTCCACCCGGTGCAGCCACGCGACCACCTCGGCGATCGCGTCGTCCCACTGTCCCGGATCGCGCACGTCGATGGTGAAGACGGTGCCCATGCACCGCTCCACGTGGACCGTGCGCGGAGCCGGGTCGAGCGCGATCACAGCCCCGCCTTGTCGAGCGCGCTCTGCAACGACTGGATGTAGCCGTCGCTGGTGTACGTCGCGCCGGAGACCATGTCGATCTGCGCACTGCGCGCGGCGGCCACAGCCTCCTGGTTCAGGGTCGGGATCGCGTAGGCGTTGATCTGCTGGTCGCGCGGGTCCTCGGTCGGGTAGACGACCGCCTGAGCGGCGGTCACCTTGCCGCCACTGACCGTGATCCGCACCTGGACCGGCCCGTACTGCGTGTCGACCGAGTCGCCGGTGTAGCTCGCGGTCCTCGCACGCTTCGCGGTGCCGGACGAGGTGCGGTTGGACGATGCCGGGCTCGACGATCCGGTGCTCGACGAGCTGCTCGTGCCTGGCTGGACCGGGCTGGTGGCCACCGGCACGCTCGCCACCGACGCGGGATGGCTCTTGAAGTCGAGCAGGAAGATCAGGCCGGTGACGGTGCCGAACAGTGCGGCCAGGACGCGCTTCATGGAGAGCTTCTCTCTATCTTTTCAGAACTCGAACGATTCGTGGTGGATCTGACGCGGCGGCACGCGTGCCGCGCGCAGTGCCGCGACCACCGACTGGGCCATCGCATCGGGTCCGCAGACGTAGACGTCGTGATCGCGTAGATCGGGGACGTTGGCGGTGAGCGCCTGCACCGACAGCGGATCGTGACCCAGCTGCGCGCGGCGGCCGGTCAGCAAATGCAGCCGCGCACCGCGCGCGCGGGCGATCGACTCGAGCTCGGCACGGAATACCACGTCGTCGGGGCGACTCGCCCGGTATATCAGCCGGACGTCACCGGGTGCGCCGGGCAGTGCCTCGAACAGCGCGCGCAGCGGGGTGATGCCGATGCCGCCGGCGATGAGCAGCACCTTGCGTCGGCGCCGACGCGACGCCGTCATCGCGCCGTACGGACCCTCGGCGAACGCGCGCGTGCCGGGCCGCAGCCGGCCCAGCGCGGCGCTGTGCCCGCCGAGGCCCTTGACCGTGATGCGCAACCGGTTCCCGCGTGGCTGCGCCGACAGCGAGTACGGATTCGACGACCACCACAGCTCACGGGTGAGAAACCGCCAGCGGAAGAACTGGCCGGCCTCGGCGCGCAGTTCGTTCAGATGGTGGCCGCGCAGCACGATCGAGACGACATCGCGGCCTTCGGCGTACACCGTCTCGACGCGCAGGCGGTGCCGGAACGCCTGACGGATCGGCACCGCGACGCGGTACCACAGCACCGCGGCGCCGACGAGCGCGTACAACGCGGACCACGCAACGCGCGCCGATCGGTTGGCGACGAAGTCTGCGCCGGTCGCGAACTGGTGGCTGAACGCGAGCGCGACCGCGAGGTAGGTGTACAGGTGGAGCAGGTACCAGGTCTCGTAGCGCATCCGGCGGCGCGCGGCGCGCGCCGACGCGATGCCGACCAGCACGAGCAGCAGCCCGCCCGCCGTGGCCATCAACACGTCGGGGTAGTTGGTCAGCAGCGTGCCCGTCTGGCTCACGACGTCGGTGTGCGCGGTGATCGCGTAGCCCCAGATGATCAAAAGGGCGTGCGCGACGACCAGGCTGACCACGTACCGTCCGCCCATCGCATGCCACCGGGCGAGCTTGTCGGCGCCGATGCCGCGCTCGAGCGGCGGGATCCGGGCCATCAGCGCGACGAGCATCACGACGCCGTAGCCGGCCAGCAGGCCGGTGATCCGTCCGGCGTTGGTGAGCCAGGCACCGAAGCCGTGCACCGCTGGTGTGTCGACCCACCACAACGCCACGCTCGCGGCGGCGCCCGCCACGATGACCGCGAGCACGGCGTTGGGCCGGCCACCGCTTCGCGGTGTCGGCGCGGACGTGGTGGCTGACATGGCGGATCGGTCGGCTACTGCGGTCACCTGATCATGTTCGGTCGCCGCGATTGGCCCGGGCTGCGATGTAGCTGGACGTTGGCTGTCAATCGAGCGCGGTGGGCAGTTCGACCCGGAACGTTGCGCCCCTACCCGGCGCGGTCTGCACCGACACGGCGCCGGAATGGCCTGCTACGAGCGCGGCGACGATGGCGAGGCCGAGTCCGGTGCCGCCCTCGCCGGTGCGGGCCTTGTCGGCGCGGTAGAACCGCTCGAACACGTGCGCGGCGTCGTCGGTATCCATCCCCGGGCCGTGGTCGACCACCTCGAGCACGACGTGCGCGCGTGGCGCAGGCTCCGTGCGCACCCGCACGGTCACCGGCGTTCCGCTCGGCGTGTGGCGAAGTGCGTTCGAGACGAGGTTGGCGAGCACCTGCCGCAGCCTGGCCTCGTCGCCGCGGACCACCGGCGGGGGGTCGGTCGGGCCGACGTCGAGGGTCACCGGCCGGTCCGGGTCGACCGCGCGCGCGTCGTGCACCGCGTCGGCGGCCAGGGCGAGCACGTCGACCGGCGCCTGGGCCAGCGGGCGTTCCCGGTCGAGTCGCGCGAGCAGCAGCAGGTCGTCGACGAGCACACCCATCCGGGCCGCCTCGCCCTCGATGCGTTGCATCACCCGGCGCAGCGCTTCTTCGTCGCCGACCGCGCCCTGCCGGTACAGCTCGGCGAAGCCGCGGATCGAGGTCAACGGCGTACGCAGCTCATGGCTGGCGTCGGCGACGAACCGGCGCATCCGCTGCTCGGACTCCCGGGCCGCCTGCTCGGATTCGGCCCGCTCGGCGAACGCCGTCTCGATGTTGCCGAGCATCGTGTTGAGCGCGAGCGAGAGCTGGCCGACCTCGGTACGCGGATCGGCGTCGGGCACGCGGTGCGACAGGTCGCCGGCGGCGATGTCGGCAGCGGTGCGCTCGACCGCACGCAGCGGACGAAAGCTGGCCCGCACGATCAGATAGCCGATCCCGGCAAGCAGGATCACAGTGATCACGCCGATTACCAGGCTGACCAGTTCGACATGGGCGATCGTGCTGTCGACCGGACCGAGGCTCTGCGCGATCAGGAGCGTGCCGTTGCCGCCGCTCGTGAGCCGGTACGGCGCCGCGAGCACCCGCCACTGGTCGTCCCCGCGCACCGCGTCGACGGTGAAGACCCGAGTCCCGGCCGCCTTGGTCTCCGCGGCGGTCGGGGCGGGCAGCTTCGGCAAGGCCTGGTCCGGGTTGATCAGTGCGCTGGTCGGGCCGTACACCGTCCGTCCCGCGCCGTTCGTCACCGCGACGACGAACTCGCTCGGCAGCCGGTTTTCGTGCTCGCCCTGGGATTTCTTGTCACCGTCGGGTTCGGACGGCCCGGGCTGCGGTGGCACGGCTCCGTTGATACCGGCGAGCCCGTGCTCGGCGATGGGGTGCTCGGCGTTGTGGAGTTGCGCGTCGACCCGGTCGACGAGGTAGCCGCGCAGTGTCGCCGCGCCCGCAGCCCCCGCACCCGCCAGCGCGATCACCACCAGCAGCAGCATCGCGACGACGAGCTTCACCCGCAGCGGAATCCGTCCGTACCGCCTCCGCACCGAGGCCATCGTCAGCCGCGGGGGAGACGGAGGACGTAGCCGACACCACGCAGCGTGTGCAGCAGCCGCGGTTGCGTGGTATCGACCTTGCGGCGCAGGTACGAGACGTAGGACTCCACGACATTCGCGTCGCCGCCGAAGTCGTAGTTCCACACGTTGTCCAGGATCTGCGCCTTGCTCAGCACCCGTCCCGTGTTCTGCATGAAGTACCGCAACAGCTTGAACTCGGTCGGCGACAACGCGACCGGTGCTCCGGCCTTCCAGGCTTCGTGGGTCTCGTCGTCGAGTTCGATGTCGGCGAAGGTCAGCCGCGCGGTGGCGGGCGGGTTTGGCGCGGCCGCGCTGCGCCGCAGCACCGCCCGGATGCGGGCGATCACCTCGTCGAGACTGAACGGTTTGGCGACGTAGTCGTCACCGCCCACCGTGAGCCCGGTGATCTTGTCGGCGACCGAGTCGCGCGCGGTCAGGAACACGACCGGACAGCGATTGCCCTCGGCGCCCATCCGGCGGACGACCTCGAAACCGTCGATGCCCGGCATCATCACGTCCAGGACCATCAGGTCGGGACGGAACTCGCGCGCCGCGCGCAGCGCCTCGTGGCCGTCGCGCGCGGTCGCCACCTCGAAGCCGGCGAACCGCAGGCTCGCGGCGAGCAGTTCGACGATGTTGGCGTCGTCCTCGACGACCAGCAACCGCGCCTCGGCCGCGCGCTCTGCCGCGCTGTCTCTGGCGCTGCTCATACCCGTCCCTTCGCGCGGTGCCTCAGCAGACTGTGCCCGGGCAGCCTGATCCCCTCCTGGGAGAATCCTGCACGTTTGCTGGGAGCTGCGCTTCGCGGGGCTGGTTCGCGCGAATCGGGCTCAGCCGAAGGTGACGCCGGTCAGCTCCTCGGCCGTGCGCCACAGCGACGCTGCGACGCCGGCATCTCGGGCGGCGCGTGACGCGGCCACCTTGCGCGGGGAGCCGCGCAGCTCGCCGATGCCGTCCGGACCGTAGTAGTCGCCGCCCGCCACGTCCGGCATGGTCGCCGCGTACAGCGACGGCAGCGCACCCGCCGCCGCGTTCTGGGCGACGAGCTGATTACCGATCGCCATCAGGCGGTCCTGGATCGATTCGGTGTGCGACTGCAGCTCGGTCGCGGCGTAGCCCGGGTGGGCAGCGACCGAGAGCACCGCCGAACCTCTCGCCCCGAGCCGACGGTTCAGCTCCAACGCGAACATCAGATCGGCGAGCTTCGACTGGGCGTAGGCCGCCCACCGGCGGTAGCGGCGGGTGTGCCAGTTGAGGTCGTCAAGTGCGATGTGGCCGATGCGATGCACCCCGCTGGCGAGGGTCACGACTCGTCCCGAGATCTTCGGCAGCAGCAGCCCGGTCAGCGCGAAGTGCCCGAGAAAGTTGGTGCCCAGCTGCGATTCGAACCCGTCGGCGGTGCGCGCCTTGGGCACGGCCATGATCCCGGCGTTGTTGATCAGGACATCGAACCCTTCCGACACCGCCGCGAACGCGCGTACCGAGGACAGATCGGCCAGGTCGAGCGGACGGACGGCGACCTTGCCCGGGATCCGTGCCGCGACCGCCTCGGCCTTGTCGAAGTTCCGGCAGGCCATGATCACGTGCGCGCCGTGTTCGGCGAGCGCGCGCGTGGTCGCTTCGCCGAGGCCGCTGTTGGCGCCCGTGATCACGAAGGTGCGGCCGGTCTGGTCAGGTATGTCCTGCTGGGTCCAGTGCGCCATGGGCCGGAACAGTAGTGCTCACTCCGCGGCGGTGGTCACCGAAGCGGCGACCGCCGCGAGATGCTGCAGCCGGATCAGCTCGGACGGCAGCCAGCGCAGCGCCGGCCGCCCGACCAGCAGGGCACCGTCGCCGAGCGGAGCGACCGCGAGCTCGGTATCCAGACGGTCCCACTCGGCAGGCGCCCACGCAGTGTCAGCGGCGAGGGTGCGTGCGGGGCGCGGTGGCCACCACGGCACCGGCACGGTATCGACCTCAGGTGCAGAGTTGCCCGCGGCGAGCACGCTCGACTGGCCGCTGACCGGCGAGCCGAGCACCAGCGCCCACCCGGCGCGGAACACCCGCGCGACGCCGTCGGCGAGCGTGGGCAGCGATTCGGACGGCTTCGCGGCGAGGCTGTCGAGCAGTTCGAGTTCGCGGTGCGGGTCGATCTGGCCGGCGTAGGGACGGATCGACTCGACCTTCACCCCGTCGACGGTGACCGCCGCGCTCACGAGCGAGTCCGCGAGTTTGTCCGGCGGCAGTTCGACCACCAGGTCGTCGGTCGCGCTGCCGGGGGAGCGCTGGATGACGTCGAGGCTGAGGATATCCGCGCCGACCCGGCCCAGCGCGCTGGCGACAGCCCCGAGCACGCCCGGACGGTCGGGCAGAACGATTCGGAGCAGGTAGGACACGCCGGACAGGGTGCCCTACCTGTATGACGCGCCGGTTACGGGGGTGCAGGGGGTTCATAGGATGGTCCGGTGAGTGATCCCCGAAGTGAGCGTCGCATTTCCCGCGACGAGGTCGCCCATCTGGCCCGGTTGGCCCGCCTGGCGGTGACCGACGACGAGTTGGACCTGTTCGCCGGCCAGTTGGACGTGATCCTCGGTGCGGTCGCCCGCGTCAGCGAGGTCGCCGCGGCCGACATTGCGCCCACGACCCACGCCGTCCCACTGTCGAACGTGCTGCGCGCCGACGAGCTAACCCCGTGCCTGCCGCGCGAGCGCGTGCTCGCCGGCGCACCGTCCGTCGAGGACGACAAGTTCCGGGTCCCGCGGATCCTGAGCGAGGAGGTTTAGTGAACGACCTGACACGGCTGTCGGCTGCCGAGATCGCCGCGGCCGTGGCGTCCGGCGAGGTGACGGCACTCGAGGTCGCCGAGGCGCACCTCGAGCGCATCGCGCAGGTCGACGGCTCGGTTCACGCGTTCTTGCACGTCGACACCGAAGGCGCGATGCACGCCGCCCGCCAGGTCGACGCGCGCCGCTCGGCCGGTGGTGACCTCGGCCCGCTCGCCGGCGTCCCGCTCGCGATGAAGGACGTCGTCGTCACCAAGGACCTGCCCACGACCGCCGGATCCAAGATCCTCGATGGGTGGAAGCCGCCCTACGACGCGACTATCACCAAGCGGATCAAGGACGCCGGGGTCGTCATGTTGGGCAAAACCAACATGGACGAGTTCGCGATGGGCAGTTCGACCGAGAACAGCGCGTACGGCCCGAGCCACAACCCGTGGGATCTCAACCGGATCCCCGGCGGCAGCTCCGGCGGATCGTCCGCCGCGGTGGCAGCGTACGAGGCGCCGCTGTCGATCGGCACCGACACCGGCGGATCGATCCGCCAGCCCGCTGCGGTCACCGGCATCGTCGGGTTCAAGCCCACCTACGGCAACGTCTCGCGGTACGGACTGATCGCTTTCTCATCCTCGCTCGACCAGGCCGGGCCGTTCGCCCGTACCGTGCTCGACACCGCGTTGCTGTACGAGACGATCGCGGGCCACGACCCGTGCGACTCGACGTCGATCCCTCGCCCGGTCGCTCCGACGGTCTCGGCCGCGCGCGACGGCGCGGGCGGTGACCTGTCCGGGGTGCGCATCGGCGTCGTCCGTGAGCTCGGTGGCGAGGGCTACGAGGCCGGCGTGCTCGCGTCGTTCGACGAGGCACTGGGCACCCTGAAGGGACTCGGCGCCGAGATCGTCGAGGTGTCCTGCCCGCACTTCGAGTACGCGCTGCCGGCGTACTACCTGATCGCGCCCAGTGAGTGCTCGTCGAACCTGGCCCGCTTCGATGGGGTGCGGTACGGCCTGCGCGTGGGCGACGACGGCGTGAACTCGCTCGAGGACGTCATGTCGCTCACCCGCGAGGCCGGCTTCGGTCCCGAGGTGAAGCGGCGCGTCATGATCGGTACCTATGCGCTGTCGTCCGGGTACTACGACGCGTACTACGGGCAGGCGCAGAAGGTGCGCACGCTGATCGTCCGGGACTTCGACGCGGCCTTCGCCCAGGCCGACGTCCTCGTGTCGCCGACCTCGCCGTTCGTCGCGTTCGAACTCGGCGCGCGCGCCGCCGATCCGATGGCGATGTACGTCAACGACCTGTGCACGCTGCCCGCATCGCTCGCCGGCACCCCGGCGATCTCGGTGCCGTCGGGTCTTGCCGACGGGTTGCCCGTGGGTCTGCAGATCATGGCTCCCGCTCTCGAGGACGACCGGTGCTTCCGTGTCGCCGCCGCGTTCGAGTCGGCGAGCACACCCGTCCTCGCGTCCATCCGGGAGCTGCCGTGACCACGCTGACTTACGCGGACGTGCTGGCGTCCTACGAACCGGTGATCGGGCTCGAGACGCACGTCGAACTCGGCACCAAGTCGAAGATGTTCTGCGGCTGCTCGACCACGTTCGGCGCCGAGCCGAACACGCAGGTGTGCCCGGTGTGCCTGGGCCTGCCCGGTGCGCTTCCGGTGGCCAACGAGAAGGCCATCGAGTCGACGATCCGCATCGGGCTGGCGCTCAACTGCTCGATCGCGACGTGGTGCCGGTTCGCGCGCAAGAACTACTTCTACCCGGACATGCCGAAGAACTTCCAGACCTCGCAGTACGACGAGCCGTTGTGCGTGGACGGCTACCTGGACGTGGAGTACGACGGCACGACGTACCGCGTCGGCATCGAGCGGGTGCACCTGGAGGAGGACACCGGCAAGAACACCCATGTCGGCACGTCCGGACGCATCCACGGCGCCGACTACTCGCTCGTCGACTACAACCGGGCGGGCATTCCGCTTGTCGAAATCGTGACCAAGCCGGTGCCCGGCACCGGTGCGCTGGCGCCCGAGATCGCGCGCGCGTACGTGACCGAGCTGCGTGACATCCTGCGCACGCTCGGCGTCTCGGACGTGCGCATGGAGCAGGGTTCGCTGCGGTGCGACGTGAACACGTCGCTGAACAAGCCCGGCGCCGAATGGGGCACCCGCACCGAGACGAAGAACGTGAACTCGCTGCGTTCGGTCGAGCGTGCGGTGCGCTCGGAGATCCTGCGCCAGGCGGGCGTGCTCGACGCGGGGGACCGGGTGCTGCAAGAGACGCGGCACTTCTCCGAGACGACCGGCGACACCCGTCCCGGCCGGTCGAAGGAGGAAGCGACCGACTACCGCTACTTCCCGGAGCCGGACCTCGTCCCGGTGGCACCTGACCCGGACTGGGTCGAGAAGCTGCGCGCCGATCTGCCGGAAGTTCCCGCTGCTCGCCGCGAGCGGCTCGTCGAGGAACTCGGCGTCAGCGCCGAGGACATGGTGCAGATGAGCAACGCGGGCGTGGTCGAACTCGTCGGGGCCACCGCTGCTGCCGGAGCGCCGGTCGGCGAGGCACGCAACTGGTGGCTCGGTTACCTCGCGCAGAAGGCGAACGAGGCAGAGATCGATGCCGCAGAGCTCGCGATCCGTCCCGAGCAGGTGGCCCGGCTGATCACCCTGGTCGCCGACGGCACGCTCTCGACGGCCCTCGCGCGGCAGGCGGTCGAGGGCGTGCTCGAGACCGGCCAAGGGGTCGACGAGGTGATCGCGTCGCGTGGTCTCAAGCGGGTCTCGGACACCGGGGCGCTGGAGCAGGCGGCCGACGACGCCATCGCCGCCAACCCGGACATCGCGGAGAAGGTGCGCGGCGGCAAGCTGCCGGCGGTCGGGGCACTGGTAGGCGCGGTGATGAAGGCGACGCGCGGGCAGGCCGACGCGGCTGCGGTACGCACGATCTTGTTGGAGAAGCTCGGGGCCAGCGAGTAGCCGGTGGTCGACTGGGTCGGCAACGACGGCCTCGCCACGGCCGAGCGATTCCGGGACATGGGCGAGCGCCAGGTGCGTGGTATCTCGCCGACCTATGAGCGGCTGTGTCTGGGCGTGGCGGGCGACCACGAGGTGCTGCACCTGCTCGACACGTTGCCTGCTCCGAAGCGGCAACCCAACCTGTTGCTCGGCGCGGTGCGGTTCATGGATGGGCCGGTGTCGTCGTATCCGGAGTTCCGCGCGTTCGTGACCTCGTCGTGGGACGGCCTGTCCGCAACCATGCTCGCGCGCCGGACGCAGACGAACGAGGCCCTGCGGTGCACGGCGTACCTGCCGGTGCTGGCCACGCTGCCGCAACCGTTGGCTTTGCTCGAGGTGGGCGCTTCAGCCGGGTTGTGCCTTCGCCTGGATCGGTACGCGTACCGGTACGACGATCGCCCTGCGCTCGGCTCGTCCTCGTTGGTCTTGCAGTGTCGGACGACCGGACCGGTGCAGCTGCCGCGCCAGGTGCCGTCGGTGGTGTGGCGGCGTGGGCTGGACCTGAACCCGCTGGACGTGACCTCCGAGGAGGACATGGGCTGGCTGCGCTCGCTGGTGTGGCCGGAGCAGACGGCACGGTTCGAGGTGCTGCGCCAGGCGATCGAGATCGCGCGGCGCGATCCGGTCGAGATCGTGCGTGGTGACCTGACGACCGACCTGCTCGAGGTCGCGGCCGACGCGCCGAGACACGCGACGCTCGTCGTGCTGCACTCGGCGGTGCTCGCGTACCTCGACGGGCCGCAGCGTGCGCTGTTCCGCGCCGAGCTCGACGCGATCCGCGGCGACCGTCCACTGGTCTGGCTGTCGAACGAGGGCCCCGGGGTGTGCGTCGACTTTCCCTCGCCGGAGGGTGCGGCGGTGCCGTTCGTGCTGGCGCGTGACGGGGTGCCGCTCGCCTACACCAGCCCGCACGGTGACTGGCTCGACTGGTTCTCCGGGTGAGCCGACTTCTCGCGGCCGTCATCGTGCTGGCCGCGCAGGCTGCGCCCGTGCAGCTGTTCACGATTCGCGATGCGCGCATCGACGAGGCGAGCGGAATTGCGCGTGGCATCGCGTCGCCGAACGTCTATTACGTACACAACGACAGCGGCGATTCGGCGCGGTTCTTCGCGGTCGACGCGCACTCCGGACGAGTGCGGGCGACCTACCACGTGCCGGGCGCGGTGAACCACGACTGGGAAGATCTCGCCGTCGCTCCGGACGCAGCGGGCACGCCGTCGGTGTGGCTCGCCGATATCGGCGACAACGACGCCGTACGCAGGTCGGTGCAGCTCTACCGCGTGGACGAGCCGTACGTGACGACCGGCTCGCACCTCACCGGTCGTCCGGACGTGTGGCGGTTGAGGTATCCGTCCGGGCCGGTGAATGCCGAGTCGCTGTTCGTGACGCCGCGCGGACGGGCGTACCTGGTGACCAAGGTGCTGAGCGGGCGCTCGGTCGTGTACGAGGTGCCGGCACGTCCGTCGCGTGACCGGGTGCAGTTGTTGCGCCGGGTCGGGATGTTCCAGGTGCCGCAGACCGGGCTGGCTGCGCTCACGACCGGCGCCGCCTTGTCGCGGGACGGCGCGGTGCTGGTGATCCGCACGTACTTGACCGCGTACGTGTGGCGCGCGCGCGATGCTGACATTGCTGCGGCGCTGCGGACCCGTCCCATTGCGGTGCCGCTGCCGTTGCAGCGACAGGGCGAGGGCGTGTGCATCGTCGGAACCGACCTCGTCGTCGATTCCGAGGGCCGGGATCAGCCGGTGTGGCGGGTGCCGCTGCCGGCTCGGCTGCGTCCGACCGAATCGTCGTCGGCTTCGGTGTCGCCGTCGGACTCGACGTCGGCGTCGGCGTCCGCCGGCTCGCCGTCGTCCTCGGGTCGGTGGGTGCCCGAAGTCGTGGTCGGCGCGCTGGCGCTATTACTCGTTGCTGCGGCCGGGGTTCGCGTGTTTCGGCGGCGCTGACGGGGATGATGCGAGCATGACGCTCGCCTTGCCGCACTACTCGACGTCCACGTGGGTGCTGTTGATCGTCGCCCTGCTCGTGCTGCTGTCCGTGACGGCCGCGTTCGTCGGCCGGATGCTGATCGGCAAGGGGATGCGGGAGCCGTACGTGGTGCGGACGATCAACCGCACGTCCGAGCGCGTGGTGAACGTGATCAAGCGGCCGATCACGATCGCCGTGCTGGACGAGGTCGCGGACGTGCTGCGATCGGGGCATTACACGCGCAACGTGGCGTCGGCGCTGAACGAGAACCACAACGAGATCAAGGCGATGATCAGCGAGAAGGTGATGGCCGATCCGGTCGCCGCGCGGTCCATCGGCCTGCTGCCGTTCCACGAGCGGCTGCTCGAGGAGATCACCGAGGCGAGCCTGCGCGTGATCATGTCGATCCTGCAGGATCCGCGCACCGACGAGCTCGTCTCGGACATCCTGCGCGACAACATCACCCAGATCCGGACCGCAGTCAGCGCCAACGAGTTCTGAAGTCGCGATCGGGCGACGCCGGCGCGTCCGCGTTCCGCGGGAACGCGCGCCCACAGCAAGCGGGACCCGAGTGAGCGAACGCACGACGGATTCCCGTCACTCGGTGCCACGGGTACCGTCCCCACCATGGTGATACAGCAAGTCCGGGATCGGGCGCGCGAGCTGGCCCGACCGCCCGTCCGCTGGGCGCTCGGTCACTACATGCCGAGCACCGCGATGCGCATGGCCGCCAGGCGCGGCGACCTCCAGGGCAGGCTGATTGCCGCCAGCCGCGGCGGCGACCCGCTCCCGGTACTCGAGCAGATCCGCGCGCAGGGCCCGCTGTACCGCGGCAAGTTCGCCTACGTCACGACCTCGCTGCCGGTCGTGCGCGAGGTGCTGAGCAGCAACGACTTCCGCACCGGCTTCGACACCTCGCAGGTCAGCGGCCTGGTCGGACGGGCGTTCAACTGGGCCGCCGAGACCGGGTTCCTCGGCCCGCTCGAACCGCCCTCGCTGCTGGTGACGGAACCGCCGGACCACACCCGCTACCGCAAACTTGTCACCCGCGTCTTCACCGTCCGCGCCGTCGAGAAACTGCGCGAACGCACCGAGCAGATCGCCCGCGACCTGCTCGACGAAATGGACGGCGCCGATCGCGTCGATCTCGTCGACACCTACTGCACCCGGCTGCCCGTCACCGTGATCGCCGAAATCCTGGGCGTGCCCAAGTCCGAACGGCAGCGTGTCCTCGGCTTCGGCGCTGCCGCCGCACCCAGCCTCGACCTCGGCCTGAGCTGGCGACAGTTCCACACGGTCGAGTCCGCGCTCGCCCGGTTCGACGCCTGGCTCGGCGACCACTTGCGCCGGCTGCGCGCCCACCCCGGTGACGACCTGCTCAGCCAACTCGTCGCAGCCCAGGACAACGGGGTCGGGCTCGACGAACGCGAGCTGAAGGCCACCGCCGGCCTCGTGCTCGCCGCTGGGTTCGAGACCACCGTGAACCTGCTCGGCAACGGGGTCGCGCTGCTCGACACCCACCGCGACCAGCTCGACCGGCTCAAGGCCGAACCCGAGCTGTGGCCCAACGCGATCGACGAGATGTTGCGCATCGATCCGCCCGTCCTGCTGACCGGACGCACCGCGTTGCGCGATACGACCGTGGCCGGCCGACCGATCCCGAAGGGCGCGCTGGTCACCACCGTGCTCGCCGCCGCCAACCGCGATCCCGAGGTGTTCACCGATCCGACGCGCTTCGACATCGCGCGTGCCAACGCGAAGGACCACGTCTCGTTCTCCGCCGGCCGGCACTTCTGCCTCGGCGCCGCGCTGGCCCGCATGGAGGGCGAGGTCGGGCTGCGCGCCTTGTTCGACCGCTATCCCGAGCTGCGCGCGCTGCCCGGCGCGCAGCGACGCGAGACACGGATCCTGCGCGGGTTCGCCCAACTGCCCGTCCGGCTCGGCGAGCGTGCGAGGACCGAGGTCTGATTCAGGGGAGCACGCAGTCGCCGCACATCCCCGCACCGGCGAATCGGTACAGCAGGCAGCAGCTGTTACGCCGGAACCATGGCGGCAGCGACTGCGCAGTCCCCTCGAACGGCGGCGCCGACAGCACGCCGGCCGCAACTGACGCGGCACCGAGTTGCGTCGCCGCGCCGTTGACCGCCGACGCCATGTTGCCCCACAGCACCATCCGCGACAGCGCGAACGTCATCGCGTAGGCATCGAGCAATGGGACGAGCACCGGCGACACCACTGCATCGACGAGCGACGCCGACGTGGCCGACGCGGTCACCGCCAACCGCATCGGCCCGGGCACCGCGTCGCGCCACCACACCGTGTCGAGCGAGAGCGCCGGTGTCACGGCCGAACCGACGAGTGCGAGCAGTGCCGGCGAAATGACCCGGGAAGCGACACCGAGGAAGTCCACCGACGCCGCAGCGCGCAGCGGTCCGGCGCCGAGCGCCGCCCGGGTTCGCGCCACGCGTTCGTGCAGAACCACCCGATCGGCGAGCGCCGACAGCGTCGTCCATCCGGACAGCGACGACGGAGTCTCGAGCGCGAAGTACGGATTCACCGCACGCACCGCACAGCGTCCTGACGGGCGGGCACGACGTCCGGGTGCAGGATCGATGCCAGCGCCTCGACCCCGTCCACCAACCTCGGGCCGGGCCGAACGACCAACCCGTCGCCGTCGATCGCCCAGACCTGCGCGTCGGGTACCGCCGAGGCGACCGCAACCGCCTGAGCGACCGCTCCGTCGAGATGAAACCCGCACGGCGACACCACGACGACGTCGGGACACGCGGACGTGACGAACGACCAGTCGACTTCGCGAGAACGTTCGTGCGGCAGCGCAGCGACCGGCTCGCCACCCGCAGCCCTGACCATGTCAGGAACCCAGTGCCCGGCGGGGAACGGCGGGTCGACCCACTCGACCACCGCTACTCGCGGCAACGGGCGTCCGGCGACGGCGGCGGCCACCGCGTCCAGCCGGGTGCGCAACGCATCGACGAGCGCGGCGCCGCGCGACGCGATCCCGGCGCGCGCGGCGACGGTGCCGATCGTCGCGAGCACGTCGTCCAGGGTGTGCGGATCGAGCGCCACGACGTCGGCCCGGCAGCCGAGGAAGGACAGTGCATCGGCCACCGTGGCTGACGGGAGCGCGCACACCCAGCACAGGTCCTGCGTCAGGATCAGGTCGGGATCCAACCCGGCGAGGGCATCGCGGTGCAGGTGGTAGAGATCCGCGCCGGCCGCTGCCTGGGACCGCACGTAGGCATCGATCTCACCCGGCGACATCCCGGACGTGTCGCAGCCGCCGACCACGATCGCCTTGTCCGCCCGCGCCTGCGGCGGCTCGTCGCACTCGAAGGTCACGCCGACGAGGCGATCCTCGAGCCCGAGCGCGTAGACGATCTCGGTGGCTGACGGCAGTAACGAGATGATGCGGCGCGAGGTTGGCATCACAGCGGGCTGTTGCCGCCGCCACCGCTGGGGATGATGCGCAGGATCCGCTCGTCGGTCGGCACCGGATGGCCCTTGCCGTCCTTGTTGGACGTGCTCAACCACAGGGCGCCGTCGAGTGCCCCGACCACCGTGCGCAGCCGCCCGTACCGGTCATGCAAGGCCACGCTGAACTTGCCGAGATGCACGGCGCCGTGCGAGGTCGTCCCGATAGGCGCGGCAAGCAGTTCCTTGCCGTCGAGCGAGGTGGTGAACAGCGTGTTCCCGAGCACCGCACACCCACCCGGCGACCGCGCGCTCGACGGCAGCATGGCGACCGGCCCTTCGTCCGCGCCGGCGAGCGCGAACGTGCGCCCGGGCAGCAGCCGGAAGATCGGATCGGCGGCGGCGGACGGCACCGACTCGGTCTGGAACGCCAAGGTCGAGTCCGCGGTCGCGCACAGGCCGTCCGTGTGCCCGAATCCCGAGGCGTACACGCGCGACCCCTTCACCGGATTGCCCTGAGCGGGCCGGCCGATGTCGGTGATACGCAGCACCTTCCCGGCCAGGCTCGACGGCTTGAACGCCACCGACGGGTGCCCGGCATTGCCCGTCCCGACCAGCATGCTGCCGTCCGCGGCGAACGCGATCCGGCCGGTGTTGCCGGTCCTGCCGCGTGGAATACCCGTCAGGACCGGCGTGACCGGGCCCGTCAGCGTGAACGTGACGACGCGGTTGTCCTTGCGGGTCGTGATGTAGGCGAAGATCAGGTTGTCCTCGCGGTAGTTCGGCGAGATCGCGAGATCCAGCAACCCGCCGCCACCGCGCGTACTCAACCCGTGGATCGTGCGGACCGTGCGCACCGGCCGTCCGGGCTGCGGCTGCACCCGCACGATGCGGCCGGTGGTGCGCTCGCCGACCAACGCGGTGTTGTCCGGCAGGATCGCGATGCCGGTCGGCGCCGTCAGGTGCGTGGCCACCACCGCACCGTCGCCGATCTTCTTGTTCCCGGGCGAGGGTGAGGGGGACGGTCCGTTCGGCGTGGCCGGCTGCACCGGCTGCGGGTTGGCCGGTGGCTCGTATCCCTCGCCGGAGAAGGACGGCTTGGGCTTCCAGTTCGGCGCGCCCGATCCGCTCGAGGCACAGCCGGTCAGCACCAGGGCTGCACCGGCCAGCGCGGCGAGAAGGGCACGCATGCGACCAGTCTGCCCCGCCAGGCTGTGAGCTGGGCGGTCGGCGGCATGACGGGGTGGGTGGCTAGCGTGGAGTGGTGCTCACCGTGTGCGTCCCCAGCGACTCCGCGCGCGACCAGATCGCGCCCGTCCCCGATGATGTGCGCGTTCTGGTGTGGAGCGGCACGGGTGAACCTCCGGACGGCATCGAGGAGACCGAGTTCCTGCTCGCCGGCTACATGACCGGTCCGGAAGGTCTGCTCGAGATCATGCCGAAGCTGAAGGTCATCCAGTTGCTCTCGGCCGGCGTCGAGCGGTGGGTCTCCGACGTTCCGGACGGTGTGATCCTCTGCAACGGGCGCGGCGTGCACGGCCGGGCCACCGCGGAACTCGCAGTCACCGGCATCCTCGCGCTGATCCGGAAGCTGCCCACATTCCTGGTCGAGCAGGCAGCCCGGCGCTGGACCGAGATGCACAGCGAGGACCTCGACGGCAAGCGGCTGCTCGTGCTCGGTGCGGGCGACATCGGCGGCTACATCGCCCGCGCGCTCGAGGTGTTCGGCGCGGAGACGACCTTCGTGGCGCGCACCGCCCGCGACGGGGTGCACGGCATCGGTGAGCTACCCGGCCTGCTTCCGGACGCTGACATCCTCGCGATCGCGCTGCCGCTGACGGACGAGACGCGCGGCCTGGTCGATGCCGATGTGCTTGCGGCTCTTCCTGACAACGCGATCGTCGTCAACATCGCGCGTGGTCCGATCGCGGTCACCGATGCCCTGCTCGCCGAGACGCAGGCGGGGCGGTTGCGTGCGTTCCTCGACGTCACCGAGCCCGAACCTCTGCCGACCGACCATCCGCTGTGGTCGGTGCCGAACGTGATCATCACCCCGCACGTCGGTGGTGGGACGGACGGGTGGCAGCGACGCGGCTACCGGCTCGCCAGCGAACAGATCGAGCGCTACGTCGCGGGCGAGCGGCTGATCAACGTCGTCGGCCAGACCTACTAGTCACCCCACGAAATCGCCTGGAAAGCGTGGTGATTGCGCGAGGACCCCGACTGACCCAGCTACGAGCGGCGCACGTAGCGGCGGCGGCGCCGTCCCGGAGCGAACTTGCGCAGCGGCTCCGCAATCTTCGGTAGCCGACCGCCGCTGACCTTCGAGATCGTGGCCAGATCCTTCGTCCCCACGCACGGCAACCGCACGCTGCCGTCGTCGACCACTGCGTAGACGGCATTGCCCGTGACCGACAAGCCGCGCACTTGTTCCCACGACAGCGTCCGTGAGCCGAAGGCCGCACGTACCCGCAGACCGTTCGGCGAGGCGAAGGTGGCCGTGCGCGCGATGAACACCGCGGCGACGATCGGGATCAAGAAGAACACGACGCGCCAGCTCCAGCCGGTCGTGCTGCCCTCGTCGCCCACTTGCGCGGACAGCGCGAACGGAGCGGTGCACAGGAGCAGGAACAGAACCGCCAGGTACGTAGACCGGGGCAACCGGAAGGTGGCGGTCTCGGCAGCGGCGGTCATGCCTAAGACGGTAGCCGTAGGCTTCTCCCGTGACCGCTGAGCAGCCCACACAGCATCGCAAGCCACACAGCTCGATCGTCACCGACGGCGTCGAGCGCGCCGCCGCCCGGGGCATGTTGCGTGCCGTAGGCATGGGTGACGACGACTGGCGCAAGCCGCAGATCGGTGTCGCGAGCAGCTGGAACGAGATCACCCCGTGCAACCTGTCGCTCGACCGGCTCGCCAAGCGGGCCAAGGAGGGCGTGCGCGGCGCGGACGGTTTCCCGCTCGAGTTCGGCACGATCTCGGTGTCCGACGGCATCTCGATGGGCCACAGCGGCATGCACTACTCGCTGGTGTCGCGCGAGGTGATCGCCGACTCGGTCGAGACGGTGTTCCGGGCCGAGCAGCTCGACGGCGCAGTGCTGCTCGCGGGCTGTGACAAGTCGCTGCCGGGCATGCTGATGGCGGCCGCTCGACTCGACGTCGCCGCGGTCTTCCTCTACGCCGGGTCGACGCTGCCGGGGCACTACCAGGGCAGGGACGTGACGATCATCGACGCCTTCGAGGCGGTCGGTGCGTGCCTCGCCGGCCGGATGACCCGCGAGGAGGTCACCGAGATCGAGAAGGCGATCTGCCCGGGGGAGGGCGCCTGCGGTGGCATGTACACCGCGAACACGATGGCCAGCGCCGCGGAAGGCCTGGGGATGTCGTTGCCCGGCAGCGCCGCGCCGCCCGCCCCTGACTCGCGCCGTGACCACTACGCGGAGCGGTCCGGCGAAGCCGTGGTCGCGCTCGTCGACGCCGGCATCACCGCGCGCCGCATCCTCACCCGCGAGGCGTTCGAGAACGCGATCACGCTCGTCATGGCGCTCGCTGGGTCGACCAACGCGGTGCTGCATCTGCTCGCGATCGCGCACGAGGCCAAGGTCGAGCTCACCCTCGACGACTTCAACCGGATCGGTGACAAGGTGCCGCACCTTGCCGACGTGAAGCCGTTCGGCCGCTACGTCATGACCGACATCGACCGGATCGGCGGCGTGCCGGTGGTGATGAAGGCACTGCTCGACGCGGGACTGCTGCACGGCGACGCCCTGACCGTCACCGGCAGGACGATGGCCGAGAACCTCGCTGCGATCGCTCCGCCGGACCCGGACGGCAAGATCATCCGCGCGATGTCCGACCCCATCCACAAGACCGGCGGCCTGACGATCCTGCGTGGCTCGCTCGCCCCGGACGGTGCGGTCGTCAAGAGCGCGGGATTCGACGCGGAGACGTTCGAGGGCACCGCTCGGGTCTTCGACCGCGAGCAGGCCGCGATGGACGC
>DASXJR010000072.1:0-15382 GCA_036497285.1 Jatrophihabitans sp.
CCATTTCGCCAAGCCAAGGAGCAGGAACTCGATGAGCAGGAAAATCGCCACAATCGTGACCACAGTCGGCATTGCCGTCGCGCTGTGTGTCAGTGGCTGCTCGTCGAGTAAGAGCAAGTCCGCGGCCAGCAGCGGCGCGTCGGATACCGGCGCAGCCACCAACTCAGGCCAGAGCGTGAGTCTGGTCGAGTACTCGGTGCCGAAACCCGCTTACGACGCGTTGAGCGCCGCGTTCAACAAGACCGCCGCGGGCAAGGGCGTCACCTTCAAGTCCTCCTACGGGGCCAGCGGCACGCAGAGCAAGAATGTCTCGAGCGGGACGATCAAGGCCGACTACGTCGGATTCTCGGTCACACCGGACCTGACCAAACTCGTACCTGACCTGGTCGATCCGAGTTGGAACTCCGGCGCCAACAAGGGCATCGTGTCCGACTCGGTGGTCGTGATCACCGTCCGCAAGGGCAACCCGCTGCACATCACCGGCTGGGACGACCTGATCAAGCCCGGCGTCAAGATCGTCACGCCCGACCCGGCGTCGTCCGGATCGGCGAAGTGGAACCTGCTCGCCGCCTACGAACACGTCATCGCCGAGGGCGGCACCGAGGCGCAGGCGAAGGACTATCTGACGAAGTTCTTCAAGAATGTCGTGAGCAAGCCTTCGAGCGGGTCGGACGCCGCAGCCACCTTCGAGTCGGGCACCGGCGATGCGCTGATCTCCTACGAGAGCGAAGCGATCACCGCCCGACAGAAGGGTGAGGATCTCGAATACATAGTCCCGAAGGAGTCGGTGCTGATCGAGACCCCGGCGGCGGTGACCAAGGACGCCTCACCGGCGGCGAAGAAGTTCCTCGACTTCGCCGAGAGCTCCGCCGGGCAGCAGATCGTCGCCTCGAACGGCTGGCGCCCGGCCCTGCAGGGGGTCGACCCCGGGACGGTCAAGGGCGCGATGGACGAGTCGAATCCGTTCCCGCAGGTGCAGAAGCTGACGACCGTGTCGCAGCTCGGCGGGTGGGACAAGGTGAACGACGAGTTCTTCGGTGACCCCAACGGCATCGTCACCCAGATCGAAGGCTCCTCAGGGTGACATCACGATGACCACCATCGACGTCGCGCCTGCCGCGAGTGAACCCACTCGCGGCAGGCGCCGCCGCAAGGAGGGCGCCGGGCAACCGCTGGGCCTTGCCTCCGGAATCGGCCTCGGCACGGCGGTGCTCTGGCTGAGCCTGCTCGTGCTGATCCCGCTCGGCGCCACCGTCTCGCAGGGGTTCGAGAAGGGCTGGGCCGGCTTCCGGGACGCGATCACGCAGCCGGCGGCGCTCGACGCGTTGCGGCTGACGATCACCAGCTCGCTGATCGTCACCGTGATCAACGCGGTCATGGGCACGCTCATCGCGTGGGTGCTCGTGCGCGACAACTTCCCCGGTAAGCGGATCATCGAGTTCGTCATCGACATCCCGTTCGCGCTGCCGACGATCGTCGCCGGACTCGTGCTGCTCGGTGTGTACGGAGCGGACAGCCCGGTGGGCATCAACTTGATGGGCACGCAGAAGGCGATCGTGCTCGCGTTGCTGTTCGTGACGCTGCCGTTTGTCGTGCGGTCCGTGCAGCCGGTGCTGCTGGCGCTCGACGTCGAGGCGGAGTCGGCCGCGTCGTGCCTCGGCGCTGGCCCGTGGACCACGTTCCGGCGGGTGGTACTGCCGTTGCTGCTTCCGGCGATCGCCTCGGGCGCTGCTCTCGCGTTCGCGCGGGCGATGGGCGAGTACGGCTCGGTGCTGCTGATTTCCGGTGGCCTCGCATCGACGACCGTGTCGTCGATGCAGATCTTCCAGAAGCTGCAGAACTACGACTACGTCAGTGCGTCGGCGGTGGCCACGGTGCTCTTGCTGATCAGCCTGCTCGTGATCGTGATTCTGGACGTCCTGCAACGACGGGCGGCCCGTCGTGGATAGCTCGAACCGTGCCAAGTACACGATGCGAGCGGTCGTCGTGCTCTACGTGGCGGTGCTTGTATTCGTCCCGATCATCGTCGTCACGTGGCGGACGTTCGAGGACGGACTGGGTGCGTTCTGGAGCGCGATCAGCTCCGAGCAGGCCGTCACCGCCTTCCGGCTCACGATCGAGATCGCCGTTGCTGCGGTCGTCATCAACACCGTGTTCGGCGTCGGAGTGGCGCTGCTCATCTCGCGGTACCGGTTCGCCGGCCGTCGGCTGCTCGGCGCGCTGACCGACCTGTCGGTCTCTGTGTCGCCGATCGTTGTGGGCTTGGCGCTGATCCTCGTGTACGGACCGTACAACGGGATCTTCGGCAAATCGCTCGCGGCAAACGGGTTCCAGGTCATCTACTCGTTGCCAGGAATGATCATGGCCACGGCCTTCGTCTCGCTGCCGTTGGTCATGCGCTCGGTGTTGCCGGTGCTCGACGAGGAAGGCATCGAGCAGGAGCAGGCCGCGAAGGTGCTCGGTGCGAGCGCACTGCAGCGGTTCCGTCGGATCACGATGCCGACGATCCGTCCCGCGCTGGCCTACGGCATCGTGCTCAGCCTGGCGCGCTGCATCGGTGAGTTCGGTGCGGTGAAGGTCGTCTCGGGCAACATCAGCGGCGCGGGCCAGACCATGACCGCCACTTTGCTCATCGACGAGCGCAGTCAACAGCTGGAACAGGGCACCTACCAGCTCGCGTTCGTCCTCATCCTCATCACCGTGGCAGCGATCGCGTTCGTGTCGTTCCGGCGCGGAAAGGAAAAAGTGGCATGAGAACCGGAGTAAACGCTCATCGGGCGCTTCGCGGGGCCGGTACCGAACGATGGTTGCGCGCATGAGTATCGAGGTCACCGGAATCGGTAAGAGGTTCGGCGAGTTCGTCGCCCTCGACGACGTCGACATGAACGTGAAGAGCGGCCAACTGACGGCGCTGCTCGGCCCCAGCGGCGGCGGGAAGTCGACCCTGCTGCGCATCATCGGCGGCCTCGAGTCGCCCGACGAGGGCGAGGTGCGCATCGACGGCCGCGAGATCACCGGGGTGCCGGCCCGGCGGCGCAACGTCGGATTCGTCTTCCAGCACTACGCCGCGTTCAAGCACCTGTCCGTGTTCCGCAACGTCGCGTTCGGCCTCGAGATCCGCAAGCGGAGCAAGGCCGAGATCCGCAACCGGGTGCATGAACTGCTCGAACTGGTGCACCTCGAGCAGTTCGCCGACCGGCTGCCGGCGCAACTTTCCGGCGGCCAGCGGCAGCGCATGGCGTTGGCTCGTGCGCTCGCCGTGGAGCCGTCCGTCCTGCTGCTGGACGAGCCGTTCGGCGCCCTGGACGCGAAGGTGCGGCGGGAACTGCGTGACTGGCTGCGCCGGCTGCACGACGAGGTGCACGTGACCACGGTCTTCGTCACACACGACCAGGAAGAAGCCCTCGAGGTCTCGGACGAGATCGTCGTCATCAACCAAGGACGCATCGAGCAGGTCGGCTCGCCGGCAGAGCTCTACGACAAGCCGGCCAACGACTTCGTCATGGAGTTCCTGGGCCCGGTCACCACACTCGGCGGACGGATGATCCGCCCGCACGATGTCGAGATCTTCAACCGGCAGAACGACGGCACTGTCCCGGCCAGCGTCGAGCGCATGCAGCGGATCGGCTTCGAGGTGCGCGCGGAACTGCAGATCGGCGACGAACGGCCATGGGCGCAGCTCACCCGCGGCCAGGCCGAAGGCCTCGAGCTCACCGAAGGGGCGAAGGTCTGGGTCCGAGCAGCCGGCTGATCTCCGCGGTGATGATCAGCTTTTCCTCTGGAATGGTCGGTTTTGAGCGGCGAAACCGAACATCGTGGAGGAAAACCTGATCGACTCGGCGGCGCACGTGTAGGGGGCGCTCACGGCATTCTCCTGAATTTCTGGGAGAATGGTCGGGTGCAGATCTCGGCCAAGTCGGACTATGCCATTCGTGCCCTGCTGAACCTGGCCGCACACGAGCCGGATCTGGTGAAGGTCGACGTGATCGTTCGCGAGCAGCGCCTGCCCCGAAAGTTCGTCGAGGCGATCCTCGGTGAATTGCGCCGCGCGTCGATCGTGCGGAGCCAACGCGGCGCCGAGGGCGGGTACGCGCTCGCCCGGCCGTCCAGCGAGATCACGCTGGGTGCGGTGATCCGTGCCGTGGACGGACCGCTGGCCGAGGTGCGCGGGCTGCGTCCGCACGAGACGACCTACGAAGGCGTCGCCGAACACCTGCCGGCCGTGTGGATCGCGGTGCGCACCAGCCTGCGCCGCGTGCTGGACGAGACGACGCTCGCGCAGGTGCTCAGCGGCAAGCTGCCAGGTCACGTCAAGCGGATGGTCGAAGAGCCCGACGCGTGGCTGCCGCGCTGAGCCAGCCATGAAGCTGGAAGTGCACCAGGGCGACATCACCAGGTTGCCTGTCGATGCCGTCGTCAACGCCGCCAACTCGTCGCTCTACGGCGGCGGGGGAGTCGATGGCGCGATCCACCGGGTCGGCGGACCGCAGATTCTGGCCGAATGCCGCCGGCTGCGCACGTCCACCCACCGCGCGGGGCTCTCGGTCGGCGACGCCGTCGCCACGACGGCGGGACGGCTGAACGCGCGCTGGGTGATCCACACGGTGGGGCCGATCTACGGCCGCGGCACGCGCGAGCACCTGCAGTCGTGTTACCGCAGCAGCCTTGCCGTTGCCCGCGAACTCGGCGCGCAGACGGTGGCCTTCCCGCTCATCTCGGCCGGTGCCTACCGCTGGCCGATCGACGATGCGATCACGGTTGCCTGTCAGGAGATCGCAGCCGCCCCGAACGACGGAACCGCCACGCTGGTGCTGTTCAGCTCGGCCGCCTACCGGCATGCCCAGAAGGTCATCGGATCGTGACCTCGTCCGTTTTGCGGAGTTAGGCTGGCCGCGTGGGTCGGCGGCAGTTCTCCGGGACCGAACCGCTGGTCGGCGAGATCGTCGGCCTGCGGACGTTCCGTGTCGATGAGTCAGGACTGCTGTTGCCGCTCTACTGCGACCGCGCCTGGTACGACGGGGTCAACACCGCCGAGTGCGTGCCGCCGGTCGGTCGTGACCGGCCCGAGCACCCGGTCGTGGCGCCCGGGTGCGAGTGCGGCTTTTACGCTTACGGGTCCGTTGCGGCTGCGGCCCGCAACCGGCAGACCCGGTTCGTCCAGGCGGTCGTGTCGTGCTGGGGACGGGTGGTCGCCGGGACGCAGGGCGTGCGCTGCCAGTACGCACGGATCGACGCGCTCTGGTTCGGGGCCAAGATCCCGAAGTGGGTGCGCGCCCGGGTCGCGGCACGCTACCCGAGCGCGTGCATCTATGCCGACCGCGACGCGATGCTCGCCGAGCACCCGCTCTCGGCGCTGCCGTGCTACGAACGCCCGCCACATTTCGCCGTCGCCGGACGGATCGTGCTGGCGCTCTTCGCCGGCGGCCTGCTCACGCTCGGGATGGTGCCCCGGGCGTGGCTGACCGGACCGCTGCTCGGCGCCTGGTGGACGGGCCTGGCGTGGCTGGCGGTGACCGCGCTCGCGGCCGCCGCGATGCCCCGGGTGCGCGGGCGGGCCGCGGCGACGATGCTCGTCGTGATCGTGCTGGCTTGGCTCGTGGCGCCGATGTTCGGGCTCTACGGCTGGCTGCTGCGCCTGCCGGTCTTGCGGGCCGCGTTGGTCGCGGGCGGCGGCTTTCTGCTCACCCTGCGGCCCGGCTATTTTCCGGTCGTGCACGGTCCCGCCGAGCGGACTTTCTGCGGCGTGCGGCCGTCCTCCTAAGATTGCCGGATGACCTCAGGCCGCGCCGTTACCCGACGGCTGGACGCGACGGGCGGCGGTGACATCACACGTACCGTGTTGCCCGACGGTCTGCGCATCGTCACCGAGGCGATGCCCGGCGTCCGCAGTGTCAGCGTCGGAGTGTGGGTGCCGGTCGGATCCCGCGACGAGATGCCCAGCCTCGCCGGTACCAGCCACTTCCTCGAACACCTGTTGTTCAAAGGCACCGACACCCGTACGGCCCTCGACATCGCGTCGGCCATGGACGCCGTCGGCGGCGAGTTCAACGCGTTCACCGAGAAGGAGCACACCTGCTTCTACGCGACGGTGCTCGACCGCGACCTGCCGCTGGCCATCGACATCATCAGCGACGTCGTGCTGCACGCGACCGTCACCGCGCAGGACGTCGACGTCGAACGCAGCGTGGTGCTCGAGGAGATCGCCATGCGCGACGACGACCCCGCCGACCTCGTGTTCGACGAGTTCGCCGCGGCGCTCTACGGCGACACCCCGCTCGGCCGGGCGATCCTCGGCACGGTGGACTCGATCGGCAAGCTGACCCGCGCCCAGGTACGCGGCTACTACACACGCCGGTACCGCCCCGGCGAGATGGTGGTGTCGGTGGCGGGCAACCTCGACCACACGCAGGTGCAGCGGCAGGTGCGCCGCACGTTCGACGGTGCTCCCACCGAGGCGCGCCCGCTGTCAAGGCGTGCGGCGCCGACGCCGAAGCCCGCCCGTCCCGTCTCGGTCGTCGGGGTCGACTCCGAGCAGGCGAACCTGCTGCTCGGCATGTACGGGCTGTCGCGGCACGACCCGCGCCGGTTCGCGGTGGGCGTGTTGTCCGCGGCACTCGGCGGCGGGATGAGTTCGCGACTTTTCCAGCGCATCCGCGAGGAGCGTGGGTTGGCGTACTCGGTGTACTCGTACACGCAGGGCTACGACGACACAGGCCAGTTCGGCGTCTACGCCGGCTGCCAGCCGGGCAAGGCGGACGAGGTGCTCGGCCTGATGCGCACCGAACTCGACCTTGCCGCCGCCGGTGGGCTGACCCCGGCCGAGATCGAGCGCGGCAAGGGACAGATGCGCGGCAGCGTGGTGCTGGGCCTCGAGGACTCCGGCGCCCGGATGACCCGCATCGGCAAGAGCGAGCTCTGCTACGGCGAGGTGCCAGGCCTCGACCAGCTGCTCACCAAGATTGACGCGGTGACGGCGTCCGATGTCGCCGAGGTGGCCGCGGACCTTCTCACCCGCCCGCGTTGCCTCACCGTGGCGGGCCCGTTCGACGAACACGACTTCGACGGTGCCGTTTGATGGGACAGCGATGACCGAACCGACGCGGGTGGGCGTACTCGGCGCCCGGGGCCGGATGGGCCAGCAGGTGTGCAAGGCGGTAGAGGCGGCGCCCGACCTCGACCTGGTCGCGACGGTCGACGTCGACGACCCGTTGTCCGACCTCGCCGACGCCGGCGTACAGGTGCTGGTCGACTTCACCAATCCCGATGTCGTGATGGACAACCTGCGCTTCGCCATCGACCAGGGCATCCACGCGGTGGTCGGCACGACCGGATTCACCGCCGAGCGGCTCGACACCGTGCGCGACTGGCTCGCCGACCGTTCTGGGCTCGGTGTGATCGTCGCGCCGAACTTCGGCGTCGGCGCGGTGCTGTCGATGAAGTTCGCGCAACTGGCGGCAAAGTTCTACGACTCGGCCGAGGTGATCGAACTGCACCACGCCGGCAAGGTCGACGCGCCGTCCGGGACGGCCGTACGGACCGCCGCCTTGATCGCCGAGGCCCGCGCTGAGGCAGGACTGGGTGCGGTTCCCGATGCGACCACGCAGTCGCTGGACGGTGCCCGGGGTGCCGAAGTCGACGGGGTGCGCGTGCACGCGGTACGCGCCGCCGGTCTGGTCGCCCACCAGGAGATCATCTTCGGGACGGCGGGCGAGACCCTCACGATCCGGCACGACTCGCTCGACCGCGTCTCGTTCATGCCCGGCGTGCTGCTGGCCGCCCGCTCGGTCATGTCGCGGCCCGGGTTGACCGTCGGGATCGAGTCCTTGCTCGATCTGTGAAACTCACCCCACGAAACCGCTCCGCAAGGACCACTCCGCGCTTTCGCGGGGACCCCGAACTACGGGACGTCCTGGCCCCTGGCCTGCGGGCCGTGTTCGTCGGCACCCGCGGGCGTAACGGCTCACCGCACGGTCGGCATTACTACGACGGCGCGGGCAACCAGTTCTGGAACCTGCTGCACCTGTCGGGGCTCACCCGGGTGCGGCTCGACCCGTCCGACGACGCGACGCTGCCGACGTACGGGTACGGGCTGACCGATCTGGTCTGGCGTGGCGACACGCCCGACCTCGCCGCGTTGCAGCGGGCGCTGCGACGCGCTCGTCCGCGCGTCGTCGCCTTCGTCAGCAAAACCGCGGCGACCTCGTACGCCCGCGAGGTGGGGGAGCGACTGCCGCGTACATACGGTCCGCTGTCGTGGACGGTCGTCGGCCTGCCCGCCTTCGTGCTGCCCGGCCCGTCCGGTGCGAACAACGCGATGTCGGTGCCACTGCGCGCGGCGCTGTGGCGCGACCTCGACGACTTCATCGAGTCGGTCTAGGTCAATCCCGTCCGACGTGGGTGTCGAGCCAGTGGACGAGCGGACCGATGCCCTTCCACGCCTTGGTGATCTCGGTCCTGGCCTTCGGGCTTGCGAGCCACTCCGGGCAGCCGTACTCGCGGTGCGCCGTCAGCGTCTTGTAGCGCAGCAGGTCATTGCGCGGATGGTCCTTGTCGTAGCCGGCCGGCACCCGGGACAGCTGATGCCCGCCGATCTCGAAGCCCTTGCGCTTGACCGCCGTGATCGCCTTCGCCAGCGCGTTGCCGGGCACGTCCTGGTCGATCGCGCGGCGCATGCGCTCGACCTGGGCGGAGCTGGTGTCCCAGTAGCCGCCGGCGACGAACAAGCCGGATGCCGCGATGTGCAGGTACATCGAGGACTCGCCGAACCAGATGCCCTGGTGGGTCTTGTACGGCGTCTTGTCCTTGCTGAAGCGCACGTCGCGGTACGGACGGAAGAACTTGGGGGTGCCGAAGTCCTTGGCCAGCGCATCGGCGAGGGCCGCCATCGGCGCCTTCACCTGCTCGTCGTATAAGTGCTTGTGCTCGGTCCAGAACGCCTTGCTGTTGTCCGCCTCGAGGTCGTGGTTGTCTAGACGCACAGACGCGCCGGAAGGGCGGTCCAGCGAGCCGCGCGGTATGTGAAGTGCCTCACCACGAGAGTGTCCCAGAGCGTCCCGGAGCGTCCCGGAGCGTCCCTAGATACTGAAAGACCGCTGAGCGCAGGGGTCATCGAGTTAGCTATAACAGCCAGGGGGTAGAACGCCCGTCGCGCTGAGGTCAACCTGAGCGCCAGGGGTGGAGAGTTAGCTATCCGTGCCAGGGCCAATATGAGGCCAACCTGAGCGACCACGAAGCCTAGTTGACTTCTTTTGCCAGGGACGCACACGGCCCCACCTAGACCGCACGGCCGTCGCCCCTCCGTCCGACCGGCCGCGCCGCGGTCATCGACCTTGCAGCTTTGAGGCGCCCGAGACTCGCTCAAGGTCGATGACCGCACCCCTTTTTCCCCGCAACGTTTCCGAAACAGTCACGACCCGAGTCGGGAGGCTCATGATGGCAACACCCCTGCAAGACGCCGCCGCGAAAGTCGCAGCGGCGGCACGACACGCACAGCGCAACCCGGCCGACCCGGCCGCTGCACTCCACCTCAACGCCGCAATCGAACACCTCGCCGCAGTGCGCACGACTCACGCAATCGGCGACGCGATCAGCGGTCGACGACTCGCGCCAGACGCGCAGCGCCGCATCCTCGTCGCGGTCGCCGCGGGCCTCGGTCCCGGTGCAGCCGCATGAGTCGCCGCGATCACCGCAGCCCTCACTATCGAGACGGCGTTACGTGGTTGTACGCAGTGCGGCACGACCCGAATCTGTCCAACCTTGCGCGCGCAATCGCACTCGACACGTTTGAGCAGGACCGCCTACCCGTCACGCTTGACGCCGCGCGACTTGCAGCCGAGCACGGAGTCACCGAACGGGACGTCTGGCTCAGCGTCGACGAACTACAGGACGACAACGGGCCCCGCTACCTCCGTCTATTCCAGGACGGCGCGGCATTCCTCAATTTTGACCGCTGGCAAGTTCGCGACCTGGCACGCCAGCTCGCACGAAACAACCGCACCACGATTGGACGCGTACTCCAAGATGCAGCACAACGCACAGCCTGACCCGACTGAACCGCACCGCGTCGATTCGTGGCCGGCGCTCCGTGCATGGCGACTCGCCATCCACGGCACCGACCTAACGCCGCGCGCAAAGCTAATCGGTCTGCTCGTCGCCGACCACATCAATCACACGCGCCAGTGGCAGGCATGGCCCGCACAGGCCACGCTTGCGACGCTGTCCGGCGACGGTGACGACCGGAGGAATGTCCGGCGCAATCTGGCCGAACTCGTCACCGCAGGATGGTTGACGGTCACACAGGCCGGCGGTCCACGCCGATCGGCCCGCTACGCGCTCAGCACGCCTACGGGCGTAGATGCAACGCCCGTAACTGCCCTTACGGGCGTAGATGCAACGCCCATAACAGTTATGGGCGTAGATACGACGCCCGCTGATGGCGTAGATACAACGCCCGCTGATGGCGTAGATACAACGCCACGAATTCCTAGGACGACCGTAAGGAAGGGCCTAGGGAATTCAGAGAGTCAAGATCGCGGAACGTCCGGCGCCGACCCGGCCCGCGCTTACGCGCGTCCGGTCGCGCCGTCCAACGGCGACAGGGAAGCACGCATCGCGGCCAGGCTCGCACTGTACGGAGGCACGGCGTGACCACCGAACGATTCCTAACCGTCGGGCGGTCAATGAAGCTCGACGCGCACGTCATCCTCGTTGTCGAAGCAACACGCGACGACCTCGACGCCGAGCAAGCCCTCACGGTGGTCGGCATCCTCGCCCGTCTCGCACTCAACGTCAGCGGCGCGCTCGAAGCGACGGCGCAGGACCACAAGTGCCGCGGTCGCCTCTACCGCGACGACGACACACCCGACGCCGAGGTCGTTGACGCGTACCGCAACGGAGGGTGCTGCGACGCGTTCCTGATCGACCCCGAGACATACAACGCAGCACGCGACCGCGGCGACTACAGCGAAGGCGACTTTGAATACGCGCTCGACGCGCCCACCCTCGCCGTGCACGTGCCGGCCAACCGCGAGAAGTCATGGACGGCATACCTGCACACCGCCATCGACAACCTCATCGAACGCGACCGCGCACTCATCACCGCAGAGGCGCACGCATCGAACACCTAACCGAAGGACACCCGCCATGACCTACGCACAGCGCAAAGCACAGCATCTCGCAACCATGCGTGCGATCACCAACGGACCGCGCGTGCAAGTCGGCCCGACACACGCGCACCCGCTGCTCAATCGCGGATGCGTCCACACGCGGCCACGTCGAACGGCAGCCGCCTAAGCTGCGCGCTCCGCGCGGGCCTGCCACCGTCTCGCGCGGCCCTCAGAGGCCGTCTGCGCGTTCGGGCTATCCCGAGACACCGGCCCGGCCGTGATCGTCGATCACCGTCGACGACGCGGCCAGTGGCCGGCACCTTATCGACGACCTCGACGACCCTGCCGACCTCGACGACGCCGCAGCTTGACCGCGTCGTCACCCATAACCGCGGCAATGCCGCAGCACAACCGCACGGAGGTACGCCCATGAACCACATCGAACTGCCCGGCCAAGCCGGACTCAACGCCGAGCAGCGCATCGCGGCCGAGCTGCGCGCCAAGCTGCACCGGCCAACCGACAACACCTCGGACCCGGCGCGCCAGGCTGAGCGCGTCCACGAGGCAGAGCGTGCCGCAGCGGTCGAGGCACAGCAGGCCGCCCTGACGCCGGCGGCCACACCAGTACCGCAGCGCATGGCACCCAATCCGGCGCAGGGTTCATCGCACAGCGGCAACGTCGTCGAGGCGCCGGTCACCGGCGCGACGTCCGCGGAGCGCATTCGACAGATCACGCGCGCCAAGTTCGACAACGCCGCACTGCCCAACCAGCACTGACGAATGAGAGAAGACACAATGACCGCAACCAAGCAGAGCAGCGTCAAGCTCCCTGACCTTCGCATCGCATTTCGAAATGCAGTGCGCGCTGGCGAATCAGGTGCGACCCAGTACGCAGCGTGGAAGCGCGCGCATGTCGAGCAGTCCGCCGCGATCGCGGAGCGGAACCGAGAAAATGGCTCCCGCATTACCCGGATCAATGAACGACGCACCGCTGAGCGTGCGTTCCTCGTGCCTGAGGCTCGCTGCCTGGTCAGTAACCGCGAACTTGTCGGCCGCTCAATCGGCGCGAATGTCGGCGGGCAGCCCGTCACATATACGGCCGCCATGCACGATCAGCGCGTCCGCGTCTGGCGTGAACGACTCTCCGCCTACTTGGGGTATGACTGCTCTGACGTCGAGCCTGGCGACATGAACGTCATCCCGTACGTCGAGCCTGACCAGTTCACCGCTGAGCCGATGCCTGCCGGGCCACGCGAATACGGTGCAGAGCTAGAGGCTGCCGTAACCGAGAGCGAGTAGCGACACGGGGCGAGGTCAAGTCCAGCCGGTGGACTTGACCTCGCGCGTGTCGCCGGCCTCGCGTCGCCGCACAGCCTCGCGGGTGACACGGATTCGTTCGGCAGCGCTCGCGACCAGAGCATTCCCGTCCGCAATCACGATGCGGCTGCGACGCAGCGCCGCATCAACCGACCGGTGAAGCTCGTCGTTCCGAGGCACGCCGTCACGGTAGGCCCTCAACCGTCTTCCCCGGCAGCGCAGGCGACGCAAGAAACACTCCCGAAGTGACCGGGAGCGGTGACCCCCCACCGCCACACCGCGGCACGCAACACCTCCGCAGGCGGCCGAGCGCGTCCGACCTGTCCCGAATGACCGGCCCGGTTACCCCCCTACCGGCACCGCTGCAGCACCCATCCCAAGGCTTGTCTTTGGTGCGCCGATCTGAAACGAACACCCCTGCCCGGAATGGGCGAATGCATGCACCTCGAAAGGCCCCAAAATGACCAAATCTGACGGCATCCCGGCTGTCCCGACCGGCACCAAAGCCGGTGGCCGGCGTCTTTGGAGGGCAGTGCTCTCCGATTATGACCTCGACGAGCACGAACTCGCGCTACTGCGCGAGGCCGTGCGCACCGTCGACCTCTGCGACGACCTCGACACCCTCGTGAAGCGCGAGGGCGTCGTCATCGACTCACCGCAAGGCCGGAAAGCGCACCCGGCCGCTGTTGAAGCCCGACAGCAACGCATCGCGCTCGCCCGGTTACTCGCCGCGCTACGTGTGCCGCTCGGCGACCAGGCCGACACCAGGCCGCAGAGGCGTACCGGCGTGCGCCGCCCTTACGCGGTGGGCTCGTGAGGCGGCGTCAGTCGGCCGACCTCGCGGCCGTCGCGTCGACCCTGCCCGAGTCGCTGCGCACGTACCGGCCGGACGAGTGGCCGGCGCCTGAACCGTCCGACGATGACCGTGATTTCGACGCGGCCGCGGTGGCGATGAATTCACGCACGGTCAAGCCCGGCGAGTATCGGGCCCTGATCGCGTGTCGCCGGTCACGGCAAGCCTTCAACGCTGCCCGCGTGGACTGGTGCCGCGCCAACGGCATGACCGACGACCACGGCAATGTCGACTGGCGCCAGTTCGGCCCGCTGATCCGCACTCAAGAGAACAAGGCAACATCGCAAGGGGTAACCGCATGACCGGACCGTCATTCGAGACGGGCACCATCCTCGACGTCGAGCAAGTGACGCTCGGGTCGGAGCTGACCGCCGACACCGCGTCGGGCGTCACGACGCTCACGGTTGACGATGCGTCGGATTACGACGCTGAGGACGGCGGTACGTGCAGCATCAACGGCACGCTGTACGTCTACACCGTCGAGGACGTCGACAACGGCGTCCTGACGATCACTCCGGGCCTTACGGCGGCGGCGTCGGACGGCGACCGGGTCGACGTCTGGGACACCGTCAACGACATCGCGGCCACATGGTTCGAGGTTCTTGTCGAACTGCCCGGCGATGATGATGTCGACGCGACACCGGCGCGTCTCGCGGCGGCGCTCGTTCCGACGTTCACGCACAAGCTCGGTATCCGCGACGCGGGAACCGGCGAGACGTGCACGTTGCAGTTGCAGGGCGATGAGTGGGTGGTTGTTGAGGTGCCCGGTGACACGGTGCAGCTTGACGGGGCTGTGATCAAGCCTGACACGATCCCTGAGACGTCGCTTGGGTTCACCCTCGACAGCGGCGCGCACGTGACGGTGTCGACGACAGCCCCGGCAAGCCCTGCCGTCGACGACATCTGGCTCGACGCGGCAAACGGCAACACCCTCAAGCAGTGGGACGGTACGACGTGGCAGGCGTACCAGTTCGGCACCGCTGCCATCGCGGCGGGTTCAATCACCTCGGACCTCATCGCGGCTGACGCGATCATCGCCGGGCAGATCGCAACCGGCGCGCTCGACGCCTACTCGATCAACGCGGCGTCACTGTCGGCGGCGACGATGTCCGGCCATGTGGTCGGTTCTGACTTGTCGGGGTCGGACTTTCTCCTTGACTCTGATGGCGGCCGAGCGATTTTGTACGAGCAGACGCCAAGCATCGCGGCGTCGTCGACGACACCGGGCACCTACACGTACACCGTCCCATCGTCCGGTGTTTCTGTGGTGAAGCTTGAGGGCTGGGGCGGCGGTGGTGTCGGCGGCTCTGGCACTGCCGTGTCCTATATGAGCGGCGGTGGCGGCGGTGGTGAGTACGCGTGCGAGCCGCTCATTGCCGTGTCGCCGGGCGATGTCCTGACCTACACCGTCCCGAACGGCGGCACAGGGACCTCAGGGCAGCGCGGCGCCGATGCCATCGTCAAACTCAACGGCGTCGAGGTGCTCAGGGCGCACGGCGGTGTCGGCACCCAGGCGGTGTCACCTCCCGGCGCCGGTGGGTTCGGTTCAACGAACACGATCCACTTCGATGGCGGTGCAGGCGGTCGTGGTCCCGGCGGCGGCGGTGGCTCGTCGGCCGGCACGAAGGCGGTCGGACGCGTGGGCGGCGCTGGATCGACGGGCGGCTCGACGGGCGGCTCAGCCCCATCGGGCGGCGGGTCGGGCGGCTCGGGCGGTGTTGGCACCTTCTCGACACCGACGGCCGGCACGGCTGGCGCGGTTCCTGGCGGGGGCGGCGGCGGGGGTAACCGGAACGCGTCGAGCGGCAACACGTCGGTCGGTGGTGCGGGCGCGGCCGGCAAGGTGCAGATCACAACCTTTGTAACCACATTGGTCGCGTCGATGGCGTCCGTGTCGGGAACGACCGACGCGTACGGCAATGCGATCCCGGTCGGCGTCAAGGTGCAGCGGCAGGACCTCGCCGGAATGGTCGGCGGATACGCGCGCGAGTGGTCGTACACGCTCACCAGCGTGGCGAGCAGTGGCACATACACGTTTCTCGCCAGCAACGGCACGAACGTGGAGACGCTGTCGGACTATCCGGGCGCGTTGACAAGCGGCATCTTC